>CAZOMB010000008.1:0-48972 GCA_964581105.1 Microcaldota archaeon
CAACAGTTGAAGGGCTGCTAATGCCCTTCATCCCTGGTTAAAGTTACACTACCGCATGCCCCACCGTTGCCACTCCCTAAAGTTTCAGGAAAAATTCGTGGAATTTTGTTGTTGTAAGCTCAGGATGGAAAGCAAGGGCAAGAAAGTGCCTGTTTGACTTTTTCTGGTAGGCTGCAACAACTTCTTCTCCGTGGAATGCCATTGGCTGCACTTGTTCTGAGGAAATGGAAAGTTTGGGTGCCCTTATGAAAACCCCGTCTATTTTTCCAAATACTGTTGTTATCCTGGCTTCAAATGAGTCAAGCTGGGAGCCATATGCATTTCTTGCAACAGAAATGTCCATCAAAGAGAGGAAACGCTGGTCTTCATGTGCATTGTGCACTTGCTTTGCAAGAAGCACTGCCCCGGCGCATGTTCCCATTATTTTCCTTATTCTTAAAATCTCGCCCATTACCCCTGCCCTTTCAATGAGCCTTGAAATTGCTGTTGACTCCCCCCCTGGCAGTATTATCCCGTCAAGCCCTTGCATGTCCTGCTTTTCCCTCACTTCAACAACCTGCACAGGTATTCCTGACTTTTCAGAAGCAGAAAGCAAAGTGTTTATGTGCTCCTCAACATCACCCTGCAGGGCAAGCACTCCGATTTTTTTCACTAGATTCCCCTATCTGAAAGCTTTTGACTTAAGCTGTCAATCTCAAGGCCGCCCATTGGCTTTCCAAGACCTTCTGATGCCTTTGCTATTTTTCCAGGGCTTGCAAAATGCGCAACTGCCTCAACTATTGCCTGTGCCCTTCTTTCCGGGTCAGAGGACTTGAATATTCCGCTGCCAACAAATACTCCATCGCACCCAAGCTGCATGCACAAGGCAGCATCAGCAGGGGTTGCTATCCCGCCAGCAGCAAAATTAACTACTGGAAGCCTGTCAAGCTCAACTACTTTTTCAACAAGAGAAACAGGGGCCCGCATATTGTGCGCAATTTGAGCAAGCTCTTTTTGGCTTTTTCCCTTAAGGCAGGAAATTTCATTGTTAACTGCCCTTATGTGCCTGACTGCCTCAACTATATTGCCTGTTCCTGCCTCGCCTTTTGTCCTTATCATTGCAGCTCCTTCTGATATCCTTCTCAATGCCTCGCCAAGGTCACGGCATCCGCAAACAAAGGGGATTGAAAACTGCCATTTGTCAATATGGTGCTCTGAATCTGCTGGTGTCAAAACTTCTGACTCATCTATATAGTCAACTTTAAGTGATTCAAGAACCTGGGCTTCAACAAAATGGCCTATCCTGCATTTTGCCATTACTGGTATCCCTACAGCTGACTTTATCCCAAGTACTTTTTCAGGGTCTGCCATCCTTGCAACCCCGCCTGCCTTTCTTATGTCAGCAGGAACCCTTTCAAGTGCCATTACTGCAACTGCGCCTGCCTCTTCTGCCATTTTTGCCTGCTGCGGGTCAATAACATCCATTATTACCCCGCCTTTTAGCATTTGCGCCAAGCCTGCCTTTACTGCAAAAGTGCCGGTTGAAGGATTAGTCTTAGTTTTTGCCAAGCATAACACCCACGCTTCAGAGTAATGAGCGCTAGCTTAAATAATGTTTGTAAATGTCTGGCTTTTTTGCACGGCAGATGCACTGAGAAAGAAAAAAGGCTTATAAATGTGAACCTCCGATAAACTATGCAAGCACAACAGGTTGTGGTTGGGTTCCCTCTGAAACACTATATATTGTGGTTTTAAGAGGTTTTGGGAAATGTGATATCGTGTCTGTTTCCCCCTTGTTCTGCTTGCTTTTGCCAAAAAAGGCGCGGTGTAACCATGGCTGAAGCAACTGTTTCAAAGCAGCAAGAAAAGCATGGAGGAATGCAGGTAAAGCGTCTTTTTACAAAAGAAGGCCAAGACCCGGTAGATTCAGTTGAATATGAGTTTCGCTCATCAATAATAAGGAATGCTGACGGGTCAATTGTTTTCCAGATGGATGATGTTGAGGTGCCAAGCTCATGGTCGCAGGTTGCAACAGACATAATTGCTCAAAAATATTTCAGAAAGGCAGGTGTCCCGCAGTATGGAAAGGATGGAAATCCCTTAAAGGACTCAAAGGGGAGAATTCTTAAGGGAAGCGAAAAATCTGCCAAGCAGGTTGTAAAAAGGCTTGCAGCCTGCTGGAGGCACTGGGGGGAAAAGCACAATTACTTTGCCTCAAAATCAGACGCAGAGGCATTTGAGGATGAGCTTGCCCATATGCTGATTAACCAGATGTGCTCCCCAAATTCACCGCAATGGTTCAATACAGGGCTTGCAAATTCATATGGAATAAAAGGAAGTGCACAGGGCCATTATTACCCAGACCCAAAAACAGGGGAAGTGAAAGCATCTAAGGATGCATATACAAGGCCTCAGCCGCATGCGTGCTTTATCCAGTCATTAAGCGATGATTTGGTGAATGAGGGCGGCATTTTTGACCTTGTAACACGCGAAGCCAGGCTTTTCAAGTATGGGTCAGGCACAGGCACAAACTTCTCCTGCTTAAGGGCTTCTGGCGAAAGGCTGTCAGGAGGCGGCCATTCATCTGGAATGATGTCCTTTTTGAAAATCAATGACAGGGCAGCTGGGGCAATAAAATCAGGCGGAACAACAAGAAGGGCAGCAAAAATGGTTATAGTTGACATTGACCACCCTGACATAGAGGGATTCATCTCCTGGAAAATGAAGGAAGAGCAAAAGGTCGCTGCAATGGTCGCAGGAAGCCGCTCATGCGCAAAGCAGCTTGAAAACCTTGTAAAAATTGCACAGGCAGAGCAGACAACTGACCTGAAAAATGAAAGAATAAAGCTTGCAGTTGTGCAGGCTTTGTCAAAAAATGTGCCATTGAGCTATATACTGAGGGTGCTTTCACTTGCAAAGCAGGGAAGAAAAGGGATAAATTTCCCGGTCCTTGATACTCATTATGAAAGCGAGGCATATACAACTGTTTCAGGCCAGAACGGGAACAATACGGTGAGAATATCAAACAAGTTCATATGGGCTGTTGAAAATGACGCAGACTGGAATCTGGTTGCAAGGACTGACAGGTCTGTAATGAAAAGGCTCAAGGCAAAAGATTTGTGGGACCAGATAGCATTTGCAGCCTGGTCATGCGCAGACCCGGGCGTTCAGTATGATGACATAATAAATGACTGGCATACTTGCCCTGTTGACGGCAGGATAAATGCATCAAACCCGTGCTCAGAATATATGTTCCTTGATGACACTGCATGCAATTTGGCAAGCCTGAACCTTATGAAATTCCTGAGTGATGAGGGAGTATTTGATGTTGACTCATTCAAGCATGCAACAAGGCTGTGGACAATTGTGCTTGAGATTTCTGTTTTAATGGCCCAGTTCCCTGCAAAAAGCATTGCAAAAAGAAGCTTTGATTTCAGGACTTTGGGATTAGGCTATGCAAACCTTGGCACACTTCTCATGGTGCTCGGAGTGCCTTATGAAAGCCCAGAGGCACTGGCAATAACAGGCGCAATCAGTGCAATTATTTGCGGAGAGTCTTATGCTGCTTCTGCTGAAATGGCGCGCGAGCTTGGGCCTTTTTCAGCATACAAGAGGAACAGGGAGCACATGCTGCGCGTGATAAGAAACCACAGGCGGGCAGCATACAATGCAGGCAAAAACGATTATGAGGCGCTTTCCGTAACCCCAATGGGAATTGATGAGGTGCACTGCCCAGGCTATTTGCTGCAGGCTGCGCGCGAGTGCTGGGACAGGGCATATTCACTTGGGGAAAAGCATGGCTACAGGAATGCGCAGGTTACTGTGATTGCGCCTACTGGAACAATAGGGCTTCAGATGGATTGTGACACAACTGGCATTGAGCCTGACTTTTCCATCGTGAAATTCAAGAAGCTTGCAGGGGGCGGGTACTTTAAGATTGTGAATGCGTCAGTGAAAAAGGCGCTCAAAAGATTGGGATATGATGAGCAGCAGATAAAGGACATTGAGGTTTACTGCACAGGCCATGCAAGCCTGAAGGGCTGCCCGCATGTAAATGAGGAGTCATTGATTTCACGCGGATTTACAAAAGAAAAAGTCTCAAAGGTAGAGAAGCAGCTTGCAAAGGCATTTGACATAAGGTTTGCTTTTAACAGGCATGTGCTTGGCAAGGATTTCATAAAAGGGCTTGGCATAACTGACGCTGAAATGGATGAGCCGCAGTTTGACCTTCTTTTAAAAGTCGGATTTACAAAAGAGCAGATTGAAAAGGCAAATGAATATGTTTGCGGCACAATGACAATTGAAGGCGCGCCGCATTTGAGGGAAGAGCATTATCCAGTATTTGACTGCGCAAACAAGTGCGGCAAAAAAGGAGAGAGGTTTATCTCCTATGTTGGGCACATAAAAATGATGGCAGCAGCCCAGCAGTTCATATCAGGCTCAATCTCAAAGACAGTAAACATGCCTTCTGACTCAACTATTGAGGACATGAAAGACGCTTACATGCTTTCCTGGAGGCATATGCTGAAATCAAATGCCCTTTACAGGGATGGAAGCAAGCTTTCCCAGCCTTTGAATGCAACTGCTGATGTTGATGAGGATGAGCTTGCGCAGTTGCTTGGGCTTGGCGAGCAGATTGATGATTCGTTCGGCCCTGCGCAGCTCCAGTCAAAAATAATCGGAAGGATAAACAGGAGAAAGCTGCCAACAAGAAGAAGGGGCTTTGTGCAAGAGGCAAGAGTTGGGGGGAACAAGGTTTACCTGAAGACAGGCGAATACCCGGAAGGAGCGCTTGGGGAAATATTTATTGACATGTACAAGGAAGGCGCAGCATACAGGGCACTTCTCAACTGCTTTGCAATATCTGTTTCAAAGGGCCTGCAATACGGGATTCCGCTTGAGGAGTTTGTAGACTCATTCACATTCACGCGCTTTGAACCTGCAGGTGTTGTGACTGGCCATGAGGCAGTCAAAAATGCTACATCAATAATTGACTATGTTTTCAGGGTGCTTGGCTATGAGTATTTGAACAGGCAGGATTTTGTTCATGTAAAGCAGTTGAACGGAGAAGCGCCTGTGCCCCGCATTGAGGAGCAAAAGTCGCAAGTAAAGCTTGTTGAGCCATCCAGCAAAAGACAGGATGACGAAAAAGAAGCAGACTTTGATTCAATGTCAAGGGATGCAAAAACACAGGGCTTTACTGGCACGCAATGCCTGGCATGCGGCTCAATGAAAGTAAAGCAGAATGGCAGCTGCGAAGTCTGCATGGATTGTGGGGAGACGACTGGTTGCTCGTAAGGCAAACTGATTTAAGCAAAAGAGAATGAACTATCCACATGGAACTTTACTTAGGGGCGGCTTTGCTTTGGATATTTCTTGGCATATCTGCGTTTTTCGCGGCAAGCGAGGTTGCATTCCTTTCAATGTCAAGCATAAGGCTGGGATCGCTTGTTGAAAAGAATGTGCCAGGCGCAAAAGCAGTTGCAAGGCTAAGAGAAAAGAGAAGAAGAGTCGTAATCTCAATACTTATTGGAAACAATATTGCAAACATTGCAGCATCAGCGCTTGCCACATCAATTGCAATTGCCCTGTTTGGCGAAGCAGGGATAGGGGTTGCAGTAGGGATAATGAGCTTTCTTTTGCTGACCTTTGGGGATATCACGCCAAAGAGCTTTGCAACAAGCTATGGAGAAAAGACAATACTTGCAATTGCCCCTGTCCTTGAGGGCTTTTACTATGTCTCATTCCCCTTTGTAATTTTATTTGAACAGATAAACAAGATAATCCCAGGGGTTTATTCCCGCGCAACCACAGTTGAGAGATTTACTGAGGATGATGTAAGGACTGCTGTGAAGCTTGGGGCAAAGCACAAGGGAATAACAGATAAGGAAAAGCAGCTCATTGAAAACGTGCTTGCATTCAATGACAGGACTGTGGAACAGGCAATGACCCCAAAACCAGGGGTTGTCTGCCTTCACTCATCAATGACTGTTATGGATGCGCAGAGAAAAGCGGTTGAAAGCAAGTACAGCAGATTTCCAGTGCTGAGCAAAAAAGGCAATGTGACAGGCTTAGTCAGCATAAAGACAATAAACAGGGCGCTTTATGAGAACCCTGACTGGGCTGTGGGAAAAATTGCAATCGGCCCTGTGAAACTTCATGCGAGGGAAAAGGCAAATGCGGCATTTTCAAAGCTCCAGAAAATGGGCCGGAACATAGCAATAGTTGTAAATGACAAAGGAGATTTTACCGGGATTGTTACCTTAGAGGACTTGCTTGAGGAGCTGGTTGGGGAAATAGAGTAGGCCCTATTTGCTATTCTTTCTCGTGCCAAGGCTGAAAATGCTGATGTCAAGCCCTCCTTTTTTCTCAAGTTCATTGTTTATGTAATCAAGCAGTATTTTTTTGATGCGAAAGTATTCCTCTTTTGGAAGCTGCTGGTTGAATACTGCATAGCGCAAGCCTTTTGCATTGAAGCAGAATATGCCCTCTTCAACATTCTCGCAGTTATGGCAAAAAAAGCATGAGCTGCACAGGTAAGAGCTGTCTGTTTCAAAGCAGTTCTTGCAGCGCGTGAGGTTAAAGCAGCTGATGCAAAACTCGCAGTTGAGTATTCTTTCCCCTCCACCGAAAATATACTTTGACTCTGTGACTATGGAGGAAAAGGCAGAATCAGATGATGCAATCCCATACCATAGCCTGTGCACATTGCTGCTGTCTGCAAGGGAAGGGGTTTCTGTTGCATTATTGTTCCTGCCCTCAACAAACTCATGAGTCAGGACTGCTATTTTGCCTGCCTTGCTTGCAATTCCTGAAAGAGAGACATCTTCTGCTTGCCCAATCTTGATTTTTGCTTTTGATTCGTTTGCCCTCTTGAAGCTTGCAAGGTTCCCTTTTGCAGAATTTCCAACCATTGGAATTTCTGCCCTGTAAGCAGGCTCTTCGCTTTTTCCTTTGACTTTTTTCACTCCAAGCGAGCGGCTTGAAAGCCAGTTGCCGAACTTTGCTGCGCTTGCTTGTTCTTTTCCAAGTACAATTTTGGTTGCCGAAGAAAAAGCCCTGTCAATTGAAGCTGGAGGAGGAGAAAATGGAATTGCTTGCTCTCCTTGGTCTTTGCAGGCCATAATTTTCCCAAGTGAGAATATCCTCTTTCTTGAGCAAAGGGTTTGTGCCATTTCTGAAACCAGCTTTTTTTTCAGGGCAAGGTATTTTTCGCGGGGCAACTCAAGGTTGCCTATGCAGTTGCGGCTGTTGCGAAGGTTGAAGCAGAACATGCAGTCAGAAGAACCTGAGCAGTTGATTGCATAGTAGCAGTCAGAGACATTGTCAGAAAGGTAAGTTTCAAAGCATCTTGCAGCCCCAAAGGTTGATACTGATGCACATCTTATGCAGCGGATGCAGTGGCTTATTCCTCTGAAGAAAGTGACTCCGAAAATTGACTCAGAATACCTGCCAACAGAGCAAAAAGCAGCGTTCTTTGACTGGAAAATGTCATGCGAATAAAAAATATTTGAGCAGTCAACGCAGTTGTCTGCCATGCAAACCTCAATGTTTTTTCCGAATATCTTGTTGCCGCAGAATGTTGCCTGCTCTGCTGCTGCCTCAAAAAGAGAGTCAATATCTTTTATGCTGTTTATGCTAAGCTGCGGCTTTTTGAGCTTTTCTACCTGGTCTTGCGAAACAAACCTTGCGGCTTTTGGGTAGTGGCTGCCTGAAAGAATGATTTGCTTTCCTGAGACCGAGCAGTTTGCAGTTGTATTTGGAAGCATTGCCTCCTTGAGATAGGGCTCAAATTCTGCAAGATCGCCTATCTCTTCCCTGAACAGGATTTTGCAGGTGCTCTTGAAAGCACTGTTGGTTTTTTCTGGCATGCCTTCCATACTATGAATCTGGCAGATAGAGTTTATGATACCTTATATATGCATGGTGCGGCCAAAAAGAGAAAAAACTAACTGTTAAACAAGACATAGGTTTATATACTTCAACTATATACAGACTATATATTGAGGTGATATGATGGTATCTGCACAAGTTGACCTGAATGACTATACCAACTGGGTCCTTAAAGTGATAAAGGCAAAGTTCAACCTCAGGGACAAGTCAGAAGCAATAAACAAGTTCGCAGAAATCTACGGCGATGAGCTAGTGGAAAAAGAGGCGAATGACCAGTATGTCAAAAAGGTGCTTGAAATTAGCAATAGGCATATGAAAAAGTATGGAAACAGGAAAATGACATTAAAGGAGCTTGACGCCCTCTGCGAGATGGATTAGATGTTCGATTTTGACCTTTCTGACGAGCTTAAGTTAAAGATAAGAAAGCTTTTGAAAAAGGACAGGAAGAAAGTAAGGATGATAAACAAGAAAATCATTGAGATTACAGGCAGCAGCCCGGATACAATAGACCATTACAAGAACTTGAAAGGCAACCTAAAGGAATATAGGAGAGTGCATATTGCAACACATTTTGTGCTTACTTTCAAGGTTGACAAGAAAAAAAATTTCATACTTTTTGTTGATTTTGAGCACCATGACAAGGCATACTGAATAGGTCCAATTTTAGTCTCTTTTTCAGGCCAAAATCAAGCATACCTTTATAAGCATGTTTTGGCATAAATTCTAAGTCAAATTTACGTCGTAGAATGAGCTTGTGAAAAGACCCTGAAACTAGGGCAGAAAATGACTCAAAATTAGTGGTAAAAATGGATGGCAAAACCAATCCGAAGGCTGATGAATACAGCGCCAAAAACATACAGGTATTGGAAGGCTTGGAGGCAGTAAGAAAGCGCCCAGCAATGTATATTGGGGACACTGCTGAGCGGGGATTGCACCACCTTGTATATGAGGTGGTTGACAACTCTGTAGACGAGTCATTGGCAGGCTTTTGCAAGAATGTTGAGGTTTCATTGGGAGAAGGGGGCATTGTTACTGTTTCTGATGATGGCAGGGGAATACCAGTTGAAATGCATGAAGGAGCAAAAAAGTCAGCCCTTGAGGTTGTAATGACCATCTTGCATGCTGGAGGCAAGTTTGACAACAAAAGCTACAAGGTCTCAGGCGGCCTGCACGGAGTAGGAGTATCAGTTGTCAATGCCCTGTCAGAATGGCTGGAAGTTGACATCAAAAGAAATGGAATGCATTACAGGCAAAAGTATGAAAGAGGAGTCCCAAGCGCTCCTGTAAAAGAGCTTGGCAAAACAGAAGGAAGCGGCACAATAATCAGATTCAAGCCAGACAACAAGATTTTCAAGGACATAAAATTTCATTTTGATATAATTGCAAACAGGATGAGGGAGCTTGCTTTCCTGAACAAGGGATTGAGAATTTTGGTAAGGGATGAGCAGACAGGGGAAACAGAGGACAATAAGTATGAAGGAGGCATAGTTTCTTTTGTTGAGCATATAAACAAGAACAAAAACCCGATTACTGATGTCATTTACTTTGAAAAGCAGCAAGGAGACGTTCTTGTTGAGCTTGCAATGCAGTACAATGCCGGGTTTAATGACAATATTTACTCTTTTGCAAATAATATCAATACAATTGAGGGAGGATCCCATTTGGTTGGGTTTCGCTCTGCCCTAACAAGGGCATTGAATGAGTATGCCACCTCAAACAATGGGAAAAAAGAAGTAAGAATAAGCGGCGAGGACTTGAAAGAAGGGCTTGCAGCTGTGCTTTCTGTCAAGCTTCCGAGCCCGCAGTTTGAAGGCCAGACAAAAACAAAGCTTGGGAACAGCGAAATGAAGAGTGTTGTTTATTCTATTGTGAGTGAAAAGCTGAGAGCATATCTTGAGGAAAATCCTGCCCAGGCAAGGAAAATAGTTGAAAAGGCCACAAGTGCTGCCAGTGCCCGTGAAGCTGCGCAAAAGGCGCGTGAGCTGGTAAGAAGGAAGAGCGCAATGGAGTCAACTGTTCTTCCTGGCAAGCTTGCTGACTGCTCTGAAAGGGACCCTGCAAAATCAGAAATTTATATTGTGGAGGGGGATTCAGCCGGAGGCAGCAGCAAACAAGGAAGGGACAGGAAATTCCAGGCTATTTTGCCGCTCAGGGGCAAAATACTCAATGTTGAAAAGGCACAGATAACAAAAATACTTAATAACAATGAAATCAGGGCACTCATTTCTGCTTTGGGAACTGGGTTTGGAGAGGATTTTGACATCAAAAGGCTCCGCTACCACAAAGTAGTGATAATGACAGATGCTGATGTGGATGGAGCGCACATCAGGACTCTTTTGCTTACCCTTTTCTTCAGGTACTTTAAGGAGCTTGTTGAAAAAGGGCATATTTACATTGCACAGCCACCACTTTACAAGATAAGGAAGGGCAAAACAGAGCAATATGCTTATTCAGATACGCAAAAAGAGGAGCTTCTCAAGGAAATGGGAGACAAAACATCTATACAGCGCTACAAAGGGCTTGGTGAAATGAACCCAGACCAGCTTTGGGGAACAACAATGGACCCTGCAAACAGGGTGCTGCAAAAAGTCACTATTGAAGATGCAGTAAAAGCAGATGAAATGTTCACAATACTCATGGGAGATGCAGTAGAGCCAAGAAGAAAGTTCATTGAAATGCATGCAAAAGAAGCCAAAAATATTGATATTTAGTGATTTTCATGGCAGAATATTATGAGCATGGCAAAATAGAGCCCCGCGCAGTTGAAAGGGAAATGCGAAGCTCTTATTTAGAGTATGCCATGAGCGTTATTGTTGGCCGTGCCCTTCCTGATGCAAGGGATGGGCTTAAGCCAGTTCACAGGAGAATCCTTTATGCAATGTATGAGCTTTCTAATACCCACGACAAGCCATACAAAAAAAGCGCCAGAGTTGTGGGCGAGACTTTGGGAAAGTTTCATCCCCATGGGGACACTGCGATTTATGACTCAATGGTAAGAATGGCACAGAACTTTTCAATGAGGCATACTTTAATTGACGGGCAGGGCAATTTTGGTTCAATTGACGGGGACAATGCAGCTGCAATGAGATATACTGAAGTAAGGCTGCATAAATTTTCCGAGGAAATGCTTTCTGACATTGAGAAAAATACTGTTGACTTTGTACCTAACTTTGATGCGACCATGAAGGAGCCGATTGTCCTCCCATGCAAAGTGCCAAACCTTCTTGTAAATGGCTCATCTGGAATTGCAGTTGGAATGGCAACCAATATGCCGCCGCACAACCTCTCAGAGTCAGTTGATGCCCTGGTTGCAATGATTGACAAGCCAGATATAACTTTGGATGAGGTTATGCAGCATGTAAAGGCGCCTGACTTTCCAACAGCAGGCTTTATTGTTGGAAAAAGGGGCACACATGAGGCTTATTCAACTGGAAAAGGGATAATCAGGATTAGGGGAAAGGCAGAAATAACTGAAAAAAAGGACAAGAGAAAAAGGATTGTGATTACCCAGCTTCCTTACCAGGTGAACAAGGCTGAACTTGTAAAAAATATTGCAGAGCTTGCAAGGAACAAGAGAATTGAGGGCATTTCAGACATTGCAGACAGGTCTGATAGAAAAGGCATGCATGTTTTGATTGACTTGAAAAAGGATGCAAATGCAGATGTTGTACTTAACCAGCTTTATGCAAGGACATCACTTGAGGCAACATTTGGCATAAACAACCTTGCGCTTGTGAACAATGAGCCAAAATTGCTTTCTCTGCCAGAGCTTTTGCATGAGTTTTTAAGGCACAGAAAAGAAGTCATCACAAGAAGGAGCAAATTTGAGCTTAAAGTTGCAAAGGACAGAAAGCACATTGTAGAGGGGCTTCTTGTTGCGCTTGGGAAGATTGACGAGGTTGTAAAGGCAGTCAAGGCTGCAAAAAGCCCAAGCGAGGCAAAGCAGGCGCTTGTTAAAGGATATTCACTCACAGAAAAGCAGGCAGCAGCAATACTTGAAATGAAGCTTCAAAGGCTTACAGCGCTTGAGACTGGGAAACTAAAGGATGAGGACTCAAAGCTTGCAAAAACAATTGAGCACCTTGCTTCTGTGCTTGCAGATGACAAAAAAATCTACGGGCTAATAAAGGATGAGCTTTTGGAAGTAAAGCAAAAGTATGGAAATGACAGGAAAACCCAGATACTTGAGGAGGAAGGGGAAGTTGAAATTGAGGATTTGATTGCAGAAGAGGAGGTTGCAGTCATAATAACAAAGGATGATTATATCAAAAGGGTGCCAATTGGAGAGTACAGGGCGCAGAAAAGAGGAGGCAGGGGAGTAATTGGCTCAGAAACAAAGGAACAAGACCAGATAAGGGACATTTTGCTTGCCTCAACCCATGATTACCTGCTGTTTTTCACTGACAAGGGAATGGTGCATTGGCTCAAAGTTTACAGGATTCCGCAAAGCGGAAGGTATTCAATGGGCAAGGCAATAGTGAATTTGCTTGAGCTGAAAGAAGAGAAAATAAGCGCATGGGTCAGGACAAGGGAATTTGGGGAAAATGAGTATCTGGTAATGGTCACTAAAAACGGGATTGTGAAAAGGAGCAAACTGTCTGAATACTCAAGGCCAAGAAAAGGGGGGATAATTGCAATTACCTTGAGGGAAAATGACTCTTTAATATCAGCAAGAAGGACTGATGGCAACAGGGAAATGATAATTGCAACAAAGAAGGGAATGGCAATCCGCTTTAAGGAGCAGGATGTGCGGGAGATTGGAAGGACTGGCCAGGGGGTAAAGGGAATAAGGCTCAAAAAGGAAGATGCAGTTATTGGAATGGCACTTGATGTCAGCGAAACACTTCTTACTGTGACTGAAAATGGGTATGGCAAAAGGACAAAAATCTCAGAGTACAGGCTGCAGTCGCGCGGCGGAAGCGGAGTAATCAATATCAAGACACATGGCAGGAATGGAAAGGTAGTTGGCATTGTGTCTGTAAAAGACTCTGACCAGCTTTTGCTTGTTTCATCTGGAGGCAAGATGATAAGGCTTTATGTAAAGGGAGTCTCAGTCATTGGAAGGAATACTGGTGGAGTAAGGCTAATGAAAATGGACAAAGGGGAAACAGTAGTTGCAATTGAGAAAATGGCAACAGAAGAGGAGGAAAACGGCTCTGCTGAAAAGAAGAAAGAGGAAAAGGACAAGCCAGATGAGCCTCCCCCATCGCCAGCAAGCAAGCCGCCAGCAAAAAAAGAAAAAGAGCCCGCACCTCCAAAGCAGGAGCCAATTATTTTTGCCTAGTTTAAGTAAGTAGAATCGCTAACAATCTCATCGCCAAATTTGCTTATGTCTTCGATGTTTTCTAAATGGGGCGCCTTATCGGAGAGTAATCTGATATGTACACTAGTATCAAGTCTGGTATTATCTTCTAAGTTCTTAGCCGTTGCAATTATCTCATTGCATAATTCATCTACTTGTTCTTCTGCTTTGGCAAGAAGTTTGAATGTTCTAACAAGCTCTGCAGCCTCAATATAGTCAAGTTCTGTTTGGGAATCTCTAATCTTATTAACAGCTGAATCGAATATCTCCTTGTCATTAAGTGGCAAGTCTTCTCCCGTGGCTTTCTTTTTATGTTCGTCGAAATTAAGAGATTCTGTGGTAGCCTTAACAGTAACCGCAATGCTCTTAGCCGTTTTAAGAAAGTCACCAAACTTGTTTATGTTAGAGTTTGGGTGCGTGAGCATTGCCAACCACGTATTAGCAGACCATACACCTGTCTTTGTTATCTCTGTAACAGCCGCTACGAGTTCTTCGCGAAGTTTAGGCATGTCTGTTTCAATTTTGTCAAGCAGATAGAAAAAATAGGGGATATGCTCAGCAGTAATGTCCCGATGGACACCAAGCTTTTCCAACTCGTTGATAGTTAAAATCAATTCATTGCAGAGTTGCTCTGCTTCTTCTTTTGTTTCCATTCTAAGGCTGCTCCTGAAAATAAGTTTTTGCGCTGTCTTATGCTTAAGTTGTGCTCCCTCAGTTAATTTGCCAACAGCTGAATCAAGAATAATGCTTGTTGGGAAAACTTTGATCTCTTCTGACACCACATTAAGGGGCTTACTATACTTTGAGAATCGGTCAGCTAGTTCTTTTAGTGCCCTTAAGAGCTCCACTCCCTCTTTCTTGTCTATTTTTTCACTGACTAAGCCAGGGAGCTTGTCTGAATTGATTTTGTCAACTGAGAATAGCCTACTGAGGGAGAGTAGTGACTCCCTAACTTCAGATCCTTTAGTATTGCCCACTATTTTTTCAACTAAAGCCAAATTGTCTTTGTTTGGAGTGAATTTGACTTCTAAAAAGAGATCGTTAGGGGTCACATCTGCATACATAAATTGCTCTTCATTAGTTTTGTCTGCTATTTTGTTGTAGATTGATATAAACAGGCCTGTCTCAAATGTTTTTGGATCAAAATTGGACTTTTTTGATATTACCTTCTCGAACTCAAACAAAGCATCAGCACGCATAGGTTTTACAGTTTTTTCTTCGATTTGGGCTTCTATTTCACTGATTTTCTGGCTCCATGTCTGCTCTGGTTGGGGTAGCTTCTTTGAATTGAACTTTGTTGAAGGAGGACCACTTCCTGTTCCGGCGTTAGGATACAGTTTTAGTCTAGACATGGTCTTCTATCTATAACAACAAATATAAAAAGATATTGATTAGTTTTGAATGAGCCCTCTGAAAAATTTGACAGGCGCAAACTTTCTGATTTTATTTCTCCAGGCAAAAAAGCCAAGAGTAATTACTATACTTGCTAAGAAAGTGAGAAATGCGACCAATTCAAGCCCTGCTTTTGGGATTTGAGGCACTGTTCCCCAAAAGTAGTCTGATATGTCATTAAGCAAAAACCAGGCAAGTGCCAAGAGAACTATTGGAAGCGCGATTTTCTTTTTTGGAAGAAGGGCAGCGCCTAAAAGAGCCATGCCAATATGCCCGATTATGAAAATTACTGTTACTGGAAGCATATCTGGCAAAGAATAGTAATCCCAGTGGAAAAGAAGTATAAAAACTGTCCATAAGCCATATTTTGCCATGCCTATTGCTGTGAAAAAAGAGTATGATGGGGAGTTGATGAGCTTTAGGAGGATGGGAATGGCAAGAAGAACATAAAGAGGGCAGTCTGGCACAAATATAAGAAGGTTAGGAGAGGTGGAGAAAAGCTGGCTAAGGTAATAGTATGTTCCAATAAATACTGCTGCAATTGTTAGGATAAGGAGCAGATTGAACAGGAGTTTGCGCTTGTTTTCCTTCATTTATTTCAATCTCCGAGCAGGTACTCCCCCCCATGTTTGCCCTGATGGTATGTTGCAGTTTACCAAAGACATTGCAGAAACAGATGCATTATCCCCGATTTTCACTCCAGGCAATACTGTGCAGTTTGCCCCAATCATTACCTTTTTGCCTATTTTCACTTTTCCTGTTCGATACTCATTTTGCAAAAACTCGTGCCCTAGCAAAACTGTGTTATATCCTATGAGAGTTTGTTCCCCTACTTCAATTAGCTCTGGGTAAAAAATGTCTATTGCTGCCCCTAAGCCAAATGTAACTCCTTTTCCTATTTTTGCGCCGCACAGCCTGTAAAACAAGTTTTTGAGCCTGGTTGAAGGAAAATAGCGGGCAGAGTATATGAGAATGAAATTGAATACTGTTCTTAAGGGAGGCTTTACTTTGCACCATAAGCGCATTGAGTTGCCTTTGCAGCGATGGATTGACAGTTTTCTCATGCAAGGAGTTTATCCAGTAGTTAAATAAAGATTAGCCTTGAATTGATGTTGGTGATTGGGATGGCAAGCTTGTATGACTTTTGTTTACCTGCAGTAGTAGTTGGGGGAATTATACTTATCCCAATGATATTAAGGATAATTTACCAGTATGAAAAAGGAATACTTTTCAGGCTTGGAAAATATGCAGGCACAAGGGAGCCTGGCTTAACTATTGTAATCCCAATCCTTGAGGAATTAAGAAAAGTGGACATGAGGATACTTACTTTGGACATACCAAAGCAGTCTGTAATGACCAGTGACAATGTACCTGTTTCAGTGAACGGAGTTGTTTATTTCAAGGTAAACAACCCAGAGGACGCAATAATCAAGATACAAAACTACTCATATGCAATGGGCCAGTATGCACAAACCGCTCTCCGTGATGTTATTGGCAGCATGAATTTGGATGATGTTCTCACAAAAAGGGAGCAGATAGGTGAGAAGATAAGAAGGGTTGTTGATGAGGGCACTGACCAGTGGGGCTTGGATGTTACTGCAATCAAGCTTCAGGATGTTGATGTGCCAGATGACTTAAAGAGGATGATGAGCAGGCAAGCTTCTGCAGAAAGGGAAAAGAGAGCAACCATAATTAAGGCAGAAGGCGACAAGATTGCTGCTCATAACCTGACTGCTGCTGCAACAACAATGATGGACACTCCTGGAGCAATGCAGCTGCGCGCTCTTCAAACCATAGACGGGTTAGGGCCAACTGCCTCAAATACAGTAATAGTTCCTTTGCCCCTTGAGCTTTTGGACGGCTTTAGGGATTTGGCAAACGCATTAAAGAGCGTAAGAATCTACAAGGAAGAGAAAAAGAAAGGGAAAAAATAGATTCTTTAGTTCCTGGCAAATGACAGGACATAGCGCTTATCTATTGCTATCATGCCTGATTTTGCTATTGCCCCTACTCTTGAGAGCACTGTGTTAAAGGCAACAAAGGATACTGAAATTCCTGCTGCAAACATGAGCCTTTCAAATGCTACTATTGGTATTAGGGCAAGCCAAAGCGCAGGTGTGCTTGGCACCAAATAAAGCCATGTTATTGAGCCTATTGAGTGTGCTGTGAAAGTTGTCCCAAGCGAGCGCAGGAAAAGGTGCTCAGGAAGCATAAGAGCAACTGCTGGTATTAGCCAGTAAAGCGAGTAAAACCATGCCTGGCCGCCTATTGGGTGAATAATAAACAGGCCAATGCAAACGAGCGGAACAGCTGCCTGAATGAGCTTTCCTTTTGAGTATTTTGCAAAGTAAAAGGCAGCAAAAAGCATTGGCGCAAGCCTGAGAATATTGATTAGCTCGGCTTCCCTTCCAAGCCAGAAGAATGAAACCACTTCTGCAAGCAGGACTGAGAGCACGCCTACTCCTGCACCCAAAAAGCCAGCCGCTATTGGCCCTATGAACTGGAAGAATGTGAAGCTCTGGTTCTCTGCTCCGAGAACCTTTGAGAAGTTGATGCCGCTTGCAACAAGCACAAGGCCTGTGAAGAGCATGAGGAAAGCAAGTCCTTTGGCTGAGAGAACATTTTCTATCTTCATGTTAAACACTCCGGGTGTTTGACAGGCAGTGCCCAAAGGCACTGGATTTTTCCACCCCTTATTTCCATTCACCTGCAGAAAACGTTTTACTATATCATGGGCAGGAATTTAAAAGAGTATGGCAAGAGCAAAGCCGTTTTGGCCATTAGTCAGAAACTACTGCCCCTTTTTCTTTCAGGGTAAAAACTACTTTTTCGCCACCCATCTGTTTGATCAGAATCATATCTATTGGGGATTTTGTTGCGTAATTCACTGCCTGGCGGGCCAGCTCTTCCTTGTTTTCATTTCCAAGAAGAGTGTAACACGAAACCATCAATTCATAAACTTGAGTGAATGATGGGCTCACATTGATTACCTCATTAAGGTCATCAAGTGTGTTTTCCACATTATAATTGGAGAATGACTGCATGGCCCTGCTGTAAAGCACATAACTTTGCATCTGACTCATTTCAAACACAGTGCCTCCAGAGCACTTTTCAGCAAGTTTCCGGTTATCATAATAGGTGTTTTCCTTGACATTAAAGAAAAATGACCTGCCAACAATAAATGGTATGTCTTCTTTTGAGACAACCATCTTTAGGTTAAGAAAGTGGGCTTCTGCAAAATCAGCAAGCATAAACAAGCGCATAAACGAATCATTGTCCGTCTTTCCTTGTGCTGTGGCGTTCTTGAAATACTCAAAAACCCTTTTTTCCTTTTGCTTGCCAAGCTGCTCGCCAGAGGGGAGATTATTGACAAGCCATGCAACTGCCTGCTTGTAATATTCTGTTTGTAACTTACGGTTAAGGGTTTGCAGCATTTTCACCCCGTGCCTTGCAAAATCGCCCTTATTCTTAGGTACAAAGGATATGTTGCCTTCCAGACTCATGTTTTCACCTGTGTTACTTTTTGTATATTAACGTGTAAATGTATTTAAACCTATTGGTCACTCTGACTGGTCAACCAGTTTCACATACCCTGGCTTTACCTTGTAAAGCTCCCCCTTGTAAATCAAATCCTCAATTATGCGCTGTGCTGTTCTCTCATCAACATTTTCCCCTGCTGCCTGGTCCTTTAGGCGGGAAATTTCAACCACTCCAAGCTTGTTTTGTATTTCCTGGGCTACCCTGAGTATTGTGTTTATCTTGTCAACCTGTGACTTTGGCCTTCCTGTTGCAAGTATGTCAATGTCAAGATGGCCGGTTTCCCTGTCACGGCTCACCTTGTCAAGAACATAGTTGGTAAGCCTTATTGCCCGCTCAGCGTCAATAAGCTCAACTGTTTTTGAAAGCCTGATTTTTGCTGAAGCCTCAGAAAGGCGGACCAGCCCTTCTATCTGCCTGGGAGTAATCGGGACTGCGCCCTCTGACTTGCCCCTTTTTCTCAGCTCAACATAATAGGTCTTTATTTTATCAGATGCATCCTGAGAAAGGACCGGCTTTATGCTTTTCCTCGAGTAGGCAATAAGTTTCCTGAGAAGCTGGGACTCGATTATTTCTGCATGCTCTTCTTCTGATGCCTTTCCAACCCCTGATTCTGCTGCAGTCTTGTGTATTGTGAGCAAATGGTCTGCCAGCTCAGTGTCTTTTGTTTCATCAAGAACATCCATTATAGGGAAAATAAGGTCAAACCTTGAAAGGATTGTGGGAGGGATATCAAACTGCATTCCAGGAAGCTTGTTTGGGTCAAACCTTCCGAACTTCGGGTTTGCTGCTGCAAGTATGCTTGTTTTTGCCCTGAACCTTGCAACTATGCCTGCCTTTGCTACTGACACTGTTTGTGACTCCATTACTTCATGCATTGCAGCCCTTTCATTGTCATCTATTTTGTCAAACTCGTCAACCCCTGCAATGCCGCCTGATGCCAAAACAAGGGCGCCTGCCTTTAAGGTCCAGCCCCCATCCCCAAGCTCATCCTTTTCAGCAGAAGCAGTAAGCCCTACGCCTGTGACTGACTTTCCGCTCACATATATTCCTTTTGGGGCAAGGTCCCGCACATACTGCAAAAACCTGGTTTTTGCAGCGCCTGGGTCGCCTATCAGAAGGATGTGTATGTCATCCCTGATTGGCACATTTCCGGGCATTGCCTTTTCCTTTGTTCCCCCAAAAAGCTGCAGGGTAAGCGCTTCTTTTACCTCATTGTGGCCATAAATGCCTGGTGCAACTGAGTTTCTAAGCTTGTCATAAATGTGCTCGTCTTTTGCAAGCTCTTGTATTATCTCCTCGTCAGCTTTTGTTATTTCAAGCTCCTCAAACTCTTTTTGAGTCTTTTTTGCATATATTACCTCAATGTAGCGGGTATAGACCTGCGCTGATTCTGTTTTTGCCCTTGACTTTATGTCTGGCCTTATCCTCATTATCCCTGTTATCTCTACTGTGTCGCCAGGAGTTAGAGTATTAACCAAATCATCCTCAAGCAAAAGCTGTATGTGAGCAGCAGGAGAGCCGCCTTTGAGCCTTTCTAAAAGCTCCTGTGCCTCTGCCCGCTGCATGTCAACAAAATAGCATTCGTCCTCCTCAAGCTTGAGTGCTTTTCTTTTGCATGAGTCGCATACCTGGGGAACTGGCATTCTTTTTGTCATTGGCACTTTCATGTGCGCGTCGCACATCTGGCACTTGTATACTGCTACTTTTACCTTGTGCTTTATTTCTGCCCTTTTTGTGATTACTCCCTTTATTGATATTAACTCCTTGATGTTCTTTGAGCTTATGTCCTGTATCATTGGCCCTGGCCCTGGCAAATTGAAAAACCGGACATGCGGCTCAAATGCCATGTCAGGGTGTGCTGTCTTGAAAGTCACTTCCTGTGTCTGTACTAAGGAGCGCTCTGCTGCCTCTATAAGATTGTCTGGCTGCTTTACAAGAAGGTCTGCAAGCTCCCTGTCATACTTTTCAAGGTCCTCATAGTCTATTACAAGGCTCTTTTGCAGAGGGTAATTCTCAAGAAGCCTGCCTATTTTTGGAGCCAATGCTGCTGAGTAGAAGTCTTCGAACTTTTCAATATATGGACCGAGGTCAGTTTCAGAAGCCATTTTCCCACACGCTTTTTCCCTCCAGGCTCTGTTGAGGGGGGAGATTATGCCACTATATAGTATATATAAGTTTCCAGACCCGAATACCGGTGACACCAACCCTCGCCTAAAGGCGTGGGCTTCTGGTGTGATTATGTGCAGGCCAAATATTCACGCCTTTACCCGCGCTTGAAAGCGCGGGCTTCGGGCGAGAGTTGGTGAGGTAATCCATCTGGTAGACAAAACAAAAAAGATATTGATAACTTCGGCTTTGCCCTATGTTAATAATGTGCCACATCTTGGCAATATAATAGGCTGCGTGCTGTCAGCAGACGTTTTTGCCAGGTATTGCAGGAGCAAGGGCCATGATGCCATATACATCTGCGGCACTGATGATTATGGCACTGCAACAGAGATAAAAGCATTAGAAGAGGGAGTTACCCCGAAGCAGCTTTGCGACAAGTATTACAAAATACACAAGGAAATTTACGAGTGGTTCGGGATTTCAACAGACATATTTGGCAGGACTTCAACCCCTCTTCACACAAAAATAACGCATGAGATATTCCTTGATTTGCACAAAAATGGCTGCATAACAGAAGATGAAACAATACAGGCATACGATGAAGAGAAAAAGATGTTCCTTGCAGACAGGTTTATTGAAGGCACGTGCCCTCACTGCAATTATGGGCAGGCAAGGGCAGACCAGTGCGAAAAGTGCGGAAAATTGCTTAACTTTGACGAGCTTATCAGCCCAAGGAGCAAGATTAGCGGCACTGTGCCAACCAAGAAAAAAACAAGGCATCTTTTCATTGACCTTCCAAAAATGCAGGCAAAGCTTGAAAAATGGATAGATAAAACCTCAAAAAAGGGCTCTTGGTCTGAGAATTCATACAGGATTGCAAAGGCCTGGTGCAAAGAGGGCCTGAAAAAAAGGTGCATTACCCGGGATTTGAAGTGGGGAGTCCAGGTTCCATTAAAGGGCTGGGAAAACAAAATATTTTACGTATGGTTTGATGCGCCTATAGGATATCTTTCAATTACTGCGAACCTTACAGAAAAATGGGAGGAATGGTGGCAAAAGCCAGATGAAGTAAATCTGTACCAGTTCATGGGAAAGGACAATGTGCCTTTTCATACAGTGATTTTCCCTGCCACTTTGATAGGAACAGGAAAGGGCTGGACTTTGCTGCACCATATTTCAACAACCGAGTTTCTGAACTTTGAGGGCGGCAAGTTCTCAAAAAGCAAGGGAATCGGGGTATTTGGAACTGATGCAATGCAAAGCGGCATTTCTGCCGATGTATGGCGCTATTACCTTCTTACAAACAGGCCTGAGAAAACTGACTCAGACTTTACATGGAAGGATTTTGCAGAGAAACTGAACAACGAGCTTTTGGCAAACATAGGGAATCTGGTGAACAGGACCCTTGTATTTGCGCAAAGGGAGTTTGACGGAAAAGTGCCTGACGGGAAATTAAGCAAAAAAGACAAGGAATTTGTTGAGGGCCAGAACAGGAAATTTGAAAAAATAGGCGCTTTTCTTGAAAAGGTGCACCTAAAGGATGCGCTTCATGCTGCAATGGAAGCAGGAAAAGAAGCGAATGCATATTTCCAGAAGAGCGAGCCATGGAAAACTGCCAAACAGGACAGGGAAAGGTGCTCTTCATCAATATATGTTCTTCTTCATCAGGTAAAGGACTTGGCAATTGTCCTTGAGCCGTTCATTCCTAATTCCAGTGCCTTGATTTTCAAGCAGCTGAATGCCAAGCAGGAAAAGTGGAGTGAGATTGGCAAGTTTTCACTCAAGCCAGGGCACAAGCTGGGAAAGCCGCAAATACTTTTCAAAAAGCTTGAGAAAAAGGAGATTGACAGGCTTTCTTCAAAATACTCTGGCAAAAAGCAGGAAAAAGAAGGGGAAAGCTTCCTGGAATCTCTTGACCTTGAGGTAGGGAAAATAACTTCAGTTGAAAAGCACCCACATGCCAAGAAGCTGTATGTGGAGAAAGTGCAGATGGGCAGGGGAGAGGAACGGCAGATTGTCTCTGGCCTTGTCCCTTACTGCAAGCCGGAGGAGCTGCTTGGGAAAAACATTATCATTGTAAAAAACCTGAAACCCGCAGTCCTCCGCTTCAGGGAGTCAAAGGGAATGCTTCTTGCTGCTGAAAAGCAAGGGAAACTGGAAGTGCTCTGCTGCCCTGATGCTGCACCTGGCGACAAGGTAGAAATTGATGGGGTGCAAAGCAAGCCTGCAGAAGAAATCACAATTGGCCAGTTCTCAAAAATAAGCATGCAAATAAAGGACTTTGTTGCTTATGCTGACGGGAAAAAGCTTTTAGTGAATGGAAAGCCAGTAAAAACAAGCAAAATAAAGGACGGGAAAATAACCTAGATGTCGATTTTTTGCTCTTTTTTAACGTGGTTTATAAAAGTTTGTTTGTTTTCATCTAAAAGTGAGACAGCCAATATCATGCCTGAAGGCCAATTTTTCCCTTTTACATTATATATGTAAGCTGCTGCCCCTATTTGCGGGTCTATGCCAAAGCCGATTTTGGCGCTTGTGATTGGCCCAAAAGAGAAAAGGCTGTATGCAAATCTCTTGTAAGGCGACAAATCGATTACATTGGTAGGCATTACAACAACATAATTGCCTGATACATATACCCTGCCCCTTACTCCGAGCAGGCTCTTTGGGATGGTTTTGCACTCAACAGGCTTGCCAAACCTTGTTTCCAGCTCATCAAAGGAGATTGTTGTGTCCTTGCCTGAAAATTGCACTATACTGCTGCTGAATAATGTTTTTTCCTCTTGTGAAGCAATCTGCCAGCCAGCAATGAGATTTTCCTGAGAAAAGCCTGCGCCCTTTCCTGGCTTTCCTTGCTCTCCAGCTCCTTTTGCCCCTGCTTTATACTCTTCTATGTTCACTACTTTCCATGCAGGTGAGTTATTTTTATAGGCAAGATATATGCACTCAGCTTCATTACCATTAGGAAACATTTTGATAACCGGCTGGTCAATCTCCTTCATGTAAAAGTTCTCTATCTTCGCGTTGTTGAGAGGCCCAAAGGTTTCAACCATGCCAAGAGTTGAAAATTTGCGGATTCCATGTTTGTAAGCGCAAACAATGGAGTAGGTTTCTGAAGCAGCGAATATTCCGCCGTCATTGAGCATAAAATAAACAGGCTTTTCCCCAAATGACGAGCCATCTTCAAACAGCATGTCTTTTGTCTGGTAATCAATCCCTCTCTTGTGAAGCATCACTATTCCTTTTTGCATTATAAAGTAGAATTCCTGCCTGCCATTGTCAAATTCTGTTTTCTCAGATATTGCATCCTCAAGCCTGGCGCAGCCGAACTTTTGCTCAAGGCTGTCGATTTTCAGCTCCTTTTTCTTGCCGCCATAATAAACAAAAATGCTGTTATCTTTCACAGAAACAGTGTCATTGCCCCCTGTGACTTTTGGCCTGCTCTTGCCTCCAGCTGTGCCGGTGATCTTCTTGCTGCTTGTCTGGCTTGTAAATTCAGGAAAATCAAGAAGAGGGCTTTTCTTAATGACTAATATATTATTTGGCTTGCTGCCAGGGAAAAAAGAGAGGGGATTTTTGGCTTTTGACTCTGCAGAGTTAACTGTGAGCAGTGCGGAAAGGATAAGTGTACCTCCAATGCCTGCGCCCCCCATAATTACCACTTGTTGTATAATGTGGCAAATGGTATTTAAATTGATGGGTACAAAGCTATAATAAGCAAGAATGCACTAATGAAAACAGAAAACACTTGATAGGTGGTATCATGCTATTGTTCCAAGCGAGCGCAGCAACAAGCACCCATAAAAAAAAGGACTTCGTGCCTCCATTACCGGCATACGTGGCAGTCCGTGAAGTGGCAAATATGCAAAAACGAGGTGAAGAAGAATTTGCAAATGGTTTCAGGAAAGAAACAAGAGAAGTCAGCATATTTGGTTACTCAGAATCGTCTAAGCCAGAACTCAGGGGCAGTCTGTATTTTTGGATGCCAAACTCTGAAGGGAAGATGAAAGACCCTAGATACAGCCTTGCTTATGAGTCTTTGGTTGATCTTAATGGCAGCCTTAGGGAGAGAATCTACCTTGATTTCAAGGGCATGGAGCTCACATACACAAACAGCAAGGGAGAGGAAGTGACTATTGAAGAAGGGGATATTATAAAGGGGCAACTTCTCAGTATCAACAAAAAAGCAAAGGATGGAGAAGGCTACGAACTTACCCTGAAGCACGGAACCCGCAAGCCAGAGGTTTATAACGTTAAATTTTCAGAAGGGACAGTCGAGTGGAAATCAGGCATCATAGAGAATGGCTCTGAAGTCACAACCTTCAGCATAAAAGAAGTAAGCTCTGATGAATCAAGAAAGTCTGTTTCTCTTTACCTGCTTGATGAAAAAGGGGAAAAGATAACAGACCTTACAGAGAACCATTGGAAGCACATCTTTGCAATTGCAAAAAGGCGCAATGAGCTTGCAGACCTTCTGGAAGATAACAATAGGCAGATAGTAATTGGTGGTGAAGGCTTCAAAACAGATCAAACTGCATTAGACGCTGACTACATAAGAAAAGGAGCGACGATTGAAAGGGATGGGAATGGGTACGTGCTGAAGCTCAAAAACGGCATTGAGATGGACTGGTCAGACCTCCAGTCAATTATTGACTCAATAAAAAAGACAAACGTTGACTTTGACTCAAACCTGACAGAAGGAAGTGTTGGCGGCAACCAAGGAACTGTTAATGGTTACGCTTATTTTGTCGGAAAGGATGAGCAAGGGATAAAGTATGAAATAAAGGGAGCTGCATACAGACTGAAAATCAATGACCTAGATGGCTGGTATTCAGAAGATGCGGTGACGTTCACTAAGTAGGCACCTATTTATATTAAATGGATAAAGAGAATTCTGCTAAAGGAAGGGTGGTTTTTTGAAGAAAATAAGTGATGCTATCTGGGAGATGGAAAAAGAGGGCAAAATGAATGTCCCTGCAAGGATATTTGCAACAGAAAAAGTTCTAAAGTCAATGGAGCTTGGAAGGACTTTTGGCCAGCTGAAAAATGTTGCCACATTGCCAGGGATTGTGAAAAGCGCGTGCTTAATGCCTGATGGCCATGAAGGCTATGGCTTTCCTATTGGCGGGGTTGCTGCTTTTGGAATGGAGGATGGAGTTATCTCGCCTGGCGGAGTTGGCTATGATATAAATTGCGGCGTCAGGCTGATTTGTACTAGTTTGAAAAAAGAGGAAGTTACACCAAAATTAAAGCAATTAATCAGCCTTCTTTTCAAGAATGTGCCATCAGGGGTAGGCGCAAAAGGAAGGCTAAGGCTTGAAAGGCCTGAGCTTGAAAGGGCGATTACTGAGGGCATAGACTGGGCAGTTGAAAAAGGCTATGGAACTGAAAAGGACAAGGAAAGGACAGAGGAATATGGCAGGATTGAAGGGGCTGATCCTTCTGCTGTCAGCGACAAGGCAAAAAAAAGAGGGTTGCCGCAGTTTGGCACAGTCGGGGCTGGAAACCATTTTGTTGAAATACAGGAAATAAAGGAGATAATGCTTCCCGAAGTTGCGGAAAAGTTTGGCCTGGTAAAGGGAAATGTTGCTGTAATGATACACTGCGGCTCAAGGGGGTTTGGCCATCAGGTGTGCGATGACTCTTTAAGGGAAATGCTTGCAGCCTCAAGAAAATACAATATAGCATTGCCTGACCCAGAGCTTTGCTGCGCCCCTATAAACTCTCCAGAGGCGCAAAAGTACATAAAGGGAATGAGGTGCGCAATAAATTATGCATTTTGCAACAGGCACATAATGATGCATTGGGTAAGGGAAACATTTGACGAGGTTTTTGGCAAGGGAACTAGTGAGAGCATGCCCTTGCTTTATGATGTATGCCATAATATTGCAAAGTTTGAAGAGCATGATGTTGATGGGAAAAAACAGATGCTTTGCGTTCACAGGAAAGGCGCAACCAGGGCATTTGCCCCAGGAAGAGCTGAGCTTCCCCCCTTGTACAGGGAAACAGGCCAGCCAGTGCTCATACCTGGAAGCATGGGAACATCTTCTTATGTATTGGCAGGAAGGCAGGGTGCAATGGAAAATACCTTTGGCTCTTCATGCCATGGGGCTGGAAGGGCAATGAGCCGCTCAAAGGCAAGAAGGACATGGACTGGGCAGCAGATTTATGGCAACCTTGCCTCAAGGGGAATTGTTGTAAAGGCAACTGAAGGTGGGTTGCTTGCTGAAGAAGCCCCTGGCGCATACAAGGATGTTGATGATGTTGTAGCATCTGTAAAGCAGGCAGGCATTTCTGACATTGTAGCAAAGCTTGTGCCAATGGGAGTTGTAAAGGGCTGAAGAGAAAGTTAATAAACATCAAAGAGTAAAAACTTCTCATGCCAAGGGCGACCGGAACAGCTGAGACATGCAAAAAAAAGCTTTCAGGCCTTGAGAAGGAAACAGGCAATGCGCTTGACCAGTTCATTGAAACAGCTGAGTCTGCAAGGGACTTTTACGCTTCAATGGAAAAAATAGAATCAAGCATAGCTTCTGCCCAAAAGCTCCAGGCAGCAGAAAGCGACTTAGAGCTTAATGAGGCTGTTGTGATTGCAGACAGGCTGGGAGATGAGCTTTTAACTGCAGAAAAGCTTGCCCAGGGAGCAGCGCTTTCCAAATCACAGGATAATTGGGCAGCTGAATTTGAAAAATTAAGAAACTCTCTTTTCAGGATGGAATCCCAAGTTGAGAGGATGAAAGGTGGCTCTGTGCTTGACACAAGAAACCTGGCAATTTGCTTTAGGAAAGATGCAAAGGCATGTGAAAAAAGGGTTTTAAGCCTGAAAAAGGTGCTCTCATCAAAAAGGAATTTTGCCCATGCAAGGGTAAGGCTTGCAAAAAGAAGGGTCGCAAAACTCAAGGCAAGCGTTGGAAAGGTTTTCTCAAAAATCACGAAAAAAAGGCTGAAAAAGAAAATTGCAAGGGCAAAGGATGAGATTTCTTCATTCATGAAAAATGGCAGGAGCGGAAGGATTTTCATTGACCACAAGCACCTTACGTTAAGCTCAAAAGAAACTGTGAGCAGGATCCCGATGACCCAGGCAGTTTTCTTTGCGCTTGAGGAAATGGCGCCTGTTGAAAAGTCCCTCCCAAAGCTTGGAAGAAAGGGAACTTGCATTGTAGGAAGGTTTGAGCAAAAGAACAAGGGCATTGATGTAAAAGTGGGGGAAAGAAGCATTGCAGGCGACTCAATAATTTACAGGCAAGTGCCAGTGGCTGGAAAGTAACAAGGCAAACAGCAAGCTTATTATAGGTTTTGAAGCTAAGTCAAGCGCCCGAATGTGCGGTTCGTCACGCGAATGGGCATGCGATGCAAAAAAGCGCATCACAAAACAAATAGCAACGGTGGTTTGAATGGGAATTTACAAGTACATAAAAAAGGCTTTTGAAAAGCATTACAGGGAAAGGAGCATTGTCTACAGGAAAAGGATAACTTCTTGGAGAAAGCTGGGCACAGTTGCAAGGATAAAAAGGCCCACAAACCTGGCGCGCGCAAGAATGCTTGGCTATAAGGCAAAGCAGGGCTATTTTTTGGCACGGGTTGCTGTTGGCAGGGGGCAGAGGAAAAGGCCAAAGCCCTCAGGAGGGAGAAAGCCTGCAAAAAACATTGCTTACCTTGCCCCAGGAAAATCACTTCAGAGGATTGCTGAGGAAAAGGCTGCAAGAAAATACAGGAACCTTGAGATTGCAAACTCTTATTTTGTAGGCGAGGATGGCAGGAAAAAATACTTTGAAGTGATAATGATTGACAGGCAAATGGTTCCAAACGCGCCAAAAGGAAGGGCATTTAGGGGAATCACTTCTGCAGGCAGAAAAGGAAGAATGACAATTCACCGTTGATAAGATGCTTGACATTGTCCTTGGGAAAAATTTTGCAAAGCAAAGAGGAATAAGTAAAATAGCCTGCGCCTCGCTCCTCAAAAACTTGAAAGAACCAAAAGGGAAAAAAGAGGCAATGGAAATTTGCAGGCTGAAAAATGTGCTTCTTCATTTTCCATGCTATGAATTCAACGGCGGAATCTGCACAGGAATCAAAAAAAGCAATGGGGCTGCCGTATTCTCCTTTTCTGATATACTTCATGAGCAGGGCTTCAGGAGAGGAATTTTGATTTCAAAAATGAGGCTTGCAATTGCAGAGTGCAGGAGGCTAAAGGCAGGCTTTGTTGTCTGCAGCCTGGCAAAGAAAAAATCAGAGCAAAGAAATGCGCGCGAGCTTTGTGCGTTTATGAGAGTGCTTGGCATGAGCCAGCATGAGATTGTTCATTCCTGCGCTTTGCTTGAAAGGCTGGCAGGAAAAAAGTGATAATATGTTCCCTTCAAAAAGATTCAAGAAACGGTATGTGTCTTTTTTCCTAACCTGCGATGCAAAGCCTCTGAAAGCTATGGATGCAAAAGAGTGCATACACAATCATTTCCTTTGCTTTTTCGGCGAGCTTGGTGTCTCATCGCTTGCATTCAAATTAATAAGGTATGATGAAAAAACAGGCAAGGGAATTTTGAGGTGTGAGAGAAAAAAAGTCGATGAAACGATTTTTTGCATGGCCTGCATGGGCAATTGGGACAAAAAGCAATGCAGGCTTGAGCCTGTTTCAACCTCTGGGAGCATTAAGCGGGCATGATTTTCTTATTTTTTCTTTTTTTGGAAGAAAAAATTCCAAAATTTAAGATTTTATTTTTTACGTCGGAGAAAATTTTAAGAAAGCTATAAGCGGTCCGAAATGCCTGAAAACAGGCATTAGAGCTTCGTTTTAAGAAAAAGAGAGGAAAAATGAGGAAAACTAAGCTAAAACGGCTATTAGTGAACCTAATTGGGAGAAAAGAGTTAATAGGGCTCTCTTTTTAGAGAAAAATCATTATGCAGCTTTGTTTATGGCAAAAAAGGATTAAAATGGAGTTTTTTTTCAAATTTCCGGAAAAGTTTATAAATGTTCTAACTGGTGAATATAAACGCTTCCCCTTGCGGGAAGAGGAGGGAAAGTGAAAATGTTTGGACCGCATCTGACCATGGACATGTATGGGTGCAGCAAAAAGAAGCTGAAAGACGTTAATTTTGTTTACAATTTTTTGAGTGAGTTGCCTGAGCTTATTGGCATGACCAAAATCATGCCCCCGTATACTTTTTCGTATTCCGGGCTAAAGCCAGAGGACTGGGGAGTTTCAGGAATAGTGCTCATTGCAGAGTCGCATATCAGCATACACACTTTCCCTGACAAGAATTATGCCTCTTTTGACATATTCTCATGCAAGGACTTTGACCCTGAGCCTGCAGCAGATATTGTTGCAAGCAAGTTTGAGACAAAGACATATGAGAAAAACTTTCTTATGAGGGGAAGGCACTTTCCAAGGGACATAGGAAGAATTGAGCAGACAGTAAAGCTTGGAAGGCAAAGGGAAAGAGTAAAAGCATCAGATGACCTTTGAGATTATGCTTGGCCTTCCTGGGCAGTCGCTGTCGCAAACCTCAACAGCATCCAAAAAGCGGCTCATTATCTGTGCACCATATTCATTGTTAGGGCCGTCCTTGTTTGGCGGGTAAGTTTTCTTAAGGTATTCTATGTAGTTTTGCTCCCCATCGCAGTCGCTGTTTTTGTCCCGCTCATAAACAAAAGTGTTGAGAACTCCTTTTTGCAAGCCTTGGCCTGCCCCATAGTAAGCATTTGATGCAAGGTAATATACTGTCCAACCTCTTTCCTTGTCATCCAGCCCGTCAGTGCACTTGCTAAGCTCAGCCCAATTGTTTGCAACAAATACTTCTGCCCTGTCAAGAGCTTCCCTAAGCTTGTTTATTCCGCAGCAGACGCTCATTGAAGGGTCAAACGGATAATAGCTTGTTCCGCCGCAGTCCCTTGTGAACTCATTGACTTCTCCGGGAAGCTCAATGCACTGTGCAACTCCAAATGCACAAGGCTTTTTGCCAGAAGGGCACTTGAAATTCCTTGGGCAGTCAGGTGGGTTTCCTGCCATGGCACAGATTTCTGCCATTGAATAGTAAGGCGCATGGTTTGGGTCTGGGCCTTTGTAAACATTGCATTTTTTTGAAGTCACAGGGTTTTTGCATGAAACTGCATATTGCTTGAAATTGCTCTCCTGCTCAAGCATTGCCCTGAAATAAGTTGCGCTCACATCCTCATCATCAGCCTTTTCCTCTATTGTTGGGTAAAGCTCGCAATGGTCAGCAATTCCATTTCCGTCACTGTCCCTGCTGCTGAAATGGTTGCCAGTATTGTCAAACACATCCTGCCTGTGCATGGGAAATTCTGATGGGCAGACTTCGCCGCAGTTCAGCTTTTTTTCCTTGTCAATTGGCTTGACCTCATCAGTTTTCAAGCCTTGCTGCGTGTTCATCTCATATGATATTGCATTTGACATCTTGTTTGTCTGCATAAAGTCGCATGACTGCCCAAAGCCGTTTGTTGAATAAACCAGTGGGTTTCTGAATTCCTCTACTCCATAATACTGGCAAAGGTGTGACCAGGTATTTAGCTCAGGGTGCTTTTGCGTGCCGTCAGCATTGAACAAGCCAAAGTTGCAGCCCTGCACATCAGGATCGCATGGGAGAGGGCCTGTGCCGTCAACAAACTCATAAAAGCTCATTGCTATTATTCCTGAGCTTGCAAAAGACTGTGTCAGCGCGAACATTGTCTGGTAAAAATTGTGGACTTTTTCAGCGCTCCACTCGCATGTGCCGGCTATGTTATTCCCCTCGCTCGCGCCTACATAAAGAATGATTGTGGGCTTATGGTAATTTTTAAGTATGTCTCTTGAGAATTTTATATTTTCATACAGTATTTTGTCTTGGTTGCATGTTTCATAGTCATTTGCCCGAAAGCCAAAGCCAATTATGTCAACCTTGTCATAATATGTCATGTCCCAGTTTGGAGGAATGCCAAGTATTTGCTCAAGTGCGTGCATATCGTTGCTTTTCACTGCAAGGACAGTAAGGCACTTGTCGCACTTGTCAAGCTCAATTATCTGCTGCTTTACCAATTCTATGTTTGCAGGGTCTGAGCTGTCAAAGTCAACCTCTGTTGTAATCAATGCAGGCCCGACACCTGATGCAGAGAATGGCCATACCTGGTCATATTGGTCAAATGCCTGGGCAATCTCCCCTGTCCTGTAAGGGTCTATTGCAGTGCTTCCAGTATAATACATAAAAACAGGCAAAATGTTCCTTTCAAGCCAGCATTTTGCCCGGCTGGGAAGAGGGACCCTTGGCGGGAAATTGTCCCCCTTCATCCATTTTGTTGCAAGCTGCAAAGAGTATTCGCAGTAAAGGTTTGCACTGTCTGTTGAAACAAATGAAGGACCTTGCCCGAGCATAAAAGTCCGTGAATGTATGTCACTGTCCTTTTCAAGCTCAGTTAAATAGGTTTCCATATTGCAACTCTCAAACCTGCAGTTGCCTGCCCCAAGGTTTGCGTCAAACCAGTCATCAATAAATTTAGCCAGTTCTGTTACCCAATTGCCCCTTCCCTCGCAGTACATGCAAGTGCATGGCTCTCCCCCTGGAACCTCCTCGCAAACATAGTCTGCAGGGTCTGAATACTTTGGAACTGTTATGTCATGCTGGCCAAGCTTCTCTTCAGGGCTTAATGGAAGCGCGCAGCCTGCTGTGAAGAATGCCAAAAAGATAAATGCTGCCACCAGCCATTTTTTCATTTGCACACCCAACATAAAATCAAATTCCAATTGGCCCTTGCCAAATTATAATGCATGGCAGGATTTTTAGGCTTTTCATAACCGATGCTTGTTTGCCTGTGCCTCTATTATTGTCTTAAGGATTTCAAACTGCATATCTACTGGCAGGCCGGTCTTTTCATGCTTTATTGTTTCTTTTCTCTTGCCTATCAGGCGTGGCAGGCAACTCTTAAACCGTTCAGCCACTGTGCTTGTTTGCTTTTCCACATGGTGCATTGCAGAGTCTGTTACAATATCGTCGAGCTTTTCACCGGTTAAGGCTGTCAATGAATCGTCAAAGCCTGCTTCAGTTCCCTTATACCTTCCATATGGGTCTGAATGCCCTGGTCCCCTTTGAAGGACTGTTGAGCCAAGCGGAGTCCTTTCAGCAAGGCGGTAATAAAGTGCCCTAAGCCCTCTCTTCTGCGCAAAGAGAAGGGGGTTGAAAAAAGTGAGCGAGCGGCTGTTGAGAGGGGAGTAGGCAAGCTCTTCATGCTGCATTTTCATAAGGTGCAAAAGCGAGGTTGTGTCCTCCCTGTAGGCTTCCTGCATTGAATCCTGCCTTGTTGTGAACTGGTCTTTGAAGGTTGTCTTGCCATCCTCATAAACCGGAGTATAATAGTTTTTCATCATTGCAAGGGGCGATTCGCCAGTGGCATATTGCACTTTTCTTGAAATCTGCGGAAACGCGTGCATCCTTGCTGTAATCGGGTCTTCGCTCCACATCCCTGGCACTGTCGGGCTGAAAACGTTTGTATGGAACATTATGTAAAGGTCAAGGAACCTGCCTTTTGCCCCGTCCTCTGATATGTCCCTTCCTGACATCATCTTCAATACATATGCCCTCCTCGTTTCATCAAGGTCAACATTGTTTTTTATTGTGTTTGCCACCCCTTCAACATATTGCTCTGCTTTTTCCTCTTCGCCTTTTGCCTTGTATTCTGCAATTTTGTCAAAAGCCTGGCCAATGGTTTGTGCCCCGCTCAAGCTTATGTCGTTGCCACGCCCGTCAGTAAGGTGATCATTCTGGCAATCGTTCAGGACCTTGACAGCATCGCCTGTCTTGTCAAGAAGCCTCTGAAGGCCGCGGACATTGTATGGGGTGTTATAGTACCACTCGCTGCCCTTGCCCCCTTTGTCAATAAGGTTTTTCAAAAAGCCCCTGTCAGAGTCCCCTGGCCTTGTGATTCCTGTTTTCTGGTAAGCACCAATCACCTGGGTAAGCCCAGAGTATTCCATGAACGACTGCTGCCTTGCATGGAAAAAGTCTGAAAAGGTCTTTGCCTTAAAGGGGAATGTAAACCATGATGAGACTTTTGGCGTCTGCCAGTGCGGGGCGCTTATCATGTCATTGCTCACAGGCGGAGGGTAGCCTGACGATGTCCTTGCTGCAAAGCTGACCTTGTCGTTCCACCACTTGTGAACAGCATACACAAAATTAAGGGTTGTGTGCGCATTCTTTTCCCACATTGCATTTGTTGCCCATAGGTTTGCCCTCTCATATACATTTTGCCCGGTCTGGTAACCCACATATGAAATCCAGTCATGGCCAGGCTCTCCTGCCCCAAGGGCTGTTCTTGGGTCCCTCATTGTGCTTGACTCTGCAATATTGTAGTGCTCCATAAACAGGCCTTGCGCATATTTGCTGTCAAACATTTTTGCAGGAATGCTGTACATTGTAAAAACGCTCCGCTTTGACCCATATATTGTGCTGTGGCTGCCTGTCCACTCTATTAGCTCCCTGTTGAATTCCTTATACTGCTTTTGCGCTTCTTTTTTGCCCTCCTTGTAAAAATCTATGTCGCCCTTTACCTCAGAGCTGAGCTTTGTGAAGCTTGATTTGCTTATCGCCCCCTCTGATTGCAGCTCCTTGAGTGCCCGAAGCTCAAGGTTTGCAGAATACCATTTGCTTTCCTGTTCAGATATCTCATTCAGGGTTTTTGCTGCAATGCTTCTCCTAAACTTGTAATAAAATGCCTTTGCATTGCCAATAAAGCTGCCGTCGCCCTGCTTAAGCTCTTCCATTTTCTGGTAAACAGCATCCTTCAAAGGCATGTGCTTTGCCTTGCCGGTTGTGACTTTGTCTTCATAAATGCCTGACCTGGTGGGGGTTGGCCCTACTTCTCCTCCATAAAAAAACTTCTCGTCAACCTTAAACCTATCTTCGCCATGTTTTGTCAACTCGCCTGCCCTCTCAGCCATTCTTTGCAGGCCCTGCCTTACCTGGTATTGGGCAGAATACCAGTCTTCCATCCTTTTTATCCTTGGGGCAAAGGATGTGTACATGAAATCTGCAAGCTTCAGGCCTGCAGAATAAACACCTGAGCGGAAGGTTTCCCTGCCCCTGTCAAATGATGAGAGTTTCCCAAAAATGTCGCTGTAGCGCTTGTCTTTTGCATAATTTGCAAAGTCACTGACTGATACCACTTTCAGGCTTGCCTGGTCAGCTTTTCCCCCTGCCAGGGATTCGCTGAGTTTTCCTACAAGGCGCTTTTCAGACTCTGCAGTCTGGTATGCCTTTTCAACATGCTCTGCTTTCATGGGGTTTCCAAAAAGCCACTTTCCATCCTTGTCTTTTGTCAGTATAACCATGCCTGATTCACGGCTTGAGTAGTTTGATGCAGGGGTTGATGCAAGCATTTTTGTAAAGTCCCTTATGTCTGCCCTTCCGTTGTTGTACTTTGACTTTAGCACAAGTATGTCCTGCCCATCCTGCATATGGCTTTTGTCATATTGGATAAAGGGAACCACTCTCCTGTCAGCCCTCATTTCTGACCCAAGGCCCCTTCTTCTGTCTACCCACAAGTAGCCCCGCTCAAGAAGGGCATTGTATGCCCCTGAATCCATTGGCTTGCCCTTCATTTCCTCAAAATTCCTGTCAAACTTTCCCTTGTTAAACTCTGAAGCAGTCATTCCAAGCCCAAGCTTTGCTGCAAGATCAGGTGTTTTTTCCCTGATCTTCTGCACAAACTCAGCATCATAATACTTGCTCTTGTAGTTAATCAGGTTAAGGAAAAACGCATTGTACCTGTTCAGATGGTCTGCATTTTTCTTGTGTGTCTGTTCAAGCATCCCAAGCAGGTTGTGGCCCATGCTTGCCCCTTCCCACCAGCCGCTTGTTGAAAACCCTGCAAGGTGCTCATAAAGCATGCCAATCTGGAGCATGCTCCTTGTTTTGGCATCAGCAGCATAGCCGAATTTTTGCATTACTGCCCCTTTTTCACCAAGCAGATAATTGTAGTTATTCCTTAATGTGTAGTTTGACATAAGGTCTTCGTTTGCCTTGCTTATTCCTGACAGGTATTTGAGAGGTATGGATTTGCCTTCCTTGTCCTTGCCGCCGTGCAGGATTCCGCCAACAGCATAATTATAGCCAACCCATGCCTGGTTAAACTTCTGCAAGCCTGACAAAAGGCTCTGGTAAAGGGCTTGTGGGTCTTTGCCAAGCTGATGCTGGATAAACTTGTAAAATGCCTTTTTTTCATCGCTTATTTTTGCAGGGTCAAAAAAGTCCACAAGAGAGGCAACGTTCTTGAATTTTGCAATTGTCCGTTCGCCATTCTTGTCAACGTCATAAAGAAAACTTTCCCATTCCACCCTGGGAATCTTTGCCTTTTCAAACATATGCTCAAGCTTGTTCATAAGGTAAAGCTGTGAAATGTTTTTTCCAGAGGCGCTTGACTTGTACATGATTGCCAATAGGTCGCCCTTTTCATCACCTTTAAGCTCAAAGCCGAGCTTTCCTGGTTCATTGAGCCTGTCAAAAGCATTGTTCTGGCTGTTGAGCCATCCGCCTGGGCTGGTGTTTGAAAGCAGCTTTGCCATCCTGTCAGACCGAGAATCAAACTCTTTGAGCTGAATTTTTTCCAGCATCCGCAGCCTTGCAAGAAGCTCAGGTGTTATCTTATCAAATTGTTTTGCCTTTATTCCTCCAAAGTCCTTTTCCATGCCAATTACGAGGTTAAGCATCTGGTTAAGCATCTGCTTTCTTGGGTAGTCAGACTCCTTCTTGCCTATTTCACCTTCAATAGCCTGCCGAAGCTCGCTTATTGCCTTTTTCAATTCACTTGCATTTGTTGCCTTGATTACTGCCCCTGTTTGCTTTCCAAGCCCAAGTCCTTGTACCAGGGCTTTCCCATATCTTGCTTCAAGTTCCTCTATTCCCATTCCATGTGCGTCATCAGCCAATATTTCTGACCTTTGTATTGCCTTGTAATAGCCGTTTTTGTCTTGCATGACAAGCAGCCTGCTCTTAATATCCTTTTCCAGCAGCTTGAATTCCTTTAACGCGTCTTTAAACCCTTTGCTGTTCAGTTCCTCTGGGAAATACTTGGATTTTTTAACTGCGTTTTCCTTTATGGCAAGATAATGCAGCTTTTCGAGCTTTTCTTGCATTGACAGCTTTTTATTTTGGGTAATTCCAGCTATTATTCTCTCATTGATCAGCATGGTGCTTATCTGGCTTTGGAGGTCTTTCCCCATATTTACCCCAAGGCCCTTGTCCAGCTGTGAGAGTAGGTTCTCAATCTTTTTCCTGTTTCTGCCATTATGAGCAAGATCTTCGCTGTAGATTAAGCTTCGTACGTTTCTCAGCATTTCGAAAAGCTCGTGCTTGTCCTTTCCGCCTTTTACCCGTATTCCCTTCTTAAGAACATCAATCTTATTCTCAAGCTCATTGAGGTGCCTTTCTATTTCCCCCTCTTTCGTTCCCCTGATTGAGATTGTCGACATGATCCTTGCAAAATGTGATTTGAACTCATCATTGAGCCTGTGGATCATCTCATCCCTCATGTTGTCCCTTAAAACATCATAGAACTTTGCAAGCCTGACATGCTCTGCTTTTCCCCTCTCCTCAAAGTCAAGGTAATCAAAGCCAAGAAGCCACTCAACAGACTTGCCGAATTTGCTGAGCTTTCCCTTTTCACTGCCCTTGCCTTTTCTTACAAAAAGCCCCTTTATTCCCTTTTCAGTAGACTTTCCAAACTTTGTTCTTGTCATCATCCTGAAAAGTCCTGCTGCATGCTCCCTTTTCACTGCCTTTATGCTCCTTTTTGAGCCAATGAACTGGGTAACTGAATCATTTATTTTTCCGGGCACTGCCACAAAACCCCTGACAACAGGTATTTTCCTGACAAAATTCCCGAACTTTGAATCCTCAATTAGCCTTACTGCCCTGTCAGACTTGTCAAGAACCGGGTTGACTATCTTCCTTGATATCAGGCTTCCCTTCCCAACAGAGCCCCTTGCCCTTGTTTGTGCCTGGATTGCTGCAAATGAATTGACATATTGGTTGAAAAGGTCGCCAGATTTAACCCCGCTTTCCTTCCTCAGGTGCTTTAAAAATTCTTCACATTTTCCCTTCAGGGCATTCCTCCTGCCCTTTAGCTTCCTCAAATACCTTTTGCTAAAGCCAGCCTTTCTCAAAAGCACTTCCCTCCCATGTTCTGTTTTGGGCTCATCTACCCTGTACTTTTCAAATATTCCATGCAGTTCCTCCCTAAAGCTGTTGATTGCCTTATTTAGCTGATCTGCTGTTGCCCCTGCCCTTGCAAGCTGGTTAAGCCTCCTGCCTAATCTTTTAAAAAGATCCCTTACTTCTTTTTTTGCCTTCTTTGCAGCTGCCCTGCCCCCCTTTAACTTGGCATGCCTTGAAATTGTCCTTATTACCCCCTTTAACGCAAGTTTTCTCATCTTTTTGTATTTTCTGAGAACAGAGCGAAGCATCTGCGGAGCTGTCGCGCCCCTGACCCTGAATGTCTGAACACGCGGAAGCCTGGGAACTGTGATGTCAAAAAGCGAAAGAGGGTCTTTTCCTGAATAATACATTGAAGCAAGAAGAAGCCCGGCTATCAGTATTGCAGGAAAGCACAAAAGTATGTTTGAGCTTATGCCGTTTCTTATTGCCGGCCCAAAAGCAGACAATGCCATATTGATGGCAGGGCAAACAACAGTTGAAGTTGTGAATGGGAGAAAGGACAGTTTCCCATCTTCAAACTCCTGCGTTGATATCAGGACCTGGCCGCAGCTCTTCATGCCGTCAATGCTCTTTATGCTCCCGTCAACAGGGTCTTTGTAATACTGGATGTTGCAGGAAACCATGCCCTCTGCATCTGACAACTCAGGATTGCAGATTTGGTTTCCGCTGCTGTCAGTGATTTCCTTTCCCTCAAATGTGAAAAATACCTCTGCCCCTTCAAGTGAGCTTACTTTTGCTCCAAAGCTCCTGTCAGAGTACTCCCTGATTTCATAAAGCTTGGAAAGGTCCTTGCTAGCCTTGACTTCCTCTTCCTTTGCCTTAAGCTCTTCCTCATCAACCTTGTAATAGTAGCTGACATCAAAATATGAGACCTTTGCAATGACCTTTGTGTTGTCAACTGAAACTGTGATAAATGTCTTGAATTGCCCTTCAGTTGGAGGGGTTTGGGATGACAACTGTGACACTAAGAAAATTGTCACTATAAATAGTGCAGCAACTGCCGGTCGTCCCATTGTACAATATATCTACTCCCAATTCTTATAAATATACAGTTGATAATATTGGCGGTGGCTACCAGATGCTTGAATACCTGCTGTTAACTCCTGCACAGCTGTTTACACATAGCTTTGTTTTGACAGCATTTGCAGTGGCTGTTTCAATAGCCGCACTTTCACATATGGCAGGTGAACTTTTTTCCATGCCAAGCATCAAAGGCTTTGCAAGAGCAGAACTTAGGGAGCTTGGAGTAAGCGCTGTTATTCTGATAATCATAATACTTCTCATAATCCCTGGCGGCCCTTTTGACATGGTTGCAAGGGGCTTTATGCTGCCCGGCATTCCCCAAGACCAGGCATGCAATGAGTGGAAAGCTGCACATGGGCCAATGATAAGAGACCCGCATGGCAATGTGGCTTATGCAGCAGGAAGCCTTGCGTTTGCCCAGGCCGATTATTTTCTTGGCTGCAAGCCAGGAATGTCAACTTTGGCTACCCCATGGGCAACAGTGCCTGTCCCCAGTTTTGACGGGGTTGTGATGCCAAAGCTCGGATGGGGGTATTTTTGGCTGATGATGAATGAGATGTTCACTGGCTTTCTCTCAGGGTTCCATGTCCATCTTGCAATTGACATTTACAAGGTCCTGTATGTCGGAGTAGGGATAATGCCCTGGATTGGGCTTACCCCGATAAACATGTTTCACACATTTATAGTTGACCTGGTTGGCAATGTCTTTGCAGCCTTTATGGCGCAGAAGATGCTTCTTGAGTTTGTTGATGAGACCATGCTGTCGGTCTTTTTGCCTATCGGCCTTTTGATGAGGGTATTTCCTTTTTCGCGCAGGACAGGCTCCACCATAATAGCACTTGTACTTGCCGCATATTTTGTCTTCCCAACAACAATATTGATAAACCAGCAGATATGGGAAATGGTTGCCAACCCCCAGGGAACTGATCCAAACTGCGCAAAGATAGGGGACTCTTGCTCAGTTGACAAAGGTTGCTGCTCATATGATTGCAGGGCTGGCAGGTGTGTCAGCCCGCTCACAGACTTCACTGAATACACCTCAATCTATTCTCTGTGCCATGAAGAATATGATGAAACCGGGCTTTGGGGAAGCGCAATGGGTGAAGCCCAGACATACCTTAGTTCGCTTGCACTCAATCAGGAGAAGTTTGTCCTTGACACATATTTCACAGGAAGCGCAACCACCTCAAAATGGACAAAAACCCAGGCAAGAAGCAAAGAGGCCCTTGCAGAAATGCTAAAACGGGGGGAAAACAGCGCCAATATACTTGTTGGAACCCTTCTCATGCCTTTGCCAGGGAATTCTGCCCAGCTGGTATTCAGTTCAATTGAAGTTTTGATTATAGATGTTTCCCAGTTTGCACTTCTCGCAATAATATTTGTAGTCCTTGAGATAGTGATAACCATGACCCTGTTCAAGGACTTTGCCCTTCTGATAGGGGGAGAGCCAAGGCTGTTCGGCCTGGGGAAGCTGGTGTAAAAAATGTACTTATTGCAAGCAATGTGCACTGACCCTGTGTTCTTTGACACAGTTATTGTCCCAATGGTCGCAACAGGGCTTGCCACCATGGTTTTTGTGATTGCCCTTATTTACATGGCAGCGCAGCTCTTCAAAAGGCCTGAATATGAGGCTTTTGCATCAATTGAAATATACCAGGTCGGGGTTTCTGCAATCCTTCTCATCACAGTATTAGGGGCTTCATGCTTTGCCTCTGAACTTTCAAATGCATTTGCAGGGGCAGATACTTTTGCTGTCGGAAGAGGCTATCTTGATTACATTGCAAATGACATAGCACTCCCTGCTGTAATGGAGATCCAGTTTAGCATCCTGGCTTTCCAGTGGCTAGGCTCATGGAGCATGAGGTTTGGCCCGTCTGTGTGGGGGCTTGTGATGCCCCAATTTGCAGGCCTTATACTTTTTGAGCGGGTCTTTGAGCTTATCCTGACCATAATCAGCCCTTTTGCTGCAAGCCTTTTAGTCCAGGAAATAATACTTGAAGCAATAAGGGGAACTGCCCTACCATTCATACTGCCTGCAGGAGTGGTGCTTAGGGTTTTCCCTCCAACCAGGGATGCTGGAACTTTTATGATTACAGCTGCGCTTGCCTTTCAAATTGTCTTTGCTTACAGCTATGTGATGCACAATGTCATTGTCAGGGACATGGTCAGCTATGCCTATGCAAATGAGCAAAAAATAGAGGATGTGCTTGAGCCAAAGTATCCACACCTGCTTGAATCAATACAGATGGACGGGGCCTTTAACCTGACAAATTCACTTTTCCATCCATTACTTTCGCTATCGTTTTTAATGCTGCAGGCACTTTTCCTTCCTGTGTTTACAATGACCCTGACAATTGCATTCATAAGGGGAGTGTCAAAATTCATTAGCCAGAAGCTGGGATAAACATGGTGAATAGAAAAATAATCTTGGTTGCGCTGCTTTTCGCGCTTTTCCTTAGCTTTGGCTGCACTGCCCCGCAGGGAAGGAATGTTATGATATGGGGGTGGGACAGCCTTGTTGGCCTTACCCTTGCAATTGTTGTTCTTCTGCTTTCCCTTGGCTATATGGCAGCTGCATTTCTTGGAGACGAAAAGCTCAAAGTATGGGTAAAGCATGAGGTCGGCCAAGTTTTCCTCTCTGCAATAATAATTATTTTCACATTCGCGCTTGTCGGCTCCATGGACTATTGGCTCAAGGCAGTGAGCCTTGCAGGGGAGCCGGGATGGCAAAGCTATGTGAACATGGGAGTCTGCTGCAACCAGCAAACAGGCTGCATAGGGGGGGCTGCAGAAAACAGGGGAAGGGCATGCCATATTGAGATTGCAAGCGATTATTTGCAGATTTTGTATGAAAGCGCAAGGATGAGCTCCTTGTCTTTCCTTGACAGCTACTCTACATATGCGCTTTTGGGGCATATTTCAACAGAGGTAACGCTGACTGCCCTTGTAAGCCTTGCCCAATACACCTGCCGCCCATTTGCAGGGCTTGTAATGTCTGCAGAGTATTATTCACTTTTATTTGACCTTGCAGCAAAAACTATGATGCTTGTACGGGCCCAGCAGATTTTCATTGACTTTATGTGGTTCCCGCTTTTCCCTGTTCTGATATCCATGGGCCTGATACTGCGCGTGCTTTACTTCACAAGGAAACTTGGGGGGCTTTTGATAGCCCTTTCCCTTTCAATGTACATTGTCTTTCCAATGTTTTACGTCCTTTCAAATGCAATACTTTGGGGTTTTATGGGCGGATGGACAACCTCATGGATACCTTTTGGCAATACCTTTGACTCTCAGCAAGGGGCAGACCCAATGCAACAAAACCAAGACCTGGGAGTGCATGCAAAATACGTATTTGACCCTGGGAAAATTGCAGATGTCAATCCTTGCGACTCTTCAACAGACCAGGAAAAGCTTGAGATGAAAGGCCTGATAAGCGATTTCAAGTCTGAATGGACTGCTATTAAGCACACTACCTGGCTTGAGGACATTGTCGATTTCATGGAAGGAGGAGTAGGCACTGTTGCTCTAGGCGAGTCAAGTGCTTTTGGAGTACGCGGCCCGATAGGTACTCTGGCAACAATTATGGTATTCACAATCTTTACCCCGTTCCTTGCGCTTATGACCTCTCTTGCGAGCTTTAAGGTCCTCTCGCCATTGCTTGGAGGAGACGTTGAAATATCATTCCTGTCAAAGCTGATATGATGGAAATAAGCAAAAAAACAGCAATTCTGGCACTTGCGCTTTGCTTTGCAGCAATGCCTGGCCTTGCACAGGCAGGGCTTGTTGATAATGTGTTTGGCAAGCCTCAGATTATTGAATGCAATGCAGGTGCAAGCAGCCTTGACTGGGTGGGGCTTACGTACCTTGCTCTCCTCATAGGAATAATAATCGTCTCTATTGGGAGAATGTTGCAAGGCCTTTTTGACAGCCCAAAGTACAATGAATTCATCAAAAATACCCTTTGGTCCCTTGTGCAATCTGCTGCAATACTGTCTGTTTTCTCGCTTGCCCTTGTTGGGCTGCAGAATTTCGGGATTGAAAACATCGATACTGCAAGAACCTATGCAACAATCACAAGGAATACCATATCGTTTGACTTTGTTGTCATGGTCGGGGCAAGCGCAATGATGGGCTTTGTCACAAACATCAACCCCCAGTTCAAGATTCCTGGAACAGAATACTTTGGGATTTCATTCCAGATAGGCCCTATGTTCAAGCCTCTTATTGACTCAATGGGCCAGGTCATGCAGCTAATGACAACTGCGCTTGGCTTATGGAATGCCCAGCTTTACCTTCTTTGCTTTATCAAGGACTCAATGCTTGCCCTGTTTCTTCCTGCAGGGCTTTTTCTCAGGGCACTTGGCATAAAAGGAGGGGGAAATGTATTGATAGGCATTGCAGCTGCAATGTATTTCATCTATCCTTTCCTTATGGTGCAGGCAGGTGAAATAGTAACCAACCACATTGCAACTGACATTGCAAGGATGAATGCGCCCCATGTTTGGGGAACATGCACAGACAAGCCAATATGCTGCCTTATACCGACAGATGCTATGCCAGCAAGCATTGGCGAGGCTTTTGTCCCAAACGGAAAGAACTGGGAAAATGACTTAAGATATAGGGTAAGCCAGGAAAAAGTGCTAAAAGCCCCTTTCTTCATAAGCCTGGGGACAAGCACCCCGGTCGGGGTTGCAAATACCTGCATGTATAACACAGTTCTTGCAAGCGCTTACAAGACTGTTTTTGTTGATCTTATAGGCAGCCTCTCGATCTGGGACACTGTTGTCAGGGGAGGAGGGATTATCTCCATTGTGCTTATTTTCCTGCTGCTTAACCTGAGCTGGGTCTTTGCAATCATGATAATACCAATAACAGTGTTTGTTATGAACTCAATAACTGAGATGGTCTATTTTGTCTTTATAGTAACGATAATACTCCCATTGTTTGTCATTTTCATAACTCTCACCTTTGCAAGGGAAATTTCCAAAGTGCTTGGAACTGAAATAGACTTAAGCTCGCTTGAAAAGTTGATTTAATATGATGCCAATATCAGACATGATATGCAAGCCGATTCTCGAAGGCTCGCCAGATGCCTATCCAAATGCATTTGGCATACTTGGGGCAGGATGGCTTGAGCTTTCCTTGCTTGCCCTCCTCACTTCCCTCCTTATACTCACACTTGTGCACATATTTTCAAATTTCCTGAGGAACCCGCAGCTCACTACTTGGACAAAATTCGAGCTTTTCCAGGTCCTTGCAACAGCAGGAATAATCCTTTTCACTGGAACCATTATTTTCGGCATGTGCTCTTTTGACATGGGATTTGTCGACCCTGCACGCTATAATGGCATGAATATGTATGACATAATAGATGAGTATTTTGCCCGCCTTGAATTGGCAGCATTCTATCTTTTTACCATCATGGCCAGGGTTGTGAAAATACTTGCATTCATGAGCAAGATTGTCATGTACAGCAACCCCCTTGGCGTTGGCTCTGTCGAAAGCCCGCTCGAGTCCTTGGGGCAGATAAACTCTGTAATATTCTACCTTTTGAGCGGATTTGTCATTTCATTTATGCTTATCCAGCTTCAGATGAGGATGCTTGAGTATTTTGCCCTTGCTGCCTTGCATTATCTTTATCCGTTCGGGATATTTTTCCGAGCATTTGAGCCAACCCGCTCTTTTGGAGGCACCTTAATAGCGATTTCCATATCGCTTTTCCTGTTTTACCCAATGATACTTGTCCTAAATGACCATATCATAACAGGGCAGGTTGAAAGGGCAATGGGGGCAAGCGGAGGCATGGAGGATGAGCTTGAGATAGCTGAAAAAAGCCTTGACCCTGCAGACCCAAAAGTGCCTGATGAAAACAGGATTGCACAGGAAAAAGGAGACCTTGCCAACAGGGCGGAATTCAATTCATTCATAGAGGGGATTTCAGGCGGCTTTTTATTTTTCATGCGCCCCCTCATGCTTTATGTCATTGCCGCGGTTGTCCTGCCAATAATAAATTTCATTGTCCTTGTAGAAATCACAAAAGCACTGAGCAAGCTTTTGGGAGAGGAGATTGACGTTTCAAACCTTACGAGGCTGATATGAATGCCATTTTCATGGGAAGTGATTGCAACCCTGGTCGCCCTGATGACCCTATTCATAGTAGTACTGATGCAAATGATTTCAAGGGGATTTGGGCTGCAGAACCTTGGCATGTGGGTAAAGGCAGAATATTTGCAGGTGGGTGTAAGCTTTCTCATAATTTTCTTTGCCCTTGCAATGCAGACTGCGGGAAACAGAGTTGCAAGCGAGGTCACTGTTTCAGTTACTGCCGCATCAGGCAACATACAACTCAATGAAGCGACAGTGGGAAACCTTGGCAACCCTCTGAAAATCGCAAAAGCTTATCTTGAAACAGTAGTTTCTTGCGAGAGGCATATCTACTTTGTCACTTACACGAAGAACTTTTTCACTGAATTTTTCAGCAACATGAAAATTGACATCCTTGGCTCTGAAGCCATAGGGGGAAACTTTGTTTTTTCAGGCCCTGTGAGCCTTTACCACTATATAAACAACAATATAATTTACCTTGTTCTTTTCCATTATATACAGTACAATGTGCTGCAGTTTGCCCAGTATACCATGCTGCCAATATTTTTGCCAATAGGCCTTATTTTAAGGGCATTTCCTGTCACAAGAGGCGCAGGCGGCCTTGTTGTTGCATTTGCCCTCGGGTTTGCATTTGTTTTCCCAATAAGCTATGTGCTGATAGTTGCAATGATGCCAAATGTTTCTGCATTTTGCGGCCAGATCAGCGTAATGGCCCAATCTCCTGAAATCAATGATTATGAAGCTTGCCTTGGAAACCGCGGCGAGCAGATGGAGCAATACTACAAGCTCAAGAGCCACGCTGGCGATGATGCATCATTTATTGGCTGGATTCAAAGCTCTATTGGCATGTTTTTCCTTCAGGCTATTTTCTACCCATTGGTTGCGCTCATAGTGACTTTTACATTCATACGGCAGACTGGCTCATTGTTCGGCTCAGACCTTGCAGAAATAGGCAGAGGGCTTATCAAGATAATATAGGGAAATGAATTAGCTTTAAAAACTATTCAGCACTAGACTAGCCATCTCTTGTGGGAGAATATAGGTTTGCTTTTATGGAAATGCCAAACCCTTATCAGGGAAATTACAAGCTGCTGATAGCAATTCCGCTTTTGCTAGTCCTAGTCTCGCTTTTTTTCATACCCCAGATAAAAAAAGGAGTTGATTTTCGGGGAGGCACCCTGATAACAATGCAGGCACAAGCAGGGGTTGATGAAGCTGTCTTAAGAGAAGCGCTTGAGCAAAAAGGATTTTCTGTCTCCTCTGTTAAATCATTGCCAAACCCTGCTGGCTTTGAGATTGAGGTTGAAATAGAAAGGGAGGAATACCTGACAAGGGCTGAAGAACTGAAAAGCTCGTTTTTCTCAAAAATAGACGAAGTCTCAAGGCTTGAGTCTGATGTCACTGTCACAGGAAGTGCAGAGGCAATTGAAAAGTATTCTGCTGCAAGACAGGAAATTGACTCAATTGCAAATGAGCTTTTTGAGATTGCAGGCACAGGTGAGGCTGCTGCCTCTTATAAGAACAGCAATGACATGAAAAATGCTGTTGGCATCGCTTATAGGCATATACTTGACAGCTATTCAGAAGAGCTGGATAAGACATTGTCAGGGCTTGTTGATTACAGCAGCGCATCATTCAATGAGGTTTCATCTTCTCTTTCTGCCAAATTCCTTGACAAGGCATTGACAGTTGTCATTTATTCTGTTGTTCTTGTCAGCATTGTTGTTTTCCTTATTTTCAGGACGCTTATACCCAGCCTTGCAGTTCTCATTGGAGCTGCATGCGATGTTTTGATTGCGCTTGGTTTCATGGGCCTTGTTGGAATTCCCCTGACTTTGGCGTCATTTGCAGCCCTTCTTATACTGGTCGGCTTTTCGCTTGACACGGACGTATTGCTTACAATGAGGGTCATAAAAAGAAAAGAGGGAACGCCAAGGCAAAGGGCTTATGAGACAATGAAAACAGGGATGACAATGAGTGTGTCATTGCTTCTTGCCTTTGTCTGCCTGTTTATACTTGCTTCAGTAACCCACATCAATACCTATTATGAGATTTCAACAGTTGCAATTGCAGGCCTTGTAGGGGATTTGATTGCAACCTGGCTTTTGAATGCCATAATAATTCTTGCATACCTTGAGTCAGGAGGCTCAACAGGGGAGGAGAAAAAGCCATTTTTATCGTCAATGTTTTCAGGGTAGTTTTATGGGATTAAAGGATGAACTTATACAAGGCGCAAAAAGCCGCCAAGTAATGGCAATATTTGCATTCATGCTTATTGCGTGCGCTGCAATGTTCATTGACAAGGCAAATGGCGTGCCAATTTACATAGTTTCCCTTTTGGTAATTGCAATTGCAGTCACTTTCATAAAAAAGGACAATATACGTGTTGCAGGGCTTATTGCAATTGTGCTGCTTTCGCTTTTCTCAATCTTTTCAAATGGGGTCAACTTTGGCATAGACTTTTCAGGGGGTGTGAGACTGCCTGTGCTTCTTGAGCAGGCAGTTGACCCAACAACAATGGAGGAAATGGTCAACACAATAAAGACCAGGGCAGCATCATTTGGGCTTACCGAGGTAAAAGTAAGGCCTGTTGGAGACTCTGAAATTTATGTCGAGCTTCCGCAAAGCAGCCCGCAGCTTGTGAAAGATGTTGAGAATTTGCTCTCAAAGCAAGGGGTTTACCAGGGAATTGTTGATGGGAAGGTTGCTGTAAAAGGGGATGAGATTTATACTGGCACAATAGTCAGGATTCCCTCGCAATACCTGCAAGGAGCTGACTGGGGGGTTGGCTTTACTGTTACCCAGGCAGGCGCGCAAAGGTTTGCAGAAGTTGCAAGCGGAAAGGCCAATTACCCGCTTTACATGTTTTTGGACAGGCCAACCAATGCAATTATTGTAATAAGCGAAACTGAACTTATGCAAGATGCGCAAGACCAGATTGTGCCTTTGTCAAAAGCAAGGGCATTTGAACTTGCTGAAGCTTCCCTGTTCCTTGAAGGGGACAATATCTCCATTTACCTTGAGGAAGAGCTGGGGGAGAACTTCACAATAAAGCCAAAAGACAACAAAACAATTGCAATTGTAAAGCAAGGAAGTGAATTAATAGGCCGGCTTAAGGAAGCAGGATTTGCTGTGCATGAAAAAAGTGCAGAGGAAATGGCACCAAACTACATAATTTCGCCAGACCTTGAAAGCACTGACAGCGTAAATGTCTGGAAAGCTGTGGGGCTTTTGTCTGCCCCAAGGCTTGTTCCTTCAGTAACAGAGGGCATACCCAATTTCTCATATACAATAAGCGGCCCAGCGCAAGGCTCATCACAGCAGGAAAAAGCACTGGATGCCGCAAAAAAGGAAAGAGAGCTTGAGTCCTTGCTAAAAGGAGGGGCCCTTCCTGTACAGATTACGCTTGGCTCAAAAACAATTGTGCCAGCACCCCTTGGCGAGGAATTTTTGAGGCTCAGCCTTATTGGCATTGTTTTTGCGCTTGTTGCAGTCTCACTGATGGTTGCCATCCGCTACAGGCAGATGAAAATAGTGCTTCCAATGATTTTCATAAGTTTTGCAGAGCTTGCAATCCTTCTTGCTGTACTGGGGGCGTTTACAATTGACTTGGCTGCAATGGCAGGAATATTGGCAGCAATAGGAGTAGGTGTTGATGCGCAGATTGTTGTGACAGACGAGCTACTCAAAAAAGAGGAAGAGGCAAGAAAAAGGCTTGAAAAGGCATTTGGAATAATCACAACTGCTGTGATGGTTGCAGTTGTTGCAATGCTTCCCCTTCTTTTGGTATCTGGCCTTGTTGAAATAATCGGTTTTGCAACTGCAACAATACTTGGCGCGCTTTTGGGCTTGTTCATCTCAAGGCCTGCTTACGGCGCAATTGCTGAGAGGCTCTTTGGATAGTTATCTCTTTTTCCCTTTCTTCCCAAATATAGAGAGGTAAAGTGAATTTAGGATTGGCAAAATGTAAAATGGAAGTACTATTCCGATTATCACTCCTGTGATTATCCGCAGGAAGTTTGTGCTCTCATAAAAGCCAATAATCTGCAGGCCGCCGTCTATTCCTACTGGCACTGCAGCTGCAACCAATATCCATTTGTTTGGCCAGTCATCATAATCCATTTTCCATACAAAAGGCAGTATTAGAAGCCCGGCAAGCATTGCCAGGTAAATTGCCATGTCGCGTGAGCATACTGGGAATTTGTAGCCTGTTTTCTCCTCATACTCAACTGTATTTGCCCTTGAGCCTGAGAATTCGCTTGTTTTGTGGCAGTCTGATATTGACAGGGTCGCTTGTTCATCTTCAAACAGGCACAATGACCGGCTTGTCAGCTGGTGGCATGTAGGCGCAAATACTGCATAAAGCGAATCTGAGACTGGGTCTTGCTGCATTGCCAAATAAGGAGTAAATAGAATAAGCCCATTGAAAACCAGCA
>CAZOMB010000009.1:0-48872 GCA_964581105.1 Microcaldota archaeon
GATAATTGTCGGGTTTGTGGTTATTCCGTCAACAAGCCCCATGGCAGCAAATTTTTTTATTTTGTCAACTTCTGCAGTGTCAAGGAAAATTTCCATCAACATCCCCCTATTTTCTATTGCACAAAAGCATAATATTGGTTTCTCACCCTTCAGCATCCTTTCTTATTTCCTCAATTGCTTTCCCTATGTCTTTCTTTGAGAATATTGCTGAAGCAACGCCAAGCAGGGTTGCTCCTGCTTTTGCAGCGCTTTTGGCTGAGCCAATGCCAACTCCCCCGTCAATTTCAACAACTGCGCCTTTTTCCTTTAGCTGCCTCATTTTCTTTTCCATTGAGGGCAAATACTTTTGGCCGGAAAACCCAGGGTAAACAGTCATTACAAGCACATGCTCTATCTGCGAAAGAAATGGCTCAACAGCAGAAACAGGAGTGTCAGGGGAAAGCGCAAGAGTAACTTTCCCACCCATTTTTTTCACTTCATCAATTGCCTCCTGCACATCTGAAACAGACTCAACATGAAGTTCGTAAATTGCCCCTTTTTTGCCTATCCTTTTCACATAGTCAATGGGGTTTTCAACCATCAAATGATATTCAACAAGCAGGTTTTCCGGAATTGGGGCAAAATCCTCTGGCTGCAATGTTTTATTGGGCACAAACTTTCCATCCATTATGTCTATCTGGATCTGCTTAACATATGGCGCAACTGCAGCTATCCTTGAGGCAAACTCCTCTTTGCTCTTGACTAGTATTGCAGGAACTATTTCGACCATAAACCCACTTAGCCCTGTTTGGCTGCAAACTCTCTTAAAACTTGGTAAGAAGCGCCAGTTGGCAACAATGTGCTTTTCATTAAGAGGAATGAGAAAACTTCAAATTCCCCTACTTCTCCTGTGTTTTTCAAAAACCCCTCAATGTCGCCAGCGCTCTTCGGAGAGCGGGCAACAGTAAGATGGACTGAGAACTTTCCCTTTTTCTGGCAAATGCCTTTGAGGGCATTTTCAACCTTTGCAGCCAATTCATGTGCCCCTTTTGATTCCCCACCGATCCATATTGCGCGCGGAAACCTTGTGTTTGGATAAGCCCCTGCTCCTGAAAGGGAAACAGTAAAAGGGCTAAACTTGACTTTTGAAAGGGCTTGTTCAACCTTTTTTGCCTTATTCTTATCAGCCTCCCCTATGAAGATGAGGGTAATGTGCAGGTTTTCTTTGGGAAGAAGCCTTACTCCCAATGCCCCATCCAAAGGGCTGCTTGCCTCTTCTATTGCATTAAGCAGGCCTTTTGGGGCTCTTATTGCAACAAAAAGCCTCATAAACCTGTTTTGTACGATAAAATTATAAGGCGGCTAACCGAATTTTCTAGCATGTATGACTTTGCCTTTGCGCTAGAGCTTGCATTGAGGATTGCAAACCTCTTTGTTGCGATTTATTTGCTCTTGGTAGTATTTAGCATAAGAAAGGCAGGAAAAGGGGGCTCTTTTTCAAAGACCCTGAGGACAATGCTGGTTGCAGTACTGCTGTTTTTTGCAGTTGAGATCGCACAGCTTTTCAGGCTCATCCCAGGGGAGGCATTTGGAACAATACAGTCATTCTTTGCCCTGGTTTTCCTGCTTTTGCTGCTTTCAGCAATGCATGAAGTCAAAAAGGGCATGCTGGCACACGACCACCTTGTAAAGCACAAAGGAAGGCAAAAAATTGTAGACGTTGAGTAATATGCCAGAATACCATTTTGCAGATGCGCACTGCCATCTTGAGTCATGTCCAGAGGGCCTTCTTCCACACATACTTCACATTACTTCAGGCTATTCTGACCAGTCAAACCAGAAAAACGCAAAAATAGCAGAGGAGAATGAAAATGCCTGGCTTTGTGCGGGAATTGCACCGCAAGAGGCAATGAAGCACAAGGAAATCAAGATAAAGCTTGCAGAATGGGAAGAAGGAATAGAAAAACTGCCAAAGCTTGTTGCAATAGGGGAAATAGGCCTTGACTTTCACTGGGCGAAAACAGAAGAAGAGCGCTTTTTGCAGCATGAGTGCTTTATTTCCCAACTTGCCCTTGCAGAAAGGCTTGGCTTGCCTGTTGTCATCCACTCCCGTGACGCAGAGGAAAAATGCCTTGAAATACTCAGGAATTTTAACATCCCATATATGCTCCACTGCTTTTCAGGAAAGGCAGAAGCAGCCCTTGGGGCAGCAAACCACAAGGGAATAGTGTCAATCCCGCCTCTCAGGAACAAGGAAAGGAGGAAATTCATCCAGGGCTTGCCAATAGAAAAGCTTGTTGCAGAGTCAGATGCGCCTTACATAGGAAAAACCCCATCTGACACCATGGAGTCTATAAAAATGATTGCAGAAATAAAGGGAATGGATGAGGATGCAGTGAGAAAACAGACACTTCTGAATACATTGTCGTTTTTCAAGATAAAATAAAAGGTGGTATTTATGTTTGAAAAGTTCAAGGCCCTTTTGAAAAGAAAGCCAAAGGGAAAAAACATTGCTCTTATGATTGACGGCCCAAATGTGATACGAAAAGACGTAAGATTGGACCTGATAAAAGTAAAGAAAGAAGTTGAAAAGTACGGGGAAATAAAAGTCTCAAAAATATTCCTTGACCAGTACGCATCTGACAAGCTGATTGAGGCAATGACCAACCAGGGCTATGAGCCAATCATAACCACGGGGGATGTTGATGTCACAATGGCAGTTGAGGCAATGGTCCAGGTATACAACCCGCACATCGAAATAATAGCCCTGATGACTCGCGACATTGACTTTAGGCCAGTCCTGGTAAAGGCAAAGGAATTAGGAAAAGAAACAATAGTGGTGGGCTCACAGCCAGGCTTTTCAGTTGCCCTGAAAAATACAGCTGACATAGTAATAATTGCTGACAAGAGATAGCAAAAACCTTTATATACATCAAGTTCCAACTAATTAAAACATGCTTTTCCACATGGTTTCATTGCCTTCTTCTAATAAAAGCAGACTGAAAAGCAATTCTCCGAAAAAAGAAAGGAGCATGGGCCCTTTCAAGCACCTGCTTTTTACCGGGCTAATGATAGGCATGTTTTTCATCCCTGCAAGCAGCCTGTTATCGCACCCAACTGAGGTCCAAAGATTCCTGATAAGCGATGCAGAGAAAAAATCAATAATTGCCTCTTTTGAAAAGGGCATGACCTATTCGTTTTCCATAACAGCTGCAATAGTCATAGGGGCGTCAGTCCTGTGGGGAATCAGCCAAATCTCTCAAAAAAAGAAGCCCTAGCAGGAAAAGATAAACTCAAGCTCCTTGTCATTCTTTTTGTCAAGTATTGCATACCCATACCTTTCAAGCTGCACAACTGCCCCTAAATCAAGGTCTTTGCAGGATGATTCGCATACTCCGATATCTTCCCCTAAGCTGTCCTCCCTGAACTTTCCATTCTCATCAAGCAAAGCTCCAGGGATTTTCACTTTGCAGCTAACAGCAGACTCATAAGCAACCCACTGTATCTTTTTTGCTGCAAGGCCATCATTTCCCTCATACTTTGCAATAATCCCGTCTTGCCTTTTTTCCTCAAGAGTAAGGTTGTACAAGTCCTTGAGCCTGAATGTCTCACCTGTGCCTATTGCATCAGCATCCTTTGCAGCTATGAAAAATGTCCCTGTTGTTGCAATTTTCCTTTGCCCCATGTCCTTGTTTGCAGGGTGGTTGAAAAGCAAAGCCTCTTTTTCAGGGGCTCCAGAAACAGACACTTTTACAGGCCTTCTTGTGAAAAATCTTCTTTGGGCTCTTTCATCAAGTATTTTCCTGTTAAAAGAAAGAAGCTTTTCCCAGCCAGGGCATGACTCTACTTTTGAAATTCCAAAGGAAAGTACAAATTCCCTTATTGCTTCAGGCAAAATCCCCCTCCTTTTCAGGGCAGAAAGTGTAGGAAGGCGCGGGTCATCCCACCCTGTGACTTTCTTTTGCTCAATCAAAGGGGAGATAAGCCTTTTTGAAACAGGTGCATTTTTGATTACAAGCCTTGAGAATTCAATGAGCAGTGGCTTTCTCATCTCAAGCTTTTCAAGAATGTCAAAATAAAGCTCATCCCTCAGCTCATATTCCTTTGTCCTCATTGCATGGGTTATTCCCTCAAGAGAATCAATCACAGGGGCTGCAAAATCATACGAAGGCCAGGCACAATACTTTTTTTTCTGCCTATAGTGCTCTTTTTTGATTACCCTGAATAGGGTTGGGTCTCGCATTGCACTATTGTCAGATTTCATGCTGCCCCTGAAGCGGACTATTGCCTTGCCTTCTTCAATCTCACCTTGCTGCATTTTCTTGAAAACCTGCAAATTCTCCTGAGAGTCTTTTGCAGAGCAGTCACAGGCTTTTTTCTCTGCCCTTCCCTTTTTCACATCATCTGCACTGCAAGTGCAAACATATGCAGCATGTTTTATGAAAAGCTCCTCGCACCGAAGGTACAGCTCTTGCATTGAATCAGAAGTATAAGTTTCCTTTCCACAGTCAATTCCAAGCCAAAGCAAACCCTCCTTTATTGCATCAACATATTCCTGCTTTTCCTTTTCAGGGTTAGTGTCGTCGAACCTGAGTATCATTTCCCCTTCATACCTTGTTGCAGACTCATAATTGAGCCAAGCGGCTTTTGCATGCCCAATATGCAAATAGCCAGACGGCTCAGGGGGAAACCTTGTGATCACTTTTCCCTTAAACGCGCCCTCAAGCTCTATTTGCTTTTTTTCCTGTTTCTTTTCCTCAAACGTGAAATGCTCTAGCTCCTTTTCAACCTCTTCATGGGAAAGCGAGTTCACCCTTTTTGCCTCCTCATTGATTAACTTCATTGTTGCCTTCATGTCCTTTTTGGCATCAGGAAAATCAGCAATCACTTTGCCTATTATCTTGCCAGGAATTGCCAATTTATAGTCTGCCGCATTTTTCAGGGTGTGCTTCCTGATTATGCTCTCAAGGCTGTTCATAACAGGCTTTCACAAAAAAGAGTTATTAGTTTACCTATCTTTTGGAAAACCGGCTTACATCAATTCCAAGCCTTTGCATTGCCTCGGCAGTCTTTCCTGTGATAATTAGCTTTGCTTTCTTCATTTCAGCCAAGTTCTTAGAGCCAGAGAGCAGCATTGCAATCTTCAGGTCATTTTTCCAGCCCTCAACCTCCTTTGAAGGGTCTTTTGCCCTAAGGAAAGGCAAAGCAGCGCCTGCAAATGATGCACCCAGTGCAATTGATTTTGCTGCATCAAGCCCATCTCTTATGCCACCGCTTGCAATTGTTTCAATCACTTCTGAGCAAGAGGCAATGCACTCGCAGGTCGGGTTTCCCCATTCTGAAAATACCGGCTTTTTTTTGCTCCTCAAATACTCGACTTTGCTCCAAGAGGTTCCGCCTGCACCTGAAACATCAGCCATTGCAGCGCCTGCTTTTTTCACCTTAATTGCAGCATCGCGGCTCATTCCTGCCCCTGTTTCCTTTACTATTACTGGCAAGCCAAGCTCTTTTGCGAATATTGAAATATGCCTCACAATCCCTGAGAATTTGTTGTCACCTTCTGGCTGCAAAACTTCTTGCAATGGGTTCAAATGAATTGCCAATACATCAGCTTCAACAGCATCAAGCATTTCCCTTATTTTCCTTACTCCATATTTTTCAAGCTGGCATGCCCCAATATTGCCAATAATAGGGATGTCAGGCGCAACTTTTCTCACTTTAAAGGTAGATGAAAGCTTTGGCTTTTCAAGCATTGCCCTTTGTGAGCCCAATCCAAATGCAATGTTGTTCTTTTGCGCTGCAATGGCAAGCTTTTGGTTTATTTTCTCTGCCCCAGAATAGCCCCCAGTCATGCCGGTTATTATCAAAGGGGAAGATAGCGATTTGCCAAAAAGCCTGCAACTAGTGTCAACAGAGTCTAAATCAATCTCAGGCAGGGAATTGTGCACAAATCGTATGTCCTCAAAGCCTGAAGCTGGGCAATACTCAACATGCTTTTTCGTTGCAGACTCTACATGGTCCTTTTTCCTGCTTTGAATGTCCATGCTAAGAGTAGGGAAATATTGCTTTTTAAATGCCCTTGCAGAAGCACACTTATGGGATTGCTTTCATACCTGAAGGAAAAGTACATTTACCTTATAGTACTTTTGCTCATCCTTGTCCTTGGCTATATAATTTACCTTGTCCAGTACCAGGGAATGGGAGTGCCTGAGGCAAGGATGTATTTGCAGGCACTGACTGCAATTGCCACCCTCACGCTTCTTTATTATGCATACTTTAATGTTGTTGCAAGGAAAACCGAGGAAATTGCAAGGCTTGAGTTGGCAGTAAGGCCTGTGCTGGTTTGGGAGCTTGAAAGCAAAGGCAGCCGGGCATTTCTCACATACAAGGCAATAAAGCACCCCCTCTATGACCTTCACACAGTATTGAGAATTGAGGGCAAAACACTTGAAATAGATGAAAAGCACCTTGACATTGATGGGGGGGCAGGTATGGAAAGGAAAAGGGACATAACAGAATTCATGTCTGGCACACTTTCAGGAAATGAAAAGCAAAAGCTCCAAATCACATTTTCATTCCACTCAGAAATAGGCGGAAAGTATGTATTTGAATTCACGAAAAAGGTGGCAAAAAGAAAAAAAGGCTTTGATTTCAGGCACAGGAAAATAGTATCAGCAAAATACCCGTGGAGAAAAGAGAAAGTTGACTTTTCAGACTAGTTTTTGCACTTTCTGGCTTTGGATTGCAATCCTTTCCCTATGTATCCTGGTGAGCCTGCCAAGAGCATTGAAATATTTGTCCGCAGAAGTCTTCGGTTTTTCATTAATGAGCGGTATAAGGCTATTTGCCTGTTTTGTCGCGTTTTCGTACAGCTCATCTTTCTTCGGCTTATTGGGCGGGTTGTCAAGCATGTACTTACTTATTGCAGTTTGAATCAGCTGCGCGTTTTCTAGATGGAAATCCTCTGACTTGGAAAGTAGGATTCCTTCCATTATAGATATGTTATTGTGCCATTGCTCATCTGTAACACAGCGATTGAGATTCCTTGCATGCTTCAGAATAGGCCTTATTTCTTCTGGCAGCAGACTTTCTGGTTTTATGAACCTCATTGATTCCGGCAACACTCTCAGCGGTTGCTCATTGTTTTTGACGGCAACCAGCACGAAAGCAGCATCAGCGGCCCTGATTGATTTTTCCAGGACTTCCAGACCCATGGCTTCCAAGACAGCCTGCTGCGCCCCATCAGAAAACCAGAGTTTGGTGTTCGGAGGGGTGATAATATCAAACCCAAGTTTCTTCATGCTCTCCCCGAACTCCGCGCAGAATTCCTTACCATTGCTTGCAAGGAGAACCACACCACCTTCCTTGAGTACTCGGTGGGCTTCAATTATGGTGTCCCGCACAATTGTCCTGTTTTTCTTATAGCTGAACTGATAGAGGCTGGAGCACTCCACGAAATCAAGGCTTGCTTCCGGCAGTTTGGAATCTGGCAAAACTGCTGACAGCTTATTGGGATTTTTAGAAATCTCCAGTGCACCTTCCTCTGAATCTATGTCTATTATTCTTGGAATCTTGATGCCGGTGCTTTCTGCCGTACCTTTCAGGTCCTGCATCGCTTGGTAGACCTCTCCCGGTCCGCTCATGAAGCTCGCACCTTCAGTCAGAGGGCCTATCTTTCCGTTTTTCACTAGTCCGAACAGGTGCAGCAGCTGCAGCCGAGTGGTCAGGTAAGGCGCAATGAAGGGGTAGTCTTTCGCGTACTCTTCAGGCATCTTGCCGCCCCAGCTCTCAGATTCCCGCATCTTGAACCTGAGAAGCTGCGCCTTGCTCATCTTGCTAGCATCCATCTTTTTTGCGCCGGATATCACCGCACGGGGGATGCCAACTGCGCTCTCTCTGCTCGTTGAGACAGAGTCAATAGAAAGCACATTCTCGATACCCGCAAAACTTACCGTCGAGCCCTTGCCTCCGAAGGAGGATTTGACCGTTATCGCATACTTGGCGGCTTTCCCTGTTTTCTCTTTTGTGCCTGCCGGTTTTCTGATGCGCTTTTCTTCGCCGACTTTTCTCGCTTTTGCAACAAATCCGTCTATCTCATGCTGTTTGACTTCGTACCCGAACAGTCTTCTGGCGTCTGCGACCAGGTTCGGCAACACGTCGCGGTACCATGCGCCATGTCTCCCTTTCGGGCTCCTGTATTTGGTTAGGGCTGCGTTGTACCAATGCAATTTCTGTCCCTTAGCTTCGCGAATGACGTTGAGGGTGTAAAGCCCGGATATGGCATCTTCTGGAGGATTTCGAATGTCTCTCAGCACACAGGGAAAATCAGCAACAAACGCCCTCAGCATCTGTTCCTTGGTTGTCTTCAGTTGAAGCTTGGACATTCTCGTTTTCAACGCGTCGCTCTGGTATTCTCTTATCCGTTTTACGAGTGCTTCTGCGTCTTTCCTGCTTGTTTCCTTCCTGTTATCAGACCTCACCTGGACTATCAAATCAGGAAGGAAATCATACCAGTTTCCCCCCCCATATTCTCTTTTTAGAGCGTAAAACCATTCTGCCTTGCCAGCATCGTGCGCCTTCCTTATTTCTATAAATGACAAGGTGCGCAGGTCATCTGCAGTAATGTCCTTAAGCTTCGTTGCCTTTGCCAAAAATGGGTATTCTTCCTTGAAGAGCTTGAGTGCTTCTTCTCGTGTCATGAGCCTGTGTGATTCTCCAGCTTTTTTGTGCCATTCTGTGCTGATAATGCCTTTAATCATTTTTGAAAGTTCCAGCGCTTTCTCAAAATCAGGTGCAAAGCCGGCTTTCCAGATATAATTCGGAAGTATGGTTTCGAACCATTCTATCCTGTTTTTGTCCTTATACAACCTGATTCCTGCTTGGTAAATAGAAGTCTTTTTCCTCCCTATTTTGATTTTTTTTGCCTTGTTGCTTCCAAGACCAACGATTTTTTCTTTCAAGCGGTCAAACTCAGCAGAAGGCATCTCGTTCCATTTTTCCTTTGGAGGGAGGTCTTTCAGGAATGCAAATGTTTCCCTGAATTTTTCTATTGCTTCTTCCTCAGTTGCCTTACTTTTTACCTTGCTGATTTTCTTATCCCTTGTCCTATAAGACAGGTCATAGACGTATTGGGATACTTCCCTTCCTTCTTCTATTGAGGAGGCAAATCCTGCGTTCAGAAAAATGTTTGGCAGAACCTGCTCGTACCATCTGCCATTCGTCTGGTTTTCCTCTTTGTAAAAATTCCTGGCAGCGTGCGGCCAGCTGCCATATCTAGCCTGGCTGGGCTCTTTGTTGTGTTTCTTACGGTAAACCGACTTTTGGACTTTTGGCCAGACGAGTTTAGCCAATTTTTTGTCCAACAGCTCTTTTTCTTCAGGATTAAGCTCGTTCCACCCCTCTACAGGTGGGAGGCTTCCAATTTCAGGAAAATATTCTCTGAACCCTTCCAGTATCCTGGCTGTCTTTTCTTCAGCACTTTGAGTCCCTGCCATGCCTTTATTCTATGTGGTTTTATTTATAAACTTATGTAAAAACCTACTTATTCATAGCCAGTGCAGCATAAGCAACAACACTGGAATAGTCGCCAGTCGTTTCCCCAGAATTGGTGTACTTCAATAGCTCGCACTTTTTTGCACCTGCAAGCTTTGAGTAATACAAAGCAGCTGCAATTGGCGAGTGCCCGCAGGCAGTAATACTCTTCTTTTGAATAATCTCCTCAAAGCCCTTTTCATCAAGCCCAACAAGCTGATTAATGGCAGGCATGTCCTTTGCCTTTGCAGCTTCAGCAGTTTCATAATGGGTAAAGTCAGACGAGGCAATCACAATCACATTTTCCTTTTGCTTTTTTATTGCATCAAAAACAGCCTTTCCCAAATCCTGTGCATATGAAATTCCCTGCATTCCCATGCAAATGCATACTATCTTTGCTGTTGGGCAAATGGCTTGCAAAAAAGGCAGCTGCACTTCGCATGAATGCTCCCTTAAATGGGCAAGCTCATCATTTTCTGCGATTTTTGATGAATTAATAATTTCCCCAGCAAGCCCAGTATTGCACCTTGAAATGCCTAAAGGGGTTTTCCAGTCATCAAAAGAAACAGACATTGGCGCTCCAATTCCAGTATGGTTTGGCCCTATTATAATGGCAGTAACCTCCTTTTCCTTCCAATTAGAGCAGCAGGCAAATGAATAGGCAGCAGCCTGCCCTGAGTAAACATAGCCAGCATGCGGGCAGACTATTGCCAGCCTTTGCTTTTGCTTTACCTCTTTTGCAGCCTTTTCAAGGTATGCATTTACTTCTGATTTCAGGGATGCTTCAGAAGCACTGTAAAACATGCCAGCAACAGAAGGTTCCCTCATAAGCAGGTTTGCAACGCTACCTTTTTAATATTCAAGTACCCAGCTTTGCATATGGCAGAAAACATACTCAAGCACACCTTCAAGGCATACAAAAAGAACCTAAAGCTCATTTCATTTTTTTCAATTCCTGCTTTGGTTGCATTCCTTATCCCTGTGCTTGTGAACACCCCTGTATTTGGAGCATTAGGGGGCACATTCCTGAGGACTGGCAGCATACCAGACCTTACTGCACCTGAATTTGGCGTAATACTTGTCGGTGTACTTGCTTCCCTTTACTTGATATCATTTGCAATGGTGAACATAAACATAGTCATAAAGTCGCAAAGGACAGGCACAAGCATAAAAAAAGAGGTCATAAAGGGAGTTACAGGCTATACTTTGAACGTATTTCTGCTTTTCCTGCTTGGCAGCATTGCATTGCTCATAATACAGCTTCTTACATTTGAATTAGGAGTACAGGCCTGGCTTGCTCCAGCCCTGTCTTTGATAATATGGCTCCCGTTGTTCTATGCCCCAGCTGGGCTTGTGATAGACGAATTGCGGCCTTTCAGGGCAGCACAAAGGTCATTTGGCATGATATTTTCAAAGCTCAATTATTTTGTAATATGGCTTGCAATCGCATTTGTGCTTCTTTCCCTTATGGACGGGATATTGCTCTGGCTGCTTCCCCACAAGTTTGGCTCATTGGCAGTGCTTCTGATAAACTCAATGGTGCTCATGCCATTCCTGATTGTGCTGCAGACCCAGATATACCTCTCAAAGTACAGCATACTTGACTAAGGGAATGTTGCCTGTTTTCCTACCCCTGCAGTCAATAGGTTTATATTCTTATCCAACCACAGTTTACAACAGGTATTAATATGCTATTCAAAAGAAAATATGACAAAAACTCCGGAGGAAAAGGGGGGGAGAAGCCAGATATTGATAAAATTCTTTCCCATCCTTCAGCTCTTGACAAACTTGAAGTAATCGCAGAAGGCAAAATAACAGACTTTTTTTCTTCTAAAAAGAACAAGATAAAAGCAGCAAGGATGATTGAGGCACAAAAAGGCCTTAATGAAAACAAGGGTGCCGCATTACCAATTATCAAGCTCTTTGAAAAAGAAGAGGACAAAATGAATGCATTAAAAGAGCTTGACAATGCATTCAGACAAATTGCTGATGCTAACAGTGAAAAGTTTGCCACTAATGCACTTGCCTTAGCAGCCTCAGTAATAAAGCAATTAAAGCCACAAGACAAGACAATTACAAATCTTAATTTTGTTCTTGGAAAGGCAATTGAGAGCATGAAAATAATAAGGGCAGATGAAATCACCTATGCATTTCCTGCAGTTCAAGCAATACTTACCTATCGCGTTAAAGAAGGATGTAAATTAGGGGCTCTTGACATTCTTCTTAACAAAGCGAATGAGATAGTAAAGGCAAACGGACTAATAGATGATTTTAGTACCACTCTCGAGGACTATTTTCTGAAGAACCACCCTAATTTGGCAAAGTAACCAGTCCTTCCTAAGTAAGCAGATTAGCAGAGTTTGTTGCAATCAAAGAAGCAGCCCCAGTTATTGCAGCAACAACTATTCCTCCTGCAATCAGGGCATAGGCAGTTGTTATGTATTTTCCCCTCTGGTCAGAAGGCTGGGTCTGTGCAAGGCCATATGCCAAGCCTCCAAGAACAATGAGAATTACAGAGACAATAGGGCCAAGCTGAAGAAGGACTCCCTGTATGCCAGTCAGTGTGTCAACAATGCCCATTCCCACACCAAGTGGATTTAGCCCTCTTAAACTATAAAATAATGCTGTTTTGTTTTTGCCCTGTTGCTGGCTGGTTTTTATATCTTTCCCTTTCAATAGACGCAGAGGTGTGACTCATGAGCGACCATTACAGAGTTGACATCTATACTATGGATGAAGACGAACTTGACCCAGAAGATGATGATTTTGACGAAGACTGGGAAGACGAAGATGAAGAGTAGTTTCTCCTTTTTCACTTTTTTCTTTTAATTTTTTATTTTTAACCTCTAATAATAATGTTGCTTAACGTGGCAATTACACCGGCATGGAGGTCTGCTCTTGTTTATATAGCCACTTTTCCAAGTTCCTGCATTATGGCGACAATTGAAGAGGAAGTAATCCATTGGTGGAAGGATGACAAAGGTGAATCCCACAGGAATGCCCTCAGATTAGAATCTGAGCCACCCACAGAGCCTAACGGCTTTCCAAGGGACGGAGTAGTGGTTGTCAGGATAATGAATTCAGCCTCGCAGCAGGCAATAAGGCTTTCACCTGATGAGGCATTGAGGATGAGCACCCAGCTCCTTTCAATTGCAAAGGATTTGCTAAACCAAAAAAGGATCATGTGGAACCATCATGAGGACTGAAGCTAATCACCATTTTTTCACCCTGGCCCGGGAGAAGTCGCCACTCGGGCCAGGGCTTTCCTTTCCGTCCGCATCCCCATAAGAGCAGGCAGTTGGGCTGGGGCGTAAACCTTCCACAAGCTTTATATGTTAATCCCCACAGAATACCACTATGGTAATGGCATATCCTGATAACAGCTATTCAGATATCGGTCCAAAAAATATTGAGATCAAAACCAAGTACAACTACAATCATAGAAAACTAGCGAGCATAATTTCCAGGACTGGTCTTACTGTCGAGTTCAAAGAGATTGTCAAGTTCAAAAAGGTCTCCAAGCGAGAGGCCATCTTCAGGATTTCAAGCAACGGCACTACCAGGCAGAATGCTGCATTAAAGGCATTTGACGAATTCTTTTCCCTAATTGGAGAGCACACCCCTGGGCAGAAGCCATTCTGAAACCATTCCTTTTTATTATCTTTTCCCAATCTTCTCAGCACTGGTTTTATGGAACAATTTGACATTGCAATAATAGGTGCAGGCCCTGCAGGGACCTATGCAGCTTATGAGGCAGCAAAAAAAGGCCTGTCCACAGTAGTATTTGAGGAGCATGAAAAAATAGGAGAGCCAGTTCACTGCGGGGAATGCCTGTCAGCGCTTTCCTGCAAAAGGCTGGAACTGGAACTTCCTCAAGAAGTAATTTCAATGAAAGTAAAAGGAATAAGGCTCATATTCCCTGGAAAAAGAGGAGTATTCTTGGAAGAGCCAGGCTATGTCCTTGAAAAGCACAAGTTTGAACAGCATTTGGCATCCCTTGGGCAGGAAAAAGAGGCTGTTTACAAATTAAAGCACAGGGTCTCAGGAATGAAAAAAGACAATGGGGGCTGGCAAATTTCAACAACACAGGGCGAGTATTTTGCAAAAATAGCAATTGATGCAAGCGGGGTTGCAGGGGCAGCATCAAAATTCCTTTCCCTAAACCCAGAGCCAAAAAAAGTGATTGGCCTGCAATTTGAGATGTCGCCAATTGAGTCAGACGGGTTTATCAAATTTTTCCTATGGCCAAAACTAGCGCCGCATGGCTACTTATGGATAATACCAAAAAACAATGAAAGGGCAAATGTGGGGTTAGTGACTAATGATGCCCCTTCAACAAGAAAATACCTTGAGCAATTCATTGATGAATATGGCTTGCAGGAAAAGAAAAAAACAAAGGCATTTGGGGGCTTTATTCCTGCTTCAGGACCAGTGAAAAATACATTTTCAGATGGAATAATGCTAATAGGAGATGCGGCAGGTTTCACTTCCCCAATGTTTGAGGGGGGAACATCCCTTGCAATGGCTTCTGGAAAGTTTGCAGCACAAGTTGCAACAGAGGCAATTGCAAAAGCAGACACCTCAAAAGCAGTTCTTTCAAGGTATGAATTGCTTTGGAAGGCAGAATTTCCAGTTTACTCAAAGCTGATTGAGGCAAAAAATGCCTTGTACAACTTCACAGACGCAGAACTTGACAAAATAGCCTCTTTTATTCCTCAAAACCTGACAAACATGACACCATTTGGAAAGGCAAAAGTAGGCGCAAAAGTAATTCTGAACGCACCATCCCTTCTTTTGAAAGGCTTTGTGCCAGCAATGAATGCACTTAGCTATTCCCGGGCAGAGTTTTATGGCTGGTAACCTTACCAACTCTTTTTATTTATTCCATCTAAATCTACCTTTGTTGGTAATATGGATGCCCTAAGCACTGATTATGTGAAAATAGGCGAAATACTCTCAGGCTCATTCACAGGCAAAAAAGTGAAAATAAGAGGCTGGGTACACAGGGCAAGGACTTCAGGAGGAGTTTCATTCATAGTTATCCGCGACTCAACAGGAATAATACAGTGTGCAGTGAAAAAAGATGCAGTTGGAGACAAAAGCTTCAAAGAGGCATCACAAGCATACATAGAGTCCACTATTCTGGTTGAGGGCGAAGTAAAACAAGACAAACGAGCTCCAGGAGGCTATGAATTAGCAGCATCTCAGGTGCAGATTGTAGCAAAAGGAGCGCCATTCCCAATAGCAAAAGACCAGTCAACAGAATTTTTGCTTGACACAAGGCACCTATGGCTTCGCTCACAAAAGCTGACAGCAGTAATGAAAGGCAGGCACTTTATAATGAAATATTTGCGCGAGTTTTTTGAGCGGGAAGGATTTTTCGAGATGGTTCCTCCAATAATAACTCAAGCTGGGTGCGAAGGCGGCCCAAGTTTATTTGAATTTGACTACTTTGGCCAAAAGGCATACCTTACTCAAAGCTCGCAGCTTTATGCAGAAGTATTTACAACTGCACTTGAAAAAGTATATGTTCTGGCTCCTTCTTTTAGGGCAGAAAAATCAAGGACAGTCAGGCATTTGTGTGAATACTGGCATCTTGAGCCTGAAATGGCATTTTACAACCAGGAAATGAATCTTCAGCTCCAGGAAAAAATGATTGAATATGTTTGCCAGAAAATGGCTGCAAACCATCCTGAAATTCTTCAGGCAACAGGAAGAAAGCCAGAAGACCTTGCAAAAATAAAAGCGCCTTTCAGGAGAATCACATATGAAGAAGCAGTAAAAACAGCAATAAAAAAAGGAGCAAACATGAAAATGGGCCAGGACTTTGGGGCAGATGAGGAAACTATTCTTACAAAAAATGAGAAAAAGCCTATTTTCATAACAGGCTTTCCAGTTGGATTGAAGGCATTTTACATGAGGGAAGACCCAAAAAAGCCAGGAACAGTGCTTGCAAATGACATGCTGGCACCAGAGGGGCACGGGGAAATTATTGGAGGTTCTGAGAGGATTTGGGAAGAGGCAGAATTAATGAAAAGAATAAAGGAAAACAAGCTTAACAAAAAAGACTATCAATGGTACATAGACCTAAGAAAATACGGCCCATTTCCCCACTCAGGCTTTGGGTTAGGAATTGAAAGGCTTGTTAAGTGGATGCTCAACTTGGAGCACATAAGGGACACAATCCCATTCCCAAGGACAATAAACAGGGTTTACCCATAACTAATACCGCCCATTCGGGCAATAGCTAATCGAAATAAAGAGGGGATAAACGCATTATTGGAGTGCCTTTTGAAATAAAAACAGCACGACGCTTTTCCAATATAAACGGAAAGACCACAACTAACCGTCGCATATTGTCAGGTCTTTAAGCTCCTAACCCCTTTTTATTCATTTTTCTTCAATCCCTTAGTGTGGGACTTATGGACGCCAAACAACTCTATCTTTTGTGCGTGAGCAAAAACGGGCTTAATGAAGGTGAGGTAACACAGCTTTCTACACAAGACAAGGCTATGCTTGAGAAAATAGGCGAAAAATACTGGCTCAAAAGCTCTGAGCGTTCAAAATTCAAAGTGGTTTTAACAGGCGGGGTATTTGACATACTTCACATTGGCCACATGCTTACTTTGCAAAAAGCAAAAGAACACGGGGACTTGCTTGTTGCAGTTGTCACAACAGACAAAAGAGTGCAAGAGGTAAAGAAAAGAAACCCCGTGCATAAAGCAGACTACAGAAGGACAATGGTTTTATCAATAAAATGGGTTGACTTGGCAATAATCGGCTCAGAGAAAATTATGGACACATTTGAGCGGGTAAAGCCAGACTTGGTGGTATTTGGCTATGACCAGCAGCCTTTCAAGCTTCCAGAGCCATGCAAATCAGTGCATTTGAAAGATGTGAAAGCAGATGAAGACTTTGCAAAAACCTCCAAGATAATAAGGGAACTTGGCCTCTAAAGATATATTTAAAAGGGGTTGCTCCGAAATAGCGGCACAAGGGAAATTCTTTTTTGGGGTGGATTGAGTGGACAACAAGTCAGTGCACAGCAAGGCAAAAGAAATTTCAGGCGGCCCTGATGATTTTGTTTCAAATTTAAGCACAATTAGGACTGCAGAAAACACAGCCTCAAGGGTAATAGAAAGCGCAAAAAAGCAATCAGCAAAACTTGTTGCTCAGGCAAAGGAAAAGGCAGTTGAAGTTTCTACAAAGGCTGCTGAAGCAGCAGTCCAGGCAAAAAACGAGGTGCTGGAAAAAGGAAGGCAGTACACAGGTAACGAGGTAAAGAAAACAATCAGGGAAGCAAAAAAACAGGCGCAAAAAGTAAGCTCAAAGAGGCTAACTGAAAAGGATGTCTTAAAGCTTTCAGAGGGCATCCTGTAAAGAGAGGCACACATGTTAAAACCAGTGAGAATGACTAAAGTCAGGGCAATCTGTCTGAAAAAAATCGCCCCGTCAATAATCAAAGCCTTGCATGAAATGTCTGTTCTTCATCTAAAAGACTTCACATCTCCTCAAGTGGAGCGCTCAGGCCCTCTTTCTTCATATGATGTTATTTCAACAAGGCTGATAAGCATAAGGGCAATGAAAGATTTGCTTGGAAAGCAGGGAAAGCTCCCAAAAAAGCCTCTTGAAATGAAAAGCCCACTCAAAGAGGCAGACTTGCTTTTGGGGAACTCTGCAAAGCTTTCAGAAATGATCAGGGAAAAGGAGGAAGCAGAAAAGGAGCTTGACTCAACAATATCATCTCAAAAGGCAATTGAAGGCCTTGTTGAGCTTAAAATCAACTTCTCACAGCTGAATTTGGCTTCTTTGCAGTTTTTGCTCTTAAAAGCAGATGAAAAAAACGCAAAACTGGCGTCAATTGAGCTTTCAAGCAAAAAGAACCTATCCTTCACTTCAGCTTCAGCAGGAAAAGGCTCGGAAGTGCTTATCATTGCGCTTGAAAAAAGCGGCAGCACAAAGTTTTTGGAAAAGTTTGGCCAGATTTTGCCAATTCCAAAGCTTTCATCAACACCAAGGCATGAAATGGCGCTGCTAAGGGAAAAAGAGCAGGCAATAAGTGATAGGATTCTTGTTCTAAAGAGAAGGCTGCAGCGCTTTTCAGACTTAAACTATCCAAAGCTTTGCGCAGTTGAAGAGGCGCTTTCAATTGAGGCTGACCGAGCAAAAGCCGCTACAATGTTTGGCACAACAGAATCAGTATATTATATTGATGGCTGGGTGGAAAAGAGAAAATTCAGCCATCTGAAAAAAGAGCTGAAAAAAAGGTTTGGAAAAAGGCTGCATGTTTATGAAGAGGCAGCCTCAAAGGGTGAAATTCCCCCCACAAAGCTTTCAAACCCAAAAAAGGCACGCTCATTTGAATATATAGTCGGATTTTTATCACCTCCACAGTACAACGAAATTGACCCAACACTAATCATCGCATTTGCAATACCGATAATATATGCACTGATACTTGGAGACGCAGGCTATGCTGTAATGTCGTTTCTCATGGCTTCATGGCTCATAAAAAAGTCGCAGCCAGGCTCTCTTCTCAGGAATGTCTCCCTAATATGGGCAATCTCAGCAATACCAACATTTTTTGCAGGGATTCTGTTTAATGAGTATTTTGGCTTTACTCACGGGCATTTGCTTGAAACAATTGGAATAATAGGGGTTCACCTTTATGATGGCTTAGGCAGGGTTGCATCAGTACAAACACTGATTCTCCTAACACTGATAGTTGGAATGTTCCATGTTGGTCTGGGGTTGGCAATAGGGGTAATAAACGGATGGAAGCACCACAGAAAGCATGCAATAGCAAAGCTGTCATGGCTTGGCATTGAAATCTCAGGATTTTTCCTTGTTGCGGCATACATGTTCTCATCATTCCCATTCCTTGGGATGCCATCATTAGTTCTTTTCATAGCATCAACCATTGCGCTCATAAAAACAGAAGGCATAATCGGCGTATTTGAAATCCCAAGCTTGGCAGGCAACATAATGTCATATATCCGAATTGCCGCAGTTGGAATAGGCGGGCTGATACTTGCGGAAATAATCAACGAGCTTTTGCTTCCAAGCTTTGAGCTGTCATTGACAGGAATAATACTTTTTGCAATAAGCGCAGTACTTTACATAGCATTCCATGCAATTGTCTGCTTTATTGCAATGTTTGAGTCTTTGATACACGGGGCAAGGCTGAATGTTGTGGAATTTTTCGGAAAGTTTTACCAGGGAAATGGAATACAATTCTTGCCATTTTCAGCAAAAAGGGTGTTCACTCAAAAGTCATGATGCTAATGCAGGCAAAAAAGCCTGCAGCAAAAGAGGTGTTACCAACCAACGCCTGACGGCTTGGTTGGCATGATACCAAGCAATGAAAAAAGAGCGCCGTCACCCGCTGCTTGCAGCGGGCTTTGGGCGTTAGTAGGTGGTGAATATGGTGTTATTGGAAAACGCAGGAGCATTTGGAGTTGCAGCAGCAATTGCCCTTTTTGGAGGGGCGGTTGCAACAGGCTGGGCCCAGGCAGCAATCGGCTCATCAATTATGGGCGTGCTTGCAGAAAGGCCTGAAGACACGTTTAAGCTCATCGTCTATATGGCGCTTCCAGAGCTTATACTGCTGCTTGGCTTTGTGATTGCCTTTTTGCTCATAGGGCAGATTGGCACAGAAGCAGTCTAAAGAAAAAATCACACACTCTTTGTAAGCATGCGGGCTTTGTTTTTTGCCCTGCATGGCATCATTTGGGTGTAGGTCTGCAAAAGCAGGCGGATGTGAATTTCAATGGGATTTGAAGAACTTGCGTCAGAGCTTCACAAGGGTGCAGAAGCTGAAAGCAAGAAAATAGCCCATGCATCTGAGAGTGAGGCAAAAAAAATAGTGAAAAAAGCTCACAATGATGCTCAGGCAATGCTGCAGCAGGCAAAAAGCGATGCGGCAGAATTTGTAAAGCAGGAGTCATCTGAAAAGCTCACTTCTGCAAAGCTTTCTGCAAAAAAGATAGTTGATGAGGCAAAAAGCGATGCAGTTGAAGTTTCTTTAAAGCAGGTTTGGCAGGCTTTCAGGGAAAACGCGCTTCTCAAGGAAAATTACCCTGCAATACTTAGCAGGCTGATTGAGAGTGGGCTTTCAGAGCTTGGAAGCCGGCAGGCAATTGTGTATGTGCGCGACCAGGACAAAGAGCTTGTGCAGGGATTTAGCACAAAATCTCTTCCAAAGCAGTACTCAGGAGGGGCAATAATAGAAAGCGAGGATGGCAAAGTAAGGGTAAACAAGACACTTGAAGAGATTTTTTCCGGGAAACAGCCAGAGTTAAGAAAAAAAGCTTATGACAAATTGTTTTGAGGAAATAAAATGAAACCAACAAACCAGCATGCAGGGCAAGTCAGTTCAATAATGACTTACAGGCCTTTGGTATATGGCTACTCAAATGCCCGCGTTCGGGCAATGAGGCCCAGGCTGCTGTCAAAAAGGCAGGCAGAGGATCTGCTTAAAATAAATACCAATGCGGCAGTTGCAGAATACCTCTCAAGGACAGCATACGGCGAGGACTTTTTCAATCTGCCTGCAAAAATGAATGATGAGAACCGGGTTGAGATTGCAGTTGCAAGAAACTTTGCAAGGGTTGCGCAAAAACTCCTCAAAATAACTCCAAACCAGTCGCGTGAAACTTTGCAGGCATTCCTTGGCAGGTATGACATACATAACCTAAAGGCAGTATTGCTTGCAAAAAAGCTTGGAAAAACAAAAGAAGAAACAGAGCAGCTTCTTGTGCCTGCAGGAAGCCTGACTAAGGCACAGCTTATGGGGCTTTTCTCTGCAAAAAGCTCTGAGCAGGTATATTCTGCCTTGCGTGGCACAGAGTTTGGTGCAAAATTCCTTTTCTCAGCATCCATAAGCCATATACCCAAAGACCAGGTAAAGGCAGTGCTTCAAAACCCGTCAGACACGGCAAGGCTTGATATCCTTGTTGCTGCTCTTGACTCATATTATTATGAAGTTGCCTCGTCGGCAGTAAAGCCAACAGAAAAAGACTCACGCATAATTCTTTCGCTTCTCAGGTCAGAAACAGACGCAAAAAATGCAATGACAATCCTTAGGATGAAAAAGAGCGGCTCAGAAAAAGGCGCAATCCTCAAATGCATGGTTGAAGGGGGCAGCTTTTCAAAGTCCCAGATTGCAAAAATGGCTTCTGCAAAAGATGTTGAGCAGGCTTCAGAAATCGCATCGTCATTTTTCATATCAGAAACAGGCAAAGACGAGTTCACAAAAGCTAGCGAGAGGTACAAAAAGGACGGGCAGCTGTCGCACTTTGAAGTGGTATTTGAAAAATCAATAGCAAGAAGGAGCCTTCGGGCGCTTCGGGGCAGCATGATGTCAATAGGTACAATAGTTGGCTTTCTTTTCCTGAAAGAGGAGGAAAGGAACAACATAAGGAAGATTGTAAGGGGCAAGCAGCTTATGCTTCCAAAAGAAAGAATAGAGGAAATGCTGGTAATGGTGGGCTGATGGAAAACAAGCAAAAGCTAGCAGTCATTGCAGACAATGCAACTGCAACAGGGTTTAGATTGGCAGGGGTTGAGCACACATTTGCCTTGACAGGTGAATCAGCAGAAAAAAAGCTTGCAGAGCTTTTGTCTGACAGCACATTTGGAATACTGATAGTCACTGAGAGGCTGGTTGAAAGCTGCGATTGGCGCCTCAAAAAAAGGATAGAGGCGACTGCAAAGCCAGTGGTTGTTGCAATACCAGACTCGCAAGGGCCAATAGAGCAGTCAGAGTCTTTGTCAATGCTCATAAAAAGGGCATTAGGGGTTGACCTGGCAAAAAAGAAATGATTACGAGGTGTTAATATGGGAATTTTGCACAGGATTTCAGGGCCAGTGGTTGAGGCAAAAGGCCTGACTGGCGCCAGAATGTACGACGTTGTAAAAGTGGGAAAAGCAAAGCTCACAGGGGAAATAATCAAAATGGTTGGGGACACTTCTACAATACAAGTATATGAGGACACAAACGGCCTAAAGCCAGGTGAGCCGGTGGAAACAACAGGCCAGCCTTTGTCAGTTGAGCTTGGCCCTGGCTTGTTGACAAGCATTTATGACGGAATCCAGCGCCCATTGGATGGAATGGCAGAAAAGGCAGGCGCATTTATCACAAGGGGGTTATCAGTAAATGCACTTGACAGGGCAAAAAAATGGGAGTTTGTGCCAGTTGCAAAAACAGGGCAAAAAGTAAAGCAAGGCGATGTTTTAGGAACTGTTCAGGAAACAGACGTGATATTGCACAAGATAATGGCGCCTTTTGAAGGCAAGGTAACAGACATAAAATCAGGGAAATTCACGGTTGAGCAGCAAATATGCACAATTGAAACAAAAGCAAAGCAGGAGCCAGTGACAATGATGCAGCGCTGGTTTGTGAGAAAGCCGCGCCCAGCAGCAGAAAGGTATGATCCAAACCTGCCACTTGTCACAGGCCAAAGGATAGTCGACATTTTCTTTCCAATTGCAAAGGGGGGCTCAGTCTGTGTTCCAGGCCCGTTCGGATCAGGAAAAACAGTCACACAGCACCAGTTTGCAAAATGGTCTGACACGCAGATAGTGGTCTATGTTGGCTGCGGGGAAAGGGGCAATGAGATGACAGAAGTCCTTACAGAGTTCCCAAAGCTTGAAGATCCGAGGACAAAAAAGCCGCTTATGCAGAGAACAGTGCTTATTGCAAATACATCTAACATGCCTGTTGCTGCAAGGGAAGCATCAGTTTACACAGGCGTAACAATAGCAGAATATTACAGGGACATGGGATATGATGTTGCACTTATGGCAGACTCAACCTCGCGCTGGGCAGAGGCAATGAGGGAAATTGGAGGAAGGCTTGAGGAAATGCCTGGTGAAGAAGGCTACCCTGCTTACTTGGCTCGAAGGCTGGCAGAATTTTATGAAAGGGCAGGAAGAGTCCGCTGCTTGGGCTCTGATGAGAACAGGACAGGAAGCGTCACAATAATTGGCGCAGTTTCACCCCCAGGGGGGGACATCAATGAGCCTGTCTCTCAAAATACCCTCAGGGTAACAAAAGTTTTCCTTGCTTTGGATGCATCTCTTGCCCAAAGGCGCCACTTCCCGGCATTCCACTGGCTGAGAAGCTATTCCCTTTACACAAATACGCTTGACAACTATTACATAAACAATGTTTCATCTGACTGGGTGGACTTAAGGACTGAGGCAATGGCTTTGCTGCAAAAAGAGGCAGAGCTTCAGGAAATAGTCCAACTGGTAGGGCCAGATGCATTGCCTGAAAAAGAGCAGGCAATCCTGGTATCAACAAAAATGATACGCGAGGACTTGCTGCAGCAGTCAGCATTCCATGAGGTTGACACATACTCTTCCCTGAAAAAGCAGTACCTTCTTTTGAAAAATATTTTGCGCTTCCACCACAGGGCAGCTTCAGCAATTGACCTTGGCATTCAGCTCAAGAAAATTATGGAGCTTCCAATAAGGGAGAAAATAGCAAGGATGAAGGAAATCCCAGAGCAAAAGCTCAGAGAGCTTGAGCTTGTTGGCTCTGACATAGACAAGGCATTTGACACTCTTGGGAAAAAATAGGTGATTAATATGAAAGAATACAAAACAGTATCACAAATCGCAGGCCCCCTGGTATTTGTACAAGGAGTATCAGACATAGGCTATGGCGAAATAGTTGAAATTGCGCTTCCTTCAGGGGAAACAAGAAAAGGCCAGGTCCTTGACACTGCAAAAGGAGTTGCAGTTGTCCAGATATTTGGCTCAACTGCAGGGATAAACATTGATGACACAAGGGTAAAATTCCTTGGAGAGACAATGCAATTAGGGGTATCAGGAGGCATGCTTGGCCGAATATTCAATGGGTTGGGCGAGCCCCGTGACAAGGGGCCAGCAATAATACCTGAAAAAAGGATTGACATAGCCGGAAGCCCAATCAACCCATACTCAAGGGCAGAGCCGCGCGACTTCATACAAACAGGCGTTTCAACAATAGATGGCATGAATACGCTTGTCAGGGGCCAAAAGCTCCCAATCTTTTCAGGCTCTGGCTTGCCTCACAACCAATTGGCAGTGCAAATTGCAAGGCAGGCAAAAGTAGTTTCATCTGCAAAAAAATCAGAGCAGTTTGCAGTGGTATTTGCAGCAGTTGGCATAACCCATGAGGAAGCATCCTTTTTCATGCGCGACTTTGAAAAAACAGGCGCTCTTGAGCGGGCAGTGCTTTTCCTGAATTTGGCAGACGACCCATCAGTTGAGAGGATTATCACTCCGCGCTTGGCACTGACAACAGCAGAATACTTGGCATATGAAAAAGACATGCATGTGCTGGTAATTATCACAGATATGACCAATTATTGCGAGGCATTAAGAGAAATTGCCTCTGCAAGGGAAGAAGTGCCAGGAAGAAGGGGCTACCCCGGCTATATGTATACTGACCTTTCCACAATTTATGAAAGGGCAGGAAGGATAAAAGGCAGGAACGGCACAGTAACCCAGCTTTCAATACTTACAATGCCTGGGGATGACATAACCCACCCAATAGCAGACTTGACAGGATACATAACAGAAGGCCAAATTGTCCTTGGTAGGGACTTGCACAGGAAAAACATAGCCCCTCCAGTGGACGTTCTCCCATGCCTGTCAAGATTAATGAATTTAGGAATAGGAAAGCAAAGGACAAGGGAAGACCACAGGGGAATGGCAGACCAGCTCTATGCAGCATATGCAACTGGCAGGGACCTGCGCTCGCTTTCAGCAGTTGTAGGGGAAGAGGCATTGTCAGCAACAGACAAGCTTTACCTGAAATTTGCAGACATATTTGAAGAGCGGTTCATTAAGCAGGGCTCTCATGATGACAGGAGCATAGAGCAAACCCTTGACTTGGGCTGGGAGCTACTCGCAATGTTCCCAGAATCAGAGCTAAAAAGGCTGAAAAGAGAATACATAGAAAAATACGGAAAAAAATTCAGGAAAAAGTGAGTTGAATCCCCATGTCTGAAAACCCAAACCCGACAAGAATGGAGCTTTTGCTCTCTAAAAACAGGGTAAAGCTTGCAAGAAAAGGCCACAAGCTCCTAAAGCAAAAAAGGGATGCGCTTGTGCTTGAGTTTTTCAAAATACTTGGAAAGGCACAAGACCTGCGGACAGAGCTGAATGAAAAAATGAAATCAGCCTATACTGCACTTGCAGTTGCACAGGCATACCATGGAATGGAAGAAATAGAAGAGGCAGCATTGGCAGTAAAAAGGGTGCCAGGGGTCCATGTGGAGGTCCGCAACATAATGGGCGTGAAAATCCCTGCGCTTGAAACCTCAAAAGCAGAAAAGCACTTGCTCTCGCGCGGCTATTCCATTGTAGGCACATCAGCAAAAATAGATGAAGTGGCAGAGGCATTTGAGCATGCAGTTGACCTGGTATTCAAGCTTTCTGAAACAGAAAATGCAATAAGAAGGCTGATACTTGAAATAGAAAAAACAAAAAGAAGGGTAAACTCCCTTGAGTTTGTAATGATTCCCCGCTTTGAAATGCAGGCAAAGCTCATCTCCTTCAGATTAGAGGAAATGGAAAGGGACTCGTTTGTAATGTTAAAGACGATTAAAAGAAAGCTTGAGAAGGGAGAAAAGACTTCCTGAAAGCCTTTTTAACAATAGCCTTCGTTAGGGGGGGCGGTGAATTTTATGCCAAAGAAAAGAAAAGGGCGGAAGAAAAGAGCAAAAGCGCGCAAAACAAGATCCACTGAAAAAGGGTTTGACAAGTGGGGGAAGCGCTTTGGAAAAAGAATGGAAAAAAGCGGAGAAGAATTTGGGGAAGAGATGAAGGAATTTGGAAAGAAAATGGAACAGGAAAAGGGCCTTGAGTCCGGCTCCTGCAGGCCATATCAAGGGATGTGGTGGCGTGCGCACTGGCACAAAAGGCACAGATTTAGCTTTTTTGGTGCAATCGGGCCATTCATTGGCAGCATATTTTCAGTAATCCTTCTTGTTATAGGCGCACTCGTACTGGATTACATCAACCTATGGCTTGAAGTTGCCCTGATTTCATACATAACAGTCTTTATACTTGGAAACCTGCAATGGTTTTTTGCAATCTCACTTGTTTTAGGCTATGTCAATTACTTTGGCAAGGTATTTCCAAGGGCGCGCTGGCTTTTCTGGCCAATTGGAAATGCTGTTGGCTGGACATTCCTGTTCTGGATTGGAGCATGGGTGCTGAGCCTAATTAACATGTACACAGTATTTGGCACATTTTCACAGATGTCTGCTCTTTTGTACTCAAACCTTGCAGCAATATTTGTGGTGCTCCTGGTGCTTGGCTACCTTATGGTTGGCATCAAAAGGCTCATGCACTCATAGGATTAGCTCTTTTTTTCTTTTTCATTTTTCTGGGAAAAGCACTAACTTTATAAACACCTTTCCACAAAAAGCAACACTGGGAGGATTAACATGCCTACAAAAGAACTGGTTTATGACAAATTCCCTGCTGAAAAGAAAAGCTGTTCAGCAAGGCTTAGGAGATGGACTAGGTTCTGGACACAAAAATTTAACACTATTGAAGGCGACAAAGCAATCCCCTTGCAGCAAAGCTATTTGGAGTCAGGGAGATTTCAATATGAAAAAATGCTTGATTACCTTAAAGAAAGAAATAACAGGAAAGCTGAAAGGACATCAAAAAAAGCAATGAATTATTTTGCAAGAGTAATTCAGATAAACAATGATGCCCCCGAAGCCATCAAAACAAATACGGGCAATCCAGAGGCCCACCTTGCTCTTGGAAAGCTTTACCTTGCCCAGAAGGATTTCAGGGATGCAGCTTGCCATTTTCGTAAATCCATGGAAAACGGCAAAGGCAATGAGAGCAAAGAAGCCTATTTTGGGCTTGGAAAGTCTGTGCGTGGCCTCGGAAATTATGGTGAGGCAACATCTTATTTTGAGTCATCTTTAGAAGCCAAATACTTTGAAAACCCTCTTTACAGCCATGATTGCTCTGAGAAGCAAATAAGCATTGCACTGAGCAACGCTTACCTGGAATTGGGAATCCGACAAGATGAAAAGAAAAACTCTACAAAGGCTGGAGAATATTACAACAAGGCAGTAAATGCAAACTCAGATAACGCAGATGCATTTTATTCTCGGGCAATGCACCATTATAGCAGGTACCGAATTCTCAAGGAAATACACATTCAAAAGCCAGATAAAGTTTCACTTAAGTCTGCTTATGAAGACCTAAAAACTGCGATTAATCTTGGCATGGATGATCCTAATCCCATCTCAATATTTGCGGAACTCTGCATTGAAACGGGAAGCTACAATGAGGCAATAGAGAATTTTAAGAAAATACTTGATGACAAACCTTTTGAAAAGATAGCTAAAGAATCTATAGCTTTCTGTTATCATAAGCTAGGGGATGAAAAAAATGCCAAAGAGTGGATGGAAAAAGCAGGCTTAATGAGGATAGTCTCTCCTCGATTTTTTCCAGGCTCAATTATAGACTAAGCGATAAGAAACTTTCCTTTTCACATGGAAGAATATTAGCTAAATTTTCCCAACCAAGTCAAGGCCTGGCTTTAATGTTTTTGCGCCAGGCTTCCAGTTCATTGGGCAGGCTTCGCCCCCATGCTCTTCCACATATATTGCAGCCTGGAGCTTTCTTTTCAGCTCAACAATACTCCTTCCTATTGAGTTGTCGTGAAATTCAAGTGCTTTTATCATACCTTCAGGGTCAATTATGTAAGTTGCACGCAAAGAAAGCCCCTCCTTTGGAATCAAAGTATAGTAAGCGCTGCAAACCCTTCTTGCCGGGTCGGCGAGCATCGGGAATTTGATTTTCTTTATTGTTGGAGACTGGTCATGCCATGCCTTGTGCACAAAAGCAGTGTCAACAGAAACTGATATGACTTCTGCTCCAAGCTTTTTTATTTCCTCATAGCTGTCTGCAAGCTCCCCAAGCTCAGTTGGGCACACAAAAGTAAAGTCAGCAGGGTAAAAGAACAGGATTACCCATTTTCCCTTGTAATCATTAAGAGATACTTTCTTTATCTCATCATTTAGGTAAGCATCTTCTGTGAACTCTGGTGCTTTCTCGTTTATGTTAACCATTTTACCACCTCTTACGGGGCAGGAGTTTATTCCTAAGCATTTAAATCTGTTTTTCTCTTAAGAATGAGTAGCTCTTTTTCCCTTAAAAGCAGAAGCTTTTTTAACAACTTCCCACAATAAACAACATGTGGGGTTGTTTATGAACCTAATACAAAAGAGCCTCAGAAAAGAGATCTCCAAAAACTTTCACAAAATGGAAAGATTCCAGCTATTTTGGCGCCTAAAAATACTCCCAAGCAATATTAAGAAAGCAAGTTCTCTTGCATACAAGTATTTTCAGAGGGGCAAGTCTCATTCTGAAAAAGCTACTAACAGTAATTCAGAATTCCTCAAAGCACTGAGAGCATTTGAAATGTCAATTCTCTTAAGCCATAACTCTGATAGCGCCTCAGAAAGCCTTGAGGCTGCAATAAGTCTCATAGAAAAGAGACCATCAAAAGAGGCTTTTTGCGAACTTGGAGAAATCTGCTTTTCCAAGGGGTTCTATTATGAGGCACATAAGATTACTGACAAAGTATTGCAAATGAACAAAAATTATGCAGATGCCTATTACCTCCGGAGCATTTGCAACATTTATCGGTATAGGGAAGAAAAAGAAGAATTGAAGATCATTAATAAAAAGCTTCTTGAACTTGCCAAAGAGGATTTAACAAAAGCCAAGAGCATTTACACTGCTGAAATGTATTCTAGTGCTAAGTGGGAATTGTTCGGTCAAGTAACAAAGGAGCAGGAGCAACTATATCTGATAGAAGAGCGTCTGGATTTTAGCAAGTATGGCGGACAACGCTTTAAGAGCGAACCGAACAAAAGCCCGAAAAAAGAGCTTGAGAAAAGAGTAAAAAATACAACATATCAACTCGATTATGTGAATTCTGAACTCGAGGAAATCTCCTAAGTTCTATCTCCTGGCCGAACGAAAACCGAACGATTTAAATGCCTATGATCCATAGCGCTTAACAGGTGATAAACATGAAAAAGTTTGCATTTTTCGCTATAATTGGGATAGCATTTGCCTTGCTTATAACAGGTTGCGTAAACCCGCCGCCTTTGCCTAATTTGCCAGGCACAGAACAAAACCAGAGCCAGCAGCAAATTTCACAGGCAAAGGACCTGAAATCCTTTGGTTCATGGGATGAAATATCTGAGTTTTTGGAATCAGCAGATTCTTGGGGATACAGGGGCTATTATGGGGCAAAAGGAGGCATAATGGAGCTTGACATGCTTGCACAGGCAGCTCCAACAGCAGCAGAATCAGGTGCAGAGGAAGCAACAGACTACTCAACAACAAACATACAAGTACAAGGGGTTGACGAGGCAGACATAGTGAAAAATGACGGAAAGTACATTTACAAGGTAGCTGCTTCAGACTATTATTATGGCTATGAAACTGAAAAGGGAAAAGTGACAATAATCAATGCATTCCCCCCAGAGCAAATGGAAATAATATCAGAAATAGAATTTGAGGGAAATGCACAAGAAATATTCATTTACAATGACAAGCTAGTAGTATTTGGAAATGTTTACAGGTATGAGGTTTACCCTGCACAGCCAGTGCCAGACTGCGTGCGCTGCATAATCCCCCCATACTACTCGCAGAACTTTGCATTCATGAAGGTATATGATATCAGCGACAGAACCTCTCCAGAGCTTGAGAAAGAAATAGAGGTAAAAGGAAGCTATTATGACTCAAGGATGGTTTCAGGAGAAGTTTACGCATTCTTTTCTGACTATGCATATGGCCAATACCCGGTGCCTCTTTATGCAGTTGACGGAGTAGAAGAGGAAATTTCGCCAGAAGAAATAACCTACTTTGACTGGCCTGACAGAAACTACAATTTCAACATATTTGTGAGCATTGACCTTGATGATTTAGAAAAAGAAGAGACAAGGAAAATAGTGCTCATGGGATACTCGCAGAACCTTTTTGTATCAAAGGAAAACATGTATGTGTCTTACACAAGATACAACCATTATATGCCAAGGTGGCCTGCTTATGAGGGAGTTTACTGGGCAAAGCTTCCGCAAGACACAAAGGAAAAAATAGCACAAATAGAAGCATCTGACATTTCTGACTGGAGAAAAGACAGGCTGAAATCTTCAGAGGCAGAGAAATTCATATATGGCGATGAAGACAAAAACATAATCGAATCCGCAGAAAGCATATTGCTGCAGGTCCAGTTTGATGAAAAAATAAGCCAGATAACAGAAACAATAGCCTATGAGCCGGAAATGACAGCAATAAACAAGATAGCACTTGACGGCTTTGAGTATTTGGGAAAAGGCCAGGTGCCAGGCCATGTGCTTAACCAGTTTTCAATGGATGAGCACAACTCATACTTTAGGATTGCAACAACAGCAAGGAAAATGTCAAGACAAGGCTCAACAACCACAAACAACCTGTATGTTCTTGACAGTGAAATGCAAACAGTGGGCAAGCTTGAGGATTTGGCACCAGGAGAGACAATTTACTCTGCCAGGTTTATGGGTGACAAGGCATATTTGGTCACATTCAAGGACGTTGACCCGTTCTTTGTGATTGATTTGTCAGTGCCCCAAAGCCCAACCCTTTTGGGCAAGCTCAAAATACCAGGCTACTCTGATTATTTGCACCCATATGACGAAAATTATATAATCGGCCTTGGAAAAGGAGCCATGCCATCAGGGCAAGAGGGCTTTGCATGGTACCAGGGGGTAAAACTGTCCTTATTTGATGTCACAGACCTTGAAAACCCAAAAGAGATTTCAAAATTTGAGATTGGAGACAGGGGAACAGACTCATATGCACTGCATGACCACAAGGCATTCCTGTTCTCAAAGGACAGGAACCTTCTTGTAATCCCTATACTGCTTGCTGAAATAGATGAGAGCAAGTATGCAGGCAAAATAGAGCCATATGCACGCGGGGACTATACATTCCAGGGTGCATATGTATTTGAGGTAACACCTGACGATGGCTTTGTCTTCAAGGGAAGGATAACCCATGTTGATGATGACAGCCTGAAAAAGAGCGGAGACTATTACTGGTCAAGCTCAAATGTCAAGCGCTCACTTTACATGGATGAATACCTTTACACAGTCTCTGATGCATATGTAAAGGCAAATGAGCTTCCAGACCTTTCAGAAATTTCCTCAGTTCAGGTAGGGGAAACCAAAGACCCATATGGTTGGGAAGACTAATAAGTTATTTTCTTCCCCCAACATTGAAGATGTCCCACTTGAGGCTCTTTTTTGCCTCAAGCTCTTGTGCCATCTGCCCCACCAGTGCTTGTTTCACCTTTTTGTACTGGTCAGCAGGCAAAACAGAATTTCCTATCGCATAGTGCTTGTTCCTTATATTAAAGCAGAACATCGAATTTTGCAGGTTTTCGCAGTTGTGCAGAAAGTATACGTCAGAGCACCCATTGCACCCGTCGCACTCAAATGCTCTCATCATCCCCTTTGAATAATAGCAGTTTATGCAAAAGGTTGAAAAATGTGTTGCACTGCACCCAAAGGCTGCCTCGTCATCAGAAGGCCAAAAGCAGTGGCTGCATTTTCTTGAGCGGATATAGGCAGAGCCAGAAAGGCAGTCCTGAGAGTTTATATTCACAGACGCATCTTTGCAATTGTTTATCTTTCCGAAAACTTTGTCAAGATTAGTATAGGCTATCGGGTGCAGTATTTCACTTGCTTTGCCAATGTCAAAAGCCATTTTTTCTGCTTCAGGAATTCCAACCCCAATCCTTCCGATTTCCCTAAGCTCATCATCAGTTGCAATCCTGTTTCCCAGTCCATACCTTTTCAGCAGCTGGGTTCTATAGCCGCATGCAACAACCATATTTCCAGTCAAAGGGGATTTTGTTGTGATATTTTTTGGCACATGCTTTTGCAAAAAGCCAGAATAGTCTTCCAACCCTGCAAGTTCCCTTCCAAATAGCAATCCAGCAGTTTTTGAAAATGCCTGCTCGATTGGCTTTGCGTTGAAAGGCTTTTCCTTTTCAAGCTTGAATTTAAGCCTGCTGTCAGGCCTATGTTTTCCTGCCTTTTCTATTAACTCAAGAAGTGAGAAAGCCTTGCCTTGCTTTTTTATTGTGCCTGCCATTTCCTGCAAAAGCTTTTTCTTAAGAGAAAGGTACTTGTCCCTTGGCAGCTTTGTATTCCCAATCATAAAAGACTGGTTTTCTGTGCCAAAGCAGAACATGCACTCCTGGCAGTTCTGTGCCTTTGCGCAATAATAGCAGTCAGAAGTCAATTCACCCATATGGCACTCAAAGCATCGGGTTAGCTCGCTTCCCATACACTTTACAGCATGAGTTACCTTCTCAGAGCCATAAAGGCCAAAACAATACTCGCCCATTCCAACATATGTGGAATAGCCAATGTATTTTGATCCAGTCACCATAATTGAGTCAAGGACAAAATGGCTGTCAACAACATTGCTGCTGTTCTGCACATTGCTTGACTTTCCTAAAATCACATTGCCAACATAGAATGAGCGCTCAGAAATTGCCCCAAGAAGCGAGTCAATGTCCTTTATTTCATTTATTGAAAGAGGCTCAAACCTCTTTTCAAAGTCAACTTCATCAAAAGCAAGGAATTTTGCGCTTTTTGCATAGCCATTTTGCGAAAGGGCAACCTGCTTTCCTGAAATTGCCGAGTTTTCAAGCCGCAGCTGCTCATTATAGCTGGAAAGCCACTCAGCACAATGCGAAAGCTCGCCGGCCTCTTGCCCAAAGAGCACCTTGCATGTGCTTTTCCATACCCTGTTCATGGAGTCATATACAGCGCTTGACATATTTGCACCCAAACTAATTGATAGCCCCGGGCGGATGGAGCAAACCGCAAGGTTTGCGACAGTTTTGGCACAAAGTGCCAAACGCAAGGGGCGGAACGAAGTGTAGCCCCGAGCGGATTTGAACCGCTGTTGCCAGGTTTCCATGCAACTATCTCCACCTAAAAGGGGAGATAGCAAGAACCCACCTTATTGAAACATTTGGGTTCTTGCATCAAAGCCTGGTGTCCTTGGCCGCTAGACGACGGGGCTAGCATAAAACTAGTATTGTTTGGCAATATAAAGGGTGTAGTTTTCCGTGAACGCTTCCCACTTTCTCGTCGCAACGAGAAAGGGGCACCTTTCTGCCGAAGGCAGAAAGCGTGTTGGGCATCCCAAAAAGGGTTCAGTATTGGCGGGCGATATATACTAAAGCATTCGCCTTCTTTTTGCAGGCTATACAGTTGCCCGAGGCTTTTTCCTTTTTGTCAAACCTTATTCCCCGAACATCTCCTGCTGTTTTTTCCTTTATTTTCTCAGCACATTTCCTCCCTTGCATTTGGATTGTGCAAAAGGGAACAGCAACAAGCTTTCCTTTTTTTATCTCTGCTGAAAGCGATTCCATACTGTCTGCCTTTGAAAGAGAACTCCCAAGCTTTTTCTGCGCATTTCCTTTCATGTCCAAAAGCATCTGTTTTGCCTGCTTTAAAACCCAGGCTGCAAGCTCTTTTTCCTTTACTGTGCACTTTTTCTTATTATCCCTTCTTGCAACTGTCAGCATTCCAGATTTTGCTTCCCTTTCGCCAACCTCTATTCTGAATGGAACTCCTTTGAGCTCCCAGTGATTGTATTTGAAGCCAGGTGTATTCTCAGAAAGGTCTGCCTTTGCCTTTACTCCTGCTTTTGTGAGCATCAGGCAAATTTCCTTTGCCTTTTTCTCAACTTCCTTGACATTTCCCTTTTTTGGTATTGGAACAACAATAACCTGCACAGGGGCAAGCTCAAAAGGAAGAACAAGCCCAGAATCATCCCCATGCACAGAAACTATTGCTGCATATATCCTGGAAATGGCCGGGCCATAGCAGGTCTGCCAGCAATATGTGCTCTCCCCCTTTTCATTCAAAAACTTGACATCAAATGCTTTTGCAAAGTTTTGGCCCAAAAGATGGGTTGACGGAAGCTGCATTGCCCTGCCGTCAGGCATCATGCAGTCAGCAGCATAGGTTGCAAGCGCTCCTGGGAACTTGTCCCATTGCGGCCTTTCAAAAAATATGAAAGGAACTGCAAACTTCTCAAAAATCACATTCTGGCACATTTGCATGTCTTCTTTTACCTGGCCTTCTGACTCTTTCCTTGTTGCAAATGCGTCATGCGCCTCAATCCAGTAAAACTCCCTGCTTCTGATAAATGGCCTTGTTGCCTTTGTTTCATGCCTCCAAACCTGTGAAGGATGGTAAATTTTCAAAGGAAGGTCTGCCTTTCCCTGTATCCAAAGCGAATACATCTGATACATTGCAGTCTCAGATGTTGGCCTCATTGCAAGCCTTTCCTCAAGCTTGGTGTCCCCAGCACGCTCCACCCAGAATACTTCAGGCACAAAGCCCTTCACATGCTCCTTTTCCCTGAGAAAATTGCTCTCAGGAATCAGGGCAGGAAACCATGCAGGCTCATGCCCTGTTCTCTCAAGCTCCTTTTCATAAAAAGAATACATTTTCTTCATGCTGAAAACAGACCATGGCATAAATACTACAAACCCTTTTACATTGTAGCGAAGGTCGCAAAGCCCTGCCTCTTTGGTTACTTCAGTGTACCATTCTGAGAAATTCTCCTTCTTATTCTTCATAGGGGAATTGGGGGAGCCAAACATTAAAAAAGAAACTAAAGGGAAAGGCAAAGCCATTAAAAGTTTCAGATGGGACATTTTGCAGTGGAGAGAAAATGGCAACAACTGCAAATCTTGTAAGGCTTTACCTGAAAAGAAGGCCCCAGCTTTTCACAGTTGTGAAAAACAGGCTGTGCAACTACTCTGCACTTGCAAGAAGGCTGCAAAAGGAGATATTCCCAGGCAAAAAAGGGGAATTTGCAGCAGTCAAGGCAGCCCTTCTCAGGCTGGCAAAAGAAAAGCAGGGGAATGAAAAGGACTGGGAAAAGGCAGTGCAAAAAATCCTAAGCCTGAGCACTGTTGAAATGAGGGGCAATGTGTCAGTTGTTTCAAGCAAAACAAGCGCAGGCGTGCCTGTTATTGCAATGTCAAATTCCAAGGCAGGGGTAATGAGCGTAGTTGACTCGTCCTACTCAAAAAAGCTAAGGAAAAAAGGCTTTGAAGTGATTGACAACCTGACTCTTGTGATACTTTGCAGCCCGCAGGAACTTCAGGACACGCCAGGCTGCGTTTCAGTAATACTTGATTCTGTTTCTGCAGAAGGAATCAATGTGCTTGAGTTCATTTCATGCCACACTGATACATTGATGGTAGTGAAAAATGCAGACGCAGTAAGGCTTTACTCAATACTTTCAGGGCTCATTGGCAAGGGCTAGACAATCAAGCCGCCAAGAACAGCACCAAGGCCTGCTTTTACCCCAAAGAGAATGCCAAGGGAAATCAAAAGAAGCCCAGGGAAATACTTAAGCCCGTCAACCCTTTTGCCAGAAGACATTATTCCAACAGCCATGCACCCGAAAAGCACAGTAATGCCTATTGCAAGAGCAGCAAACATTGTGACAGCCTCAGGGGTAAGCATAAGCTGGCCCTTGAATACCCCGACCTGGCCTGCAAGCGCAGAAGCAGCTTCTGTGCCAGTGCCGATTTTGCTTTTGATGAGCACCATTATCTCAACAAGAAAGGTTGAGACCCCGTAAAGCAGTGGCGCGCCAAATGTTATGGCAGCAATTATGAAAAGCACATAGTTGAGTATTATTGAGTTCACTTCCTTTCTTACAGAGCGGAATTTCCTGACATCAAGCGCAGTTTTCTCAAGGAGCTCTGCCATGTCGCCTCCAGAGTGCAGGCCTTCAACAACCATTACTATGGTTTTCTTGAACACTGACGATTTTATGTGCTCTGTCATGCCAAGCATTACCTCATCAAGGGGCATGCCTGTTATGCTTTTTTTGCCTGCCTTTACTATTGCGTCAGTAAGAGGCCCAAACTCGTCCCTTGCAGATACAATGAGTGCCTTGTCAGGTGTAAGCCCGCTCCTTATATTGCTTGACACAAGTGAAAGAAAATCAGGCAAGACCTCTTCAACCTGCTTTGCCCTGCTGTTTGCCCCGAGAAGAAGGTAAGTATAGGCAATTGCATGTATCATTGCAGAGCCAATAACCATCCCTGAAAATGTCAGAAGCAGCTCTGCAAAAACAACTGCAGAAACAACAAGGCCAGGTAAAAGCGAGCCAAGGAAAAGGTATGTTGAAAACCTGCGGCTGTCCATCTCATTATTGTTGTAAATGAGCATCTCTTCCCAGATTTTGATGTATGCGTTTATCATGTTACCACTATATTGACACAGCAGGCCTCCTGCTCTCTATTATGCCTATGAACATGTACTGCACAAATACAAGGCCTGAGAGTATGAATATGAATACAACATCAGTTATCGGGATGTCAACAAATGATGAAATCACCATAAGGAAAATCAGGCTTATTGTGGGCACAATTATGCATACCATAAGATACATTATTGCAAGCGAGTTGAGCTGCGCACCATAATTTCTTACCTCAATCCTCTGCTCTTCTGCCAAAAACTCAACAATATCAGAAAGCACAGGCCCTATGTCTGTGCCTGCCTTGACAGCATTTGACATCTGCCAAAGTATCCTGCTGTAATAGTATGACGGGTTTTTCACTGCAGAATCCTCAAGCGCGTCTGCAAGGTTTGTGCCTGCCTGCACGCTTGTGGTTATCTTCTTGAATTCATCAGAAACTACCCCATAGCCATGAGAGGCAGATACCAAAGACTCAAAAAGCGGCACCCCTGCGGTTGTCTGTATGCGAAGGTGCCTTGCAGCAAAGAGCAAATCCTTGTCCATTTGCGCGACTTTCTTGTTTGCAAGCCAGCGGGGATAGGCAAGACAGAACATGAATATCAGGATTGATACAATAAGGGCACATACAAGGGCCCAGACAATCGGGTTTTCAATGCCTGCCTTGTAAATAACCAGGTAAGACAGTATTTCAACAAGAATAAAGTAGAAAAATGCATTGAGCATTGACAGGCTCATGTACTGGGTGGGAGTAAGGTCAGACTCAAGCTTGTAAAGCTCCTTTTCTATGTATTTGTTGCCCTTTAGCATTCCCGAAGCTAACCCATAGAAGTAATGGGCAAGCCCAAGGGCCTGCTTTTTTGGCATTAAAAGCAGTGGAACTTTCATATCAAATCATTTGTGTTTGCCAACCTTTTTCATAAGGTTGTCATGGTCTTCATAATACTGGACAATAGTCCTTCCAACCTCCTCAACGCCGTTTATCTTGTTTGCAGCAAGATAATTCAGGACAGATGCCCTTTCCTTTATGCTGGCCCTTATTTCATTGTCATCCATCCGGGTATATGTCCTCAGGGTGTCAAGCATTCTTACGCTCGGGTTCTGCTCCTCAATGGTATCGCGGGATGAGCGCCACCTGTAAACAATATTTGCCCTGACATTTTCCCCCCTGTCAGACGGTATCAGCTCCCCAATCTCAAATACCCTCCTTATTCCGCTTCTCCTGTCACGGTACATTGCAAGCACAAAGTGCAATGACTCCAGAACAACTTCTGGAAGCTCAATTGGGGGGCTGACAAGCCTTTTGAAAGTCTCAAAAACAGTTTCAGCGTGCATTGTTGCATAAACAGAATGCCCAGTGTGCATTGCCTCAAACAAAACTTCTGCTTCCTCTGCCCTTCTTATTTCGCCAACAATTATCCTGTCAGGCCTCATTCGAAGCGAATTTACCATCAGGTCAAGCATTGAAATTGTTCCCTTGCCATCCCTGCTTCCCTGCCTTACAACCATTGGTATCCACTGCAAATATGATGGAAGTGTGATTTCCCTTGTCTGCTCTATTGAGATTACCCTCTGGTTCTGCGGCAGGAATGAGCAGAGAACATTGAGCATTGAGGTCTTTCCTGCGCCTGTTCCCCCTGATATCACAATATTCAGCTCATACTGCATTGCAAGCCAGACAAATGCAGCCACTTCAGCTGATATGGTCTTTGACAAAAGCATATCTGTAATAGTCCAAGGCTTTCTTGCAAACTTCCTGATTGTAATGGTATTTCCAAACATTGAAATCGGGCTAAGGGTTGCATTTACCCTGTCCCCTGTTGGAAGATAGGCATCCAAAAGCGGGTCTTGGGCTGTAATCTGCCTCCCTACCCTTCTTCCGATAAGGCTCGAGTAATCCCATATTTTTGACTCAGTCGCTACTTTCAGGTTGGTCTTGCACCAGCCATGTTTCTTGTGATATATCCATATTGGCTCATTCGCAGAATTGATGCATATTTCCTCAAGTATATCGTCTTTCAGCAAAAACTCTATGTCTCCAAGGCCAAGCAAATCCTGGACCATCCTTCCTGCAAGCTCTTTTGCCTTTTGCTCGCTTAACCTTGGTATCCTTTCCCTTACAAGGTTCAGGGCAAGGTTGTGGAATTTTTCCTTGAGCTTTTCCATCCTTTTGATGTCAAGCACGTCCTGGGATGTGAGCCTTATCTGCTTTAAAAGGTCTGTTTTTATTGTGTCAAGGTATGCTGCGGTTGCAGGCTCAATCAAAGGAACTGTTAGGTCATACGCAGGCACTTCGCCTGGCCTTTTTGTTATTGAAACAGATGCCCCAACCCCGTCAGCAATTACCTGGTACTTTTCGGTTTTTGCCCCTGCTTTTTTGCTTGTAGTTTTTTGCAATGCATTTCCCATGCCTTTTGCAGCAGCTTTTGGAATTTGCTGCTTTTGCGCTGGCTCTGCCTTGTCCTTTTCAGCAACTTTCATTATAATCGGCTTTGTTTTTACTTGGTTTTGCACTGGTTTTTCTTTTGCATCCTTTTTCAGCTGCTTTTTCTTGCCCCTTGATGCAACATCGCTTATCCTTGCTGCAATTCTCATTGCAATTGACTTTGCATGCTTTTTCTTTGGCTTTGCTGCCGGTTTTTTTGCTGCCTTCTTTGCGCCGGCCTTTTTTCTCCTTTTCCTTTTTCCCATAATTTCACTCCATCTTTTTGAGTTTCATCTTACCTATGATGTTGTATTCAACTTTAAGAAGCCCGTGCTTTGACAGGCTGTCAGCATATTCCTCGACTTCCTTGACAGAAAGCTTGAACTGCTTTGCAACCTCTCCGGCATCTGTTGGGCTTTTTTTCTCAACATACCTTAAAATCTGGTCAATTGCAGTCTTTCCCCCAAAATCAGATGCAGCAAGCTCTTTTGCAACTGCCCTTCCCCCTTCTTTTCCGCCTGCCAAAAGCTTTGCCATCTCTTTTCTTATGTCAGAGGCAAGGACAACTCCAACAAGCCTTCTGCCCTTTTTCCTGTCAACAACAGCAATTGAGCCTGCGCTGTTGTGCACAAGGAATGCAAATGCGCCCAATACATCTGCCTGCGGGTCAAGCCAAATGGGCCTTTGTGACATATGCTTGTAAACAAGCTCATTTTTTACCTTTGAAAGGTCTGCAAGGCCTGCCCTGCCAAGCATGCCTTTTTTGACAAGGGCAGCTGCAATGTCAGAAGTGGTAAACATCCCTATAAATTTGCCCTGCCGAAGGACTGGGGCCTCGCGAAGGTTTTTTTCTGCCAGCATCTTTGCTGCATATGAGACAGTGTCGTCAGACTCAAAGCACAGGAACTTTCTTTTTGCAAGGTCGATTATTTTCATTTTCTGCACCTATGCTATCCTTATTCTCCCGGTCTTGTTTGCAAACGAGCTTATTGTCAGGGTGTCATTTGCCTCAACATAAACCGGATTTGACAAGCCAACCGAAGCTTTTAAACCTATATTTTCAGGGTGCTGGACCTGCAGGGCAGCGGGAGAGTAGAACCTCACATAGCCAACAAGGCTCCCCTCTTTTGTAATATTCAAAAGGCTGGTCGAATACTTGTCAAGAGTTTCATAAAAGTCCAAGTTCACAGCATAGCTTTCATCCTGGATTCTTACATGCACAACAACTGCCCCTGAGCCATTGCTGGCATTTGAAAGCGTCTGCCAGGCAGCAGCGTCAATCCTTTCTGAAGCAAAGGTCAGGTTGACCTCATAGGTTTGCACTGAGCCTGCGCTTGAGTTGCCGCCTTCAGGCACAATGTAAAAGTTTGCAGATTCATGCATTATTTCAATCCTGTTTGGCTGTATGAGAAAAGAGGCATTTTTCAAATTGCTCAGGTTCATGGAAACATTCTCCTCAGAATAGTTGTACTCAAACCAGGCAAATCTCTCAATGTCAATTGCAATCTGCTGCGAAACAGGGAGCCTTTCCTCAATGAAAACAGTGCTGTTGTCAACTGATATGTTTATTGATGTTGAGATTATCCTTTCAAGCTGGTCTTCTATTCCAGAGTATTTGGAAGATACCTCGTCAATGTCAGAAAGCTGCACTGCAGACTGCTTGCCTTTGGAAGATTGCTCTGACAGGAAAATCACAAGCGTGAGTATTGAGATTGAAAGAAGCATTACTGACACTGTGAAAAGCACCCCTTTTTTCATTTTCCCTACTTTTGCCATAAGGTCATCCTCGCAATTGAATAGTTTGAAATCCTGCCATTGCTCATGGCGACAAAGTCCCTGCTTGTTACATATATGCTGGCGTTTGCAGGTATATTGCTCCCAAACTGGGTAATGCTCATGAAGTTGAACCCTCCCTCATCATAGTAATAAGTGCTGATTTCCACATGCGCGCCAATGCTTCTCTGAAGGGTTGAGTTAAGGCTGCTGTTCATAAGGCTGACATTACCGCTTGTCAAAATCCCCTGCTTGTCCATTACTGAAAGAGTGTCCTTTCCAATTCTCAGCATGTGCAGGTTCACATAAGGGCTTTCATCTGCCTGGGCTGAAAGGAAAATGATTGTTATTAGCACAAGCACCATAAGAAATAGAGCAAGAGTCGCATCAATTGTGAATACAAATCCCTTAGTTCTCATAAAGCTGCACCCTTACGTTTACAATGGTATTATTGAGCAATGCTACTCTGCTCACTTCAAGTATTGTGCTGCTGTTGTTTGCCTCAACACCTATGCTTGCATATCTTGCGCCTTCAGAAGTCTCTATTTTCACGAAAAATTCCTCATCTATTCCCAGCATTTGCTTTGCATTTGCATAAGGGATTGAGGAAAAGGCCGCAATTTTCTCACTTGACAGCTCATTTGGCCTTGAGCATAAGCCAATTGCCTGCGCATTAAGCGGGTCTTGTGCCCAGTTTTCAGGATGGCCAGGAGAATTTACCAGTGCGTCTGTTATGCTCAATGATGCAATGTCCCTGTCCCTTGATTTTGCTGTTTCAAAGTACCTTATTGAGTATATGTCCCATAGGATGAAAAAATAGGCAAGCAGCACAAGAAATATGAACAGCCCTACAATAAAGTCAATTGGCACTGCCTGGCCCTTTTTCTCAGCCAATGACAACACCTCCTTCCACATTCTCAACTGTGCTGTTCTCCCCTATGAAAAACGAGGTTGAGCTGCCGTTTGTCACATTTGAAGTCAAAAAATGGCAGCCAGTTCCCCTTGTCCCATAAGACACAGAAACTGAACGGTTCAGGCCATTTACATAAACAGAATAATTCTTTCCTGCTATTAGGGCAGGCAAGTCAAGATTTGCAGCTGTCCCATGGCCAGAGGAAAAAACAGCAGAAATCTGGCTTGACACAAGCTGGCAGACCCTTCTTGACTCTGCATCAATAGAAAGGTTGGTTGCATCAGTCTGGCTCTGGTAAAAGATAAGAGCAATGAGTATGAAAATAAGCAGCATCAGCCCTACGCTGTAGAGGAACTCCAGTGAAGTCTGCCCGTGTTTAGCTTTCACAAAATAGATACTTTCCCTTTCTTTAAAACCCTTTTGCGGGATTTTTAGTTCTTTATTGGCCTTCCACCTGCTTTATTCTCCTGCTGCGGCTTCTTTAGTAATGTCTCGCCAATCTCCAGTCTTACTGTCCTGTCTTTAACATCAAAAATAAGCTGTGACTGTGTTGGACCTATATAGAAATCGAAGGCCATTTTTCCATCCTTTACTTCAGTATCCAAGTTTCCGCTTATTTTCCCATTTTCGTAATGCTGCAGTAGTTTGTCAAAATCCTGTTCTTGTATTTGGTATGTTCCTTCATTCTCATCGCTCACGAAGCTGTTTTCGGGGACAATGATTGCTTTTTGTTGCTCATCCAAGAGCAAAATTACCGGGCCCTTTGACACCATCTTTTCCACCTGATAACCATTTTGTGCGAACATTTTAAGAAACAGATACTATGGTTATTAACATTGCCAAGCATTTCTTTTCCATGAAACCTCTAATCATTGCTTTACTTTTGCTAATGCTGCTGGGCTGCACAAGCCAGCCAAAGGAGCAGCAAATGCAAAACATCACACCTGCAACAGAACAAGAGGGGCAAAAGCCAATCCCAGTGCAAAATACAAGCAATGAAACTGAAACTGAGCAAAAACAAGACAACATCAGCAACCAGACTGAAATAAGCTATTCTGACAAAGTACAGGTACACTATTTTTACTCTCCAGCATGCCATTTTTGCACAAAGCTAGGCCCTTTTTTGGAAGAACAGCAGCAAAAATTCAACAACACAACAGAGTGGCACAAGCATAATGTAATGCAAGAGCAAGGCTACGATTTTTTTAACAAAACAATATCAGAGAAAAACCTAAGCAGCGCAGTGCCAATAATCCTTGTCAATAACAAAACACTTGAGGGCTTTTACCAGATAAACTCCAGCCTTGAAAAGCTCCTGCAAAACAGCACAGGCTAAAGTGGAATTTAATAAGCTAGTCTCCAAAACCCTGAATATGGCAAAAAGGAAAAGGAGAAAGAAAAAGAAAGCAAAGGGAATCCTAAACTGGGTTTGGAAAATATGGCAGTTTTTGCTGTGCATGTTCCTTCATATATTTTACATTGCAGCCTCGCTAATTCTCAAGGCAGCAGAACTTATTCTCAAAAAATCCGCAGCTTTCCTGAGCCTGCTTCTGCAAAAAAGAAAAGAAAAGCCACAAAGGGACAAAGACCAAGGCACTGCAAAAAGCTTTTTCCCTTTTTCTGTGCAAAAGAAAATCAGCGGCAGCATTGAGGAATTTGAGAAAAGAGTATATTCTCAAGACAGCACAATAGGGCTGATACTTGGAGCAAGGGGCAGCGGAAAGTCAGCATTAGGAATGAGAATGCTTGAAAATGCAGCTGCAAAATCACAAAAAAAAGTATGCGCAATGGGCTTTGACTCAACAACCCTTCCTGGCTGGATACATTGCATTCAAAGCACAAAGCAGGTGCCAAACAATTCTTTTGTACTTGTTGATGAGGGGGGAATAACCTTTTCCTCAAGAAGCTTCCAATCCTCTGCAAACAAGCTGCTTTCATCCCTCATACTGGTTGCAAGGCACAAGGATGTTTCAGTTCTTTTCATTTCCCAAAACTCTGCAAACCTTGAGATAAACGCAATAAGGCAGGCAGATTACCTTCTTTTGAGAAAGCCCTCTTTGCTGCAAAAGGACTTTGAAAGGAAAAAGATTGCCCGCATATACAGCAATGCGCAAGGAGGCTTTGAAAATCTGCCAAACCAGGGAAAGCACTCAACTTACATATACTCTGACGAATTCAGGGGCTTTGTTGAAAATGACTTGCCTACATTCTGGTCTTTAAAGATAAGCAAGTCATTTGAAAGCCTGCAGGCTTAGCCTTTCATCCTGTTCCAGATGAATGCAGCTAGGGCGCCAAATATCAGGCCAGCGAAAAACGCATCCCCAACCCCAAGCACATAGGCAGTGGCATCAAAGCCAGTATATGCAGGCGGAGCGCTCATAAGATACCACTTATAGCAGTGCTCAAGTATGCCGCCATTTGTTGCAGCAAGCACAGCGCCCCATACTGCCTGGAAGATGCCAAAGACCAGGGCAAGGGTCACAGCAGCCCTGTTTACGCTTATTTTGTTTTTTGCCATGCTTTTGCTTCTCATCCTCTCTTTTTACACTTTTCGCAAGCTAAAGAGGAACACCTATGGCTGCAAGAACAACAACTATTATTACCCCGATTATCCCGCCAAAAGCAGCAATAAGAAAAGTGATTATGTCAATTGGCACATCCAGCATGCCAAAAAATGAAAGCAGCCAGAATATCACTATCCCGAAAAACCCGTTTATTATAAGCGGCAAAACCCTCCTTAGCAAATGGAATAAGACAACAGCTACAAGAATAGAAAGGACAAGTGCGAGTATAAGCCCCCATCCCATAACCAGTATTTAGAAGCAAACCAATAAATCCCTTTACAAAACCTTTTAATCAGAAAGCAGCACTATCAATGCCATGGGCAAGAACCAGCCGGCCTACTCAGAGGTAAACAAAAAATGGAAAGAAACAGCCAAAGTGATTTTTGGCAATGAAATAGGCGAGCTAAAAGATTATTCAGAATGGCTTTATGAGAACAATGGCCCAAGAATAACCAAAAAGTCCTCCCTTTCAGGAAAAGAGTCAACATACTCTTACTCGGATTATGCTTTAGCGTCAAAATGGCTTGCATTTGAAGAGGTTGACTTTGAAAAAAAATACGATGCCCTTAATATCAATGAAATAAAGGACATTGATTCCATTCTTGAAGCCATATCAGGCAGAATCTATTACACTGGAAACATGGTGCTTGGAGACTCTGGGTTTGTTGAAAAAAGCACAAATATTGTCAATTCATATTATGTTTTCCACTCAGAGCAGATTGCAAGCTCAAAAAATATCGCATATTCCACTTTTGGCACTTATGGGGAAAACATATTTGGGGGCTTTGGGTTTGGCTGGCCAAGGTTTTGCATCAAGTCAAAAGGCATTGTAAGAACCTCGCGCTGCTTTGAGGTAATAAAGGCAGACCTTTCTTCTGACTGCTATTACTCACATGGGATTTCTGGCTGTGCAGAATGCATGTTTTGCTTTAACTTAAGGTCAAAAAAATATGCAATAGGGAACCTGGAGCTTCCTCCTGACAAGTATGCGCAGATAAAAGCAAAGCTTATTGATGAAATGCACAAAAAGCTTGTGAACGAAAAAAGGCTACCAACACTGATTGAAATCGCAAGCAAAAAAGATCCTGAGCACAGCAGGGCAAAAGAAATATTTTCAAAAATCCCATCAAAGCCTGCACAAGAAAGGAAAGACAAGTCCATTATTGAGAAGGCATTTTCAAATGCAACAAAAATAGTACTCGGAAAGGAATATTCGCCAATTGACCAATACGCAAAATGGCTACAAAGGCACACAAACACTCTTGAGCCTGGAAAATCTGCCATTTCAGGGGAAAAGGTAATGCTTCCAAACTATGCTGACTTTTCCCTATTCCCAAAAGACAGGCTGCTCACGTTTTCTGAGGCTGATTTTATTGGCGAAAGGCTTTGCATAACAAAAGAGGAGGCAGAATCATTCAGCCTCAAAACAGCTTCGGAGCTAATTTCAAAAATTGCCTACTTTTCACCTATTTGGCCTGTTGGAATAGTCAAGAACAACATTGACTGCCCAATAAACATATACTCAAACAACTGCTACAAAAACATTACAAATGTTGAGTCAAAGTTCTCTGCTTACAGCTACCTTCCGCGCGACTCAGAATACATATTTGGGTCAAATGAGGCAAGGTCATCTTCATTTTGCATTAACTGCTACCATTCTGCAAGGCTAAGGCGCTGCTTTGAAATGGACTGCTGCAATGACTGCTCTGACTGCTACTTTTGCCACAACTGCGAAAACCTTGACAACTGCATGTTCTGCTTCAACATAAGGAACAAGCGCTATGCAATCGGCAATGTGGAAATTTCCCGTGAAAAATACCTTAAAATAAAGGAAAAAGTTCTTGCACAGCTCAGGTCCGAGCTTGAGAAAAAGAATGAAATAAGAATGGACATATTCAATCTCATGTCAAACTGAATTTACTGCTTCAACATTTTTGCAGGTTGCTTTTTCCAGCCTTTTTGCCTGCGAGAAAGAGATTTTCATTGCTGCTATTCCCCAGTGGCAGGCAACAAAATCCCCTTTTTTGATTTTCTGCAAAAGCCCAATCCCTGAGCAGGACAATTTTACTCTCTTGCTGCACGCTTCAAGCCGAAGCTTTGCATTTTTCTCAGCCAGCCTCTGTGATTTTATTTCCACCCAGTTATCGCCCGCTTCCAGCACTTTTCCCCAAGCAATTCTGCAAGAGTCAGCATTTTTCACAGTAGGCGCAATTACTCCAGTAATGCTGTGCAAGTAAAGGGCATGGAATGAGTGATGCGGCACAGCTTCCTTTGGCACTGCTTTTGCCAATTCAGTTGCCTTTTCTTTTGCAAGCATCCCCTTTCCAACAAACTTCTCTTGAATCATTCTTGCAATCTCCCTTCTCTTCACTTTGTTAAGCAATTTATTGCCAAGCCAAAATGCCTCGCACACCCCATAATCAAAAGGCTTCATCTTATTTGCATTGGCAATAAGCTCAAGGTATGAGTAATGGGCAGTAAAAGAGCAAAGTGCCTGCTCAAGGGCATTTTCAGTTTTTTCACAAGGGTTTTCCAAATATTCTTCAAATACTTTCCCAAATCCTTCCTTCCCGCAATAAGACAAAGAATTAGGAGGAATAGCAAACCTTGCGCAAAGCTCAATTCCTTTCATAATCTTAGCCTGTTCAAAGACTCTTTTCTCAGCCACTCAAATGAAGAAACAGTTTGTGAAGCTCCAACAACAAATATTGCTCCTGCTGCCAAGAGCAAAAACCCTCCAGCCTCAACAAGTGTCAATGCTTTTCCAGCAAAAACAAAAGCAAGAAATGCAGAAACAGGGCCCCCTATTGTAAGCACAGCAGCTGTGCTTGTCAAAGAAGAGAACTTGAGGGCAGAATACCAAAGGGTAACAAACAAGGCAAGAAATCCTGTTGCTACCACAATCCACATCAGAGATTCAGCAGAAATTGTTCCTATTGCCCCTAATTTTCCCTGAAATGCAAGCACCCCGAGTATAATTAGCGAGCCAAGCCCCATTCTCACAGATGCAACAGTTGTAGGAGATAAGTTTTCAAGCGCCTTTTTGGAAACAGCATACTCAATTGCCCAAAGCACAGTGGCCCCAAGCACAAGAAGCAGCCCAACTCCAAACTCAATTGCTGCCCCTCCAAGCAAAAGATAATTGCCAGCAAGGATTGCAAGAGCTCCAGCAGCAACTTTCCATCTGAACTTTTCCTTGAGCGCAATTACTGCAATCACAGCTGCAAAAATGAAAAGCAGCCTATAGGCAAAAGAGCCAACAGCCCCTCCAGTAATTGCAAGGCCTGAGAAAAACAGAACAAATGCTGCCCCGCCTCCAACAATGCCGACAAATGAGAGCATAAGCACCTGTTTTTTATTAAGGGACAAAAATTCCCTCCAGGTTCCTAAAGACAGGCCTATTGCAACAAGTATTGCTGCAACGAGGACATTTTTCACAAAAGTATAGGCAGTCGCATCCAAAGTCAGCACTCCAAAAGAGTTTGCAAAAACAGCAATGCCACTCACAAGAGCAGTCAAATAAGCCAAAGCAAGGCCCTTTCCATTCCCCATAATCCATAGGTGCTACGTTTTGCTTTATATAATTAATCACAGATTTAGTATTGATGAAAAAGAAGCTTGCTGTCTCCTGGGTGACATTTGCCTGCTGCGAGGACTCTTCAATACTGTTCATCGAGCTTCTCAATCAGTACTTTTTCGAGTGGAAGCGAAAAATAGACTTCAAGTACTGCAAAATGCTCAAGACAAAGGGAAATACATTTGACGGCTCAGATGTTACATTTGTAGAAGGGGCAATTGCAACAAAAAAAGATGAGCAAAGGCTCAGGGAAATAAGGGGGAAAAGCAAGAAAATAGTTGCAATAGGCTCATGCGCATGCACTGGCTTGCCTTCAGCGCAAAGGAATGCATTTGACAAAGACACAAAAGAGGAAATAAGCTTGGTTGTTGAGAGATTTGGGCACCTTGAAAAAGTGCACCCAGTAAAGGACATAGTAAAAGTAGACTATTCTGTGTTCGGCTGCCCAATGGATGAGAAAAAGTTTATTGAAGTGCTGAACAAGTGCTTTGATGAGTTTGGGGTAAAATAGGTGAAAAATATGCACAAAGAAGGGGAATTTGACATTGACATTGAGCATCTTAGCAAAATAGAAGGCCATGCAGACTTAGAGGTTTCAGTAAAGGACAACAAAGTGCAGCATGCGCACCTAAAGATATCTGAGTCAAAGCGCTTTTTCACGCAAGGGGTTCGGGGAAAATCCGCTCTAAGCGTTGCGCAGCTTGTGTCACGGATATGCGGAACCTGCTCAATAGCGCACCTCACTTGCTGCATAAAAGCAGTTGAAAATGCAATTGGCACAACTCCCTCAGACCAGACGCAAATACTCCGCAACCTGACAATGGACGGGCTTATGATTCGCGACCATGCAATGCACCTTTACTTATTCTGCTTGCCAGACATAATGAACGCAGACTCTGTTCTTGAAATAGCAGACAAGGACAAAGAGCTCATTGAAAAGGCATTTGAGGTAAAATCAGCAGGAAACGAGCTTTCAAAGCTTGTGGCAGGCCGTGCAGTGCATGCCCCATTCCCGCAAGTAGGCGGTTACTCTAAAGTGCTGACAAATGAGGATGCAAAGAAAATGGCCCACACCCTTTCTCATGCGCGCGAGCATGCCATGGAATTTGCAGACATATTCAGGGACTCAATGCCCCTTTTTAAAAGAAAAACCAATTTCATTGCACTGAAAAACCCTGATTATGAGTTTATTGGCGGCGAGCTTTGCTCATCAGAGGGCTATTGCATAAGCAGAAAAGATTTCATGGATCACTTAAACAGGGTGGTTGTCCCATATTCCCAGTCAACAGGCTTTGAGTTTGAGGGAAAAGAATACATGGTGGGCGCACTTGCCAGGATGAACATAAACAAAGCTGCATTGCACAAGAACACAAAGAAAAACCTTTCCTCAATGCTTTCCTATTTTCCTTCAAGCAACATATACATGAACAACCTTGCCCAGGCAATAGAGATTGTAAACTGCATTGACCATGCAATTGAAAAACTGGAAACTACTGATTTCAAGCCTGAAGAATACAAAAGGCCGCAGGTAAAGGCAGGCCAGGGGATAGGAGTAATTGAAGCTCCCCGCGGCACACTTTACTATAACCTCAGGATAAACGAAAAAGGAAATGTTGAATACATCAACCTGGTAATCCCGACAGCACAAAACATGGTAAACATGGAAAAGGACATTGCCCAGATAGTACAGGAAAACATAGACGTGGGGCGGGACAAGGAAAGGATTTCAATGGAAGCAGAAAAGATAATACGCGCATATGACCCTTGCATGAGCTGCGC
>CAZOMB010000010.1:0-43644 GCA_964581105.1 Microcaldota archaeon
GGATACACTATATTTGCATGTTGTTCAAGAAACAGAAGGTGGGAAAAGGACACCAGAACTTCAAGGAGATGGGGAACCAACAGCTTATTGACATAAACAAGAAGCTGGAATTGGCAAACAGCAAATCCATGGAGTTCTGCAACAAGGCAGGGCTAAAGTTTGTGAGCTTCAAGTTCAGCTATAATGTTCCGCTTTCAAGATATTGTTTTGGAAGGGATAAAGCCTTGTTGAACCCTGAATCAATTTGCAAATTCACTGATAAGGAATTGGCTGCAATTGTTGGGCATGAGGTTGGGCATGCATATGTTCATTTTGAGGGAGAGGTCTTTCCTTACTCACGGAAACGCGAGTATTTGGCAGATGCGTTTTCTGCAAAGATGACTGGAGGGCCGCTGGCAATGATATCAGTCCTGGAAAAAAGAAAGAAAGTCATGAAAGAGGTTGGGCAGGACATTGGCAAGCTGGAACGCTTTTTGCATAGGATATTCAGCTTTTTGGTGCATCCAACAGAAAAGAACAGAATAAGAAACTTAGAAAAAATTTGGCAACCCAAACCAGCAAAAGAAGGCATAGCTTGAGAAATTACTCTTTAGCCTGAAAAAACAATCTGTCCAGTCGCCCCTAACGGGAGCTCCTGGCCATTCTTTCTGTTTCGTCCCTTTTCTTTATTGCATATGAGGAGTTGGCATCCCCTTTTGCTGCAAATTCTATTTCATTTGCAAGAGCATCAGGCAGGGTTTTCTTGTTGTCAAATGCGCCTATTATTGCTGCCATTGCAATATTTTTCAATGCCATGTCAAGCCTGCGTGAAGCTGAAACATCAACTGCCACCTGGTAAGATACGCCGCCCATTGATACGCGGGTAAAGTCTTCGCGAGGGGCAGCATTCTGTGCTGCGTCAACAAGAAGCTGCACAGGATTTTTCCCTGTCTTTTTTGCGACTATGGAAAATGCCTTTTCAACAATTGACAAGGCCTTGCTCTTTTTTCCCTGAAGCCTTCCCCTTGTCCTTATTACTTTGCCAGAGGTTTTCTCTCCTGTGCCGCCACGCATCAGTTTGTTTGCAAGCCTTTCAACTATATTCACTTTGCTTTTGCCAAACTGCTTTTTTGCATGCCTTCCGTGCGTGTGAAGGCTTGCCCTTGCCAGGTTTACGTAAGCAGTGAATGAAGGGTCAGTGACCTTGACATCATTTGTTGTGTATTTTCCGAATATTTTTGTGTCCATTCACTTACCTCTTTGGCTTTTCCTTTCTCTTTTTCACAAGCATTTGCAAATCAACGCCATTTACTTTTATCACTTTGTAGCGGACCCCAGGGATTGAGCCCATCTGCCCTCTTTGGGAGCCGCCCAATCCGTCTATTGTAACCTCATCATGCTCGTCAATGTAATTGATTGCACCGTCGCGCGGAGCAAATGCTGTGATTATTTTCCCGTTTTTTATGAGCTGTATTTTAACGCACTTTATCAATCCTGAGTGGGGCTGCTTTTGCTCAAGCGCCTTTTTCTCAATGACTATGCCTTTTGCCATTGGCGAGCCTTCAACTGGGTCGTATTTTTCCTTAAGCCTTAGCTTTTTCCTTTTCCAGGTTTTCTTGAGCCAGCGGCGGCGCTTTCTCTTCCTTGCAATTGAGCGGCCTGACAATTCTCCTCTTCCCATGGAAATTTCCTCCGAAATTTACAGACAGTTGCCCGCAGGCAACTGGATAAAATCACTTTGATGCGAGCCTCAAGTCGCAGTTAAACCTGCGCTGCAAAAGGGCCCTTCCAAGCTTTATCCTGTCACCATTCCTTCCTATTGCATTGCCCCTGTCCTTTTCATCGACATGGACAAATGCTGTTTTGGATTCCATTTTCTCATGAACATTTATATTTTTCACAGGTATCTGGCCAAAAAGGTTGCGTATGAACTGTTCCATGTCATCAGAGCCCTCAAATACCAGGACCTGCCTTGCAAATTCCTGGCGGACTTTTGTTATGTTTGACCCTTTTTTGCCTATTGCCTTCCCAAGGTCCCCGTGCTTTACTATGAATGCAACAGCCTTGTCTGTTATAAGGCAGTCTGATACACAAGCCCCTGTGAGAGACTCAAATGTTGTTATGCATTTTATGTCGTCTTTTGATAGCTCTATCATTTAGTCACTTTGCCATTTGCAGTATTCCTGAGTTTCCTGCTTCATATACTGTGAGCATTGAAACAGGGTGCGGCCTTCCTGCTATTGTCCCAAGCTCAAATGATGTTCCCCCATATATTATAGTGGGTATTCCTGAAAGCCTGCAAAAGTGCATAGCATCCTGCAAAAGCTCTTCAGGGCAGTTGCTTGAGAATATTATTAGCTTTGCATGGCCTGATAAAACATTTTTTACTCCCCTGTTTGCCCCAAATTCCACTTTTCCTGAGTCTACGCACTGGCGGATTGCCTTCCCAAGGCTTGAGCCTTTTTCCTGCTTTGACTTCTTTTTCCTTGCCATTCAAAACACCGGGAACAACTTGTATGAGGCATAAGTAATAAAAACAGCTCTTAAAGCTTCATCTTCAGCTTCACAAGCCCTGTGCCAACCGGGACTGTCTGCCCTATTATTATGTTTTCAGTTACCCCTATGAGCTTGTCCTCTTCTGCCCTTACTGCTGCGTTTATCAGGTGCTTTACTGTTTCCTCAAATGCTGCGCGGGCCAATACTCCTGCTTTTCCCCCTGAAAGCCCGTGCCTTCCAATTGACTTTATTTCCCCGTCCATTGTCATTGCATCTGCCAAAAGCATGCAGTGGCGGATGTCAACATTAAGGTTTTGCATGCTCAGCACCTGCTTTATCTCATTCACAAGCGCATTTCTTGCTGCCTCAATGCCAAGCACCCTTGCTATTTCCTGGATGTCATTGGTATAGGTCCTTTTTGCGTCAACTTTTTGGTTTTTTATTACTGTTGCAAGGTTTGAGCCCGCAGTCCTTATGAAATACTTGCCATCTTTGCCTTTTACAACTATTGTCCTTTTTATCTTCTCAATTCCTTTTATGTGAAGTTGCCTAAGCCTGTTTGTCATTCTCCTGATGTTTTTCAAAGATGATGCAGTCGGCTTTACTATTATTGTATTGTCTTTTGATTCCATGTGCGAGCCTGCTATTGACTTTACTCTTCTCCTTATTTCATCCATTTTCACTCCTTCTGCGTCAATTTCAGTCTGCTCAACTGTTATTGTAATCCGCTTTTCAGCAAAATTCTCCTCAATATATGCAACCTTGTTCAAAGTTGTCCTTTCTATCCTTTTTGCAGCCTCTTTTGCCTTGTCATATGAAGATGAGAACTCATCCTTCAGGTAAATGTCCATTATCGGCTTTTTTGGCTCTTTTCTTGCGTCAACAAGCTCTATGAGCCTTGGAAGGCCTGTTGGCACCTGCTCTGCCACGCCTGCATAGTGGAAAGTCCGCATAGTATTGTGTGTGATTACCCCTTCAAATGTTGTGAATGTTTCAGTTCCTGGGACAGTGAAATCATATACATATTGGTGTGCTGTTTCCACATGCTCTATTTTCTCTATCTCATCCCAAACAACATGGCTTTGCGCTGCTCTCTGCAGCATTGCAAGCTGTGGCACATGTATTTTCTTCTTCTTTGCAGCAGACTCAATTAATGAAATGTATTTCACAAGCGTTGAGCGGCCAACATAGCCTCTTTTCCTGAAGTTGTTTGTCAGCCTTGATGGAATTCCTGCCAAGCAGGCTGCTTTTGAGAGCTCTTCACCTATCCCTGGTATTACATCAACCAAATTGTAGCCCTGGCTTAGTGAAAGTGATGACAGAGTCTCAAGCTGCCTCTTTTTTTCCTCCCTGTCTGAGCCTATGAGCTCAAGGAATCTGCCTGCATAGCGGTAGGAAATTGAAAGGTTGTGCGACTTTTTGTCTGAGCGCTTTGATGCAAATATGCCAAGCCTTGCCAAAAGCATGCACAAGCCATCAATGAGTTCTTTTGATTTTGAGGAGGCGCGTATCACTTTCCTTGAAACACTTATGCTGCCATCCCCGTCAAAATAGCCGCGAAGAAGTGATGCTATGAAATCCTGCGGTGCATTGTAAGCAAAATCTGGGATGCATTTTTTGTGCGAGGACTGGCCGCAAGTTGACTTGAAGAGCTGTGACATGAGTGTGGAGTTTATCCTGATGTCATGCGCTGGCGCAAAGCCCCTGAAGTTGTCATACTCATTATAAGTAAATCCATACGAATCAGCAAACCTGCGCACTCTTTCCAGGATTTTTCCATTTGTATTTGAAATTGAAAGAAAGTTCCTCATTGCATTGCCTTCTGCTATGTATATGCCTGCAAGCCAGCCAAGCTGCTTTCCAAGCTCAAGCTCACAAGGCATTGGCTTGCTGCCCTCTCTAGGATAGGCATAAAGCATTCCATTTGAGCAGACCATGTGTTTCAGCTTTTCCTTGAGTGCCTGCTTTGCATCAACTGAAACCTGAGAGGCTGCCTTGCACTCTGGAAGGTTTTTCAGAACAGGCAGTCTGTCTTTTGGCTTTAAAGAAGAGCCTGCAACAGGCACAATGCAATTCCTCTTTCTTATTACAAATGAGTGGAATGGTGTTGCTGTGATTTTCCTTCCTGACCTCAAGTATATGCAGATAAGCTGGGGCGGGCTTTTGTGGCGCGAGAGTGCGCTTACTTTTTTCCATTCAATCTTTTCATTCTGATTAAGGCTTGGTGCAAGTACCTCTATTGGAAGGTCGCAGATTTGGTGCCCTTTTTCCTCTGAAAAGCCAAATCTTTCAAATGCAGAGTCAATAAACTCGCCTATTTCCACTGCCTTTGTTTTTCCTTCATGCGAAACAAGAACTTTTTCACTATATGGGATTGACATTTGTGTGCCTGGCTCGCCGATTGACTGTGCCGCAACTATGCCAACTGCCTCGCCAACATCAATTTTATTTTTCTTTGCCATGGAAATTTCCTCCGAAATTTACAGACATGGAATCGCAATTCCATGCCTGATGAAAATCATGCGGAGCCTGCAAATGCATATGGTCCTTTTGGCTCTTTGCCCATTGTCCTGATTACCTTAAAGCCCTCTTTTGTTTGCTTATCATAGAATCCTTTGCCTTTGTCAGGTGAAATATCAGTCCTGCCGTAGAAAACCCTGCTGTAATTTTTTTCTGGCAACTTGCCAATGACTGCCCCTGTTATTTTGCCGATTATGTAAGCGGTTTTTTCCCTTTTAGTGTACTTTTTCTGATGGGTCGGGTCATTTACTCGTTTGATTGTCATGTGAACACCTCATGCATCGTGCTCTTCCCTCTTTATTTCAATTGGGGCTTCTGTCTTTATGTTTGCCTGTATAGGGTCTTGCCCGTCCCCTCCATAAAGGAACTGGACTATTGCCCCCCTGCTGTCCCTTACTGACAAATCCTGTGAAACCACCATGTCCTGCAAGGCGTTTATCAGCCTGCGCTGCATGTAGCCTGACCTTGCTGTCCTTATTGCAGTGTTGACAAGTGATTCCCTTCCGCCCATTGAGTGGTGGAAAAATTCTGTTGGCAAAAGGCCTTTTTTGAATGAGCCGAAAACAAATCCGCGTGCTTCTGCGCCAAGGTCTTTTTTCCGGTAGTGTATTAATGTCCTTCCCCTATAGCCCCTTGAGAGCCTTTTGCTTCTTACTGCCTGCTGGCCAACCATTGCAGCCATCTGTATTGCGTTCAAAAGAGAGCCGCGGGCGCCGATTTTTGCCATAATAAGCGCAGTGTTGTCATAGCCCAAAGAGCGCTCAACAATTGTTCCTGCAGATTCCCTTGCCCTTGAGGTTATCTGCATTACTTTTTCCTCAAGCGATTCCTTTAGTGACAGGCCTGGCGAGCGCTCAAGTGTTTTGTTCTTGTACTGGACTATTGCTGCCTCTATTTCCCTTTTCATCTCGTCCTGAAGCTCTTCAAGCTTTTTGCTGTTCTCCTTGCTGAGTGTATAGTTTGCAAGGGAAACTGAAAGCCCGTAATTTGAAATCACATTCAAGAGCATGTGGGTAGATACATCTATGAACCTGCGTGCTTCCTCTGAGCCTCTTTTGTGGAAAATCTGCTCAAGTATTTCATTTTCATATGAGCGGCTTTCAAGGGCGCCTGAAAGCATGATGCCGTCCTTTATTACAACAAGGGAGTCTGGGTCCTGCTTTGGGTCTTTTGACTTGCTAAGCTTGCCTCTCACTTTTATGTTAAGCTCTTTTGGAAGCAACATTGAGAGTATGAGCTTTCCGGAGTAAAGCTCTCCCCTGTCAGGCTTTGGCAGTTTGCTCATGCCTGCCATTGCAAGAAGCTGGCATGCCTCGCTTTTTGTGAAATCCATTTTTTGCCTTGTGAAAAAGTATGCCCCTGACACATAGTCCTCTTGGGGCTTTATTATTGCATGGCCATGCCTTGGGGAAATTATCTGGTCATGCACTTTCATCAGCATCTCTGCCTCAACGCGGGCCTCCTCATTCTGTATTACGTGGAGGTTCATTTCATCCCCGTCAAAGTCTGCGTTGTATGGCGGGCAAACCACAGGGTTTAGCCTGAAGGTTTTTCCTGGCAATACTCTTACTGAGTGGCACATTATTGAAATCCTGTGTAATGATGGCTGCCTGTTGAAAAGCACTGTGTCGCCATTTATGAGCTGCCTTTCAACAGTATAGCCAGGCCCAAACATTGCAAGTATTTCCTCGCGTGAGCCAGGCGTGACCCTTATCCTCTTTCCATCTTGCCTTATTATGTATTCTGCCTTTGGGTAATCATCTGAAGTCACGTACTTTTTGCACTGCTCAAGGTTCCAGTTTGTCACTTTTACAGGCACTGTCATTTCCTGTGCAACTGATTGAGGGACCCCGACTTCTGATATTGAGATGTTTGGGTCTGGGGAAATCACTGTCCTTGCTGAGAAATTTACCCTTTTTCCTGACAAGTTGTACCTGAACCTGCCTTCTTTTCCTTTGAGCCTTTGTGAAAGTGTTTTCAGGGGCCGGCCAGACCTGTGGCGTGCTGGAGGGACGTTTGATGTCTCGTTGTTAAAGTAAGTTGTCACATGGTACTGGACAAGCTCCCAAAGGTCCTCAATTATGAGCTGGGGCGCGCCTGCATTTATGTTTGCCTCAAGCCTTTGGTTTATCCTCATTATGTCAACCAGCTTGTGAGTCAAATCATCCTCAGACCTGTCTCCTGTCTCAAGTGTTATTGAAGGGCGCACTGATACTGGGGGAACCAAAAGGGCAGTTATTACCATCCATTCTGGCCTCGCATATTTTGGGTCAAAGCCAAGCACGCGCAAGTCCTTGTCAGGTATTGCTGCAAGCCAGTCACGCACTTCTGTTGGCAGCATTGGAGAGCCGTCTTTTGTGAATGTGGTTGGCCTCAAAAGCTTTATGTCAGGGATTTTTGTCTCCTTGTCATAAGGCGAGTGCTGCTTTTTCTTTATCTTTGACTTCATCTCAACCTCAATGTCCGCGTCTATTTTTTCTGCAAGCTCTGCTATTTCCTTTTCCGAGAGAAGAATTCTTTTTGTTGTTGGGCAGGTTGAGCGCAAAAGGAAAAGAATTGTTTTTGAAAACTCTGGGTGTATGACTGGCCTTACAAGCTCAATGTGCGCAAAGTGGCCTGGGCAGCTTCTTAATTTTCCTCCGCATGTCTTGCATTTTAAGCCAGGGTCAATTACTCCCATTTTCGGGTCAACCAATCCGCCGTCAATTGGGTATGAGTCGTCATTATATGTGTCTGGCACTGTTATTTTCACTGATGAGCTTCTCCTTATCATCTCTGGGGAAAAGAGCGTGAACTTGATGCGGTCAATCATTTTTGTTATGTCCATTGCAGCACCTATGCCTTGTCTTTCAGTATCAGCCTTGGGAATATGCCAAGCGCCTTTATCTCATCCAGCAAAAGCTTGAATGCATAGCTCATTTCAACCGGGTAAATTTCCTTTTGGTCAACAGTAGGGTCAACTGGGTCATAAAACCTGTTTTTTATGTGGTCATGAACTGCAATTGAGCCTGTTTTTGAGGATACGAAAACAGTTGTCTTGTCGCTCTCGTCAAGCAGCCTTTCTTTGAGAAGCATTGACGCCCCATAGCCAATAAGGCAGTCTCTTTCCATTTCCCCGAATCGCAATCCGCCTTCCCTTGAGCGGCCTTCTGTTGGCTGGTGGGTGAGAAGCTGGACTGGGCCGCGGGAGCGCACATGCATTTTATTTGAAACAAGGTGATGAAGCTTTTGGTAATAGATTACTCCTATGAATATTTTGGTTTTTACTGCCTGACCATTAAAGCCATCATAAAGGGTTTCCTCGCCATACTCGTCAAACCCATGCTCTTTCATTATCTTTTTCAGGTCTTCATCCTTGTCGCCTGCAAATGCTGTTGAGTCAATAAGTTTTCCTGATGAGCATGCAGCCTTTCCTCCAAGCATTTCAAGAAGGTGGCCAACAGTCATCCTTGAGGGAATTGCATGCGGGTTGATAATAAGGTCTGGCACTATCCCGTCTCTTGTGAATGGCATGTCCTCTTGGGGCCTAAGTAAGCCTATTACCCCTTTTTGGCCATGCCTGCTTGCAAACTTGTCGCCAATCTCAGGGGTTTTTACTGACCTGACCCTTACTTTGGCAAGCTTTGTGCCTGAAAGAGAATCTGTCATCATCACAGAGTCAACAATGCCGCCTTCACCTGATTTTAGGACAAGCGAGTTTTCCCTTTTCTTTTCTTCAGTTACCCCGAATACTGTGATTTCCTCAAGAAAACGTGGGGGAGAGGTTTTGCCAACAAGAACGTCTTTTGACTCAAGCTCGCATTCAGGGGAAATTACTCCATCTTCACCAAGGAACCTGTATGAGCGCTCCTCCCTATAGCCGCTTACAGTTGGAAGAGGGATTTCAAACTTGTCCTGCTGGCCGCCAGGGTATCTTCGCTCCTCTGTTTCATGGGTCTTGTAAAAAACAGAGCGGCCAAGCCCCCTGTCAATTGCGTTTTTGTTCATTACTACTGCGTCTCCTATGTTGTAGCCATAAGAGCTTGTGATTGCAACAACAAAATTCTGGCCAGCTGCCCTGTCTGAAAAGCCCAAAAGCTTGTATGGCCTTGTCTGGGCAAGCGGCTGCTGCGGATAATACAATATATGGGCGCGCGAGTCAGTCCTCATGTTGAAATTCACTGAATATGTGCCAAGCGACTGCTTTGCCATTGCGCAAGCCATTGTAATTCTTGGTGATGAATTGTACTCTGGGTATGGGAGTATTGAAACAGTGACACCGAAAATTGACACTGGGTCTATTTCCAGATGAGTGTGCCCAGGCGCCAAATCCTCTTCTTTCAGGGCAACGTATGCAGACTCTTCCTCTTCTGCGTCAAGGTATTCTATTACCCCGAGCTTTACCAGGCTTTCCCATGTGGTCTCGTTTTTTGAGAGCTGCTCAGCAAGAACAGGGGTGAGCCTGCTTTGGCCGTTTTCAACTACAATGTATGGCCTTCTTGCCCTTCCCATGTCTGCGTTTATGAACAAATCGTCTGTTTTTTGGTTGTAGCAGAAATTGACCTGTGCTGACATGCTGCCGCTTCTTCTCCTTGCCTTTAGCTCTGAGAGAAGCTGGCTTCCTTTTTCATGAAACCCGACCAGCCTGCCATTTAGGTAAACACTGGTCCTGGCCTCTGGGCCCCTGATTTTCTTTTTCCTTTTCTTTTTCCTTCTCACTTTTCCACCTTACAGCTTAACTCCAAGCTTTGTGATTGTTTCCTCAATTTCCTTTTCATTCTCGCCAATTGAAACCTCGCAGAGCAATGAAAGGTTTTTTACCAGTGCGCATGACGGGCCTTCTGGAGATTCGTTCGGGCATAGCTTTCCCCAGTGCGTCCCATGCAAGTCCCTTGCCTTGAAATGCGGGTGCTTTCTTGAGAGTGGTGACATTATCCTTCTTAAATGGGACATTGATGACAGGAATGATGTCCTGTCAAGAAGCTGTGAAACCCCTGTTTGCCCTGCTATCCAGTTTCCTGTTGCCATTGAGTAGCGTATCCTGTCTGTCAATGCGTCTGGCCTTACCAAAGTCTGCACTGCCAGATGCCTTCCTCTTGCGTCTGCGCGGCCTGCCTGGTATGCAACGTCTTTTACCAAAAACTGGAATGCATACCTGAAAAGGTCTTCCATAAGGTCCCCTGCAAGCTTTATCCTCTTGTTTGCATAATGGTCCTTGTCATCCTGGGGTATTTCCCTGTATGCAACCCTGCATGCATGCTCTGCCATTTTGCATAAGTAGTGCGCCTTTTTTATCCTGTCATCAGCAGTTGTGCCTATGTGGGGAAGAAGGTAAGTGTCAAGAAGTATTTCTGCCCTTTTTTGCTGATAGTCTTTTGCCTGGCTTGGCGCAGCCTTTCTCCCTATGTGCTCTATTGCAGATGCCCTGTTGGTTGTTGCGTCTGCCTCAAGGTTGAGCAAAATGTCATTCTTTACGTTTATGTCATCAGGGAATGCTGAAATTATCTGCTCTTTTTTCTCAAGCCCCAATGCCCGAAGCGTTGCTGTGAGCGAAAGGTCCCTTGGAGAAGCCGGGAAAACCACTCTCATGTTGCCGCCGGTTGTCCTTTCAACAACTGAGCGTGCCCTAAACCCATATCTTGTTGAAAATACTTTTGCAGTAACCAATGTATTGTCCTTTTCCCTTGTGCACATTATCCTGTTTGGCGCCAAGTCCTCTATTGAAGTGAGAACTCTTTCTGAGCCGTTTATTATGAAATATCCGCCAGGGTCTGCAGGGTCCTCGCCAGATGCAATAAGCTCATCTTCTGTCATGTTGTCAAGGTAGCAAAGCTTTGACTTTACCATTACAGGAAGCTCGCCTATGAATACCTCTGAGAAAAGGGTTTTTTCAACTCCATTGAAAACAGGGATTATTTCAAGAAAAATAGGGGCAGCATAAGTCAGGTTCCTGAGGCGGGCCTCTGAAGGGTGTATCAGCCTTTGCGCGCCATCAGCCTCTATTATTTTTGGCTTTTCAAGCCTGATATGGCCAAACTTCAGCTCAAATCCCTCGACTGAAGGCTGTATTGTGCCTATCCTGTCAATTATTCCTTGTATGCTTGTGTCAACGAACTTGTTATAAGAGTCAAGGTGCTGTTTTACCAGGCTGTTTTCATTGAAGTATGGTGTGAGCAGGTCTGCTTTCATAATATGCACCCTGGCGTTTGATTTTCTTTGTGGCAGCTAGTCGACTACTAATCTGTACTGCTGCGAGCCGTCAAGCCTTTTTATGCTGACCATCTGGCCTGGCTTTGCGCCCTTTCCTGCAAGTGCTGGGTCCTTTAACTTTATTTTTGGGATTTGCAGGCGTGAAACCTTGTACTGGGCAAGTATTTTTTGCGCTTCCCCGTCTGCCAATAGCTTGTGCTCTGGTATTAATTCATGTGGTGGGAAACTTTTCTCAGGCAAGGCAACACCTAACTTAAATGGGACGTAGCCTTCAATTATGAAGGAAAAGTTTATAAAGGAAAGCAGAGTTGGGGCTTTGCACGCAATTAAATACCTTTAAATTAACTTTCTACCACAACGAACAATCCGAGTGGTTCAATGAAAAGAGGAACAATAAAACTAGAGGTCTATTGCCCAAAAACAAAAAGGGCTGACTTTGCAGGTATGGGCATAGCTATAGAGAGGGCGCTTGGTAGGGCAAAGCAAAGGGCAGAAAAAAACGGCTCTCCTCACGACTTGTTTATACTTTTTGCAGAAAATGCATTGAAATACAAGTATGATGACATAAATGAAGATGACGTGAAAAGAGCAGCATCCAGGTTCTGCAATTTGTTGGCAAAGGAAGAAATATGGACAGGAATCGGCTTTGCTGTAATGCACAGGGAAAACGGAAGCGTGAGCAACAGCGGAGTTCTTGTTTCACAGCAAGGACAAGAAATCAAGCCTAAAAGGATGTTTGCAGATGGAGACTGGAGTGAGACCAGGGAATTTGCAAATAGGAATTTTGGCTCTTCGCCTTCATTTGATGATCTCAAGGAAAATTGGGAAAACAGGGGCGATTCTCTTGAGAAGTCTGACGCACCTTTTCCCACTGTAATAAGCGCAAATGAGTACGAGATAGAGCATAGGGTCTGTAGAGACGCATATGCGATGCCAATAAATGACGAGCCAGACAAGGTAACCCTTGTTTCTGCAGATGGGCTTGAGTATGATGGGTTTTGGATCCCTGATAAGCGGGGCGCTGTTATTGTCAACGACCCGGATTACTTCTTCCCCTATTTCAAATGCGACGGGAAGAAATACCAAATCAGCGAGATTGACTATCGCTTTCCCTTCAAAAATAACTCGATCCTGTTCTACTGACTATTTTGCTTCTAAAAGTAGTACCAAATTGCTCTGTACTCGTTTACATCTTCGCCATCTTTTTGCAGCCTTTTCAAATAATCGTAAATTGAAACATCAGTATAGTCATATGGCTGCACAAGCTCAAGCTTTGATTCCCATGGGTAAAATCTGTAAACCCTCTTGCCGTCAGGAAGTATGGATATCAGCCCGTGCTCTTGCCATGAGCGCAAATGAGACTTTCCAAGCCTTGGAACATTGAAAACAGGCTCGTCAGTCCTTTCAAGGCCAGGCATGAGCCTTGCCTCTTCTTTTCTCTCCTGCAAAAGCCTTGCTATTGGCACCCTAAAGTCATTTGTCTCCTCTTTTCCCTTTGTGTTGAATGAGTAATATGGGTCTATGCCGCATTTCTTAAGCTCTTTCCTCAGCGCGCAGGTTTCAAACCTCTTGCTATTGTAATAGGTGAATACCTGCTGGTTGTAGATGCTTATTCCTGCCTTGCGAAGCTTTTTGCATGCATCAAAAACATCTGGCGTCAGCTCAGTCGGATGCTCAACGTGCGTCACAATACATACTTCTCTTTTTGGCAGCTTGTGGTATTTTTTCAGTATTGAAACAAGCTTGGGGGTTATCCTGAAAGGCACAGTAACAAGAGTCCTTGTACCAATCCTCAAGCGGATTATGTGCTTTATTTTCGCAAGCTCTCCCAATATTTTGTCAATTCTCTCATCAGACAGCATAAAAGGGTCGCCGCCTGTAACAAGCACTTCCTTTATTCCATTGTGCCTTTTTATCCACTCAATGCCCTGCAAAATCCTTTTGTCTGAAACATATGCTTCACTCCTTGCTTTTATTTCCCAGTTCCTTTGGCAGTAAACACAGAATTGGGGGCATGAGTCATATGGCTTAAGTATAACTATCCTGGGATAGCGCCTTGTTATGCAGGAAGCAGGACTTGTTGAGCCCTCATCCATAAAATCAAGGCTTTCATTTGACTGAACCGCCCGTATGAAACCTTTGCAATAATATGGACTGGGTATTACCTGCGCCCTTATTGCCCTCCCGTGCCTTTTGGGATTGTCTGGCATAAAGAGAGACAGATAATAGGGAGTTATTTGGAACAAAACGCCCCATTTTTTTGCAAGCATTATTCCCTTTTCTTCCTCTTTTCCCAGGCTTACAAGCTTTTTCACTGTTTTCAGGTCATTTATTGCATTTCTTATGTGCCATTCGTAATCTTTCCACTGCCTTTCAGTTGCTCCAAAATATTTCATTATCCTCCTTTTCATTATTTTTCTCTGTGCAATGAATTTTGGCTCAAGGCCGCTGCCAAATCTCAAAAAGCGCTTTTCCACCATGCCAGAATAGGTATCAAGGAATTCTGAGCGGGAAAATGCTGCATCTTTTCCTTCAAGCCTCAAAAACTCCGGAGGGTCCCTTGCATATATGCCTGATTTTCCATCCATTCCCTGGAAAAGGGCAATAAACTCGCACAAAAAGCCGGGGGAAACCCCTTTTTTCCTGCCCTTTGCAATTGAAATGAGTTGCTTGAGCGCAGAAAACCCTGTTGTAAGCTCGTATTCTGTCCTTATGGTGTTTTTCAGCACGCGAACGCAGTGCTTTGCGTTGTTCCTTTCAATAGGGTGCAAGTATTTTGTCTCTTTTTTTGAAAACACATTGTAAAGCTCCCTTTCTGTGTCATTAAAATATGAAAAGAGGCGTTCCCGCGCTTCTTTGATGTTGTGAGCGTTTTTCAATATTTTCCATACCTTAGGGTCAGTATTGGAAAGCTCTTTTACAAGTGAACGGATACTCGCTTTGAGCATTTGGGAAGTTTTCATGCTTTTCTTTTGATTTTTACCATACAAAAAGGTTTGCTTTTTTGTGCTTGGCAAAAGCAATCAGTCAGTTACCCTGAAATCTGCCTTTTTGCCGTCCCCCAAATAAACAGAGACGCTTTGCACATCAAACGGCTCTGCTGCTATGAAATGGATGCCCCCTTTTTTTGAGAAAAGCCATTTGTCCTGGCGTGAAGGCCGTGGGCTTGCTTTTGGGTGGGAGTGAAATGTTCCAACAGAACCAGGGTGCACAGGCATCATCCAGTCAGAAAATGATGACATTGTTTCTGATACCATTATCCCTGCAGGGATTATTGTGTCCTCTATTATTATGTTGCCCTTTTCCCTTTTGCCAGTAAAAAGGCATATGAATTCATTTGGGTATGCTGCTTTTGCCCCTGCCAATGCTGAAAGCAAGGCTTTTTTCTTTATGAGGATTTGCATGTGCATAAATTGGCAGTAAAGAATAAGAAACCAAGGCTAGTATGGACCGCGGATTAACAGAAAAAGACGCACTGCCTTCTGTTCCCCTTGTTTAAGGAAGGTGTACAGTTCGTTTAAGAATCGTTCTGTTGCAGAAAACGACTTGTCTACCCATTCAAGAAATGATAAAATACCGTGGCCAATGTTATTGCTTTTGGCAAGAGTTCTTATATCTGGATGTGAAATATTATCAACCCCAGAATTTGGAACACCAACAAAACGGTATCCATATTTACTATCGCTGAAAGCCAGAATATTCACATCAGCCACTATCCTGCTTTTATGGCCTTTTGAGTGGTTGCCTGTTGCCAGTATTTTCAAGTCAATAATATCTGCGTCATTAAAATGAGGCAAAGCTGTACCAGAAACAAGCGTGGTTGAGTTTGCCTTTTCAAAGAATTTTCCTTGCATTGGATCTTCAAACTCTGCATTTTGCAGACTGACGGCAAGTTTTATTGAAAAATCAGACACTTGGCCCATGTCAGCAATGACTCTTTGTTTTGCAGTCTTTACAGCCAGATATTGGTAGGAGCAATTGATTAGGAACTTGTTCGTTAAGGGTCCATGATCAAAAAGGTGATGTGAAGCAACGAGAACCAGACCATTCTGTTGTTCAATTGAATCAGCAGATATTGCATCCAATCTGCTCCCCTCCTTTTTTATGCGATAAAAAGAAACAGGAGATCTTTTGTGAAGGATGCTGTATGGTAACTCGTTATCCCTACAGCCGGTTATGTGTGCAGAGACTGCACGTGAAAAGTTGTGGTCATTCTGCTTTGGCTGGTGTATTCTGCCCTTTTGTTGAGCCCCAATTATTTTAGTAATAGAAGAAAACAGTGCCTGACCAGTTGACCCAATTTTGTGGTTGTTCATTGCGCATTTTCTGGTTAATAACTTATTTAAAGAGGGTGGTTGTCAGCAGAAAAACAAGTATTCATGAAAATGATGGCTTCAGGAAAAAATGCTGCAACTTGCTTATCCTTTTATTCACTGATGGGAAAATCAGCGGCGCAAGAACTATTGAAACTGCTGCAATTCCAAGCAAGTGCTTTGCAGTGAAAGGTATTTGCCCCAAAAGAGCTTCTGGGAATGGAATGCCCCATACAAAAGTTGATGCAATTGGCCCTGTAAGAGCATCAAATACCAGTGTTCCGGTTATTCCAAGCTTTGCAAATGTGAATGGGGAGCCATTTGGCTTTTGAAGAGTGAAAAGAAAGCCAACTATTCCCCAAGAAAGTGCGCCTGTTAGAGTCCATAGCCCGATTGTTCCTTGTGCACCAAGAAGATAAGGAACTATATCAACAAGAGAATAGGCTGCTGCTCCTGCGAAAAATGCATATTTCCCCCTGAAATAAGGGAACAAAAGCATTGAAGCCACAGCAAGAGCCCCAAACTGCCAGGAAATGCCAAGAGAAAAGTCAAGTGCCATGCAATCGCTTTGAAGGGGAAAGAATAAGAATTGTGCCGCATGCAAACAATGCACGTGATGAAGAAGGTGATCACTGAGGACCTTTTTTGGGGTGCCTAAAAAGCTCCACCAAAAACTGGTTTCGATGACGATAGACGGACGGTCTGATGCCCATTAGTATGCCTGACCGACAGGGCATACTTTGGCAATATCCTAACATAGGCAAAATCAGTTAGGCAATCACCTAACTGCCTGTTTTTCGTCGATTTTTCACACCTCATTTCCCAACAAACTTGCTAGGGAAACCTAGGGAAATATTGGACACGACGAGGAGTGGTGACAGAGGGGAGGTCTGTTATTGATTGATGTACCTGAGCGACATACTAGTTATGGGCTGTTAAGTCTGGTGAAAGTGCCGTCGGAACCACCGGCACCGAGGTCTAGGAAGGTTTTAAATGCCAGAGGTCGGACTATTAGAGGGGAATAACGTGCTGGAAGAAGCCAAACCTTTCATAAAGTGGGCCGGAGGGAAGAGACAACTCTTAGACGAGCTCACAAAAGGATTGCCCGAATTTGAGAACTACCATGAGCCATTCATAGGTGGAGGGGCGCTTTTTTTCAGGCTTGAAGCAGAAGACAGGATAAAAACAGCTTATCTTAGCGACTCAAATGATGAACTTATCAATGTTTACGTAGCCATCAAAAGCCATGTTTCTGAACTGGTAGAGGAGCTTTTATCCTCCAAGTATGCCAACGACGAACAGGCATACTACCAGATGCGCTCATCAAGACCAGAAACCACTGTCAAAAGGGCTGCGCGTTTCATCTACCTGAATAAAACTGCTTTCAATGGCTTGTACAGAGTCAATTCAAAAGGCGGATTCAATGTCCCTTTTGGAAGGTATTCAAACCCGAAAATACTGGACAGAGAAAATCTGCTACTAGTGCACAGAGCTTTACAAAAGGACGAGCTTTACTGTGGTGATTTTTCTGTTGTCCTGAAAAAGGCAAGGGAGAAAGATCTTGTTTATCTTGATCCCCCCTACTTGCCAATATCTAGAACATCGAATTTCACAGGCTACACGAAGAATGGTTTTTCAGAAGATGATCAAAAAAGGCTTCTGAACACATTCAAGGAACTTGACTCAGGGGGTTGCTATGTCATGCTGAGCAATTCATATACAGATTTTGTTGCTGACCTATACGGAGAATTCTATGAGGAGACTGTTTATGCAAGCAGAATGATAAACTGCAAAGCTGACAGGAGAGGCAAGGTAAAGGAGCTAATAGTGCGGAACTGGGAGCCCAAGGTATCGCAAAGGAAGCTTGTAGAAGAAATAGTCGCATCCAACTGACTTGATGTAAGCCAGCACGTCTTTGTACTCCTTTCTCTTGAACCACTTGTTCAGTACATAAACATATCTGACTTTCAGGCGCAAGCGCCTTGCAAGCTTTTTGTACTGCCTGAGCTTGAAATGGCATGTTTGCAATTTCTCGTCAACCGAACCTGAGCCTGACTGAAACTTCTGCTCTACAATAAAGAGAGTCCTTTTGGCCACCAAGGCATCATCAGGCACCAATCTTTTGGAAACTATCTTCCTGTAATCGATTCCTTTTGGCTTGAGCAGGTTTGAGTAGAGCTTGTTCTTCTTGTAGAGCCGTGCAACTTCTTTTCCCCTGAAGAGTACACAATCATTCTTGACTGAATATCCCTTTATTCTGGAAATTAGCCTGCCAAGGCTGGTTCTTTTCTCGAACCTCAGCCCATGCTTGAGAGGGGTTTTGCCCCCCTTTCCTCCACGAATCATAATGATGTTTAGACCAAAAGTAATTTATGGCATAGGGGTTCTTAGGGTAATACTATGAAGGCATAGTAGTAAAGAGAATCAAGAGCTTGCTCAATGAAGCACCAGAAATGGCAAAGAAAAACAAAAGGCAGACGGTCATGCCACAGGATTGGTGTTACTATGAAATGCGTTGTTTGCAATAAGAGCTTTGATGAATTTAATGGCTACATATCTGCATTTGATACAGAACAACCGCTCGAATCATCAGACTATAGAGATGTTGAAAATCTACCTAGAGAAAGTATTTGTTCTAAAGAATGTTTTTCTATCCATCTAAAAAAATTTGGTAAGGGGAGATATAATTATTCCGAAATCACATATTGTCCAAGTGCAAAAGAGTGTGAAAAATTAGGAAATTTAAGGAAACTTTGCGAGATGAGTGAACATATTAAAACCGAAAATGATAGTTTCTTGGACAATTTATCATTTATTGTTTCACCTGGGAAAAGTTGGTGCGAAGCAGGCGTTGCTGGAATGATAAAATCGAATATGCAATTATACAAATCAAATCTTAAAGTATCTGAGAATATCGAGAGATTTAACAGAGTAAGCACACGTTTAAGTTATATGATGATCATACTGACTGTGGTAATGCTGCTTGCGGTCATTGCAACATACTTCAAATAGCTGCTCAACGCCTTATAAACAACTTTGAGCAGCTCAAACACCGTTCCTTGCGCTATAATCACTATCCAAACATTGAACTTTGAGCAGCTTTGCCCTCCAGTATATTACTTGCGCCTTAGCTGCTTAATCCAGCCAGCAATGGATTAATTGCTTACTGTATAATGAGTCAGTTTCATGCTACGTGGCAGGAACGTGCCATGTGGAAAGGACAAAATGCTGTGGAAATGAAGGGCTTTATCTTTGAGTTTTAGTTATGGCGATAGTCTTATTTTAGTTCACTGTAAGAAACCATTATGCCATATGAATATTGCCCTAGGTGTGGAAGCCCGCTTCATAAAGGAGGGGTAATTAGACCAAATGTGAGTTATGGTCGAAAACGGAATATCCAAGTCTATGTTTGTTGGCGTTGTGGATATCGGACCACCTTCGAGGACTGATCCGATGAAAAACGCCTACAAAACTATGCCTATGGAGATTGAACCAAAAAAGGATACTGCGGACCTCATCAATGAGTTTGAAATGACGGTCAAAGCATCTGAATTATTTTCCTTTTTATCCTTGCATCCCGCATGTAGAGAACTGTTTCAGCTAATGGGACGAATAACTGGTCGAATTTTATCCGAAAAAGCCATTGTTGAACTTGAATCGCTTAACTTTAGTAAAGATTATGGTAGCTCTTTTGTGAAGGAAATCCATTGTAGCAACTGCGATTATCAAATTGGAACTTTTGATATTACGCGAAGAAAGCCATATGCCAAAAAAAGCCACTGCGACAAATGTGGACAGAATATAAAGGAGAAGATTGTTGACTGTTTTAAAATTGAGCCCTGGCACGTAATGAACTTATGCATTTATGGAGCAAAGAAAGGGATTTTCACGCCTACCCAATATGTTTCTTGTCCTTGGTGTTTAAGATTTCAAAAAGATCTACAATCTACCCGCCAAACAGTAAGAAGGCGATGCCCGGTGTGCGGAGAAAGCCTTCAGATGAAGCTGGACTTCGAACTTGACAGGGAAATTAGAAATATTGCTGGGAAAAAGCGTGGTTGGTGGCTTGAGTGGTACGTGTGGAGATCACTACGTTCCAAGTACGGTTCACAAGTTACTCACAACCGTATGTGGCGAACAAGCAATGGAAAGAAAGTAGAAGTAGATGTTATTTTAGAGAAAAACAATGAAAAAATCGCTATTCTGTGTGATACAAAAACAGAACCCACCTTTAACCAACAAAATTTTCATATTCTTTCGCAAGTGTTTAATAAACTCATTCTTATAACGACTCAAAGAAAAATTAACGATAAAATAGTTGATGTAGGTAAAGAATATTTCCCGAGACATGTAAGAGTTATCAAAGGTCCATTAATAGAACGGGCTCTTTCGAAACGTTTGTAAGATAGGTGTAGTCTAGTTTTCGTGGAAATGACCTGTGTGTCAGACTACTTAGTAAAATATAGAAAATAGTTGAAACTTTAGTTAAAAGCTATTTCGCATCCTTCTCTCTTGCATATCGGATGTTCTGAAGTTGTCTCTCAGCGTTTTTTATGAGTTCGTTATAAGTCATAATATAAATATGTGGTCTTAGATGAAAATTCCATTCTTCAATTAACTGTAACTCAGCTGGAGGCAAATCAACTCCCATCACTAACACCCCAATTGCCCGTGGTACCTTGTATGTTCCCTCTGATTCTATACTTAAATTCGAATACACCTCTGTTTTTTTCATATATTGGATTAATTGGTTTAAGCCTTCAGCAAACTCTTTTGTTACCCGTAGTCTGCCAGTTTTCTTTCCTCTAGAAAAAGGATTTAGATTAGGACTTTTAAATTCAAATATTTTATCTTGGCCAGATTCAGTTTTAACATGGAGATCTATTGAGGCTTGGTTATCGACGCTTTGTTCCGTGGCATTAACTTCACAGTCGATGGATAAAATCCACCGCTGTTCCCTAATAACCTTTTTTACTTCAGTTTCATTTCTTAGATTTTGCTTTTTGCTCTTGTCGATTTCTTGTTTTAGTTCCTCTAACTTAGCAGTATAGACCTCTAGACTATCTATTAATTTAAGTGCAAGAGAGAGCGACTTTTGGTTTTCTTGGAGACGGTGTTCTAGCTCTTCTTTTTTCAGTTGGGCTTGGTTTAATTCTTTAAGCAAGTTCTCAATTTCTAATTCGTATTGTTCTACACTTTCAGCTGAAACTTCTAAGTCCCGCCCCCAAAATTTTTTCGCATATGCCTTGAGAGTTGATATTGCCCATTTTAGCCAGTCAGATAGGTTTATTTTTTTTGGTAGCCAGATTCCTGGCCTATGCGACTTAAGATCCCCATGTGTTTGAATACCGCTAGAGGTTTGAATTCGCATGCCTTCTCTTTTCTGAGCAGTTTCTTCAGATGAAATCTTAGTTATGTGTGAACCTTCCGGAGTTTCCTCTATTCTTTTATCTGCATCTATTTCTCTTGAACCGCCAAGTTTTCTAAACTGGGCATCTTTTTTTTCCACCATCTAAACACTTTTATTATCAGGTTTTGACACTCGAATAATCTATTATTTCAATTGTAACCTATATAGAACCTTCGTTAAGATAGCACTGAATACGTTGCCATGCGGAAACCCCTGTGTGTCCAGAAATTTTGTAGCTCAGACAGACTTGAACCAAGCGAACGTCTGACGCAGATTGAGCAGATGGAATACTTTGAGAGTTTTAAGGAACAGACCTAGAATGGATAGTAGTTCAGCTTTATCTCATTCTTCACTTCTAGTGTGTCATACTCGCGGAGTTCGTTGAAAAAACGGTTCCGTATGTCCTTTATCAGTCCGTCAAGCTGCTCCTCGTTCTCGATTTCCACCTCAAGCTCGACGTCATGGCTTCCTATCGTTTTCATGAAATAGAATACGCACCTATGCCTCTTCGACAGCTCCTTGAACCTATTATACTTCTGTTCGTTCATGTTCTGCAGCCTGAAGGACAGCAGATAGTATCTCATCCCCATCTTCTTGAAGTCCATGTTCACGCTGAACCCGGTTATCACCCCCGACTCCTCCAGTTTCTTCATCCTGTAAATCACCTTGTCAGGGCTGGCTTTCATCTCCTTCGCGATTTCCACCAGGCTTTTCCTGGCATTGTTCGAGAGCTGCCTGAGAATCTTCTTGTCTTCATTGTCCAGCTCCACCGCATCTTTCCTCCCCCCGTATGCGAACTCCACCGGCTCCCTGCCCAGAAGGTAGCTTCGGGAAAGGATGGCGACCCTTTCCAGCAAGATGACGTCCCTCTGCAGGACGAACTTCCCGTATTTTTCGGCAAATTCCCCGTAAACATGACCAAAATCGCCTACGTCTTCGGCCAGCACCGAAATGACAACATCGTAATTGCCCCGTGTCTGGGCAAGCCACAGCACGCGCGGGCTGTCCTTCAGGAACTGCAGCATCGCCTTCTCCTCTGCGGCAGGGATGTTTTGCAACCTGAGGAAAACCTTGAAGTGTATGTAGCCCAGAGCGAGGGTGTTCGTCTTGAGGTAAAAATTGCGAATTATGTCCTGTTCCACAAGCCGTCTTATCCTGTAACCGGCGGTCTGTTCGGAAAGCCTGCACTTTTTCGCAATCTGCTTGTTCGTCTGCCTGCTGTTCAGGTCCAGCTCGTAAAGTATGCGCCTGTCCTTCACGTCAAGAGCCATATTTGTATTATTTACGAATTTATATATAAATATTGCGGTTTTCCAAAATAAATTATTCATAACTTATATATAAAATTAAATGCACAACAAACCACAGAGTGTAATTAAGGGATGGTCGCAATGGTGGAAAACGCGTTCGTAGTACAGAAAACAGCTCCCAGTAGTATGCCAACCAAGCAGAAATTTCTCCGGCGCATCGGCAAAACGGTAGCCATCGTAGGAATATCAGCATGGCTGTTCACTGCCCCTCTGAAAGAAGGCATCTCACAGGTTAGGTTTGACAGCACAGCTCAGAAGAAAGAGGTTCCGCAGCTGGTTGAAACAGGCAAGGAAGCCAGTCAATCAGATTCCACTGGGGCACTTCTTGCAGGCCTTCTTGCAGGCAGCCTTGCAACTTGGGCGATAATGCGCATCTCACAAAAGCGGAAAGAAAGATGGGATTATGGTGTATATCGAAACGCAAGGTGGAATGAGTATGAACCCCACGTAAGGAATGTATGGTATCTCAAAGATGTGCCCAACGCTGCCAGTCTGGATTTTCACAGGCTGTCGAAATACCTAACAAAAGATGAGCTGAAAGAATTAGAAGAACATGCATGGTGGTTCAAAGACAAGCGGAAGCAAATAAAGAAAATGCGCTCCCTTTTCATGAAGGAAAATGGATTTAAGCCTGGCTTTGAAGCCTACTGCAACGTTGTAAAGGTCCTAACTTGTAAGGAAGGGCGTGAGATATTTGCCAAGAGCATCAGAACCTTCGGTGCGAGAGATGAGACTGCGGAGAAATACCTAAAAAACGTTCGCGGCTTCAAAATCCTCTTGGAAATTCAGGAACTGCTGCCTGACTTCCAGCCCAGGAAGATGAGGAACCTTGCTGAGCTTACCTTTTACGTTCTGTATACGTTTGCTGTATCGTATTATCGAGGTAGTGGCATAGACCCGGAACACTGGGTGGAGACTGGCGAGTTCAAAGACAAGAAAACTGGATAGCCAGGACTACCACCCCATTTCCTAGGAACGCACTGTGTGTCTAAAATCTTGTAGCTCAGGCTGACTAATCCGAGCCTAGCGGACGGTCTGATTTATGCTAATGATGAATTAGTGTGAGTTATTACTGGGACCTGGGATTGACTCAAATCAGTGATAACTCTTGCTCGTAGTGCCTAAAAAAGAGTTTAAGTTGTGGCATCGATTTTTAGGCACTACATTGCTGGTTTGCCACCGTCTGTAGTCACCTCTTTACAAATATTTATAAATTGTAGTCACCTAATTACAGCATGCACCTTGAAATACGCAAAGCCGGAAGGACGAAGAAATACTATCTTGCACATTCTTACCGTAAAGGCAGCAAAGTAAGGAAAATCAGGGTTTATCTTGGGGCTAACTTGACCAGGGTGAATCTTGAGGAACGGAAGAAGGCTGCAGAGGTGAGGATAAAGGAGCAGGCAGATGCAAGAAGGAGAATTTCTGACCCTTTTGAAACTGTCTTGTCTGGAAAAGAGCTTAAGGAACTTAAGGCGCTTGAGGCAAAGGCGCATATCAAAATAGCACATCTGACGGACGATGAGTGGCAGAGATTCACTGAAGCTTTCACCTATGACACAAATGCAATAGAGGGCTCAAGCCTTGAGTCAAAGGAAGTTGGCGAAATTCTGGAAAAGGACAAGTGGCCTGACAAGCCAAAAGAGGACATTTCCGAAACCTATGGCGTTGCAAAAGCAGTTGATTTCATAAGGAAAACAAAGGAGCACCTCTCGGTTAAGCTGGTTCTGAAGCTTCATAAGGTTGTTTTCGAAAACTCCAAGCCATTTGCGGGGAAGTTGCGTGCTAAAGGTGTTGAAGTCGTGATAATGGACCATAACAGGAATGTTATTCACCGCGGCGCGCCTTCAAGCGAGGTAAGGGGACTTCTTCTTGAGCTTGCCAGATGGTACAGCAAAAACAGGAAAAAATACCCACCGCTGGTCTTGGCTGCGGTTGTCCACAACCAGTTTGAGAACATCCACCCATTCCAGGACGGCAACGGAAGGGTTGGAAGGCTTCTTCTTAACAACATTCTCCTGAAGCACAAAATGCCCCCATTGAATATCGAGCTGAAGAACAGGCACGAATACTATTCTGCGCTGCAGGCTTATGAAAATGAGCACAACCTTCGCCCTACCATCGAGCTTATGCTAAAGGAATACAGAAACCTCAAAAGACTTCTTAAGAGGAGGTGACCACAAAATAAGCAAATGTAGTCACCTACTTCGCCACTACAAAGTGAGGCACAAGTGTATCACGCGGAAATCTCCTGTGTGTCTTTTTGCGCAGCTCAGGAAGACGATGGCAATCTACGATTGCCAGCAGTGGACGCAGTCCACTCAAACTCGGGCCTAGCGGACAAGCAAGTTCGTCGCGCACTTTTTCGCTCGGCGAAAAAGGCGCCCCTTTTTGCCCGAAGGCAAAAAGAGGGCAACGAACTTGGTGCCCATTTTTTGCCAAGCAAAAAATAGGACGGTCTGACTAGAACTCGTTTGCTAGTAGCGCCTTAGAAGCAATTTGTATGAGGCAAAGTATGCCACAAGCAAAAAGCACACCAGATAGCTCATGAAAAGGTGCATTGGCACTTGTATTGGCTGTATTCCATCTATTATCATTATGGCAAATGCTGCCATGATGAAAAGCACGAATGTTGTTCTCATTGCCTTTGCTGCCACAAATTCCATCCTTTCATCTATTATCCTCTTTTTTGGCTTCAGGACAAGTCTGACTGTTGCAAGAAGCAAAGACACTAACCCAATGTAAATGAGCCACATGCCAACTGAGCCGAATGTCTCAAAACTTGGCGAGCCTATCCCAAGCCCCTCGAATATTAGCCCCAGGAGCAGCATCCCAAGGCCAAACAGGTACTTGAGCATTGTTTTTGTTTTTTCCTTCATATATTCACCTCATATTGCAAACAAGTCCTCAACCTTGCACCTGAAAATTGATGAGAATCTTAGGGCAAGCTCAAGGGATGGCACGTATTTTCCGCCCTCTATTGAGATTATTGTCTGCCTTGTGACTCTTGCCTTTTCAGCAAGGGCTTCCTGGGTCATTTTCGCCTTTTCCCGGTATTTGCGGAGCCGGTTTTTTGAAAGTGCCATCAAATCATATGTAAAGTTTGCTTTACGTAAAGTATACTTGACATAAGTATATAAAGCTATCTTTAAGCAGGAATAAAAAACAGAAAAAAAGCTTTTCTTACATAAGGCCGTTTATCTCAAGGATGTGCTCCTGCTCGTCCATTATTACGTGGCGGACCTTGTGCTCTATGAACTCGTATTCATAGTTCAGTTCATCTCTGCTTTTCTTTATCTCAGCCATGATTGTCCTGTAAAAGTCAACTGCCTCTTTTTCCCCTTTTAGGTTTACTTTGAGTATCTCATCAATCCCCTTTGCTTCATACACTGTGTCAAGCTTCATTGAAGGGGTTGCCCCAAGTATTTCAAGGCAGCTTCTGAAAAGGTCTTCATGCTTTTTCTCATCTGCTGCAATTTCCTCAAGCCTTGCCACTATTGGCTCGCTCTCTTTTCCTGAAACAAGCTTTGCATGAGAAAGATACTGTATGCGCGCTGCGTGCTCCATTTCAAGTGCCTTGTTCAAAAGCTTTACAAGTTCTGCTTTTCCCATAACAACACCTCCAATCAGCATATGCCTTTGTTGTTTTTGTACATTTTCCTGTATTTCAAATTGCTCCATGCCCGCTTTGAGATTACAAGCCTCTCTGTCTTTGTTATCCATTTTGATGCTTTCACATTTTTTGCAGCAATCATCTTACCAGTATAGTTGCACTTTTGAAGGAAATATGCCTTTTCACCGCTTACCTCGTCTATCATATATACCACTTGGCTTTTGCCTTTTGGGGCAAAATCTTAATAAACTGCCTTCCCAGCTTTGGGATTACCTTTTTTTCCTTTTCTTGGCTTTTGGAGCGTCCTTTCCCATGAAAATCGTCTGGGTCGGGTAAGCCATGTCAATGCCCTGTTTTTCAAATGCTGTTGCTATTTCAAGGTTTATCTCCTGCCTTGCATCCATGTAGCGCGCATAGTCGTTTGTCCTTGTGAAATAGACTACCTCATAAATGAGCGCTGAGTCACCAAACTCCTTGAAATGGACACGGCTTGGGTCTGCAAGCTTTACTTTCTTTATTATCCCCATTACCATTGACGGGATTTTCTTGAGCTTGTCAACAGGGGTTTGGTAGGTGACCCCAACGGACAATACAATCCTCCTGTCCTTCATTTTCTTGAAGTTGCGAACACGGGTTTCTGTAAGCTCCCTGTTTGAGACTACCAATTCCTCACCTTGCAGGGTTTTTATCCTGGTTGACTTTATGCCGATTTTCTGGACAGTGCCTGAGTCATCGCCTATCACTATATAGTCGCCTTTCCTGAAGGGCTTGTCAAAGTATATTGTGAAAGAGGCAAATATGTCTGTGAGCACGTTTTGCAGGGCAAATGCAATTGCAATGCCGCCAATCCCAAGGCCTGCTATTATTGTTGTGATATCGTAGCCAAGGTTTGAAAGCAGCAAAAGCAGGGCAATTGCCCATACCAGCCCCTTGCCCATTTTGTTCAAAAGCTCTATAAGGGAAGTGTCTGCCTCCTTTTCATCTTTGAGCTGCTTTTGTGCCATCTTGCCTGTTGCATAGTCAAGTACCCTTTCTACGCTTTTTACTGCATAGTAGATTATCCCTATGAGAATGGCATAGTCCAGAAGCATAGTCAGTATGTCTGGCACAAAAATGAATTTTATGCCAATGTAAAAGGATACAAGGAAATAAAACGGCCAGCCTATCTTGCCTATTATTTCAATTGCCAGGTCATCAAGGTCTGTTTTTGTTATTTTTGAAAGTGCTTTTAGCCTTCCTATTATTGCAAACTTGAATATCCTGAGAACCAGCACCGATATTATGAAAGCCCCGAGCGCAAAAACATAGTCGCGGGCAATGTTTCCTCCGAAAGAGTATACTAGCATCTCTTCAAGTGTTGCCATAATAAACCTCCAAAGTTGCTTATGAGCGTGTTGTTTAAAACCTTAACTAAATTTACTGAAGCTCAAGGTAAATTGACACCAGGTCATTGCCCTCCTCATATGTTGATAATGTGTAAGGTATTTGGATAAGGTAGTCATATGTGCCAAATACTTCTGGTGCTGCTGCTTCATCCATTTGAACAATCCACACTGTTGTCTGGTTGAATGAGTTTGAATACTCTGTGCCGCCGTCTGATGTGTCCCATAAGATACCTGTCTTGAAGCTGGTATTGAACGGATGGGATGGCGCAACTGGCACATAATCAATGCCTTTTGAGAATACAGTATAGTTTTGAGTCTGGTTTGCTGCAGAGCCGTTTGTTGAGTAAGTGGCATTTATGTTATCATCAAAGGCTGTTGCGACAAAGGCAGTGTCAAGCTCTTCAAAGTCTGCTGATGAGCTGGCATTTGCAGTGGTCTTTCCTATTGCCTGAAGGCTTTCCCAGGTCACTGTTGCATCATAGTCTGTCACGTATACATTAAGGCCGCCTGTTGCATTCCAAAGGTAAACATATGGGGTTGTATTGGTATGGCTTAAGGTGAAGTTGCCGCCAGTGAAATTGCCAAAGAACTTGTGCCAGAGCGAAGTGCAGGCAAATGTGCAGCCTGCATGGCCGTTCTCAAACCACCAGCCTGAGAATGAGTCACAGCTGTTCAAAGTGCCTGTGTTTGAGGATTGCGAGTTGCTGATATCAAGCTCATTTGAGCACATGGAATTTGAGGTGAGAGTGCTGTCATTTGAGCCTGAGTCAATGTATACTCCTGTGACTGAGTTGCCTGTCACATTGTTGTTTGTAAGGGTGTTGTTCACGCTTGCAGATATGTAAATCCCATATTGGCTGTTCTTTGCTGTGCTGTTGGTAATGTTGTTGTAATCGCTTGTGAGGAGATATATTCCATAGTTTGAGGAGGAGTTGCCTGTTACGTTTGTTAGGGTGATGTAGTCGCTTGCACTGATATATACCCCATTATTTGAGGTTGATGTCCCTGTGGAGTTGATTACATTTGTCCTTGGAGCGGTATAGATATACATTCCACTGGCCGAACCGCCAGTTCCGGTCACATTGATAAATGTGTTATCTGAGGCACTGTAGGCGCTTACCGCTGTTACGCCCCCAGTAGTAGAGAATGCTGAATCACGCACTGTATTGAATGTTGAACTGCTGTAAACAAGCAGACAGTAATAGCTGATGCATGAACCGGAAACTCGCCTGACTATGTTGTAGTCTGACCCACTATATAGGGATACTGCAAATCCATTTGGGAAAGAACCACTTGAGTAGGTGGTTGAGACGTTCGTGTCTTCTATTGTTCCGTTGTCTGCCCCAGAATAATATATGCCACTTGCAAAGTTGGAGATGTTGCAGTTCTTTACTGTTGTGTTGATCTGCGTTGTGTACAATCCATAGGTTGCGCTGAAGTTTTCGCCTGCCACATTCATGCCCTGGCAGTCAACTGTTGCATTCTGCCCTCCGTCTATGTATATTCCTGATGCATTGCCGTTTGTTATTGTGTTCTGCGTGAGGTTGTTCCTGTGCGCATTGCTGATAAGCCTTATGCCCTTGCCGCCAAAGAAGGTGGTGGTGATGCTGTTGTTGAGCATCTGCCCGTCCGTTGCCGAGCTGTAGCGTATTGCCTCTGAGAAGTTTGAGATTATGCAGTTCTTTACTGTAGTATTCTGCTGGTCTGTGTAAATTCCATATGTGTCTGTTATGTTTGTTCCTGTCAATGTTGCCCCTTGGCAGTCTATTACTATATTCGGGGAGGCTTGGTCAAAGTATATCCCGTGACCATGGGAGACCACACTGTTATTGGTTATTGTAAGGTTTGTCGATGTTCCTATTCTTATTCCCCTAATATCGGCGGCAACAGTTATGCCTGTGGTAAATACCTGATTGTTCCTCACTATTGTGTGAGTTGCCGTGTTTACTAAGTTTAGGGCATATGAACCACCGTAAAATGTATTATTTTCAATCACTGAAGTACTAAGGGCTTGAGACATGAACCCGCCACTAAAGACAGAATGACCTGTGTTGTTGGCAATCAAATACCCACTGCCTGTCGCATAAATCGCAACACTATATGGAGTCCCGCCAGCATATGAGCAAGAGCCATTGATTGTGTTGTTGAGTGCATTGCTGCTTGTTGCCCCGTTGAAATAAATTCCAGTAGAGAAATTCAATATGTTGCAGTTCAGAACCTGCGAGTATTGCTGGTTTGAATAAACTCCATAAGTTGAAGTTGTATTGTTGCCAATTATTGAATAGCCGTTGCAGTTTAGAGTTACATTGCCTGCAGAGATATTGAAACAGGTGGCCCCGTTTATTGTTGCATTTGCTGTGAGTGTGTATGTGCTGTTTGCAGTTGTAAGGTTTTGGCACAATGTTGAAAGGTTTGTGAGTGGCGCATAGTCAGTCACTATTCCTACAACTTTGCTTTGTGAGGTTGAGTTGCTGTATGGGTAGCCAGAGCCAGCTGTGCCAATGTAAAGCCCTGAGCCATATGAAGATGCTGTTGTTCCTATTATCTGTACACTTCCGTCAATTACATTGTGCCAGATGTTTCCTTCTGTTGAATTGTAATAGTTTGGCCCGCTTGTGTCATTGACATACAGGCCAGTTGCATCAGTGAAGTTGTTCCAGTAAAATGTATTGTTTGAAGCTGAGCCGCTTTTTGGTGTTATGAGCAGCAGAGGTTCTGTTCCTCCCCCATTCACAGTAAATGTGTAGTTTGCTATTGTGTTGTTTGAGCTTTCAACCAGCATTGCTGCGGTCCCTGAAGTTATGGTTGCTGTGCCATTCTCAAAAACGCCTCTGTTGCTCTCCAATCTCACCCCAGTCCCGGTTGACGAGGTGCCTGAGACATTGTTGAAAATTATGCCTGTTGGGTTTCCGCGGACATAAACCCCTTCCGCTCCTGCTGATGTGCCTATGAAGTTGGTGATATTGAAATTTGGCCTGCCGTTGTTGTAAAAGCCTGAGCCTGAGCCTGTTTGCGATGTTCCTGATGAGTTTATTATTGTGATGTTCTCAGACGGGGAAACAAAGTACCAGCCTTGGTTGTTGTATGATGTTGAATGCACGTTGACATATCTTGAGTTCAGCTCATTAAGTGAATAAACCGAGATTGAGGCTGTTGAGCTTATATTCATATTTGTGAAGTTGTTCCTGTTTGACCCTACGTGGGCTATAAGCCCTGCGTTTGCTGTTGAATTGCAGGTCGAGTCAGTGAACTGGTTGTCATCTGAGTCATAAACATAGCATGAGTAGCTCCCGTCAGAAGCTGACGTGTGGCCCGAGATACTGTTGGAGTTGCCTTGCCTTAGCCAGGTGGCTATGTAGCTTTTGGAGTATGAGCTGCTGTTTGTTATCCTGGTGTGGGTGGCCTTGTAAAGGTAAATGCCACAGGTGGTTGCCCCGGATGCACTTATGCTCACATTGGTTATGTTGTTGTAGTTCGAAGTGGTGGCTGAGTGGGTTATGTATATACCTGCATAGCCTTCTGAGCTTATCTGCAGGTCAAAAGCCTGGTTATAGTTCCCATTCTGTATGTAAAAGCCAGAGCCAGTGCCTGTCGAGTTTGCAATGCCACCTGTCACGTTGTTATGGTCGCCATTGTAATAAATGAGAATTGCATTGACTGATGCCACTACAATGTTCCTGTTAAGCGAGTTGTAATCCCCCTGGTATACACATATGCCGCTGCCGTTTGGTATTGTTACGTTGTTGTCGTTTATTATGCCATTGTCAGCAGAGTCGCCGTAGAAGTATATGCCTTTTGAGAAGTTGCTTATGCGGCAGAGCTGCACTGTTGCACATTCATCATCTACTTTAACACCATATGTGGCTGCCCCGCTTCCCCCTGCCATTTGCTTGCCGCGGCAGTCAATAAAGGCGTTTGTTCCGCTTTGCACATAAATGGAGGTGTTTGTTGAGGAGTTCACCATATTGTCAGTCATGTTTGTGTAGTTGGAACCTGCATTCACATGTATGCCATAGAAGGAGTTTGCATATATGCTATTGTTGGTCAGGTTGTTGCGGGTTGATGCACCAAGGTAAATGCCGTTTCCAGTATTTGAGTAAATTGAGTTGTTCACTATTGTATTGTTGTGCGAGTCATCAAGGTGAATGCCGTCCTTTGAGTTTGAGTATATGCTGTTTGCTATTATTGAGTTGTTGTATGAGGGGTCCATGAAAATTCCGTGCTCTGTGTTGCTATATACTGAACTTGAGGATATTTCATTATTGCTTGAGCTGTCAATGTAAATGCCGTGCACTTCGTTGCCGTAAACGGTTGCACCTGTTATGGTGTTGCTGTCTGAGTTGTCTATGTAGATTCCGTAGTTCTGCCCCTCTCCTCCTCCGCCCCCTTCGCCGTATGAGGTTATGTCAGTATATGTGCCCTGCGAGCCTGAGCTTAAGTAAAGCCCGTTTGTATAGCCCAGTATTGTGCAGCCGCCTGAGCCTGAGTTTATGATTGAGATTCCAGTAACATCAGGGTCAACAAGGATTCCATAGGTGCCTTCCGCGCCGTCATCATTTATGCTGTAGCCAGAGCAGTCAAGCGTCACATCGCTTGCGCTTATGTGAAGGCAGTATTCCTGGCCAGACATGACTCCTACAACGTTGTCAGTAAGGTAGTAGGTTTCATCAGAAGAGTCAAGCTCGCCCTCGTCGCAATTGCCTATGTCAAACTGCGCCCCATATGTTTGATTGCCTGTCTGGTTTGTTTGATTGCCTGTCTGGTTTGTAGGTGAGCCGGTTATGTTGTTTATTATTGCGTTGTATACGTTGATGCGCGTATAGTTTGCGCTGCTGAATTCAATCAGCTTTCCTGTTGTCTGCAGCCTGTCTTTTGTTTGCTCAGGGGAGAGAGAAGAGTTGTTTGCAATAAGAAGGGAAGCTGCTCCTGATACATGGGCTGCTGATATTGAGGTTCCTGACTTTGTTTCCTGCCCTGACATCCCTTGCGCTGTTACTGACTGTCCCGGCGCAAGCAAGTCAACAAGGGAGTTCGTGTTTGAAAAGGATGAAACTGTGTCTTGCTTTGAAGTTGAGGAAACTGCTGTTACTGACTGGCCGCATGCTGGCGCTGTTATGTAATTTGCTCCGTCATTTCCTGTTGAGGCAACTGCAAAAAGCCCTGCTTCAACTGCGTCATTTGCTGCTTGGGCAACTGGGTCTGAATTGCAATAGCCTGTGTAATTGCCCCCTCCAAAGCTCATTGAGATTATGTCCATCACTCCTGCTCCTGAAAATTCTGAGCAGTATTCTATGCCTGCTATTATGCCTGATGCATAGCCTGTTGCGTTTTCATCAAGCACTTTTACTGAAAGTATTAGGGCATCTGGTGCAACTGCATGAATAACTGATGCCATGAATGTCCCATGCCCATTGTCATCTGATGCACTGGTGCCATTGTTAACAAAGTCATAGCCAGATACTGCTTTTCCTCCAAGGGAGGGCAGTAATATGTCAACCCCTGTGTCAAGCAGGCAGATTGCTGTCCCGTTTCCTGTGTTGTTGAGCTCATTTTGTACCATGCCTGCGCCTATTAGCGGAATGGTGTCCGAGAGGGAGGCCTGCATTTTATAGTCAATGTAAATGCTCTCAAAGCCAAGCCCAGCAAGCCCATTAATGGAACTTTTGTCAATCTCAAATACTTGGAGGTTTTTTGAGGGGATTGAAAAGATTAGGGCAAACCCTTGTGCATCGACTTTTTCATTTGATTTTGCAATCACCCTTACTGTTTTTCCCTGCTCAAGTTCTGAAAGGAGCTGGTTCTGAATCTGGATGGATTTGCCTTTTGAAGTTAAAACCAGGGAAATTCCATCATGCTCTTCAAGTATTTCAAATGCTGGAGCCTCTTCTTCTTGCAAAATGGGGGGAGCCCCAAGATTTAGTGCCAGGATTTCCACTGTTTCGTGCTCAAGAGGCCTGCTTTCAAGCTCAATTAAGGCCCATTCTGAAGAAGAGTATTCAGTTATTTCATAAGATATGTTTGTTGTGTTTTGGCCTGATATGAACTGTATGAGAAGGTTGGAAAAGTCAGGCTCAAGCCCAGACATGTGGCTTATGTTAATGGTGGTCGTGTTGTTTTGCAAAAGCCTGCCAATCCTAGGAGATTTGGAAAGGATGCTAAGCTCGTGCTCCCATGGGGGGGAAGAAACATTTGCCACTGCCCATTTGCTTTGCTCCAGCTCAAGTATCTCAAACCCAAGTTGGGTTGTGTTGTTTGATGACACAGCCTCAATTGCAAGGTTGGAAAAGTCAGGCTCAAGGCTTTCAAAATAGCTTATGTTAATTATCTGGGGCACAAAAAGCAGCAATAGCACAGCAAGTGAAGGTCCTATTGTCAACAAAGTTGTTTTTTTGCTGCTCATTTTCCCCTGTGCCTCCTTGCCCTTTTTTTGATGTGCGCCCTTTTATGGATTGGCATTTTCCTGCGCCTTATTCCGCCCATAGGAACTGGTCTTTTCTTTTTCTCCCAAAGAAGGATAATTGCTGCTGCAATAACAAGAAGCGCGGCAGATATGCAAAGGTTCGCATAGTCCTTTGCAGGCTCGGGCTCTTTGCACTTTTCAACCTGTATAAAGCTTTCATGGTAGCACTTCATTATGTCTATGCATTTCCTTTCCTTGTAGCCACCTATGCACTCGCCCCAGTCAGCGCAATAAATTTCTGGCTGGCAACCGCCTGGAAGCTGCCATGCCTCTGGCTCTTCAGCAGGCTTCCATACTTTGTTTGTGTAATTTGTGTCATCAAGCTTGCTTGCCAAAAGCCTCATAACATCAAAATCATCAAGCTTTGAGACAGGAACCTGTTTCCTGACAGTGTATGTTATGACTTTTGACTCGCCAGGCGAAAATACAGGGAATATGTATATGACTGTAGCTGCTTTTGCAGAAAAGTATGGGGGACTGAACTCAATATCATCAATTGGCGCGAACTCATAAGGAATGACATCTATGAAAACAAAATCAAGCAGCGTGCAGTTTTCTCCCCCAAGGTTTGTAAGCGTGTTTGCCAGTATGGTGTAGTTTTCTGTAACTGTTATTGACCTTCTTGCATTGACCTTGCATATTATGCCCCTTCCTATGTCAACATATATGTCAACTGACCAAGTTGAAAAGCCGTATGCAGACTCGCCGCCTCCTCCTCCGCCTGTTGAGCCGCCCCCTCCTGGCCCTGGGGACGGGCCTGGACCAGGCGGGGCTGAAGTGCACTGGAGGTCAATGCCAACATGGTAAGGGATTTGGGTTCCATTTGTCGGAAGCATTGCCTGGTAGTCAAGGGGCGTGCCATTAAAGCCTGCCTGGTCTTCAACAGCAGGAGTTATGAAAACAAAATTTCCTGACTGGTCCTGCAAATAGCCAAGCCTGAATGCCTGGGAAGATTGTGGTTCAGTGTATGTTGAGGGCACATTTGAAATGTTTCCATACCCGGCTGTCTCAAATGTGCTGCTAAAAGTGAATGTTCCTGATGCGTCCTGAAGCTCAGCAGAGATAAAATCGTCAAGCTGGCTGATGTTGCCAGGGGAAAGAGAGGTTATTGCAGAGCTTGAGTTTGAGAATAGTATATTGAGTATGCTTACCCCTGAAGTGCAGGAATAAGAGCCAGTGTTCATTGTAATTCCTGTAAGGTTGCCAGGGGTTGCGTTTATTGTTACTGGAACAGGTGGGGAAATAGAAGTCTGGCCATAAACACCGTGCCAAACAGACTGGTTTGAAACAGGGCTGACATTCACAGATGTTATGTTGCCGCCTTCAGTAATTGCAGAGCCCAAGGTGGCAAGAAGAACAAGGCAAAATAGTAATATTGCACCCTTCAATATCAGCCACCTTTTCACCCTATTTTTTCCTCTTTTTCCCTGTGGCAAGCCTGTAAATAAGGTACAGGGCAGCCACTATCAAAAGAGCAACCACTGCGCCAAATGCAGCTGTGCCCAATTGCGACTCTGCCTGAGCTGGCTCTTGCTGTTCAGGTTCTGGCTGCTCAAGGGGAACAACATAAATCTCGTTCTTGTTCAAAAAGCCCCTTCTTCCCCCATAGTCTATTGAAACTGTAACCTCCTTGTTCAGCTCTATTTCCATGTCGCTCAAGACAAGGGGAAATTCTTCTACAAACAGGGACAACGGCTCTATTTCCCTTATTGAAGCGCCTGAGATTTTTGTGGGCATGCCCTGCTCGTCTATGAGCGTGAGCTTTGAAAACGCATATGCTGTTTCTTCTCCATTGTTCTTTATTGTGACAGAAAGCACGGTCTTTTCAGAATCATACCTTGCGTATTTCACTTCAATGTCCGAATTGTCAACATATTCTATTGTCGCAAGCTCTCCCTCAAAATTTGCATATTCCTCGAGCGAGTTTTTTGCTGAGCCATACTTTACAAGCACTGTTGCGGTTATGTCGCCTTCTGCAACTGAAGTCAAGTCAAGCGCATACTCGAGACCGTCAGATTCACCCCTTTCAACCATTGATGTTTCGCTTTCACCAAAAACCCGGTAATCCTCGCCGTCAAGAAGGACTTTTACCTCTATATTGTAATAAAGTGCCCCTTCCCCAATGTTCTCAAGCCCGACCATGACCTTGCCTGTTTCCTTGTTGTAAAATACTTCAGTTATCTCCAGGCTTGGCTTGTAGGCAGGCAGGTAAAATGTGTCAAGGGCAATGACCCCCCCCTGTGCAGAGGGGACTGCCTGTGCAAACTTCACCATTACCCCAAATGTTTTGTTCTCCCCTTGCGCCTCAAAATCTTTTTTGACCCTCTCGCGCATGTCATAAACAGCAGGAACAAGGCTGTCGCCAATAAGAAGCACGCCTGAAAGCTTGTCCTGGCCAACCTTTTCCTTTACAAAATCATATGTGGCTTGGGGAACTACCCTTCCAGTAAGAAGTATTGGGTCAGACCCTGATGTCATTGCATCCTCAATAAATGAGCCGTCAACCATTATCGGCCTTTCAAGTGAAAACTCTTCCATTGTTTTCCTTGCAATTTCCACATTGTCAGCATACTTGTCCTCCCCGTTTCCAATTACTTTTGGGCTTTCTCCTGAAAGCTCGTTTCTCACTTTCTGGTCAACAAAGCCGTAAATCATCACGCTCTTACCAGTGACAATCTGCTTTACTGAATCTATGTTGTTCTTGTCTGCCAGTATTACATATGAGTGAGTCAGCGCTGCATAAGGCAGCACTGATATTGCGCTGTCAGAATAAGCAGAATCCACTATTATGAAGCTGGTTGCGCCTGACCTTTTTGCCAAATCAAGGTTTGTGTCGCCTCCATCGTCTGAAGAGTATATTTCTATTTCATTGCCCTTTGCCTTAAGCTCGCTTTCAACAAGCCCGCTTATTGGCTTTGTTGAAGACTGTATGAGTAGGATTGAGTGATCTGAGCCGATTTTGGCTGCAAATACCTCGCTGTTGCCTGCAGGGGATGGCATGAACTTTACAGGGTAGCCCTTTACGTTTGCATAGAATGTGCCTGACAGCACGTCCCTTCCGTCAAATGAGTTTATTGCAACATAATCCTCTGCATAGGAAAGGGAAAACAAGAACACTACCGCCAGAACCATGAACTTTTTTAAAATACCCATTGACACCCCCCAAAACCAAAAAGCTGGTTAACTAATAGAAATGAAAGAAAAGTAAAAAAAGGTATGCTTTTAGTCAAGCTCAACATAGAAGTAATAGGTTACGCCTGTTGGGTCGCCTGTCGGGACTATTATTTCATAGTTGGCTGCGTCTCCAAGGTAATTCTGCCCTGAGTTGTCAATGGCTGTGCAGAACGCATGGTTGGCTGCAGCCAAGCCGCCAGAGCTCATTGCACACGTCTGGAAGTCTGAGCCTGAACCCTGGTTGGTTGCTGAAAGAAAGCCTGTAACTGCCTGTGATGCTATGGTCATTGACGGGCAGCCTGCTGCATCAGTGAATGTGCTGTCTGAATCGTCAGGGTCGCCTGTTGTTGAGAAATTGGCATCTATGGCTGCATGGGTTGCGTTTGTGAGTGAAGCAAATGCAAGTGATGTGTTTGTTGAAACGCAGACTTCTCCGCCAGTTGCTGGTGAGTAGGTCCACACATAGACTGCATCGCCTGCCTGTGTGTCAGACAATCTTATTGTTCCTGTTACATTCCCATAAAAGTCAGCCCATTTGGTTGTGAGCCTTGTTGAGGCGACATTCACAGAGGTTATGTTGCCGCCCACCGTTGGTGCGCTGCCTGCTGTGACTGACTGGTCCCATCTTGTCTGACCTATTCCTGAGGTGCTTGCGCCTGAAATCGCGAACAGGGCACCTGCGAAAAGCCCTAAAATTAGGATACTGAATGCAACATTTTTCATCATACTGATCGCCCCTTGAGCTATACTATATAGCTAATAGTTTGGTAATCGAAGGGAAAATTAATAAAGCGATACCTTGGGCTGGTTTTGAAAAGAAAAAAGAAAGAAAAAGAAAAAAAGGGAAAAAATGTATTTCCCTTTACTGTACTTTGCCAGTCAGAGTTCCGGAAGTTGTGTAGGCAAAGTTAGCATCCAGGTCTGTGTATGCTATCTTCACAGCTGCAGTGTAGCCTGACCCAGATGTCTGCGTACCAAAGGCTCCGGCGTCAGTTGTCAGCGTGCTTGAGTCTGCCCCTGTTGCAAGGGTGAATGCAGACGCATTTACTGCAGATGTGTTCTGCCCTATTGTTATGTTTATGCTGTCAACCTGAACTCTTACTCCTACCTGGTTGCTGACTTTCATGGTCATTGTGCCGGCAGAGCTAAGTGCCCAGCCTTTAACTGCAATGCCTGAAAACCCAGCTGCCTTGCTTCCGATGAAGTTGCTTACGTCGAATATACCCAGAGCGAATAGCACTGCGGCAATAATAACCACTAACGCAATTGCCCAACCGTAAGTCATCAGAAAGTCAAGCGCTGCTTGTCCTTTCCTAAATCCCATGCTGATCACCGAAGAGTAATTCGAGGAGATTGTTTATAAACATTTTCATCTGGCGTTGTATTTCTTAGCTTTACGTGTAACAAGAAACCAAGAATCAGCCAGCAAAAGAAAAAATTAGGTTTATTAACTTAACAAGCAAAGCAAATGCATGGCAAAAATAGACAGGGTGGCAACCGGCCTGTCAGGCCTTGACAGGGTCCTGGAAGGGGGCATCCCACAAGGAAGCATCAATCTCGTCTCTGGAGCATGCGGAACAGGGAAAAGCACTTTTGCAATGCAGTTCCTGTATTACGGGGCAAAATACCAGAATGAGCCAGGGGTTTATGTCACTTTGGAGGAAGACCCGAAAAAGCTCATAGAAAACATGAGCCTTTTTGGCTGGAATGTTGAGGAGCTTATCAAGAAGAAGAAGCTGCTCATCATAAAGCCAGAGGTTTACAAGTTTGACTCAATCAAGCAGATAATAGGCGACGCAATTGACAAGATAAATGCAAAGAGGCTGGTTGTTGACTCATACTCTGTTATGCTGACTTATTTTTCTGACCCTTATGAAATCAGGAACGGGCTTGTGCAGCTTGACAGGGAAATAAAGAAAATGGACTGCACTGCGCTTGTGATTTCTGACATCAAGGACAATTCGGAAATATTCTCAACCACCGGGGTAGAGGAATTCATAGTTGACGGAGTAATTGTTCTTTACCTTTTGAAAAAGCCAGGAAGCTCAGAATCAAGGCGCGCAATTTCAGTAAGGAAAATGAGGGCAACAAGCCATCCTTTGACGTATTTCAATTTTGGCATAGGCTCGCGCGGGGTTTCTTTCTCAGGAAAGGGCCTTTCAGAAAGAAAGGCAGCAAAAAAAGCAGACAGGAAAAAGCCAAGGAAAAAAGCCGTGAAGAAAAAAGGCAAAAAGGCAAAGAAAACCAGCAGCATTGTTGACATAAACAGGCTGCGTTCAAGAAGGACGGGCTTTTCCAAGAAGTGGAAGCATCTTTAATTCGGGGTGTTGGGATTTGAAAGCACAGGCATCTCTTGAGCAGCTGTCAGTAATTGCAATTGCACTTGCATTTGTGGCATTTGCATTTTACTTTGCCTCATCATATTCATCTGACAGCGTGAAAATATCGCAGGCACAGGATGCTGTTGACAGGCTTGGGGCTGCTGCTGATTATGTGTATTCTTTGGGGCCTAATTCAAAGGAATACATAACAGTTTACCTCCCTGATGACATGGTTGCAAATGTGAGCGACAAAAGGATTGTTTTCAATGTTGGCACAACTGCCGGCAGAACTGACGTTTATACCAGTACAAGAGCAGACCTCATAGGCTCTCTTCCTTCTGAAAGGGGCAAGCAGAAAATACTTGTTGAGTACCTTGCATCAGGAAAAGTGAGAATAGGGGAAGCTGGCCTGCAATGCGAGCCAACCCTTATTACTAGAACATTTGATGCAGGCGAAAACGGGAATGAAACAATGACAATAATAAACAATGCAGACTTTAATGCCACTGGAATCACTGCAGCCCTTACTGGCTCTGTCTCAGCTTTTTCATCAATAGGCTCGCCCCCTTCTTCTCTTCCATCAGGAGAGCAGGGCACTTTGGGGATTGACTTTAACATAGGTGTTGAGCAGCCGCCAGGAATTTATGGGGGCATAATAGAGGTTGACTCTGCAGACGACGGCTCATGCGTAAGCCAGCTAACAGTCACTATCCAGGGCGGCACAAGCTGCCCTGGCCTGTGCGTTTCACAGGGCTATTCAAATGGGACGTGCAGGGATGCGCCTGCTTCATGCGTTGCAAATGGGGAAAGCTATGAAACCTCGTTTGACTATACTTGCGAGGCTCCTGATTCATACTGCTGCTGCTACCCAAGCGGCGACTTATGGGGGCCGATTGTAACATCAATAAACAGCACGCCGGCAAATGCATCTGCATCTGACAATGTGACAATAAATGCTGTTTGCAATGATTCTTCAACAGGCAACAGCTACATAGAATCAGCAGAGCTTCAGCTTGACGGTGGCAGCTGGTCAGCAATGAATGCATCTAACGGAGATTTCTCAACCTCAGTATCTGAAGAGGTTGAGCTTGAGGTTGGCCACCTTTCATCAGGCCAGCATGTTGCAGGTGTCAGGTGCACAGATACTGCAAACAACACTGGCCCTATTTCATATTATTTCTTTAATATCAGCATGGGCGACTCGCTTGGCCCGATTGTGACTTTTATGAACCATACAGAATACCCGACTACTCTTACAAATGTCACTGAAACAGGCTCTGCAACAGATGAATATACTGGAAATGCAGACATTGCTGCCTGTTATATGGAGCTTGATGACGGCCCATGGGTAAATGCAACCCCAACTGACGGGGATTATGACTCGCCAACAGAGGAATTTGAGTACAACTTTGGCCAGCTTGACAGTGGCATCCACACGATTTTTGCATATTGTGTTGACGAGCTTAGCAATGTTGGCGGCATTTTCAATGATACTTTTGGCGTTGTTTCTGTTGATGTGATGCTTGTGCTTGACACCTCTGGCTCAATGTCAGACCCTGTTATTTATGCTGCTGATGATTCATATGTTACCAGTTGGGATAGTGACTGGGACCTTGTCAAAACACTTGAAGTGACACCTGACGGGGATTATGTTAATATTACAAACCAGCTCAAGACAAGCTCTTATTGGTGCACTGTTTACTTTGAAGCAAGAGTAGGTGAAGATGTTATTCTGAGCGGAAGCAGGTATAGCACAAGCTACCAGACATTTTATGGCTATAATATTGATGTTTCATCTTATGACTCGCCTTTTGATGTTGACCTTTATCTGAAGAGCAGTGGCAGCTGCCAGGCAAGAAGCAGAAGGCTTCGGGTAACCCAGGTGCCAACAAGGCTTGAGGCATCAAAGGATGCTGCAAAGATTTTTGTTGACATAGTTGGGAACAGCACCCAGGCAGGCTTGGCATCTTACAATACCTATTCTTACCTTAACCAGCAGCTTGCAATGATGAACTCTGAGGCAAACAAGCAGGACCTGCAAGATTCAATAGACGCATTGAGCGCAGGGGGGAATACTTGTATTGAGTGTGGTATTGAAGAATCGGTTGACGAGCTTACTTCTGTAAGGGCAAGGGATGGCACAGAAAAGGTGATTGTCCTTCTTACTGATGGCCAGAGCAATGTCGGAAATTCTATTGACGGGGCCACCTATGCCCGGGAAAATGATGTAGTAGTATATACCATAGGCTTTGGCGACGGGGTGGATGAAACAGAGCTTACAAACATTGCGCTTTTGACTCATGGCGAGTATTATTATGCTCCTGATGCAGACACTCTCGTATACATTTATGAGCACATTGGCCAGTGAAGAAGTGTTTTTATGGAAAAAGATGAGCTTGACTTTTCAGGCTACTGGAAGAAAATCCCGGTCAGCAGAAGCCGCAGCACGCCAACAATTTACCTTTTCAGGCATGCGCAGACCTATTATAACAAAAACAAGTACTTTACTGGCTGGAAAGACTCTAAGCTTACTGCTTTTGGCATAAAGCAGGCAAAAAAAATTGCAAAAAAATTGCGCAGGAAAAAGATAGATGTCGCATTCCAAACTTCTTTGTCCCGCTCGCGCGATACTTTGAAAGAAGTCCTCAAATATCACCCAGAGTGCAGGAAAAAATTCAATGATGACAGGATGATTGAAAGAAGCTATGGAAAATTGCAGGGAACAAGCCATAAAGCATTCAAGAAAAATCACACTGATGAGGAACTTTACCAGATACGCCGCTCATACTCTCACCCCCCACCAAAAGGAGAGAGCATTAAAATGGTTGAAAAAAGAGTAATGGCATTTATCAAGGACTTGCTTGCTTACATGAAAAAGCACAAAGTGAATGTAGCCATTTCTGCCCATGGAAACTCAATGCGCCCGTTCAGGAAATATTTTGAAAAGCTCACAATAAAGCAAATGATGAAACTAGAAAACCCGTGGGACGATTATTTTGAGTACAAAGTAAAATAGCCTTCAATCACTGTGTCTTTTCCCATTTTTTTCTTTTCCTTTCTTTTCAGTTTTTTGAGAACAGCAACAGTGACTGGAGATGCAACTGCCCCTTTTTCAGCAATCCTTTTGTCGTTTATTGATAAGCACAATTTGTCAACCAGTTTTTGCTCAAGCGCTGTTTTGGCAATTTTTTTACCCCCTTCAATGAGCAACGAATAAATGCCAAGTGATGGAAGCATTTTAACAAGAGAAATCAGGCTTGCTTTTCTTTTTCCTGAAATAAGCACTGCTGCGCCTTTTTTCTTGAGTGCCTGCTCTTTTTTGCGGCTGCATTTGCTGGAAGAGGCAAATATCACTGGCTCGTGCCTTGCGTTTTGAAGAATTTTTGCATTGATTGGAGTCCTGAGCTGGGAGTCCATTATTATTCTTACAGGGTTTTTCCCTCCCTTTACTCTGCAGGTGAGCCGCGGGTCATCAGCAAGCACAGTATTTATTCCTACTAAAATTGCATCATACTTGTTTCTTATGCTTTGCACTGCTGCATCAAACTGCTTTCCAGAAATCCGAACATTTGCTTTTCCTTTTATGCCAATTTTCCCATTTTTTGTCTGAGACATCTTAAGAAGCACAAATGCTTTTCCAGTTTTCATGAATTTGTTGTATATCTCATTTAGTCTTTCAGCCTCTTTTTTGAGGACTCCGCATTTGACTCTGATGCCAGCTGACTTCAGCACACTGATTCCTTTTACTTTTGGGTTTGAATCTTTTGCTCCAATTACTACTCGCCTTATTCCTTTTTTTATTATCAAAGGAACGCATGGGGGGGTTTTCTTTTTTGTGTGCGAGCATGGCTCTAAAGAAACATATAGGGTGGAGCCATGGGGTGAGTTTCCTTTTTTTCCTGCATCTGCTATTGCTCTGGCCTCTGCGTGGGGAGAGCCGAATTTTTCATGGTATCCTTTCCCAATAATCCTGCCATCCTTGACTACAATAGCTCCAACTAATGGATTAGGGGAAACTCTTCCTTCCCCCTTTTTGGCAAGCTTTAGGCACATCTTCATATAGTATTTGTCTTTTCCCATAAAATCAGAGCCTGCCCATCAAAACAGCTGCATTAACTGAGCGGCAGGCATAGTCTTTTGCCCTTGCCTTTGCTTGTGTGTAGTTTATTCCTGGCCCTGAGATTCCAAGCCCTACTGGCTTTTCATATTCAAGGGAAAGTGACAGAAGCTTTGGGCAGATTGCGTTCATTATCACTTCATCGTGCTTTGTCTGCCCTTTTATCACTGCTCCTATTGCTGAAACTGAATCAATGTTTTTTCTTTTGAGAAGCTTTTGCACTGCAAAAGGGATTTCATATGCTCCTGGCACTTGAATAACTGCCATTACTTTTGCGCCTTTTCTTTTTGCTTGTTTTTTTGCCTCAATAAGCATTTTTGAGGTTATCTCCTCATTGAACTTTGAAACAACTATTCC
>CAZOMB010000011.1:0-26191 GCA_964581105.1 Microcaldota archaeon
AACCCTTAAGGGGAAGCTATTGTTGACTAATGCCCCTTAGGGATGGGATCCAGTGAAGCTGTGGCTCCACTGTCTGCCCATTCGCTTCGCGAGTGGGATCGTAGGGATTTGAACCCTAACATGCAGGTATATTCTATGACCCGCACCTTGTGGCACGGGCGAGATCTGGAGCCTGCCGCGCTACCAAATTACGCCACGACCCCTTGCACTAAGTTTGCTGTTAATGAAAGTTAAAGAAGCTTTGTGGCAGGAAACATTTATACAAATCCTTATATACTTAAGATTCATGCTTTAATCAATGATATTCTTGAGGTGGTTAACATGAAAAAGAAATCCGCTAAAGAACCAACATGGGACCAAATCGGAAAGGCCATCGGGGCAAAGATGGAAAAAGAATGCAAAAATGACAAGCGCATGCCATGGTGGAAAAAAGAACGCGTTACCTGCCATGGAAGCGGCGGAGCTTTGTATGGTTTGGGTTTCCTTGGCGCACTGGTATATTACATCACAACAGCCACAAGCCTGTGGGAAGGAGTTATCGGGGTTTTGAAAGCTCTTCTCTGGCCAGCATTTCTGGTTTTTGAGCTGTTGAAATTCCTTGGAATGTGACAATTGGCAGTGACGAGAGAATAATGAAGATAGGGTTGCTGATGGACGAGCCTTATGAAACGCTTAACAAACGCTGGGCATCTGTCTGCAGGGCACTTCTTGGGTTTGAGCCAGGGTCTCTGAAAGATTATGTGCCATGGCTTTGCCTTTACACAGAGCCAAATGAATTTGAAAAGTCATCTGTTTCTTCGCAGCAAGTGGCATTTGCAATAAAAGAGTATTGCTCTGGCTCAAAAAGAATCAGCTGCAATGAAATAGATTTTCAGAAAAAGTTTGAGCCGCTTGATATCAACCAGATAAAGGACATTGACTCTATTGTACAGGCAGTGCAAGAAAGGGTTTTTTATGCAGGAAACATAATACTTGGAAAGTCTGAGTTTGTCAAAAGGAGCACAAGCATAAGCGACTGCTATTATGCGCTTGACTCTGCTCGCTTTACTGACTCAAAATACATATGCAACTGCACAATGGGGAGGTTTTGCGATGACTGTTTTGGCTGCCATACGCTTGCAGAGTCATCCTGGTGCATAAAATGCAGCCAATGCCACAAAAATACCAGGGGATTTGAGCTGTGGATGTGCAAAGGCTGCCAAGAGTGCTATTATTCATTTGGGCTTGACAACTGCCAGGATTGTTTGTTTTCATTCAATTTGAGGGGAAAAAGGCTGCGCATAGGAAACCTTGAGCTTGAAAAGTCAAAATACCTGCAGATAAAAGAAAAACTCACACAAGAAATTGCTCAAGAGCTTGTTTCAAAGAAAAAAGCACCTTCATTAATAGAAATAATAAAAGCAAGCAGAAGAGAGATGCCTGAAAAGTTCCCTGTTCCTTTAAAGCCAACTGACTTTGGAAAGCTTGATTGCGCACCAATAGAAAAACAGTTTAAGAATACAAGCAGCCTGATATTTGAAAAGCAGCTTTTTGGCGGAATGGGCAAATACTCTAACTGGCTGCTGAAAAACACAAGGAGGATAGATGATGAAAAATCAATTGCATCCGGGAAAAAGCTTCAAATTGTGTATTATGGGAACTTTGACAAGCTTCCAAGAGACAGGCTTATTAGCGAAGATGAAGCATATGAATATGGAAAGGCAGTTTCTCTTTCTCCTGAACAAGTAGAAACTTTGACAGTGAAAAATGCGCATGAAAAAATAGGAAAACTCGCATTTGTTTTCCCTGAAATATTTGCAGGAAACAACAAAAACATCATTGACTGCGCTCTTTCATTCTATTCTTCTGACTGCTGCAAAAGCTCGCCATCTGTATATTCAAAATTCTGCGGCTATAGCTTCTGGCCAAGAAACTCCTCATACTGCTTTGGCACAGGCTCTGCATGGGGCTCAGAATTCTGCATAAAGTGCTACAATTCATCAAAAATCATACGCTGCTTTGAGTGCGACAGCTGCCATGATTGCGCTGACTCGTACTTTTGCCATAATTGCGACGGGTTAAGGGACTGCATGTTTTGCTTTAATGTAAAAAACAAGCACTATGCAATAGGAAATTCTGAGGTTGGAAGGGAAAACTATCTGAAAATAAAGAAAATCGTGCTTGAGGAGATTTATTCAAAGATCAGCAGTCAAAAGCAACTTAAGGAAAATATTTTCAACATTGGCTGCAGGAAAAAATGATTGAAATCCTACTTTTTCTTCCTGTCAACCATTTCTTTTGCTTTTTTTGCTATGTGCTCTGCTGACAGGCCAAATGCTTTTACAAGCTCCCACGAGGCACCTGACTCGCCAAATGTATCATTGACCCCAATCATGTCAAAAAGCACTGGTTTTCCATAAGTTTTTGGTTCAGAGAGGATTGCAGATGAAACCAAATTGCCCAGCCCTCCTTTTTGGTGCTCTTCGCAGGTAAGGACAGCCCCTGTTTCAATTGCTGCAGAAACCAAAGATTGCTTGTCAAGGGGCTTTAAAGTTGACATGTTCACAACCCTTGCGTTAATCTTATACTCTTCTTTCAATATCCAGGCAGCTCTCATTGCCTCAGGCACTTCTGGTCCGCATGCAACAAGTGCAATGTCTTCATTTTCATTTTTAGAGTCAGTGGAGAGGCTATGCTCAAATGCATCAATGAATTTTTCCTTTTCGCCTCTGTAATGTATTACAGTTGCAACCCCAAACTTGTAAGGGGTTTTGTCACTTGTCACAATTGGCGTTGCCTCTCTTGCATACCTGATATAGCACGGGCCTTTTATTTCATCTATCATTGCTTTTGTTGCCCTTTTTGTCTCATTTGAGTCGCAAGGCACAAGAAGGTGCATATTAGGCAAGCCAGCTATTTGGAATATTTCCTCAAGCGCCTGGTGGGTTGCGCCATCTGGCCCAACAGAAACCCCTCCATGGGCGCCAGCAATCTTTACATTCCAGTCCCCATAGCAGACAGTTGTCCTTACCTGGTCAAGCGCACGGCCTGCTGCAAAAACTCCGTAGGTGCCAAAAAAAGGTATTTTTCCCTCTTTTGCAAACCCGGCTGCTACACAGGTTCCTGACTGCTCTGCTATTCCCATTGAAAAGAACCGGTCTTTCCTTTCAGGCTTTTTGCTGTAAAACATGTTTATGCATATTGAGCCTGATATGTCTGCTCCAAGAGCAACAATGTCCTTGTTTGCGTTCTCAGAAAGCTCTTCTCCAAACCCTTTTCTTGTTGGCTTCATGTCAGCCTGCATCTTTTCCTGCGAGTTCCACCAGTAATTTTCTGAGAATTTTGGCATTGAGTCATCAATTTTCCTGTCAACTTTTTTCTGGTGCTCTTTTGCAAGGCTTATCATCCCATCTTTTGGCAGATAGTCAAGCTTAAGCTCCTTGAGCGCTGTTTCAAGCTGCTCTAAATTTGGCGCCTTGCCATGCCAGCCAGCCTCATTTTCCATGAATGAGGCTCCTTTTCCCTTAATTGTTTTTGCTATTATCACAGTTGGCTTTCCCTTTGTTTTTGAGGCCTCTTCAAATGCATTAATAAGCTCTTCAACAGAATGACCATTGCAGGAAATAACATGCCAGCCAAATGCCCTGTACTTTTCTGCTAAAGACTGCACACCCATTACTTCCCTTGTCCAGCCGTCTATTTGCAAGTTATTGTCATCAATAATTCCAACCAGATTGTCAAGCTTGTAATGCGCTGCCTCCATTGCAGCTTCCCATATTTGCCCTTCCTGCTGCTCTCCATCTCCCATAATGCAATATGCCTTGTAATCCTTTTTGTCAAGTTTTGCAGACAAAGCATCTCCAACTGCAACGCTCAAGCCCTGGCCCAATGAGCCGCATGAAACCTCGATTCCTTTGCACTTTTTGCAGTCAGGATGGCCCTGGAACGGGCTTCCAAATTTTCTCAGGGTGGCAGTGTCTTTTATGTCAAAGTAACCACAATAGCCAAGAGAAGTATACCAGGCAGGAGCCTTGTGGCCTGCTGAATAGAACAGCCGGTCCCTTCCATCCCAGCCAGGCTCATGAGGCTTGTGCTTCATTACCTTTAGGAACAAAACAGAAGCAATGTCCATCACAGAAAGGCTGCCCCCCGAATGGCCGCTGCCTGCGCAATACAATGATATCAGGCAATAGCCCCTCATTTCATTTGCAGCCTTTTTTATCTCATCAACCGAGAATTGCTTCTCCTCCCCTTTTTCATTTATGATTCCCATATTATCCCCTTTTTAGCCTTGAGGGCTTTTCTTTTTATCAAGCTTGTCCACATAACTGCTGCATGAATTGCAAATCAATCCCCTGTCCTTTTCTGTTGTTTTGCGGATAAGTTTTGCTGGCACTCCTGCCACCAGGCTGTTTGCAGGCACTTTCATGCCCTCAGTGACAACTGCCCCTGCTGCAACTATGCTCCATTCGCCTATTTCGCAGCCAGAAAGCAGTGTTGAGTTCATGCCAACAAGCACATTGTCAGCTATTCTGCAGCCATGCACAATTGCCCCATGGCCAACAGTGACATTGTTGCCTATCTTCACATCCTTTCCATGCAAAACGCAGGTTTCCTGTATGCTGACATTGTCCCCGACTTCAATATCCCCTTCATCTGCCCTTATGCAGGCAAAGGCGGCAATATATATATTTTTCCCAAGCTTTGCTTTTGGGTCAACTTCTGACTTAGGATGTATAAATCCCACTTAGTCACCACCAGGTTATTGCCCCAACCTGCCCTTTGCTGCCAATTACTTTTTTCATCCTGCCTAGCCCTTCAATGATATCTTCCTTTGAAGCAACATAGCTGAGCCTTATATGCTGTTCAGGGTCGCCAGGATTTCTTTTGCCAAAGTGTATGTCTGAAAGCACTGCAACCCCGTGCTTTAACAACAGCTTTCTCATTTCTTCAGAGTCTTTTAAGCCAAGCTTTTCAACCGCTTTTGTCACATTTGGATATGCATAAAAGGCGCCGCCAGGCAAATGGCAGCTGATCCCGTCAATTTCATTAAGCAGCTTTACAATCAAATCCCTTCTCTCCTTGTAGCTTGCAACCATTTTCCTGCTCTCATCCTGCGGGCCATCAAGTGCCTGCTTCATTGCATATTGGACCATGTGGTTTGCGCAGCTTTCAGTATTTGTAACCCATCTTGCCATGTGCTGGGCCAGAACAGGGTTTGCCATAAAGCCCATCCTCCAACCAGTCATTGCATATGTTTTGGAAGCGCCGTCTGAGATTATTGTGCGCTCATACATTTCAGGCAAGGATGCAATGCTCTTGAATTCCTTGTCATACATGATTTGGCAGTAAATCTCGTCAGCATAAACCCAAAAGTCATGCTTTTTTGCCAAAGCAGCAACCTCTTTCAAGTCATCTTCCTCAATAATGCCCCCAGTGGGGTTGTGCGGCGTGTTGATAATCAGCATTTTCGTCCTGTTGCTTATCTTTTCCTTTAACACATCAATATCAAAGCCGAATTTCTTCTTTTCAGAAAGCGGAAGCGCGACTGGAACAGCTCCGTTTGCAATTATCTGCGACTCATAAATAGGATAGCCTGGGTTTGGGTAAATGACCTCATCCCCAATTCCATAGTCAGTTGTGCATGCGACTGCAAATGCAATGAAAGGCTTTGCACCGTTTGCAATCACAACATGCTCTGGCAATACAGTGATTTTCCTTGTCCTTGAAAGGTATTTTGCAATCGTTTCCCTTGCTGCAAGAAGGCCGGCAGAGTCAGTATAGCCGGTCTTTCCGTCATTTATTGCAGCTATTGCGGCATCCTTTATGTTTTTCGGAGTGTCAAAATCAGGCTGGCCAATGCAAAAGCTGATAACTTTCTTGCCTTGGCTTCTCAATTTGTTTACCTCTGCAAGGACCTCAAAAGCGGTCTCAGTTCCCAATTCCATTGTTCTTTTTGAAACTTCCATATTACCTACCCTTTCTTATTCAGAAGCGCAGCTTCTTTCCCACACAAGCAAAATTATGCACTTCAGCTCAATGTCACATCATCGCAAATCATCCAGCCAGAAGGAAGGATGCAGCTGTAGTCTTCCCCATACTGCAAAAATGCCTGGTATGCGCTCACAAGGTCAGGGCAGTTTTCTGTGCAAATTCCTTCATATGTGCCCATCCTGCCATAATAGTCCCTTGCGCGTGCAACGCCAAAGTTTGAGTTTGCGCATGGATAGCAATCAGGGTCAATGCTCTGCAAATATTCGCTCTTTGCTACTCCTGGCTCGCTGCAGCAGGTGGCACACACTCCGCAAAGCACATTTACCCTTATGCTGCCGCAGTCATTTGACTTTTCCATTAGGTTGCTGGTTATTGCCGAGAGAACTGGGCTAGTTTCACAGGCAGTCAAATTAATCTCTTCAGTTTCATTTGATTCATTTTCCTCTGGCTCAGGGAAAATTTCTGGGCATGGATAAAAGTTGCAGCTATTGTCAGGGTCTCTTCCAACGCTTGAGCCTCCAGGGCAAACCTGCAGGTCAGCAGGGCATGTTTTCACTTGCTCGTCCTTGTCACATATCTGGTTTGAGTCAGCATCCAGGCAGCAGTCTGTTCCAACCTGAATATACGGTGCTTCGCATTTTACCTGCTCTTCAGGCTCTTCTTCTGGTTCAGGAATTATCGGCTCCTCTTCTTTTGGTGTTACTGTTGGTTCTGCTTCAGGTTCCTGCTCTTCATCAGTGTCGCATATGCTGTTGTCATTTTCATCAAGGCAGCAGGAGTTTCCAACCAGTATGTATGGCTTGTTGCAGACCAAAGGGGGTTCGTCTGGTGCATTAGCCTGTATGCAGCCAAAAGCAACCATGCTAAGAACAACAAGACCAATAATAAACATTTTTCCCATTATCACCACCCCTTGCAGCGTGTTTGAACTGCAATGCTTTTAATTTTAAGGCAAATCTGCTGGTTTTCTCTGCTTTTGCCTATTACTCAGCAGGCGCATAGTCATAATCCAATGTCCATGTTGTTGTGCCCTGGGGAGAGGTTACCTCAAAGCTTTCCTTTACTTTCCAATCCTCCATTTCAAATATGCTCAAGACCTGATAAGCAGCATCATAGGGCAGAATCATGCCGCAGTCTCCCTGGTAAGTGCTGCTCATGTCATTCACAGTCTCAGTATAAGTGACCCATTCAGCATTATTTTTCTGCGGGTCACTGAAAATATAGATTTCTGCATCCTGCATCTCAAACCTGATTTTCAAAGGTGCGCTTTCAATGTCAGGATAGTTTTCAGTTGATGAGCCTGTTCCTATTATGCTTGATGACACCTGGATATAGCCCTCATCAATCTCGCTTGTGTCTGATGAAGTGCATTGCATGCTCCTGGTTTTTAGCCTGTATTCTCCATCCCCAGCATAGGAAAGTACATCATTTGAAACAAAGGTGGTGTCAATGTTTTTCAATGAGCCAGCAGAGCTTTTTATTGTAATTGTGGTTGTTCCAGAAAGCTCGCCAGGGTATTCATCGCTTGCTTGCTGCTGTTCTTGGCTTGTTCCCTGCTCTTGCTCAGCTTGGTCTGTTTCTCCTCCCTGTTCCTCTTGCTGCTGTTGAGTGTTTTCTTGCTCTGTTCCTTGTGACATATTCTGTAAATCCTCAGGCTCTTGTGCAGGGCAGCCAAAGAGCAGCATAAAAGCAAGCAAGCCTGCAAATACAATTTTGTTTCCCATTTTTATCCCCCCTATATTGTCCTGTCAATCTGCTCCTTTATTTCCCTGTGCCCAATGTTTCTTCCCTCAGCAAGGTCTTTTTTTGCCCATGAGATGAGAAGAGGCGCAAGAACAGTTGTAACAGCAGAAAGAAGTATCATTATTGTAACTATCCTCTGGTCAATTATCCCAGTTTCAAGACCAACAAATGCCACTGCAAGCGTTGTGCTAAGCTGGGGTATTGTTGAAGCTCCTATTAGCCTGCTTTGCGCTTTTCCAAAGCCTGCAAGCCTGCCTCCAAAATAACCGCTCACAAGCTTTGAGAGAACAGAGCCAGCAATAATTGCAACTGCAAGAAGGGCAGCATCCCCTATGTTCCCAAATACTGACAGCTCCATTTCAGTGCCTATTATTATGAAAAATGCAGGGATGAAAAGCCCATAGCTTATTGCATGGAGCTTTTTCCTCAAAAGCTCGCTTTTTATTGACTCTGAAAGAACAAGGCCTGCGAAAAAGCCTGCAATAATTGCATGCATGCCAAGCAGGTCAAATATGATGACAACAGCAATAAGGGTTGCAAAAACAAGGCGCAAATCCTGCTCAAACAGGTCCTTGTCCTTCCTGCTTTTCTGGAACAAGAACCACCTAAGCCTTGGTATTATGAACTTCAAGGCGAGCATTGAGATGAATACCAGGGGATAGAAGATTATGAGCGGCATATCTGTTGTCGGGTTTATTGTCTGCAAAGCAACTGAAAGAAGCACAAGGCTTGTGACATCCTCAAACATGGTTGAGCCAACAATCACCTTGCCAAGCTTTTTGTTCATCAGCCCCATTGCTTCCAATGAAGGAATTACAACTGCAATTGAGGAGGAGATGAATATTATGCCAAGCATTATTGCTGCAACAATGCCATACCCAAAGTAAAGTGCAATTCCAAACCCAACTAAAAAAGGGATGCTTCCATTGAGAATGGAAATTTTTGCAATTTTTGACTTGAACTTTGCAAGGCTTGACAGGCGTATTTCAATGCCTGCCATGAACATGAGGAAAATAAGGCCAACACTGCCAATAAAGTCAGTTGTTTGCGTTGGCTCAAATATATCAAGAAAATAAGGGCCGATTATTATGCCGGTTGCAATCAAAGCAACAACATATGGAAGGTGGAACCTGCGGAAAAGCTCTGACAGGAACAGCCCTGCAGATATCAGTATAAGGAAGGACAACAGCTCTTGTGCCACAAAAGAGTATTTTCCCTGCCACTATAAAAAACCCATTCCCCATTTCTCTTTATGGCAAAACTGGCTATTGCCCCATTTATTGTGCTTTTGCTTGCTTCTTTTCCAGCATTTGCAGCACAAGTGCAAACATTCATTGATTCATCATTTGAGCCAGACCAGGTTGTAAGCGCACAGGAGCTGTCAGGAGCAGACTATGTGCTCATACTTGCAGATGGGCAAGAGACATATGTTGTTCACAGCAGCACAGCACAGCCTATTCTTGAGGCTCATCTTATAGAACAAGCGCTTAAAGAGCATGTTAAGAGCCAAACAGGGGTACAGGCACTTGCAGATTCTGCAGCAGCCCTTCCAGCAAAAATTTTAGAGGCAAAGCAAGAATATGAGAAGGACTGCATGAGGCTTACTGGCACTGATATGCATGATTGCACCAGCAAAGAGACATGCATACTTGCCTGCAAAGCAAACCCAAACTGCGACATTCTCCTTTATGCTGAGGGATTTTGGGAGGAAATACTTGGCTGGACAACTCAGAGAAAAAACTTTAGCCAGCTTGTATTGTCCTACCAGGAAAATATAGACAAAGTAACTTATGACGAGTCAGTGGCAGATGAGAAAATAGACAAGCTTTCAGGGCTTTTGCAGGTTTCTCAAAACATCACGCAGAGCGGCCTGTTCCTTAACAGGTCTGATGAGGGGTGCATTGGCTTAAATGCAACAAGGCGCTGCTATGCATACTGCCCAAAAGTGGATTACTCAAGCTTGTTAATTGAGCAGGAAAAGTCAAACATGCTCTCAATAAAGTCAATACATTCCCAACTTGCACAGCAAAAAAGCCGCTCTCTTCAAATACTTGAAAGAACAAATGAAAATGAGCAGCATCTCTCAACCAGGGAAACCAGGTTTGCTGAGCTGAGGCTGTACATGCTAAATGAAATGATAAGGCTGGAAAAATCCTTGTCAAACCTTTCAAATAAAGTAAAAGACCTGTCAATTGAAACCTCAATACAAGAGCTTGCCAATCTATCAGAGGAAATAATAGAGCTTGGGGAGGATGGCTATTACAGGCAGTCGCTGGAAAAAGGAAATGAGTTTAAGGCAAAGGCAAATTACACTGCCAAAAAAATCGAGTCAGCCCTTTACCAATACCAACAGATGCAAGGAGCAATAGCGTCACTTGAGGACAAGCTGGACAAGGCATCATACCTTTTGGATGACCCGGCGCAGCAGGAATTTTCATCAAACCTGTCACAAATCAAGTCAAATGCCTCTGCTGTGCAGACAATGTCGCAGATAAGCCAGGCAATGTCAGATATAGGTGCAATTGAGTCAGAACTAATGGTTGCAGTCACAGATGCTGCGCTTGCAAAAGACCTTGAGGCTGACTTTAACCCAAAACTCCCTCCAGTAAAAGGAATCCCAAAAGACTTTGTGTGCCTGCCAGCAGCAGCTATTCTGCTTGCTCTGGTATTTGTATTTCCCCAGCCAAGAAAAAGCTAGTTTGTGGCTGCTTTGCTATGGACAAGTGTTTAAAATGGGTTAGGACAATAGACAAAAGGAGGTCATGAAATGAAGGGAAGAATTTCAAACTACAGGAGGGGCGCGCACACAGAATACACCAACCAGTACATAGTACAGGTTGACGGTGTACAGGACCGCTCATCTGCAGACGGCATAGTTGGCAAAAGGGTTGTATGGAAAACAGCAACAGGAAAGGAAATAGTGGGAAGGGTAAGAAAAGCCCATGGCAACTCTGGCGCAGTGCTTGTGAAATTTGACAAAGGGCTTCCTGGCCAGGCAATTGGAACAGAAGTGGAACTTTCTTAATCTTCTTCAAAAGTGGTTTTTATGGAGTACAAGTTCTTAGAGCATACTGCTGACCTGTTGTTTGAGGCATATGGCAAAACATATGAAAAAGCGCTTCAAAACGCAGCAAAGGCAATGTTTTCTGTTTTTGGGGATGCAAATGAAAAGGAAAAAGCTTCCTTCAAACTGTCAGCACACAACATAGAAGAGCTAACTGTGCATGCTTTGGCAGACTTATTGGCATACATGGATACGCATGAAATCGTTTTCTCAAGAATTGAAGTGAAAAAGTTTGATTCAAAGGCAAACTCCCTTGAAATTGATGCTTGGGGCGAGAAAAAGCAGCCAAAAGACTCAGTAAAGGCAGTCACTTACCATGAGCTTATGGTAAAAAAGGGAAAAGATGGATGGACAATAAGGATATTGCTTGATGTCTGACTACTTTTTGCTGTTGAAAAGGGGCTTGCCATTCTGCTCAAAGGGAAGCTTCACATAATAAATTCCTTCCTCATCCTTCAGGACAACCGGGTTTTTTGAAAGAGAGTTTATGTCAACAAGAAAAACCCCTTCTGTAAGCACCTTTATGTTTTCAACATCCTCAGAGGTAAAAGTGCTTCTTGCATGGTATGAATAAGGGGCCTTTTTTTCCTTTTCAGGGCTTTTTTTCTTCTCACCATCTTCCCTTATGAATGAAAAAACCTTTGAGCCGCAAGGGCAGCCTGCATTTATCTCGTCAATTGTTGTGGCTATCCTGCCGCATCTTACACACTTGTGCATAAAACCACTTTTTGAAAATCAGGAAAGCTTTTGTGCAATTTCCTTGTAAAGAACCTCCAAATTCTCGCCTGTCATTGCTGAAACCTCAACAAAGTCATAGCCTGGAAAGGCTTCCCTTACCTTTCTTGTATTTGCAGAAGGCAGGTCTATCTTGTTTGCAACTATGACAATCGGGATATCCCTTGCCTCAATATTTCCCATTATTGTGATATTAACCTGGGTATAAGGGTCTTCAGTGGCATCAATTATGAAAAGCGCAGCATCAACCTTGTCCATTGTTCTCACTGCCTCAACAACCCCTCTTGTTGCTTCTCTTGCCCTTTTCTTTGCCTCCTCCTTTTTCAGCCCATACTCAAGAAAATCCCGGTAATCGACCTTTACTGCAATGCCAGGCATGTCAAGGAGGCTCATTGTCAGCTTAAACCCCTTGAGCTTGAGTGTCACATGCTCTTTTTTTTGCACTTTCCTTGTTTCATGGGGCACTGGGCTTACTGCGCCAAGCGACTCATCTGCGAGGTCAACGCATATCCTGTTTGCAAGCGTGGTCTTGCCAACATTCGGGCTCCCATATACGCCAAGGGAAAGTTCTTTTTTCCCCCTGAGCACTTTTCTGAGCCAGTCAATTATTCCCTTAAGCATCAAACCACTTTTATGGGGATTTTTTTCCTGCCAAGAATTATAAGTTTTCCTTATACTCCACTTTTCCGTCTTTTATCTCGAATTTCCCTTTTGCAAACTTCCCAACAATCATTGGCAGGCCTATATGCTCCCTTTCAAGTATCTCTGCTGCAGCCTCTTCTGCGTCCTTGCAGCCTGAGATGTCTACCTTTTCCTGGTGGATTATTGGCCCGCCGTCAAGCGAGGAATCAACAAAATGTATGGTATAGCCAGAAACCTTTTCCCCGGCGTCAAATGCATCCTTTTGTGCGTGTGCCCCTGGGTATTTTGGCAAAAGGGAGGGGTGTATGTTTATTATTTTCCCTTTGTATGCTTCAAGAAGCTCCTTGTCCTTTATTATTTTCATATATCCTGCAAGCACAACCAGGTCAGGCTCAAGCTCATCAAGCTTTTGCTTTATCCCTTTATCCAGCTCTTCCCTGCTCTTGTGCTCAATCACAAATGAAGGGATTCCATTTCTTTTTGCCCTTCCAATAGCCTTTGCAGAGGCATTGTCCGTTATAAAGCCAATTATATGGGCAGCCACTTTGCCAGACCTTATGCCTTCAATGATTGACTGGAAGTCGCTTCCCCTGCCAGAGGCAAGCACAACGACCGTTATTTTCTTTTTTGCCTCATCTCCGCTGCAGTCAATCACGCCTTGCTCTGTTACAATCATGTCAACTGCAACATCATGCGATTCTGTTGGGACTCTCTTCATTATCTGAAGCCCATATGACAGCCCTACTTTTGTTCCTTTTATTTTTGAAAGCAATGAGTCATAGTAGCCCCTGCCATAGCCTATCCTGTGCCCTCTCCTGTCAAACGAAACCCCTGGCACAACTGCCAGGTCAATCTCTTTTGGGTCAACTTTTCTCTCCTCTTTTTTTTGGGGCTCCAATATTCCAAACTCGCCAAGCTCAAGCTCTTTCATATCACCTATAGAATAAAGCTCAAGGCTGTGCGTTTCCTTTATGGTGGCAGGAAGGCAGACCTTTTTGCCAAGAGACAGTGCGCTTTGTATTATTCCGTCAGTATGGACTTCTGCCCCCTTTGAGGCATAAACCAACATGCATTTTGCAGAATCAAACTCAGGCAAGTGCAAAAAACAGTCCATTATCCTTATGCAGTGAACATGGCCCCCCTTTGAGTGATGAAATTCCCTCTTTTCAATCATCCTTTCCCTTAATTCCTTCTTATCTGCCCCTTTTTTCTCGTCCATCCTAAGCACCAACCCTCATTATTGAACTATCCTTATTTTATCCTTATTGAACAGCTCAGCCAAAAGGTATATAGAGCCTGCTATTATGACTGCTCCAGGCTTTCCTGCCATTTTTTTGGCTTTTCTGAGTGCAGCACCAGGATTTTTCACAACTGCTGCTCTTGGAACTGCCCTTTTCATGCTTAAAAGCCTGGCTGCCCTTTTTGTAGAAACTTTTGTGAGCACAACCATGTCAAACTCTTTTGAGAGCTTCCTGAGAACTGTTCCATAATGCTTGTCTTTCATTGCAGAGAACAAGAGCACTTTTTTTCGGGCTTTTATCCTTTTCACTTCCTTTGCAAGCGCGGCTGCGCCTTCAGGGTTGTGCGCGCAATCTGCAATTACCAATGGAAACTTGGAAATTGCCTGCAGCCTGAATTTTGGCACTGCAGAACAAAGCCCTTTTTCAATTGCCTTTTTCGAAGCCCTGCAAAGAAATGAGGCAGCAAGGGCAACACAGGCATTTGATATCTGGAACCTGCCAGGAGCGCAAAGCTGGATGCAAAACCTGGTGCCTGAAAAGGTTGCATCAAAGCTGTACTTCCCGTCTTTTTCCCTCTCATTTCCCAGCAGAATGCTCTTTGAAACAAAAACAGGCTTTGCCCCTCTTTTCCTGCACTCTCTTTCCACTGCCTTTTGCGCCCTTTTGCCAATATTTCCGCAAACAACGGGAATTCCTTTTCTTGCAATGCCGCACTTTTCATAAGCTATTTTCTCAATTGTGCTTCCAAGCCTTGCTGTATGCTCAAGGGAAATTGAGGTTATTGCGCCTATTTTCGCATTAGCGGCATTTGTGGCGTCAAGCCTGCCGCCAAGCCCCACTTCAAGCACAGCAAAGCCAACTTTATTCCATTTGAAAATCAGGAAAGCCATTGCAGTTATAACCTCAAAAAAAGTCGCACGTATATTGTTCTTTTTGCAAATCTTGATTACCTGAAGATAAGACCTGACAATGTCTTTTCTCCTTGCATTTTTTCCACATATCCTTATCCTTTCTGCAAATTCGCAAATATGCGGGGAAAAAAAAGTTCCTGCCCTTTTGCCGTCAGAGCAGAGGATAGAGCCAATCATGTGCACTGTTGAGCCTTTTCCATTGCTTCCTGCAACCAGGATGCTTTTGTAGCTGTTTTGGGGGTTTGAAAGCAAAGCAAGGATTTTTTTTATCCTGTTAAGCCCAAGCCTGCTTCCAAATTTCTCTAATGAATATAATTTCTGCAGGACTTTCCCATACTCGCTTTGGGGCATAGGCTCACTTATTTTCTCCTTTGCTTGTAGCACTCAAGGGCGTTTTCAAGAAGCATTGCAACAGTCACAGGCCCCACCCCTCCTGGAACAGGGGTAATTAAAGAGGCCTTTTTGCTCACTTTCTCAAAATCAGCATCTCCAACAAGCTTTCCTTTTATTCTGTTGGTGCCAATGTCAATCACAACTGCCCCTTTCTTCACCATATCTTCGCTAAGGGCGTTTGGCTTTCCAACAGCAATGCATACAATGTCTGCCATGCTTGAGTGCTTTGCAATGTTTGCTGTTTTGCTGTGGCAAACAGTCACAGTGCAGTTCTCATTCAAAAGAAGGGCTGCAAGCGGCTTTCCGACTATCCTGCTCCTGCCTATTACAACTGCATGCTTTCCAGAAAGACCAACGCCGCTTTGCTTTAGCATGCGTATTACCCCTCTTGGAGTGCATGCAGTCACTTTTGATTTGCCAAACATTGCATTTCCAAAGTTTTGCGGGTGAAAGCAGTCAACATCCTTTTCAAGAGACACCTTTGCAAGCACATTGTCCTCATCAATCCCTTTAGGGAGGGGAAGCTGCACAAGTATTGCGTCAACATTTTCATCCTGGTTCAGCCCAGTTACCTTTTCAATTATCTCATCTTCTGTTGCACTTGCAGGCAAAGTTACATTTTTTGACAAAATGCCAGCTAGTTTGCAGGCATCTGCCTTTTTTTTGGTATAAACAATGGAAGCAGGGTCATTTCCAACCAGGACTATTGCAAGGCACGGGGCAGGAGAAAGTCCTGCGGCCTCTTTTTTCACCTTTTCAATAATCTGGTCAGCTATTTTTTTTCCGTCAATTATTTTTGCAGCCATCTATCCCAACTCTGGGTAAAGGGGAAACCTTTTTGTAAGCTCAAGAACCTCCTTTTTTACCTGGTCTTTCACTTCCTGGTTTTCTGGAGCAGAGCAAACCCTGTTTATCATTTTCCCTATTTCCTTCATTTCACTGGCCTTCATTCCCCTTGTAGTAAGCGCAGGCGTTCCAATCCTTATCCCGCTTGTCACAAAAGGGGACTGCTTGTCATAAGGGACAGTATTCTTGTTTGCAGTTATTCCTGCCTCTTCAAGGGCATTTTGCGCCTCTTTGCCAGTAATCTTCATGTTTGTCAGGTCAATCACAATAAGGTGGGTGTCTGTTCCCCCTGAAACCAGTTCCATTCCCTCCCCTAAAAGCGAATCTGCAAGCGCTTTTGCATTTTCAACTACTTTTGCAGCATATTTTGAAAACTCGGGCTGCATTGCCTCTTTAAAGCAAACAGCCTTTGCAGCAATCGCATGGTCAAACGGGCCCCCCTGCAGGCCAGGGAATACTGCCTTGTCAATAGGCTTTTGAAATTCCTGTTTGCAGAGTATTACTGCTCCTCTTGGGCCTCTCAGGGTTTTATGCGTGGTTGAAGTAACAATATCAGCATAAGGGAATGGCTGGGGGTGCGCGCCTCCTGCTATTAGGCCTGCAATGTGAGCCATGTCAACCATAAGAATTGCGCTGCAGGCATCAGCAACTTCGCGGAACCTCTTGAAATCAACCTGCCTGGGGTAAGCAGTAAAGCCAGCAACAACCAGTTTTGGCTTTTTTTCCTTTGCCTGCTTTTCAAGCAAATTAAAGTCAATCAAGTGTGTTTTTGGGTCAACATTATATGCAATTATTTCATATGACTTGCCTGAAAAGTTCACAGGCGAGCCATGGGTAAGGTGGCCTCCAGATGACAGGTTCAGGCCCATTATTTTGTCGCCAGGGGAAAGAAGGGCAAAATAAGCAGCCATATTTGCCTGGCTTCCTGAATGGGGCTGCACATTTGCATGCTGTGCATTGAAAATCTTTTTTGCCCTCTCAATAGCCAAATTTTCGCACACATCAATGAACTGGTTTCCCCCATAATACCTCTTGCCGGGGTAGCCTTCTGAATACTTGTTTGTAAGGATACTGCCTTGCGCTTCCATTACTGCCAAAGAGGTGAAGTTTTCTGAGGGAATAAGCTCAAGGCCCTGCCTTTGGCGCTCAAGCTCCTTTAGGGCAAGCCCATGTATTTCAGGGTCAGTTGTTTCCAAGTATTTCATTTTTTCACCTTACTTGCTAATCGCCCTTTCAACTATTTCTGGCGCCTCTCCTATGTAGTTTTTTGGGTTGAACAGCTTTTCAAGGGCCTTTTTCCCCAAAAGGTTTGTGACTTGCTTTTTGCCAAGCAAAACATCAAGCAGGCTCTTCTTTTTCCTGAAGGCTTCTATGCTGCAGCTTCTCATCAGCTCATGCGCCTGCTGCCTTCCCATGCCCTTTGAGGAAAGACCAATCATTATCCTCTCAGCCATTACCATTCCTTTTGTAAGCTCAAGGTTCTTTTCAATATTTTCAGGGAAAAACTGCAATCCTGCAAGTATTTTGTTCATCTCCTTGAGCATATAATCAGTCACTATAAAGCTTTGGGAGAGCAAAAACCTCTCATTTGCAGAGTTTGTCAGGTCCCTTTCATGCTCAAGCGCAATGTTCTCAAGCGCTGTTGCAACATTTGCCCTTACAACCCTTGCTAAAGAGCATATTCTTTCGCACTTATGCGGGTTTCTCTTTTGCGGCATTGTTGACGAACCAACTTGCTTTGAGGCAAAAGGCTCTGCAACCTCCATTATCTCAGTCCTCTGCAAATTCCTTATTTCTTTTGCTATTTTCTCAAGGGTTGCCCCAATCAGGGCAAGAACAAAGACAACTTCTGCATGCCTGTCCCTTTGGATAACCTGGTTTGTGACCTTTGCTGGCTTTAGGCCAAGGTACTTCATTACAAGCCCCTGTATTTCACGGCCTTTGCCTTGAAAGGTTGCCATTGTTCCTGCAGCGCCTGACATTTTGCCAAAAGAAATTATTTCCTCTGCCCTTTCAAGCCTTTTCAAGTTCCTTTCAGTCTCAGAATACCAAAGCGCAAATTTCATGCCATAAGTTGTAGGCACAGCATGCTGGCCATGTGTCCTTGCAATGCACACCATGTTCTTCTTTTGCTTTGCATGCTTTTTGAGAAGCTCTGAGAAAATCAGGAGCCTTTTTCTCAGAAGGCAAATGGCCCTTTTCAGCAAAAGAGCAGTTGCAGTGTCCTCAATGTCATAAGATGTTGAGCCCAAATGCACAAAGCCGCCATATTTTTTGCACTTTTCAGAAAGGGCCTTTACCATTGCCATCAGGTCATGGTGTATTTCTGCCTCTATTGCAAGCACTCTATCAAGCTCCACATTTTTGGAAGCTTCCTCAATCTCATTAGCAGCATCATGAGGCATATTGCCAAGCTTTGCATGCGCCTTTGCCAGGGCAACCTCCACCTCGAGCCACGAAGCAAGCTTAGCTTTGTCATCAAAAAGCGCATTCATCCCAGTCGCATACCTGCTTTCAATCGGCGAAACAGCCATACAAACACCTGCCCAAGTCTGCACTCTAGCGCTTCTTTATTTGCTGAGACGACAGACCTCCCGTAATAAGCTTATACTCAAGCCAGAATTTAAATGTGTGCCTTTATTTGTCCCTTTCCTTGCCTTTCCTGTCCTTTTGCCACCTGTCCCTCTGCCTTGCAAGCTTTTTCAGGCTAAGGTACGGCTTCTTGCTTTTCTTTTCAGGTGGCTCATCATCTGGCATATCAATCCCATTATAAAAATTATGATAACGAATAGTCAAGTGTTGTTTGTGCATGCAGGTCAAGAGTGTCAAGCAGTCTTACTTTTGTGTCATTTTGTTTGAGTATCAATGGAAGTTCTGTGCAGCCTAAAATCACTCCGTCAACCTTGTAGCTTTCTATTATGTCAAGGAGCTTTTTCTTTGTCTCCTCCTTGAAAACCCCGATCACAAGCTCATCAAATATTATATCATTTATAATGTCTTGTTCTTCTTCTTTTGGTGTTATAACTTCAATCCCATATTTTTTGCAAACCTCTTTGTAAAATGAGGACTGCATTGTGAATTTTATCCCTGTGAGCAGCAGTTTTTTCGTACCCTTTTCCTTTGCTTTTTTCGCAGCGGCTTCAACTATGCTCAGCATAGGGACTTTTGACCTGTTTTTGATTTGTTCAAAGACAGAGTGGGGAGAATTGGCAGCTATGATAATAAAATCAACTCCTGCGTTTTCCAAAGAGTTGATTCCAGTCATAATGTACTTAACATAGCCTTGCATATCCTTTTTGTTTTCAAAGTCAGTGAGTTTTTGAAGGTCAAGACTGAATATGACAACTTCAGGATAATAATAGTCCTTATGCTTTTCATAATACTTTTGATGAAGCAGCTCATAGTATTTGACTGTTGACTCGTGGCTTATTCCGCCCAAAATCCCGATTCTTTTCTTTTTCTTAACTATAATAAACCCCTACAAATCTACCTATAGCGCTTTTCCCACTCTTCCCTCAGTATGATGTTTTTCACGTCTTTCAAATGGTCTGTTGCAAGAATGCCATGCAAATGGTCAATTTCATGCTGCACAAGCTCAGAAAGGTCGTTTTTAAATTCCTCAGGTTTTGCCTTCCCATTCATATCATAATATTTGACACCTATCTCCTTGTGCCTTTTGATTTTCACAAAAAAAGCAGCATAACCAAAGCTAAAGCAGCTGTCCCAGACCTCAAACTTCTTAGGGCTTTCCCAGATAATTTTTGGGTTTACCATGTAAAACTCCCCTTCATCCTTTAATGAGAAGAATATGACGTTTTTCATATAGCCTATCTGAGGAGCAGCAAGCCCCCTTCCTATTTTCTCTCTCTTTTGAAGATATGTGAGTGTGTCCTTTAGGTCTCGTGCAATCTTAGGGAGTTCTTTGTCAAACTCACTGACATTAGAGCACTTTTGCCTAAGCTTTTTGTCTCCAAGTTGCAATACTTTTCTTACTGCCATTCAACCAACTTTAGGTAAGTTATCACGAGTGCGGACGCCGGGATTTTCACAGAGCTACTTCCCACCAAGGGGAGGTAGCAGGAACCCACCTTATGAAAATATTGTGGTTCCTGCTTTGAACCCGGACCATTGACTTTCTTCGAGCCTCTCCAGTTTTTGCCGAAGCTTTTTAGGCACGGCAAACCAAAGGTTTGCCGGTTGTTCTGCCTCAGCAGAACAGCACCCCAAAAAAGCTTCTTGGAAGGCCAATATACTAGCCAGGTTATACTACATCCGCAACCTGTTGCAGATTAAGCGAATTAGGGTTTAAAACAATTGGGGCAGAACATAGCTCATGGCAAGCACCGGCCCAAGAGGCATAAGAGAAGGCAGAGCCTCTGGGCAGGCGTCCACAGAGTATTTGGTAATGCTTGGGGCAACACTTGTCATTGCATTGGTTGTTGTGGGCCTTCTTTTGTTTTTCCCAGGCACTTCTGCCAGCGCAGCTGAGACAGAATCATTGCTTTACTGGGGCAGCCAGGTAAGGCCAATCAAAATACATTCTGCAATAGGCTATGACTCGTGCGCATATGGCGACCCTTGCCCTGTTGGAGGGGGAGAGAATGGCAGCTCTGTTTACAGGCTTGTGCTTGAAAACAGCGACTCAGGCGCAATAACTCTGACAGGCGTGAAAGTTGACGGCTCCTCAAGGCAATTATGCATTCCAGGAGAACAAAATTCCTCGATTTACCTGACTCCTGCAAAAGAAACAGTTGTTGATGTTGTGGTGCAAAGCTGCCCTGAAGGCGAGGAAGTTGAGGCAGAAATAATGTTTATCTACAGCAACAAGCACCTTTCAGGAATGGTTGAAAAAGGCACAAAAAAGCTTGTTTTCAAGTGCGGCACTGGGCAGGCAACCTAATGCTTTATATTTATTTCAGTTGCTAATGGTGGTAACATCAGGAAGAGGTTGGTAAAATGGGGAAAATAAAGGCAATTCTATTGTGCTCATTGTTTTTGCTTGCACTTGCTTATGCAGGGCCAAAAATAGGCTATATTATAGAGCAGTTCAAGGTTTTCAACCCATCTTCACTTAATGATGATGCATGCGCAAGCGGAGTATATGGAGGCTATGAGTTTTTCCTTGTCAATACTGGGGAAAAGGAAGTTGACCTGATAAATGTCCAGGTTAACGGGGCTTCAAAAACATTTTGCCACAAGTCAGGCCCACTCGCATATGAGATAGGAAAAGTGCACTTTGGTCCAGGAGAGGAAAAGAGCATAAGAGTGCAAGAAGGCTACCTTTACTGCAAGCAAGGCCAAGAAGTATTCATAGACACAGGCCTTGTATACACTGGAGACTACCTGAACAAATATGAGCAGTCTGAGCCACTCTCTTTTGAGTGCACTCTTGTCCCTCCCCCGCCTCCAAGGGACAGGTAAAATCTCTCTCTTTTCATACACAAATGCTTTTATTTTCCCTAGTTTCTAGCTTTTGGGTGGGCGGTTCTCCATGGAACTCGTAGAAAAAACAATGAAGGACAAGTCATTAAAGTCACTTTTCTATGTCTTGTCTCTTGTCATCACTGCAATAGTATTATCATCAATATTCAGCTTCAATGTACAGCAGACGATTGCAACTGTGCTTGTCATTGGTCTTGTGCTTGGAACAGTCCTGTTTTGGGAAATCCGCCTTTCATTTGCCCTGATAGGCTCATTTGTGCTGATAGCATCAGGGCTTCTTAATATTGAAAAATTCATTGAGTTTTCCTCGCTTAACATCATCCTGTTTCTTGCCGGGATGATGATGTTCATAGGCTATCTTGAGAAAAGCGCGTTTTTCGAGTATTTGATATCAAGGGTAATGAAGCTGGTTGGCGGAGGGGGAGCAAGGCTGCTTTTCCTTATTCTTTTTTTCTCGGCATTTTTCGCTGCAATTGTTGATGAAGTGACTTCAATACTTTTCATGCTGTCAATAGTGCTTTCAATCTGCGCCCGCCTCAGGGTAAACCCTGTTCCATTCGTAATGCTCACAGTATTTGCAACAAACATAGGCAGCAGCGCAACAGCAATAGGAAACCCAGTGGGAGTTATGATTGCCCTTAACGCAAAGCTTTCTTTTGCAGACTTTTTGCAGCATGCAACACCTGTTGCAATTGCTGCCCTTCTGATGCTTTTCCTCCTTGTTTTCCTTTTTTTCAGAAAAGAGCTAAAGGAGTTTTCCGAGAAGACAAGGGCAACTCCCCTTAAGGACCTTTTTGAGGCCCATAAGCCAGTAAACAGGCTTTTCAACTCATTTTTCTTTTTGCTGGTATTCACTGCCCTTGTTTTCCATGCGCAAATAGAAACAGCTGTCGGGCTTGAGAAAAATGCAATGCTTTTGGGAATTGCACTTGGGGCAGCAGGGATTGCTCTTTTGCTTGAGCACAAGAATGCCCGGCAGTTTGTTGAGACAAAAGTTGACTGGTGGACCTTGCTTTTCTTTATGCTCCTTTTTGCATCTGTTGGGGCTCTTGAGCAGTCAGGAGTAATCGAGATAGCTGCAAAGGGCTTTGCAGAAATATTTGGTGGAAGCAAGCTTTATGCGTCATCTGCAGTAATGCTTCTTGCAGGAATGCTATCCGCAGCGCTTGACAATGTTCTTGCAGTTGCAGTATTCCTTCCTTTGGTGGAAGATTTGCAGGCAACTGCGATTGGAGGCTCATACCTTTGGTGGTCACTCCTGTTTGGCGCAACCCTGTTCGGCAACCTGACAATGATAGGCAGCACTGCAAACATAATTGCGCTTGGGCTTCTTGAAAAAAGAGGGCTTCCGCGCGTATCGTTCATGCAATGGATAAAGGCCGGGGCTGTGGTAACGATTCCGACGGCAGCAACTGCATTTGTGCTGCTTTACCTGCAGCATCTGGTATAGGGGTGTAAACATGTTTGTAATAAAAAAGAACGGGGAAAAGCAAAAGTTTGACAAGAAAAAAATAATTGCAGGCCTTATCAGGGCTGGGGCCGGAAAATACTCCAAGGAAATAGCCAATAAAGTGGCAAAAAAGCTCAAAGGAAAAAAGCAGGTCAAATCCTCGCGCTTAAGGGAAGAAGTGATAAGTGAGCTTCACCTTTATGATGAGAAAAAGGTGCCTGATTTTGTGAATTTCAAGAAGGCAATAAGGCACCTTTCAAGCCATGAGGCATTCCTTGAGAACAGGCTTCAGGATTTGGTTGGAAACTGCGGCAAAGTCGAAGGGGTTTATGGCGGCTTCAGAATAACTGTCACAAAGCCAAATGACTTTGACTATTGTGGCGTTCTAAAGGAAATACTCGCAAAGTCAGGCCTTCACATAATTGTTGAGCTTAGGGGCAACAAGCTTGTGATAATTGCCCGCTGATAGGAGAAGTTAAATCATTTATGCGAAAAAGGGACGAATATGGCAAAACTTGACGAAATTGACAGGAAAATACTCGAAATCCTGCGAGAAAACGCAAGGCTTACAAACCAAAAGCTTGGGAAAAAAGTCAGGCTTTCTGAGCCAGCTGCAAGAAGAAGGGTCTCAAACCTTGCTTCACGCGGGATAATAAAGAGATTCACAATAGACATTGAGCAAGGAGGGGGGGTTTCGTCCCTTGTTTTGATAGCAACTTCCCCCCACGGGCCGGCTGCAAAAATCCTAAGGCAACTGCAAAAAAGGCAGGACATCGGAGTTGTCTGGGAGCTTTCAGGCGACACAGACATAGCGCTGACCCTTTATGCTCAGGACATAAACGAACTTAACAGGAAAATAGACGAAATAAGGAACATGCCGGGCATAAAAAGGACAAATCTTTCTGTGATTCTGAAAAAATGGAAATAAACCCTTTCTTTTGACGAAATCCGCAGCTAAATATATAAATAAAGACTAAAAGGGCTATATAATCTACAAAACAGTATTTTTTAGTTGTAAACAAACGAAAACCATTTAAATAGATGCCAGCAAAAGCAGTTAAAATCACACATAGGAGGTTTGATGAGAATGGCAAATGCAGAATGCCCTGAATGCGCAGGCAAGATTGAATTTTCAGAAAACACTGAGGTGGGCGAGGTCCTGTCTTGTCCAGACTGCGGTGCAAGATTAGAGGTAAAAGGCATAAATCCGCCGCAACTCCAGCCTGCCCCAAAGGTAGAGGAGGACTGGGGAGAATAAGGGTGGTCAAAAATGAGGCTTGGAATTTGCTACACTCTTGTGTCAGCTGAGAACAAGCTGCTGCTAGCTTCTGCAAAGTCAAAAGGGGTCAAGCTTGAAAGAATTGTTGACAGCAATGCAGCCCTTGAGCTTAGCGCAGGCAGAAAAAAAGAGTATGACACAATTTTGCAGCGCTCAGTTTCCTACTCCCGCACCATTTACCTTAACTATTATTTTGAGCAGCAGGGCACACAGGTCATAAACTCATACAAGGCTGCCAGGATATTTGGTGACAAAGCACTCTGCTCAAGTGAGTTGGCAACAGCAGGCATCCCAACACCAAAAACATTTCTTGCCTTTTCGCCTGAAACAGCTGTGCAGGCAGCAGACAAAATTGGCTTTCCGCTTGTTATAAAGCCAGCAATTGGCTCATGGGCAAGGATGGTGCACAGGATAAATGATGCTGATTCACTGCAGGCAGCGCTCGAGTCACGTGCGCAGATGGGCAACCCCTGGCAAAAGGTCTACTATTTGCAGGAGCACATAAACAAGCCAGGCAGGGATATCAGGGCATTTGTGATTGGAGATGAAACAGTCGCAGCAATATACAGACACTCAACTGAAAAGTCTGGCTGGATTACAAACACTGCAAAAGGCGCGACTACAAGCAACTGCAAAGTCACGCCCGACCTGTCTGAGCTTTGCCTGAAGGCAGCCTCAATTGCAGGCTCAGGAGTATATGCTGTTGATCTGATGGAATCAGAGAAAGGGCTTGTGGTGCATGAGGTAAACCATACAACCGAATTCAGGAACTCAATTGAGCCAACAGGGGTCGACATCCCAGGCAAGATAATAGAATACTTAATTGAAAGAACAAAAAGGTGAAAACATGGCAAAAAAAATATCAATAATAGGCGCTTCTGGCTACACAGGGGGCGACCTTTTGCGCCTGGCCCTTGTTCACCCTGAAATTGAAGTGTCTCAAATCACGTCAGAAAGGTTTGCAGGAAAGGCAGCCTTTAAGCTCAATCCAAACCTTCGCGGCTTTACAAAGCTTGAATTTGAATCAGTCAAAAAGCTCTCAACAGACATTGACACAATATTCATATGCACGCCCCACAAGGCAGCAGCCCCATATGTAAAGCAGTTCTGGGAAACAGGGGCAAAAATAATTGATTTGTCAGCAGACTTCCGCCTTCACAACAAGGACACATATGCAAAATATTATGCTGTGCACCCTCATCCAGAGCTGCTGCAGCACGCAGTTTACGGAATCCCTGAGCTTCACAGGGAGCAGATAAAAAAAGCAAGGCTGGTTGCATGCGCAGGCTGCCTTTCAACATCAATAATACTGCCCCTTGCCCCGCTGATAAAAAGCAGGCTGATTCCATTCAAGGGAATAATAGCTGACTCAAAAATAGGCTCATCAGCAGTCGGGGCTGCATTTGACATTTCAACACACCACCCAGAAAGGCAGGGCACAGTGCGCTCATACAAGCCTTGTGGCCACAGGCACACAGCAGAAATAGAGCAAGAGCTTTCTGAAATTGCAGGCTCTGATGTTTCAGTGGGTCTTACCCCGCATGCGACTGAAATGGTCCGCGGAATCCTTTCAACAGTGCATGCCAGCCTGGATTCAAAAATCTCAAATATTGATGTTTGGAAGGCCTATCGCGCATTTTTCGCAGGCTCGCCATTTGTGAGGCTGGTAAAAGACCAGAACACCCTTTACAGGTACCCAGAGCCAAAGCCAGTTGTCGGGACAAATTTTGCAGACATTGGGTTTGAAATTGATGCTGAAAAAGGGAGGATAATACTGATGAGTGCAATTGACAATCTTGTAAAAGGAAGCGGGGGCCAGGCAATACAATGCTTTAACCTTATGAATGGCTTTGATGAAAAAGCAGGCCTGTGGTCCCCTGGCTTTCATCCATTGTGAGGAGCTTTTATGCTGATTCTCAAAATAGGCGGAAGCATGGCAAACAATGCTGCCTCTCTTGCAGCTGACATAGCAAAACTTGGGCAAAAGCTGGTGATAGTGCACGGAGGCGGGCCGCAAGTGACTGCACTTGAGAAAGGGCTTGGCCGCGAGCCAAAATACATTAACTCAAAGCAAGGCTTCAAGTCCCGCCACACTGATGGGGTGACAATGCAAAACTTTGTTATGGCTGTGGGCGGAGGAGTAAATATCTCTCTTGTCCGGCAGCTTAGAAAAGCAGGAGTTTCTGCAGCAGGAATTTCAGGGGTCTCAGGGGTCTTATTTGCAAAAAGGAAAACCCTGATTTCCTTTGAGAACAGGAAGGAAAAAATCATAAGGGATGATTATTCAGGGAAAATCATTCGCACAGATGCAACAGCCCTTAGGGCACTGCTGTCAGCCGGCCTTGTGCCAGTGGTTTCCCCTATTGCGCTTGGGCAGGAATTTGAGGCACTTAATGTTGACGGCGACAGGGCTGCAGCAGCAATAGGGGCAGAGCTTTCAGCAGAAAAGTTAATCCTTTTCACAGATGTTGA
>CAZOMB010000011.1:26291-35197 GCA_964581105.1 Microcaldota archaeon
AGACATTTCAGAATTCCAAAAAGGCGCATCTTCAGGGATGAAAAGAAAGCTTGTGGCAACAAATGAGGCTCTTTCAGGGGGGGTAAAAGAAGTTATAATCTGCAGCGGAACAAGAGAAAAGCCAGTAACCTCTGCCCTTTCAGGGGGAGGGACCCATTTTACAAAATAAAAAAGTGATTAACATGGATGAAAAACAGATATTTGAACTTGAGCAAAAATACGAGATGAAGCTCTACCCAAAAAGAGGAGTAGCCCTGGGGCATGGGCAAGCAGAGTTTGCCTGGGATGCACAAGGGAAAAAATACATTGACTGCACTACCGGGGTAGGGGTAGCAATACTTGGCCATGCTCACCCGGCAATTGTTTCTGCAATCTCAAACCAGGCACAAAAGCTGATTACCTGCTACCAGCCATTTTCAAATGGGCAGCGTGCGGCTCTTGAGCAAAAGCTGGTGAATCTTTTTGGGGGCAGTGCAAGGGTCATGCTTTCAAACTCAGGAACAGAGGCAATAGAAGCCGCAGTAAAGCTTGCAATGCGGCACACAAAAAGAAAGGGCTTTGCTGCTGCAATGAATGCATTTCATGGCAGGTCAACTGGCGCGCTTTCACTTACCTTTAAGAAGAGCTTCAGGGCCCCCTTTGAGCCTTTGCTTGCCCAGGTTTCAAGGGTGCGCTTTAATGACATTGAATCAATCAAGTCTTCAGTCACCTCAGAAACAGCAGCACTTTTCCTTGAGCCTGTGCAAGGTGAAAGCGGAGTCAGGCCTGCTACCCAGGAATTCATGAAAGCAGCAAGGGACATATGCACAGACAAAGGCGCACTGCTGGTTCTTGATGAAATACAGTCAGGCTGCGGCAGGACAGGAAAATTCTTTGCTTATGAGCACTTTGGCATTCAGCCTGACATTGCCTGCCTTGCAAAAGGCTTGGGCGGAGGAGTGCCTATTGGCGCAACAATTGCAACACAAGAAACAGCAACATTTGCACCACTTGAGCATGGAAGCACTTTTGGGGGCAACCCTCTTTCAGCAGCAGCTGCAAATGCAGTTCTTGAAACAATTGAAAAAGACAAGCTGCTTTCCAAAGTGCAGGAACATGGCAAATACATGATGGGCAAACTACGGTCTTCACTCTCAACCAAATCACAGTTTCGCGAGCTTCGGGGAATGGGTTTGATGATTGCTGCCGAGCTAAAAGTCCCGTCAAAAGGGCCCCTTTCTTCCCTTGCTCAAAAAGGGGTTCTTGCACTTCCTGCAGGGGAGCAGGTAATCCGCCTCTTGCCGCCGTTCATAATTTCAAAGAGCTCAATTGATGAAGTTGCACAGGCAATTTCAGAGGTAGTATCATGAGCATGGATGCAATAGAATTCCTTGACAGGCTAATACAAATCCCAAGCCCATCAGGCAGTGAGAGAAAGGCAGCTGAACTTTGTTTGCAATACTTCAAACAGTTTTCATTTGAAAAGGCATGGGTAGATGAAGCAGACAACGCAGTTGCAACAAACTACAGGCATGAAAAGGGAATGCAGCCAGACCTGCTTTTATTTGGGCATCTTGACACAATTTCAGCGCCAATGCAGCACAGGCGGGAAAAAGGCAGGATTTTTGGCAGGGGCTCAGTTGATGCCAAGTCCTCTCTTGCAGCATTCATTACTGCTGCAGGAGAGCAGAAAGTGCCATACAAGCTCATGGTTGCAGGAGTGACAGAGGAAGAGGCGCCAACTTCAAAGGGAATCAGGAATCTTCTTACATATGCAAAGCCAAAAATGGCAATAAACGGCGAGCCTTCAAATACAAATGGAATCACTGTTGCATACAAAGGAAGGATTGTAGTGGAATGCATAACACATGGAAAGCCATCGCACGCAGGAATGGTTTCAGAAAACCCGATTGAAAGGACAATTGAATATTATGAAAAGCTGCGAGCAATTTACCCCCTTCACAAGAGGAATTTTGACAGCGTAATACTAAACCTGACTCACATAAAGGCAGGAAGCCGCGATTCCCTTAATGTTGTGCCAGAAGCACTGAACTTTGACATAGATGTGCGGATTCCGCCTTCAATCTCAAACAAGGAAGTGGTGAACAACTTCAAAAAATTGGCGCCTCGCAATGTGGAGGTAAAAGTGCATGAAAGCCTGCCAGGCGTACAAACAGATGTAAACCATCCTATCTGCCGCTCAATGGTTGCAGCAATACGCTCGCAGGGCCTTACACCGCGCTATGTAAAAAAATCAGGAAGCGCAGACATGAACATCACTTCAGCAGCAGGAATACCGACAATAGCATACGGGCCTGGGGACTCATCTCTTGACCATACGCCAAACGAAGTGATTCTCATTTCTGACTATGAGAAGGCAATAAAAATAATGAAAAGCGCAATCAGCAGGCTAAAGCCAAAAAAAGCCGGTGGCAAATGAAAACTATTTTTAACCCCTATGCACAATTCCTCTCTAGGTGGATTTATGAGACTTTATGCTATTCTAGCACTTTTGTTATTGTCCTGCATGCCATTTGCAAGCTTTGCACTGGTTGCGCACCACAACGGCTCAAACCCTGATGAGGTTGACGACTATTACAAATTCTCTCAGCCAACAGGCCTTCTCATCCTGGGGGACAAGCTGTATGTTGCAGACTCTGGCAGGGGCTTTGTTTATGTGCTGAACAAGTCGGCAGGCACAAACCAGACTGTCAGGTACAGGGTGGCAGGGGGAATTTCAGGCAGCAATGCGCTTACCAACCCTTTGCGCATGACCTATGATGACGGCCTTATTTACATTGCAGACGGCATAGGCAGGAACATAAGAACCTATGTTGGCGAGGGCTCGCAAATAAGCACATGGAACACCGGCTCAAACATGCAAAAGCCAAGTGCAGTTGCCGTGGGAAGCCAGTACCTTTACATAACAGACCTTGAGAAAAAGAAGCTGTTCCTTTATTCAAGGGAAACAAAATCATATTCTTCCATCGGCATAGAAACTGGCCTTTCTGACGGCAAGCTGTCTGCTCCTGCGGACATTGAAATTTATGACAGCAAATTCTTTGTGTCTGACTCTGAAAAAGGCCTTATTTTTGTCTATGACCCAGACCTGACTTTCCTTTATGCAATCGGAAGGGGAAAAGGGGGAGTCACACTGTCATCACCACGCGGGTTTGACATAGTTGATGACAGGATATATGTTGCAGACTCAAGCTCACAGCGAATTGTTGTATTCACAATGGACGGCTACCCAATAGAAATACTTGACTCGACAACTCCATGGGGAAATTTCTCATACCCAGAGGATGTGATAGTTGACAACAATGCCCTGTATGTTGCTGACACAGGCAACCGAAAGCTCAAAGTATTTGAAATAATCCCATCAGGGGGCAATGACACAGTCCAGCAGCTGATAGATTCAGCAACAAGTGCTGTTTCAGACCTGAATTCCCTGCAGGTGGTGGCACAAAAGATAGATGCACCATTCAATGCAAGCTCAGCGAATTTTGAGCTTCAGTCAGCAAAAAGCGATTATGAGAACTTCCTTTTCTCGTCAGCAGCCTCATTGGCTCAGCAGGCAATTGACTCTTCAACTGCAGCAAAAGAAGTGCTTGCCCAGGACATAGATGTCAAAATAAGGCAGATTGCAAAACAGGCAAATGAAACAGTTTTGCCCTACAGGGGCACAAGTTCAGCAGAGCTGATGTCCAAGCTTTCGCAATTTGACAACAGGATGTCAGGAATCTATTCAAAGCTTGGCGCAAAGGCTTATGGGCCTGCTGCTGATTCTGTGCTTGAGCTTTCTGATGATGCAGATGCAATTGTGCTTGCAGCTGAAGGAAAAACTGCAGAAGATGAGCAGAAAAAGCAGCAGCAGATAAAGGCAAGCCTTGATTCGCAGGCAGACTTTCTCATGGAAAGCATTTCAAAGCTTGAGCAGGATGCTGAAAAGTACAGGCAAGAAGTAAACCTGTCAAATTCAGAAAGGCTGATTGCAGAGGCAAAAGTGTTCATAGACTCAGAGGACTTTGAGTCTGCAAACCATTCGCTTGGGCTTGCTGCATTTGAGGTTGAATCATACTCATCATCAATGGATGAGACCATTGAAGAGATAGAAGAAGCGCTTTCAAACATCTCAGTATTTGAGCTTGAGCTTTCAGTCAAGGCAGAATCACCCTCCCTGATAAAGGCAGACCTTTCATCAGAAATGAGGCTAATAGCGCAGGCAAAGGAAACAGTTTACTCAAACCCGCAGCTTGCAAGGGCAATGGCACAGCAGGCAACTGAGTCTGCAAGGCCAAAGGTCCGCGAAGCGCAGGCCCTTTCAGTTGCGATTGCTGCGCTGCTCCTCATGCTTGCTGTAATTGGCCTTCTCTCACTTGTGTTTTACATCCACCTCAAGAGAAGAAAAAAGGCAAGGCAGAAGCATTCCAAGAAAAAAGAAAAGAAAGGAAAAAGGAAAGGATAAGGCTGGAAAATGCAAATCCCGGACAACATACTCAAAAACACAGAAGCTGCCCTTGCGCTTCTGGCAAGTGCCATGGCTTTAAGCGGCATGCTTTTGGCATGGGTTGTTTATGCTGCAGTATTCTTTTCCTTGCAGGACATTGAATCAGCTTTCCTGCCGCAAATTGACTTGGCAATTTCTGCAGTGCAAAACACGCAGTCAATAATCCTTTCAGCAAGCCAGTCTGCAGGCTCAGCATCACAAGGCATAGAATCGCTTGCAAGCGCACTTTCCTCATACTCTTCTTCAACAAAAAGCATTGCAGGCTCCCTTTCTGCGATTGCAGCGATACCGCCATTCTCGCTTGACAGCAGCATTTCATCAGCTGCCCAGGAGCTTGACAATGCTGCCGGGCTTTTTTCAAATGCCTCAGGCTCAATCAGCGATGCAGGAAACTCGCTCTTGACTGCTTCATCAGCATTGCAGCAAACAACTGATGACCTTGAGGCTGCAAAAACCTCGCTTCGGTCTGCAAAAACAGGGTTAAAAAGCGCAATTGGCACGCTGCATTTGGCAGCATTTGCAGCAAGCGCATCCCTTTCAGCGCTCTTTTTCTCAGTAATCCTTGTTTCCCTTTCAATCCTTCTTTCGCATTATCCAAGGCTTTTTGAAAAAAAGCAGAAGCCAAAAAAAGGACCTTTTTCGGGATGCCTAAAAAGCTCCACCAAAAAGAACCCTTTTCGACGCATCGAAAAGCGTCCACGGAAAAACTAAAGAGGGGCAAAAAAACGCCTAAACCTTCTTCTTGAGAACTTCAATAATCCTTTTGTGCTGCTTTCCATTTGAGCAAAGGAACTTTGTGCTTTCAAGGCCCCATTCTTTTCCTTCAAGGCTAGTTACAGTGCCGCCTGCCTGCTCAACAATAAACGCAGCAGCAGCAAAATCATAGGGCTTTAACTTAAAGTGAATTACTGCATCTGCCTTTCCGCATGCAACATAGCCCATGTCATGCACAGCAACGCCCAAAAAGCGCGTGTGCTGGCTGATTTTCTCAAGCGCAAGAATGCCATTAAGATAGCCAAAGTCATTTATGTTGTTGATCCTGGTATCGCAGAGAAGGAAAAAGTCCTCAAGCCTTGCTTTTCTGCTTACAGATATTTTCTTCTTGTTCAATGTGGACTGCTTGCCTTTTTCTGCATAAAAAAGCTCATTTTGCGGCACAAGGTAAATCCCCCCTGCAGTTGGTTTTCCCTGTGAAAAATGGGCAATGGAAATTCCCCAAAGAGGAATTTCCTGTATGAAATTATGGGTTCCGTCAATCGGGTCAACCACAAAAAGAGAGTCTGCCTTAAGGTCTGTTTTAAGGTAAGACTCTTCTGACAGGACAACAGAATCGGGGTAGGATTTTCTTATTCTATTGACAATAAAGCTTTCAGAGGCAAAGTCAGCGCTTGTTGCCATGTCATTTCTTGCCTTTGCCTTTATTCGCAGTCCCTTGGCTTTGGCTGTTGATATTTCCTTTGCAGCCCCAAAAAGGCAGCTTTCTATGAAATTTTGCATTTTAGGCATGTAAAAAGAAAAGGAAAGAAAGAATAAAAAGAGGGGGGCAAGCCTTAGTTAAAGGCGTTCATTATCTCCTGGAAGTTCTCATATGGCAATGCGCCTGCGAAAACTATGCCTGTGCCTGCTCCCTGGACTTCAACCACTGCAGAGTCAACCCCATAGCTTTGGAGAAGCGCTGCAATTGGCATGAGCTTTGCCTCAAGCGCAGCATCCTTTCCTTTTGTTGAAAACACCAAAAAGCCGGGGGTTCCCCTTATGCCAATAGATGAGCCTTCAGCAAACTGGTCCTGCAGCATTTGCGCAGTATCGCCATTGTCAAGGCATGCGTCAAATGCCTGTGTGTCAAGCTCAAGCTCAGCTGCATATTCTTTCAGCTTTTCAACGCCGAGGGCATCTGAGTTTTCATAAAGCTTGTCATGCATTTCCCAGAACTTGCCCTGTATTGCTGCACACTCAGAAGCTTCGCCTGCCTTTTGAGCATATGGATGGAATGAGAGAGGGAAGTGCCTGTAAAGGAACTTCACACCACTGTGCTCTCCCTTCAGCTGCTCAAGGGTTGGCTGTGCCTTTCCGCAGAAAGGGCACTCAAAATCAGAGTATTCTGCAAACACAATGCTCGCGTTTTCATCGCCTTCAAAATGCGCGGAACTGTAATCAAGGCCTGCAAGCTCAAAAACCTGTGGCTCTTGCTCTTGTTCGGGTTCCTCTTGCTGCTGTTCCTGCTCCTCAGGCTGTGCCTGTTCTTGTGCTGCATTGGCAGGCACAGTAAGCTTGATTCCCTTTATTGCTTCTTGCAGGCTGTCTGCACTCAGCCAAACGCTTGCAGAAACCAGCAAAGCTGCAATTATTATTGCAATGCCTAGTACATATTCTGCTCCTTCTTTCACCATTATTCCACCTCCGAATGAAAATTGCTTTGTGCTCTTGTTTGGTTCTAATAAGGCTTTTAAACCCCTCTATTTCTGCAAGGCGTAAAGGCAGCATTTTTATTTGGTCCCATTGAATCATAAAGCATGATATCGCTTTCTGCATTTGATTTGGTCCCATCCAAGGCAAAAGGCCATGAATGGCTGCTCTCAAACGGTCTTGGCGGCTACTCTTCATCAACTGCAATAGGTATGAACACAAGAAAATACCATGGGCTTTTAATAGCCCCTCTAAAGGGAATCCACAACAGGCACATATTTCTCTCAAAGCTTGAGGAAACAGCAAAAGTAGGCAGCACAGAATTTTCTATCTCAACAAATGCCTATGAAGGCGTGGTATTTCCAACAGGCTTTAAGCACCAGACTGGCTTTTCCTTTTCCAGGCACCCAACTTTCACATATTCTCTCAATGGAGCAAAGCTGGAAAAGTCTGTGCGAATGCTGCACAGAAAAAATGCGGTTGTTGTTTCATACAGGCTAAAGTATGGCAAAGAGGCAAAACTGAGCATAAGGCCCCTTATTGCCCCCAGGCCAATCCACTCAGACCCAATATCAGCAGCCCTGTCTTTTAATGCAGACAAAACAGGCTTTTCTATTGGCAAACCAGCGCAAATGAGGGTCTGCTGCTCTTTTGGCAATTTCACAAAATCGCCTGACAAATACTATCGCATGCAATATATTGAGGAAAAAGAAAGGGGCTACCCATTTTCAGAAACTCTCTTTTCTCCGGGCTATTTTTCAGCAACCCTTTGCAGGGGGGACGAACTCCACGTCGTTTGCTCTCTTGAGCTTTTGGCTCCTTCACAGGCGCTTGAAATGCTTGACAGGCAGGAGTTCAGGCAAAACCATCTGGCACAAACCTATTCAAGGCTGAATGGAATTTCAAGGACTGACTTTTCAGACATGCTCCTCCAGGCAGCAGACTCATTTATGAACATAACCAAAAAGCACAAGGGAATAACAGCAGGGTTTCACTGGTTTTCAGAATGGTCGCGCGATTCAATGATATCTCTTCCTGGCCTTCTTTTAAGCACAGGGCAACCTGCTTTGGCCCGGGAAATACTTGGTTCACATGCCAAGAGCATGAGAGACGGGCTTATTCCCAATTTTGTTGATGAGGCCAACCAGCCACACTATACCTCTTCAGACGCATGCTTATGGTTTGTAAATGCAGTCCGCGAATATGCTGAAACTACTCAGGATTTTGACTTCATAAAAAAGAAGCTTTGGAAAAGCATGAAGCAGTTCCTCTTTTCTTACAAAGAGGGCAATGCTCTTGTGTCAATGGATTCTGACTGCCTTCTTAAGGTAAAAGAGCCTGCCTCAACCTGGATGGATGCAAAAATAAATGCAAAGGCAGTTACCCCGAGGAAAGGAAAGCCGGTTGAAATAAATGCGCTTTGGCAATCTAACTTGCATTTTATTGGCAAAACAGCACAAAGGTTTAATGACAAAAAAACCGGTGCACTTGCATTTGAAACAGCAGAACAAGCAGCACAGTCCTTCCAGAATTTCCTGTCTGCAGACAAAGGCCAGCTCTTTGATGTTCTTGAGCCAAATGACCCTTCAATGAGGCCAAACCAGATATTTGCAGTCTCCCTTCCAAACTCTCCTCTCAACCAGCTTCAGAAAAAGCATGTATTCAACCTGGTCAGGACAGAGCTTTATACCCCTCTAGGGCTTCGCACCCTGTCGCCAAAAGATGAGAGGTTCCATGAAACTTATTCTGGCAACCAGGAGCAAAGGGATGCAGCATACCACCAGGGCGCAGTATGGCCATGGCTTTTAGGAGCATTTTATGATGCACAGCTGGCAGTATACCCAGGAACAGAAAGGCAAATTCTCTCGTCTTTGCGCCCATTTTCTCAGGCAATGGCAAGCGGGTGCGCTGGCAGCCTGCCTGAAATTTATGAGCCAAAATCAATGGCACCAAAAGGGGCAATCTCACAGGCATGGAGCATTGCAGAGGTGCTAAGGATTTATACCAAAGT
>CAZOMB010000012.1:0-34704 GCA_964581105.1 Microcaldota archaeon
TCTGACAGGTGATAGATGCTCTGCCTTACTTTTCCCTTTTCCTTAAGCTCCTTCAACAGGTAAGCTTGAAGCCTCTTTTTCATCTCCAGGAACTTCTCCCTGCCCACTTGCACATTGCCTATTGCGTGCCTGAGGTTCTTCACGTTGAAGCAGAACATGCAGTCCTGCAAATTCTCGCAGTTGTGGCAAAAGTAAGAGCAGCTGCAGCTGTTGCAGCTGTCCATCTCAAAGCAGCAGCTGAGCTTGCTTGAGTGGTAGCAGTGCATGGAGAACTTGGAGTAAAACGTGCGGTAGCAACCGAACAATGACTCGTTGAAATCAGACCAAGAAATGCAAGCCACGCACTTGTTGTCAAACGCGCCTAAGATGTGGTAGCCGTGCACCAGGTTCTTGTAAAGCGTGCACTCCACCACGTCCAAGTTGTCGCCCTCCTTCAAGTCTGTGGCATAGCGGGCGAACTCACCAACTTTCCCCAAGAGAGAGGCGAGTGTTTCCTTTTCCGAGAGATGCGCTTTCTTCGCCCCGATTGAATCAAAACTTTCCAGCGGGATGACTAGCTTGTCAGGCACAAGCTTCAAAATCCCGCCATAGTCTGCAACGTATAGGGTCTGTGAATTACTTTTGACCAGCCTTCCAGGGGAAATTTTCAGGCTCAGCCAGCCAACGTATGCTTTAAGCTGCCCAAGTTCTGCTCCGAATAGGAGCTTTGCCGTCTTGTCAAATGCTTCTTGCACTTTTTTCATGTCAATCCCTTGTGATCAGGCCTGGCAGCACAGGCGCGTTTTTTTTCTGCCTTAGCACATCCACAATCTGGCGCACGAGGTCTGTTTTCATCAGTTCGTATTTCTCATGCGTGAGCTGGTTGTTGCCTATGCAGTCGCGCTTTGATATCAGGTTGAACGAGAACATGCAGTTTTGGCAGTGCTTCAAGTAGTAGCAATAGTAGAGGTCGCTTGAAAAGTATGTCATGCCGCACTCAAACGCCCGAGTGAGCCAGGACTGCTCGCTTGTGTTGACGCAAAACAAGCTGTCTCCGACAGAAGAACAGCCAAACAAGTACTTGGAGTTGATGATGAGGTTGGAAAGAGCGATATGCTCCCCTTTCATCACTTCATGCGACTTGTAAACAAAGGACGAGTCAAATATGTTGTCAAACCCGCTGTTCTGCTGCGAGTTGCCGAATGCTTTGTTGCCACAATAATAGGCTATTTCCTCAGATGCACGAAAGAGCGAGTCAATGTCCTTGATGTCATTTGCCCCTATTTTGGCATTCCGCAGCTTCTCCTGCTCATCAAAAGAAACAAACTTTGCCTCAGGCCTGTATTCGGCAGAAAAATAGACAGGCTTGCCGCTGATTGCACTTTTTGCCTCGCTGATGCAGTATGCGTAGCGGAGTAGGTATTGCTCGAAGTCAGCCAGCGGGCCGATTTCCTCCTTGAAAAGCACCCTGCAGGCCGCCCTGAATGACTTGTCTATTATCCTCTCCAGTTCTTTTGCCATGCAATCAGTAGAATGCAGGGGGAGAGATTTTTGAGCGACCAGTTTTTCGTGGACGTTTTTAGGCATCCCGAAAAAGGTCCGAACTCTCGAAGGCGCTAGGCCACAAGGTTTCTGAAACCCTTCTTTTCCGTTTAATTTTTGGTGGAGCTTTTTAGGCATCCCGAAAAAGGTCCCTTAAGCCTCGCCCATTAGACCGAGCTCTGGTACCCCTGCAGGAAAATTAAGGCGAGCAAAAGCTTAAATAAACACGGCGAGAACTAGGCTTGGTGGTATCATGGCAAGAAGACGGGCAAAAGCAAAGAAATCCGGGGCAATGCGCTCATACCTTTCAACATATGATTGCAGGATTGCTGAATGGCTTCTCGTTATCTTAGGAGGGCTTGGCCTTACGCAGGCTCTTGGCTATATTGACCTTGGGCTATGGTACTTTGACTATGTCTGGTCAGTGCTAGTGCTTGTAATCGGCATAAAAATCATAATTGACAAGTCGTGCTAAGGCTCAGTAAACAATTTTTGGCAGCTTTTTCTTTTTTGCTGCCAGCTTTATTTCCCTTGCTATCCTTCTTCCCATGCTCATTGGCTCTTTGAAAATATAAGGAGTATAAGGAGAGCCCAATGGATATAGATTTGTGCCTGCAACTATCCTTGCAGACACTTCAAATGCAAAGAACTGCAAATTCTCGTCGCAGACAGTCTCAATGCAAAATGGGCCGGGCATGCCCCCAAACAACCTGTCAGCAGCCTCTGTGACATTTTTCCCCATTTCCATAATATCGCCTAAAAGAGATTCCCTTGCAATCAAAAGCTCATTGCCAACAACTGTGAATGAAGGGTTGAATGAAAGGCCAACCATTTCTGTCCTGTAAGCCTCGTCTATGTTTGACTCAAAGCGCCTGTCAATCCCTATCAGCTGCAAATTTCCCTTGCAGACAGGGTAGCCTTCCCTTGAAAGAGGGGAATAAAAATAGTGGGGATACATACGGACCCCAATCAAATATTCCTGCACAGTCACATTCATTCCCTCAAAGTGCTCGTAAAACTCCTCAGGTGAATTTACAACCCTGTAGCCTCTTCCCCCTTTTGCCCCTGCAAGCTTTACAACACAGGGCCTGTCTATCTTGTCAGGCTCAATTGTTGCTGGCACCTGGATGCCTGCTGCTGTCAGCCACTTGAACATTTTTTCCCTGTCCCTTTCCCATTCAAGGCTTTCCCTGTTCCCTAAAATCGGCACCTGCAAAGAAGAAAGGTCTTCGCCTGAATACTCGACAACAGAGCCATGGGGGATAAGTATTGCGTTTTCTTGCTGAAGCTCTTGCTCTGGCAGCTTTTTCAGGTCATCAACAACAAGGAACTCATCAGGGCAGCCAAGCGGGAACGCCTTATAGACCTTTTCTCTCCCAGGAGTGCATATTCCTATGGTTTTTATCTTTTCCTGGCGAGCCCCATGAAATATCTGCAGAGCAGTATGAGAGCAAATAGTTGCTATTTTGAGCTTTTTCTTGTCATAGCCCTCAAGCACCTGTTTGATTTTTTCCTTTGTTACTTTCATTTTCAAAACCTTTTTATGTGACTATTTCTCCCAGCCTTTTTTGCTTTGCAGCCTCTTTTATTTCAAGCGCAATCCTTTCTCCTACGCTCATGCTCTTTCCCCAGAAATATTCGCCATAAGGCGTATAGCGGACCCCTGGGGAGCCTGGCACTCTGAATGAAACATCAAATATTGCCGGCTCCTCCCCTTGTGGGGTTGGCATTATTGCCCCTTGAAGGGCAAATGGGCCTATTAAACCTGGCTTGTACTCCTTTTTGCAGGCCTGAACGAACTTTTCCCCTATTTCAAATACCTTTTCAAGAAGCGACTCCCTAATGGTACAGGCAACATGGCCAACCTCAATGTTTTTCATCCTCGAATATTTGAGGACTTCTGTTTGCTGCGGCGCAGGAAGCCTCAAAAGACCATCCAAATTTGTCTGCCTCCTAAAGTCAGTGCCCAATAGCTCCAGCTTTCCTGTGAGAGGGGACACAAAATAATTGAAATTAAACTGTGCGCCAAGTATAAATTCCTCTATAAGCGCTGATTCCAGCCCTTGCTTTGTTATAAGCCCGCGTGAAAGCATTTCCTTTGCCTTTCTTTTGTATTCCTGATATGAGCGCACAATGAAAAATGCCCGCTCATACTTTCTTTTTGCCTCTGATGCCTTTACTATTACCACCCTGTCTATTTTTTCTGGGGATGAAAATGTCAAAGGGACCCTTACTTTTGCCTTTTTCAGAAGATAGTGCTGGTTTTTTGGCTCATTTCTCTCCTCTGCTTTGAGAAGATACCTGTTTCCAAATATTGGGACTGCAAACTTGTTTTCTATTTTGTCATAGCCAACATAAACTGAAAATGAGCGGTGGGGGATGAATATTGCCTGCTCTTTTATGAGTCTTTTTACCCATCTTTTGTCTGCAATGTCAGAAAACTTGTTGAGCAGCATTATCTCGTCAATGCATCCTGATTTTCTCCCTAAATAGCTTGTCTTTGAATAGTATTTTTCATAGGTCTTTTCCCTTCCCTTTTGGCACACCACAATTGACTTTAAGCCAAATTCACGTGCCCCAGAAGAGATGTCAAGCGCTGAGTGTGACCCTAATACTGCTATTGAAGGTTTGCTGTAAGTAGAGGCAATTTTGCCAACGTCGAATGCGACCATACCAGATTATGGATATTGAGGTTTAAAAACATGCGTTAAATGAGGGGAGTTTTACCCCCTTTAAAAGGCACTGGCATAGAGATAAAAGTTTTGCTGCTATCATATAGTAAACGGGGGTGAGATTTATGGCTGCCGCCGTTGATGCGTCTTCTGGAAAAAAAGAGGCCAGTTCTGGAAGTGTCATTGAGAACCTCCTTCTTGGCGACATAGAACTCCATGTCAAAAAAGGAGAGTGGAAGAGCCTTTTGATGTGGATATATAACCCATTATTCATCAAGCTGGACAAGACAGTGCAAGATGCTGTAAAAGCGAGTGTGGACAAAGCTGCTGAAAAGGCAATAGATTACCATATAGAAAAGCTGAAAGGGGACTACCCCAACCGCAAGTTCCACCTTGAAGAGCTTAGGAAAATGCAGGACTGCAAAAGCGAGTGGCTTTCCGACGAGGCGCGCAATAAGGTTGGGAAACGGCTGGCTGACAATAGGATTGACCTACGCTGCGAGCAGAGCCTGCCTGAAATCATTTTCATAGGCAAGTTTCGGCCCCCTATCAAAGGAAAGCACTTTGGAAGCCTGACAGGGGTGAAAAATACTGCAAAGGAAAAAAAGCAGAATGTTTTAACCCACTGAAAACCCTCTGTTGTTTAAAGGAACACACCGGCACAGAGGTTTAGAAGCCTTTTTAAGTGAGAATAATGAGAACCAAACCAAGCATTTTAAACTTCAGAAGGTGGAGCTATGTCCATGGGCAAGTACACTGTTGTGATTGAAGAGGGCGAGGACGGATATTACGTAGGTGAAGTTCTTGAGCTTCCTGGCTGCCACACACAGGCAAAAACCCTGGAACAGCTTGACTTGCGCCTCAAAGAAGCAATTTCGCTATACCTCGAGGAACATGCACCGGCAAAGGTAAAGACGCCTTTTGTCGCTGTTAGGCATCTCGAGGTGTGATGGATGCCAAAGCTTCCATTGCTCTCTGCCCCCAAACTTATTCGAGTTCTTGAAAAAGCTGGTTTTGAGTTTCGCAGGCAAAGAGGAAGCCATATGCTATTTTTCCACCCCGACGGCAGGAGCACAATCGTCCCAAACCACCCTGGCGAAAAGATTGACAGGGGGCTTCTGAACAAGATTGTGAAAAAGGATTTGCAGATGCAAAGAAAGGAATTCCTGAAGTTTCTGAGGTAAACACACCGGCACAGAGGTCTGTGAGCGTTTATAAATTCATCTATTGCAATCTTGTTGCTAAATTTCACCAAAAATTTGGCGGAAGTGGTTTTATGGACAAATCTGGCGCTGGTGAAATGCCAGAAAAGGAAGCTGATTCTGAAATAAAGGAAAAGGGGGCGCGGCCTGACTTTAGGGTGGTGCAGCCTGATTACAACACACGGCTAGGAAAGACCCTTTACAAGGATGTAGGGGCAATGTGGAGGAACATTAGCAGGACTGGCAATGAGTTTTACACTATGAAAATAGGCAAGCTCAAGCTTCTTGTGTTCCCAAACAACAAGGATTAGGTGTTTTTATCAGCATGGGGACATATGCTCCATGACTGAAGATTATGGAGGTAATTTTCATGGCAAGGAAAAAAGATGAAACTGAAAAAAAGCCGGCTGCAAAAGATGTTGAGGATTTGCCTGGCATTGGCACTGTTTCAGGGGAAAAACTGAGAAAGGCAAACTATGACATTGAAAAGATAGCTGCAAGCTCGCCGCATGAGCTTGATGAGATTGCTGAAATAGGCGTTGAAACAGCCAAAAAGGCAATTGCAGGAGCAAGAGATGTTCTTGAAATGGGCTATGAGACTGCTGACAAAATATTGGAAAGAAGGAAAAATATCGGCAGGATAACAACAGGCTCGCAAGCGCTTGACTCTTTGGTTGGCGGCGGAGTAGAAACAATGTCAATCACAGAATGCTATGGAAAATTTGCGAGCGGGAAGAGCCAAATAGGCTTTCAGCTCTCTGTAAATGTGCAAAAGCCTGTTGAGCAAGGAGGCCTTGATGGCAATGTGCTGTTTATTGACTCTGAAAGCACATTCAGGCCTGAGAGGATAAAACAGCTTGCAGAAGAGCAGGGAATGGATGCTGATGAAGCTTTGAAAAGGATATATGTAGCAAGAGCAGTGAATTCTGACCATCAGATAGTGCTAATAGAAAAGGCAGAGGAAATGGTAAAAGAGCACAACCTAAAGCTCATTGTCATTGACTCACTTACCTCTCACTTTAGGGCAGACTATATGGGAAGAGGGGCGCTTGGAGAAAGGCAGCAAAAGCTGAACAAGCATGTGCATGCATTGCAAAAGCTTGCTGACAAGTTCAATATTGCTGTTTATGTGACAAACCAGGTAATGGACAACCCAGGAATAATGTTCGGGGACCCGACTACGCCTATTGGGGGCCATGTACTTGCCCATGCAGCAACTTACAGGATATACCTTAGAAAGGGCAGGGAGGAAAAGAGGATTGCTAGATTAGTGGACTCGCCAAGCATGCCAGAAGGCGAGTGCATTTTCAAAGTAACCCCAAAAGGGGTCAGGGACTAAGTAATCACATGCTTTTTTAATTTTTTTCATACCTATTCGTACTGAAAAGGGTGATTTAGTATGACTCACATATATGAAAGAGGCCAACTTGTTATTCCAAAATACTTTAGGGAGCTTCTTGGCTGGGGAAAATATACGGAGGTCAAGTTCAGTATTGAGGACAAAAAGCTTGTAATAGAAAAAAAAGGCTCAATTGCAGATGAGCTTGAGGAATTTGCAAGAGAATGCAACGTCGACCTTAAAGGGAAGACTGATTTTGACCATGAATATGATGCATCGAGAAGGAAAAAATACACAAAGAAGGGGTTGAAGTTCTGATGTTTGTTGATTCAAATATTTTCATCCTTGCAGCGCTTGGCCAAGATAAAAAAGCCAAGGCTTGCCGCACATTTCTTTCAAAAGTGGAAAAAGGAGAGCAGCATGCTGTTACTTCATTACTTGTGCTTGACGAGGTACTCAAAGTGCTTGAGACGCACACAAAAAGCAGGGACAAGGCTGCAGCAAAAACATCAAGATTTTCTCTGCTCCCTAATCTAAGGGTCTGCGACGTCACAAGCAAGCATTTTTCTGAGTCCCTTAAGCATTTCAAGTTAGGGCTTGAGCCACGAGATGCTCTGCATGTTGCAGCGGCTCTTGACAACTCATCAGGTAAAATCCTCTCATATGACAAGGATTTTGACTCGGTTTCAGGAATAAAGCGCTTTGAGCCTTAACTGAAACAAAGGATTATATTGTTCCCCTTGCTTAGCTTTACGGAGGTGGGAACATATGCCAGGAGACCAAATAGGCAAGATAACCCACTATTTCCCCAAAGTGGGCGTTGCAGTTCTTGAGCTTACTGCACCTCTGAAGGTTGGGGACATGATTGAAGTAGTGACGCATGACGGAAACTTCACGCAAAAAGTAGACTCAATGCAGGTTGACCATGCGCCAATACAGGAGGCAAAGCCAGGCCAGTCAATAGGCCTGAAAGTCTCGCAAAAGGTGCATGAGGGCAATAAGGTGCACAAGCCAGAGCCAGCAGTCCCCTAATTTGCTGGCTTGCAGGCTTTTCTTGTTTCTAGTTAGATAGGAATAAAAGGAGATTTAGAAATAGGCTTATCATGAGAACCAGCATATATGTGGCAACCCCTAACATTGCTGTTGTGAAGTATTGGGGCAGGAAAAAAGGGGGCTTGAATATTCCTCTTAACAGCAGCATATCTGTTACAATGGATGAAAAGCTCCTTACAACTACCTCTGTGGCATTTGTGCCAAAACTGAAAAATGACTGCTTTTTCTTAAATGGCAAAAAAGCAGCACCTGAGGAGCTTTTGCGAGTGAAAAAAGTTCTTGACATTGTGAGGAAAAAGGCGGGGATAAAAGAAAAGGCAAGAGTGGTGTCAGAAAATAATTTCCCGACTGCAGCAGGCATTGCTTCATCTGCATCTGGGTTTGCTGCCCTTGCTTGTGCTGCTTGTGATGCTGCAGGCTTTAAAGCAAGCAAAAGAGAGCTTTCAATATTTGCCAGGCTTGGCTCTGGCTCAGCATGCCGCTCTGTAATGGGGGGGTTTGTTGAGTGGAAAAAGGGGAGCAAGAAAGATGGCTCTGATTCATATGCCGTGCAGATTGCTCCTGCTTCTCATTGGCCTGAGCTGAGAAATGTGATTGCAATTGCTGACTCAAAAAGGAAAAAAATAGGCTCAGAAAAAGGCATGCAAATAACAGTTGCAACAAGCAAATTATACAAAAAGAGAATCAAGAAAATGCCAAAAACTGTTTTAAGGATGAGAAAGGCAATACTTGGAAAAGACCTTGAGGAGTTTCTGTTCATTGCTATGAATGAGTCTGACAGCATGCATGAAACAATGAAAGACTCAAAGCCTTCGATTGTTTACCTGAATAAAGTTTCCAAGAAAATAATTTCTGCAGTAAAAGATTTTAACAGGAAAAAAGGCATTATATGCGCTGGCTATACATTTGATGCAGGGCCAAATGCTCATATTTATACTGTTGAAAAACATGTTCCTGAAGTGAAAAGAATGCTCAAAAGAATAAGAGGAGTGAAAAAAGTGATTGCCTGCAAAATAGGGCAAGGACCAAGGAAACTTACCTTTTCTTAACGTCCCAGATGAATTTGTCCATTTTCACTGGGCTGATGGTTATCTCAAACCCGAAGCCTTGCTCTTTGAGAAATGCAGCAATCTTTTCAGGCGCTTCCTGTGACACTGGGTCATTGTTCATCCACGTTGTTGACTTGCCCACATTAAGGCAGTCTGCCACAAGGCCTGCATCAAGGTCAGATACTCCGAATGACATCAGCTTGTCATGCACTTGTTTTGGTGTCATCTTTTGCTCTTCCATTTTATCGCCTTGTGCAGGAATTCGCAAAAAAGGTTTATCAAGGTTTGCAGCAAAGCAGTGTATATGGAAAAGTCATGTGGTGCAGTTGTATATAGGGCTGAAGGCGGAAAAAAGCTCTTTCTTCTCTTGCATTACTTTGAGGGCCATTGGGATTTGCCAAAAGGCCATGTTGAGAAAGGGGAGGATGAAAAAAGCACTGCAAAAAGGGAGGTTTTTGAGGAAACTGGCATAAAGGAATTGGAGTTTGACCCTCTCTTTAGGGAAATTATCTCATATTCTTTCAAGAGGGCAAGGAAAAAAGTCCCAAAAGAGGTTGTTTTTTTCCTTGCAAAAACCAGCCAGGAAAATATAAGGCTTTCAGATGAGCACATAAACCATGAGTGGCTTGATGTTGATTCTGCAAAAAGCAGGGCAACCTATGAAAGCGCAAAAAAAGTCCTTGAAAAGGCAGAAAAGCACTTATCTTCCCTTGGCTGAGCGCTTTTTCCTTTTCTTTGTCCTGCCTTTTCCTTTTAGAAGCCTCTTCTTTTTTGGCTTTTTTCTCTTGGTTTTTTCCCTTTTTGCAAGGCGCAACAGCAACTTCTTGAGCTTTTTTGATTTGAAATTGTTGACAATTAAGGTGGCTTTTTTCCTTAATTTTGTTCTTGTCATGGTTGTTGAAAGCGCAATGCATGGCATAGAAGCATTGGAAGCAGCCTGAATGCCTGCAAAAGAATCCTCAAATACCAGGCATGCTGACGGCTTTGTTTTGAGCCTTTTTGCAGCAAGCAGGAACAAGTCTGGTGCTGGCTTTCTTTTTTTCACATCCTCAATGCCAACAAAAAGAACCCTGGGAAGGCCTATTGACCTAAGAGACTCTTTTACGTGGCTTTTGTGCCCCCCTGATGCAACCATTACTTTTACCTTGTTTTTTCTGAGAAGCCGGTAAGTCTGCAAAAAGCCTGCAATTGGCCTTAACCCGTTCTTTTCAATGTGCTTTTGGTATATTTCTTTTCTTTTTTCCACCCACTGGCCTATGTTGCCTGAAATCCTGTTTCTCCTGAATATGTCCTTTACAATTGCAAATGAGCCAATTCCTGTGTAATTTCTTTTCCAGGTTTTTGCATCTATTTTTATCCCAAGAGGCGCAAGAAGCTGGTTAAATGTCTTTAGATGGGGCTTTTCACTGTTTACTATTACCCCGTCAAGGTCAAAAATAACTGCTTTTAATCTTTTGATGCTTGAGAGTGGCACTGACTGCTTTTTTTGCCCATATGAAACCTTTGCCCCGGTGATTGGTTTTCTCGTAATTTTCGTTTTTCTGTGCTTTTGCTTGTTCTTTTTCCTATGCATTTTTCCTGCCTTGTAAGATTTTGCCTTCTGTGGTGGCATTTGCAGCACTTGTTGCTCTTCTTGAACTTGTTCAGGCTGTTCTTGCTCTGGTTCTGGTATTTGCGCCTGCTCTTGTGTTTTGTGCTGTTCTGGTTCTTGCAACTGCTCTTCTGGCCCGTAAACAATTGGCTCTTGCATTAGGTGAGGTGCAAAGACTTGCATTGTTTCATTTTCTTTTTGCAATTGTGGCTCTGGTTGAGTAGTTTGCATATTTTGTTTTGCACTGTTCTGCCAGAATTTTATTTCAAACCCAAAATCTGGCTCCTTGAACCATGGTTTTTTTGAAATGCCATCAAATTGCTTTGCCTTTTTCAAAAGCCAGAAATGAAGGTAGTTCATGCGTATTGTTTCTGTTACCCGGTATTCTGGAACTGGCTGGGGTGCCTTATAGAGCGGCTTTTCTTTTGCTTTGCCTGGCAATTTCTCAAGGTCAAATTTTCCTGTGCGAAAATCAAGAATAGGGTCCACCTCAGAATTCGCAAAATCGCAATTAACTGAAACAAGCTCGATTTGAAGGTTGATATTTTGCAAAATTTTAATATGGTATAAGGACAAGTAAAGCTTCTTGCCAGTGCCCTTGAAATCACAATACGGGATTTTGCCGTCTATCCTGAATTCTACCCCGCTTTTTTTGGATTTTTTCAAGCCAAGAATCTTTACCAACTCTGGCCCAAGCTTTCCTTTCTTAACTTTTGTTTTTTTCACATTTTTTTCTATAGCCTCAAGAAGGGTTTGCCCTGCATTTGCGAAAAATGAAACAGGCTTTGTTCGATTTCCTTTCTTAACAGTAAGATTGACTTTGAATTTTTCCACCATACCACCAAAAGCAGGCATTAGGTGTTCAAACAAGGTTTAATAATCAATACCCGGCCTTGCTGGCTTTCCCTTGTCAAAAGGGTGCTTGAGCTTGTTCACATATGAAACATAGTCTGCTGCCTCCTCTATTTTTTTTGTTGCTCCCCTTCCTGTGAGCACAAGCTCGCAAGAGGGATGCCTCTTGGAAATGAGGTGCAAAAGCTGTTCTTCTGTAACCAGTTTTTCTATAACTGCCCAGAATATTTCATCAAGCACTATTAATTGATACTCCCCAGAAGAGGAGAATTCTTTTGCCTTTTCAAATGCAGAGGCAACAAGCCCTTTGTCCTTTTCATTTATTGCAAAACAGTCCTTGCAAAAGGCGACTGCTCCTTGCTCTTTTAGGGAGTGCTCATGCTTTTCCTGGTTTGGGCAGTGCTTTGTGCCGGTTATTACTGTGATGCCAAGTTTTTTGAGTGAAGAAATCTCACTTGACAATCCGCCTTTCAAAAACTGTATAAATGCTATATTCATTCCTCTTGCCGCTGCCCTTGCTGCTATGCCTATTGCTGAAGTGGTCTTTCCATTGCCATCACCTGTAAGTATGTGCACAAGGCCTTCTTTTCTTTGCATAAGAAAATATTGGAGCAAAGCCTATTTACTTGTTTGTCTAAAATAAGCTCATGAGGGAAGCAGAGCTTTACAGGAAAATGCCAAACAGGGCAGTTTCATGCTTTTTGTGCCAGAGAAGGTGTTACCTTAAAGAGGGGGAAACCGGTTACTGCCATGTCAGGAAAAATGTTGAAGGCAAGTTGATTTCATTGAACTGGGGAAAATGCCCGGCATATTGCATTGATCCGATTGAGAAAAAGCCTTTTTACCATTTTATGCCAGGCTCAAATGCTCTTTCTTTTGCTGCTGTTGGGTGCAATTTCAGGTGTGAGCACTGCCAAAACTGGGAAATCTCGCAGCCAAAGCAAATTTTCGGAAGGGAAATTTCCCCTGAAAGCATGGTGAAGATGGCTCTTGGAGGAAGGGCACAGGGAATTGCATATACTTATACTGAGCCAACAATATTTTTTGAGTATGCAAAAGACACTGCACTTTTGGCAAGAAAACAGGGCTTGTACAATGTGTTTGTGACAAATGGCTATATGACGCCTGATGCCATCGAGAAAATGGATTTTCTTGACGCAGCAAGAATAGACTTGAAGGCATTTACTGACAAGTTTTACAAGCAGATTTGCGGTGATGCGCACCTTGAGCCTGTTCTAAAGTCAATAAAACTCTTGCACAAGAAAATGCATGTTGAAGTAATAACCTTGCTTATCCCCACTCTCAATGACTCTGATGAAGAGATAAAAGAGCTCTCTTCATGGGTTTCAAAGCTTGACAAAAATATCCCGCTTCATTTTACTGGCTATTATCCTGCAAACAGGATGAAAATAAAGCCGACTCCTGTTGAAACACTCACAAGGGCAAGAGAGATTGCAATGGAACAAGGCTTGAGGTTTGTTTATACTGGAAACAGGCCAGGCGACAAAGGGGAAAACACTTATTGCCCAAAATGCAATGAACTGGTTATTGAGAGGTTTGGGTTTGAGGTTACAGGGAATTTGCTGCAAAACGGGAACAAATGCCCAAAATGCAATGAAAAGCTTCCAATAGTAAGCAAGTCAAAGCATGCCTAATTTTTTCATGTGCTCAATTCTTTTTTGTACTAATGCATCTGTCCCAATGTCTTTCCTGTGCCAGACCTTGCCTTTTACTGCCAGGCAGGCTGATTCTGCTATTTTTTCTGCCTCTGAAATAGTTTGTGCTATTCCAACCATTGCAATTGAGCGTGACTTCTGAGTAAAAATGGCCCCATCTTTTTCATAGACAGATGCATAAAATGCCTTAGCACCTGATGAGGAAATTGGCTTGTTATTTATCTGCAGGGGCTGGTCTGTTATTGACTTTCCTGGATAGCCTTCTGGCACCAAGTACTTGCAGACAGTTGCCTTTTTCTCAAACTCCGGCGCTTTTGTGATTTTTCCTTTTGACATTTGCAGGAAAATTTCAAAAAGGTCTGTTCTGAGAAGAGGAAGCACATTCATTGCTTCTGGGTCGCCGAACCGGACATTGAATTCAACTACTTTTGGACCTTGCTTTGTGAGCATAAAGCCGCCATAAAGTATGCCTATGAACGGCTTTCCTGTTTTTTGCTTGAATGCCTCAATTGTTTTTTGCATTATTGAGACTGCTTGAGTTTCATGCTCTTTTTTCATGAACGGGAGAAGATGATTTGCGTCGGAGTAGCTTCCCATGCCGCCTGTATTTACTCCGACATCGCCAATCCCTGCCCTTTTATGGTCCTGTACAAGTGGCATTGCAAATACATTGCTGCCATCTGAAAATGCCTGAAGAGAGAATTCTTCTCCTTCCATTTTTTCCTCTATTACGATTGAGGGAAGCCCTGAATGCTTTTTTTCAAGAAGCTCTGCTGAATATTGCTTTGCCTCATTGCCATCTTTTAGCTGGTAGCCAACTACTTTTACCCCTTTTCCCCCTGTCAAGCCAGCTGGCTTTACTGCCACATTGCCTTCAAGCGAATCAATGAATGAATTTGCCTCTTGTGCTGTGTCAAATATGCCAAATTGCGGTGAGCCTGGCACCTTAAAGTCCTTGAGAAGCTGCCTGCAATAGGATTTGTCCCATTCAAGCCTTGCTGCCTGTTTTGTTGGCGCTGCGCAAGGTATTTGAGCTGATATGAGAGCATCTGTAACTCCTTCTGCCAATACTGCGTCTGGGGATGGAAAAGCAAGCGAGATTTTGTGCTTTATTGCAAATTCTTTTACCTGCTCAGGAGAATGTATGTCTCCTATTGCAAATTCGCCGCCTGATTCTTTTGAAAGGGAAGCTATTGCAGGGTTGTTTGCAGACATAAATGCAAACAACTTTACATCTTTGTTAGTGCAAATTGCCTGTGCAACTGCATGCTCGCGCGCTCCATTTCCAACAAGCAGGAAAGACTCCATAACTATGCCCCGACCACTGACGTAAATTGCTAGGCAGTATTTATAACTGTTTTAGCCAAAATCCCTACATCTGGTGGTATGATGACAAAGGCAATTGTGATAGGGGGCTTGGGGCAGATTGGCACAGAGCTTTCTGCTGAACTTCGGAAAAGGCACGGGGCAGACAATGTAATTGTGTCAGACGTGCGCGCTGCGAGTGGCGAGACCCTGGATGGAAGCCCTTTTGAGCAGATGGATGTGATGGATAAGGAGCGGCAGAAGCAAGTCATTCAAAAGCATGGGGTGGACACTGTTTACCAGCTGGCCTCGCTTCTGTCTGCAACTGGAGAGAAAAACCCAGACGCGGCTTTTTCAATAAACCTGCAAGGACTGAAAAATACCCTGGATGTCTGCCGCGAGCTTGGGGTGCAAAAGGTGTTCTGGCCCTCTTCCATAGCTGCATTTGGCCCAACCACGCCGCTTGAGAACACTCCTCAAAGGACTGTGCTTGAGCCGACCACTATGTATGGAATGACAAAAGTGGCTGGAGAGCTTTTGTGCCTTTATTACCATAAAAAATACGGGATGGACATAAGAAGCATAAGATACCCTGGATTGGTTTCATGGAAGGCAGAGCCTGGGGGAGGCTCAACTGATTATGCGGTTGCAATTTACTATGAGGCGCTGAAAAGCAAAAAGTATGAATGCTTTGTATCAGAGAAAACTGTGCTGCCCATGATGTACATGCCTGACGCAATAAGGGGCACAATTGAGCTTATGGATGCTTCTTCTGAGAGCCTGACAGTAAGGACTAGCTATAATATGACTGCTATTTCCTTTTCTGCAAAAGAGCTTGCTGATGAAGTGGCGCGGCACATTGAAGGATTTGAGTGCACATTTAAGCCGGATTTTAGGCAGAAAATAGCTGACACCTGGCCAAAGACAATTGATGACTCGCAAGCCAGAAAAGACTGGGGCTGGCTCCATGAGTACGATTTGCAGAAAATGAGCGAGGACATGCTTGCGAACTTGAGGGTGAAGCTGGGCAAAAAATGACGGAAAAGTAAAAAGCGGCAAAGCTGGCAAAGTGGTCATGTTTCCAGGCAAGTGAGCGAAAATACTACTTCTTGAATTTCTGAATTATCCAAGCGATTAGAGCCCCAATAAATGCTCCTGCAAGAAGTACAATCAGCAGAAAATATAGTAGGGGTAGGAGAAGTCCAGCAACTGGAATTTCTGGGCAATGGCCTCCGCTGGAACACATGTAGTGCGTTTTTGAAGATGGATCAATAAACCACATCAAAAGCCATTCAAATAGCCTAGATGAAATAAGTATGGGAACTGTAAGAACTACAGATGTACAAGCGCCAACAAGCGCACCATTCTGCCATTTTATAGCCGCTTTGCTGATTTTTTGCAGGGCAACAACACCTACGAATATGGAAAGCAGGAATAGACCCTTTGTCAAATAGTCAAACACCGCGCCTGAACTATGCATACCCAACCAATTTTTTCCTGGATAAAGACCGATTCGCCAGCCATCCTGTGCAATGAGTGTCCATAAAGCATCAGCTATATCAAACAGTGGCAGAAAAGACCATGATAAAAATGCAAAAACAACTGCAACGAGTATTGCAATTAGATAATTTGATGGTTTGGGCCCTCTTTTCTTTGCCATAAGCTCATCCAGCTATGCCCAGCCAAGTGCAGCTGCAACTGACTGGGGTGAGAGTGCTGTTGCCATTCCTGCTACTGCCCCCCTTATTACAAAGGAAACAGCAAACAGAACTGCTGCCATCATTATTGCAACTGCGACATTTCCTTTTCTCAGCTCCTTGAACTCGTCTATGCCAACTGTTATCTTGTCAAGCAGCCATATTGCTATGTAAATTGAGAATACTGCCAATACTACACCTATTGCCAAGTTAACTAAGCCAATTACAAGGGCTGCAAACATTTCAGTTGTGCTCAAGCCAGGCACCACCCCATGCGTTAAGCCAGAAACCCCGCTTTCAACTATGTTTGCAATTGAGAAGATTATTGCGCCTAGAAGGATTGCAACTGCGACATTTCCTTTTTTCAGCTCTGCCAATTCATCTGTCCTGTCAGTGAGCTTGTCAAACATTTTCAGCCCCAAATACACTGAAACCATGGCAAGAGCAAGGCCGATTAAAAGCTGCCCAAATGCAATTGCCAGGTCAAGAAATATGTCAACTCCCATATAATGCACCCCGACGGTAGTTCACAGGATATACTTAAAAATATGAGCGCACAGTATGAGAGCATGAAAACATACTCTGATGCTGGAGTAAATGTGAAAAAGGTCAAAGGAATGCACAAGGCGCTTAATGACTCTCTTTTTTCCTCATTGCCTGATTATGTATTGCCAATAAAAGGCCATTATGCTGGCCTGTTTAAAGCAGGAGGAAAAACTTTTGCAATTCATTGCGATGGGGTTGGCACAAAAATACTTGTTGCAGACTTGCTTTCAAAGTTTGATACTGTTGGAATTGACTGCATTGCAATGAATGTGAATGACATTATCTGCGTTGGCGCAAAGCCACTGGTATTGGTTGACTACCTTGCCCTTGCAACAGAGGATGAGGAGCTAGTGGCAGAGATAATGAAAGGAATGAAAAAAGGGGCAGATGAAGCAAATTGTGCAATTATTGGGGGAGAAACAGCAATTTTGCCGGATATTATAAAAGGGGGCAACAAGCCATTTGACCTTGCTGCAACATGTGTCGGAGTAGTTGAAGGAGAAGCAATTACTGGGGAAAAAATGAAAGCAGGGGATATTGTTGTTGGCCTTGAGTCTACTGGAATACATTCAAACGGCTATACACTTGCAAGAAAGCTTCTTGATATCAGGCAATGGGGAGAGCAGATGCTTGAGCCTACAAGGATTTATGTAAAGCCTGTCCTTGAAATGATTTCCTCTTGCAGCATACATGGAATTGCCCATATTACTGGCGGCGCATTTTCAAAGCTTTCAAGGATTGGAGGCTACGCAAAGGCAGGGTTTTTGCTTGATAATATGCCTAAACCAGAAGGAGTAATGCAAGAGCTTGAGAAAAAAATGGATTCAGACTATGAGTTTTACAGGACTTTTAATGCTGGAATAGGGATGTGCATTGTGTGTGGGGAAAAGGATGCTGCCAAAGTGATGGAAATAGCAAAAAAGCACAAAGTAAATTCACAAGTAATTGGAAAAATAGTTGAAGGGAATGATGTTGTCCTTCAAAAGAAAAGCAAGAAACTCTCATTGCTTTAGCTTTTTCTCACCAAAGGAACAAACATAACAGGCAAAACAGGCGTTGATTTTATTCTTTTGCCAGACTTTTCTATTAACAGCAGGTTTTGGAAAAAACTGCCAACAGGTATTAGCATTTTTCCATTGTTTTTGAGTTGTTTTACAAGTTTTAAAGGAACTGACTGGCAGGCTGCTGTTACCAGTATTTTGTCATATGGCGCCTCTTTCTCATAGCCATCATGGCCATCTCCAATAAGCACTTGTGCCTTAACTCCTGTCTTTTGTATGTTGCCCTTTGCAAATTTGGCAAGCTGAGGCACTAGCTCAACTGAATATATTTTTCCTTTTTTTCCTGCAACAAGGGAAAGCAATGCAGCCCCATAGCCTGAGCCTGTGCCGATTTCCAGTACTTTGTCTCCTGGCTTTATTTTTGCAGCCTCAAGCATGAATGCATACATGTGAGGCGCAGAAATAGTCTGGTTAAAGCCTATTGGCAATGGCCTGTCTTCCCATGCATAAGGCTTCATTTCCTGCGGAACAAAATCTTCCCGTGAAAGAGATTTCATTGCTGCAATTATTTTGCTGCTTTTAAGGTAGCCATGTGAAACCAATGCTGCAATTGTCTGCTGCTTGCCCATTCACAATACCTCATCTATCCTCCAATAGCCGTTTGGGCAAAGGCCTTTGAGTTTTTGCCTTTTGCCTGTTTTGTACTCTGTTACCCCAGTATAGGCAATCATTGCCCCATTGTCTGCATTGTACTGCGGGGCAACAACCCCAAACTTTGCTTTGTGCTCCTTGCATACATTGTTTAGCATTTGGCAAAACCTTTTGTTTTGAGCAACTCCGCCGCATACAGTTACCTCTTTTTTCCCTGTAAGGCACAAGGCACGCTCTGCAGCCTCGCACATCTCAGCAAAAGCAGTTTCAACAACTGAGCAGCAGATGTCCTGTGTTTTCCTTATGCCAACATAACGGACAGCAGATGTAAGAAGGCCTGCAAATGCAAAGTTCATGCCTTTTACTGTGTATGGGAGGGAGAAGTATTTGCCAGACTCTGCAAGCTTTGCCACTTGCGAGCCATGGGCATATTTGAAGCCTGCCTGCCTTGCAAACACATCCAATAGGTTGCCAAGCCCAATGTCAAGGGTTTCACCAATTACCAAAAAGCGCTGCCTTTCCTTTCCTGAAATTATGAGCTGAGTATTTGCTCCGCTGACATATACATAAAGAGGGTCTTTCATCCCCAAAAGACCCCTGCTGACCTCAAGGTGCGCATGGCAGTGGTTTATGCCAATAACCGGCTTTTTGTATTTTGAGGCAAGGAATTTTGAGGCAGCGCATGATACCCGAAGGCACTGGCCTATTCCTGGGCCTTGTGAAAAGGCAAACAAGTCAATGTCATTTAGAGAAACCCCTGCAGAATCAAGCGAGCTTTGTAACACTGCCCCAATATGCTTTGCATGGTGGTCTGCTGCCTTTCTTGGCATTATCCCCTCTCCTTTTGGCGGCTTGTAAACCAGCTTTTCATTTGACAGAACTTTGTGTGCTTTGCAGATTCCCACCCCTATTGTATGCGCAGTGCTTTCTATGCCCAGGCAGATCAAATAAACACCACAAAGATTATGGACAGGAAGTTAAAAGAAGCGTGCGCCACAAGCGAAGGGATTAGGGATTTTGTTTTTTTCACAAAAGCGCAAAAAACAAGGCCTATTGAAAATGCAACAGCAATTTCAGCAACAGAGCCATATGAAAAGTGCATTGCAGCAAAAATGGCTGATGAAACCAAAGCCCCGATTACCCAGGATTTGGAAATTTCGCTTGCTTTCCTGAAAATAAGGCCCCTGAAAAGGGCCTCTTCCCCCAAGGGGGCAACTGTAAATGCACCTATCAGGGCAACCAAGGGCAGGCTGAAAATTTTATCCCTTACTGGCCCAGTGTCAAGAAACCCAAGCTGATAAAGCACAAGAGAAACAAGCGCAGTAATGATTACTGATAAAACAAGGGCCGTAATACCTATTGCAAAAAGAAACAGGATTTTTTGCTTTTTTGGCCTTAACCCAATGTATGAGAGCGCATAATTGAAACCTTTTCCTCTTGCAGGAACAAAAAGGGCTATTATGAAGAACATTGCTGAAATGTAAAACACACTTGAGCCTGGGCTGTTAGGGGGAATGAGCAGTATTGCAGCCAAAACAAGAAGAACAATGGGAACCAGGCGGTTTTTCACTTTTTCACCTGTATGGTTACTTTTTCTCAAAATAGCCGCATTTTCCGCATGAGCGGCGGTCCTTGTGCTCTGCAAGCCTTACACCAGAGCCGCATTTTGGGCAGGCTTTTGTAGGAGAATAGGGCTTGAATGTTTTTTTCGGCTTTTCTTTTTTTTCATCAGCCATAAGATCACTTTATTTTTTCGCCTCTTTTCCCTTAGGGGAAGCAGTTTTCTCTGCTTTCTTTTCTTCTGGCTTTTTTTCTTGCTTTTTTGGCTCTGGCTTTTTCTTTTCATGCTTTGGAGCCCCTTCTTTTTGTTCGGGCTTTTTTGCAGGGGCCTGTTTCTCTTCAGGCTTTGCCACTGGTTTTTCCTCTTTTTTTGGAGCCTCTTTTTTAGCCTCAGGCTTTGGCGGCCCCTTTTTCTCTGGTTTTGCTGTTGGCTTTTCCTTGGTTTGAGGCTTTGGAGTTTTTTTGGGTTCCTGTTTCTCAATAAGGCCGTCTCTCATAAGCAGGTGCTCTTTTTCAGTTGCAAGCATTGACTCTTTGTCCTTGTATATGTGGGCAATCACTTTTGCAGTGTTTGTGCCATATGCGCCTTGTGCTGAAACAATTATCAGAAGCTTTTCATCAACCCCCGCAGCAGATGCAATTTCCTGCCTGAGCTTTTTTCTTGATGGCATTTGCTTGTCAAAAGACACAGTGCAGTCAATTTCCTGCCTGTTAAGCGAATTGTTGTCTGATTTGTTGTTTATGCTAAGTTCCATATTATCACTTACCTTATCCTGGTTATTCTTTTTCTTCCCATTGCGCATAAAAGCTCTGCTTCTTTGCCTGCAGAAGCCTCGCTTATTAGCTCTTCTGGTATTGTCAGTTCAAATACTTCATAGCTTGTTGTGTCCATAAGCTGCGCAGTATTGCCGTTTATTGAAACTATCTGGGCATTTTGCCTTTCTATTAAAGGAACCTCCACATCTGCGCTTGAAGGGGTGAGCAGGTTCTTTTTCTGGTCATCAAATATCCCTATTGCAGTGACCCTCATTTTTGCAGACCCGTGCTTTCCTGGCTTTGATGAGTCAATATTCACAATCCTGCAAGGGATGCCGTCAATTATCACGTATTTGCCCACTTTGAGCTCTTTTGCCGAAGAAAATACCTTGCTCATCAAAAACCACCCTTTTAGAGTAGAAATCCTTGTCTTAATTGCCTGCAATTGTTTTTAAAGCCGTAGCTGTTATCTCTCCCTGTGATTTCCCTCTTCTAACCACAACATTTAAATAGAGCTTGTTGTATAAAGTAAACTATGGTGGGAGAAGAAGAGGGTGAAAAAAGCCTTGCATTTGAAATGAAAGGCAACAGACTAGTTGTAAAGCTGGAAGATTGCGTTCCTTCTATAAAGCTTAAAGGCAAAAGATATTATGTTACTGAAAGCCCTTCAATAACAATAAACGGGAAAAAGCACTTTGTTGAGGAAATTGTCTAAATCGTGCACCTTTCCTTTTTTATCTTCTTCTCTCTAATTGTTGGCATATGGCACAAGTTCAATTCCCTTTTGAGGATTTGTCAGCCCTTGTGAAGGTAACAAAGCAAGAGGCAATTGAAACACTTACAATGCTTGGCTTTCCTACCGAGGAAACTGATGAAGGGGAGCTTGACATTGAAGTAACACCCAACCGGCCTGATGCGCTTTGCGTTGAAGGGCTTGCCAGAGTATTGAAGTGCTATAAAACAGCAAAGCCTGATGAGTACAAGCTTTCCAAGCCGAAAATTGAGATTTGTGTTGACAAGTCAGTTGAAAAAGTCAGGCCTGCTTTTGGAGGTGCTGTTGTCAGGGAAATGAAAATAACTGACAGCAACCTTCGCTCAATAATGCAGATACAGGAAAAGCTCCATGAAACTTTGGGGAGAAAGCGGAGGAAAGTTGCAATAGGCATTTATGATTTTGACAAAACTGCGCCGCCCTTCAGGTATTTTGCCTGCAAAAGGGATGCGCTTTCATTCGTTCCCCTTGAAAAGCAGGAAAAAATGACCCCTGGGCAGATACTTGAAAAGCATGAAAAGGGAAGGGCATATGCTCATCTTGTCGGTGATATGTGCCCAATGATAGAGGACAAAAACAAGCAGGTGCTCTCATTTCCCCCAATAATAAACGGGGAATCGACAAGGCTTACTGAGCACACAAAAAACCTCTTTGTTGAGGCTACAGGAACCTCGCACGGGGCAGTAAAGCAGACAGTGAACATTATTGCAGCAATGTTTGAGGATATGGGAGGCAAGGTTGAGGAAGTTGCTGTTGATGGCAAGCATTACCGGCTTTTGCAGGAAAAAAAATGGCCTTTGCCTGTTGCTGGCTCTGAAAAGCTGCTGGGAATAAAGCTTGGAAGGAAAAAAGTTGCTTTGCTTCTTGCAAAAATGGGGCACAGGATAAGCGGAAATTTTGCTTATGTGCCAGGCTACAGGACAGATGTAATGAATGAGGTTGATTTGATTGAGGATGTGGCAATTGCCTATGGCTTTAACAACTTTGAGCCAAGCCTGCCTGGCTTTTCATCTGTTGGGAGGGTTGATGAAGAACCCTTGTACCATGAAATTCTGGGTGGCCTTGGCTTTGACGAGGTGCTTACCTGGACACTTTCAAATGAAAAGCTTGAAAAAAAGGCAGGGCTGCCAGAGGGGCCGGCAGCAGAAATAGAAAACCCGCTCACAGGGGATTTCACTATTTTCAGGCGCTCAATGCTCCCAAACCTGCTTTCTGTGCTTTCTGAGAGCAAAAATGAGAAGCTGCCAATAAGGATTTATGAGATTGGCCCAACCGCAAGGCCGCAGCTTGAGCAAATCCTTTGCCTGGCAACAATGCATTCAAAGGCATCATTTTCAGAAATAAAGGGAATTGTCCTCTCTTTGGCAGAATCAGCAGGGAAAAAGGCAACTGTGAAAAAAGAGGAATATGGGGCGTTTGTAAAAGGAAGGTGCGCTGCACTTTACATTGGCAGCAAAAAAGCAGGCATGTTTGGTGAAATATCCCCTTCTGTCCTTTCTGAGTTTAACCTTGAGCAGCCGGTTTGCGCAGCAGAGATGAAAATTTAGTCATCATCATCTTTTCCCCTGAGCCTTGAAAGGAGAAGCTTTACTATTTCTTTTGCCTTTAATGGCTTTGAGCATGTCCTTTTGCCTATTATAAGCAGCTTTTTCCCCTTGTCATACTTGTAACCAAGCTCAAGCAGGCATTTTTTCTCATCCATTTTCTTTTTTTTCTTTATTGCCAACAGGATTTTCTGTGCCAGGGCAAAGCTTCCAATGCTTGCAAGCTCATAAGAGAGTTTTTCCTGCAAAAGGGCAATGTCTCCCCCCTGGTCAGAAGTCATGCCAAGGGCAATTGCAAGTGCATGGGAATATTCCTCTGGGTGGCGCTCAAAATAGTATCTGAGCATTTCCCTGACAGATGCAAGCCGTATGTTTGCAGACTGCTTTGCAACTTTGCGAATCTCTTGGGGAACGGCCTTTTTGATTTTCACTCCTGTGCCAGACGGCTTTGTGCTGCCCACTGAAGGCTCTTGCGCTGAGAATATCTGGTCCTCAATGACAATAAGGAGAACCGCCATAAGGTCATCAGCCTTGTATTCTTTTCCCTTTAGCTCTGATTCAAACTCCTTTACTATTTTCTCCTCTTTTTTCTTGTCTCCCCTTGCATAGTCATCAATCACTATCGCAAGCTTTTGCTGGATATCCATTACCTGCCTGTAGCCTTTGCCAAAGAACGTAAGGTACAGCATGCTTGGCTTTGGCCTTTTGCTTAAAATGAGCCTTTGAGGCCTTGCTTTGCCTGCAGGCGGAAGAATTTCTTGCTGCTTTTTTTTCTTTTTTGAGATTTTTACCTTATGAAGGGCAAGGGGCTTTTTCTTTCCTGGCTTTTTTTTCTTTTCCTTTTTTGGCTTTTTCTTTTCCTCTTTTGTCCTGCTTTGCTTTTCATCTTCTTCCTGCCCTTGGGCATAAGAACCCATCTTTGAAAGGGCAAGACCGGCAAGTGCAACAGGCCCAAGAAGCTTTCCTGAAAGTGCTTCTGTCCTTTTGAGGTTTTCCACCCTTTGGTCATGCAAAAAGCGCAGCAAATACTGGAAAAATACCTGCCTTTGGAGCAGGGTCATGCCAATAAGCGGGTTTTGTATTGGCGAAAAGGTTAGCAATGAAAGCAAGGTTGGCTCTTGCTCTTCTTTTTTCCCCTGCTTGTGAAGAGAAGCCGGTGAAATTCCCATAATAGGCTAATGCGTTGCAACCTTATTATTAATTGCTAAGAATCAGGTCATTATTTCCCTTGCTATTTTCTCAGGGTCAAAGCTCACCAAGTCTGCATATGCCTGCCCAACACCCAAAAACAGGACAGGGATGCCTGTTGCCTTTGATATTGAGATTGCTGTCCCTCCTTTTGCATCACAGTCAATTTTTGTGAGGATTGCCCCGTCCATGCCAACTGCAGCGTCAAATGCCTGTATCTGGTCAATGACAGAGTTGCCGCCAATGCTTTCGCCAACATATATTTTCAAGTCAGGTTTTGCCACTCTGTTTAGCTTTTTGAGCTCATCCAAAAGATTTGCATTTGTGTCCTGCCTGCCTGCAGAGTCAATAAGTACAACGTCAATGCTGTGCGAGCGGGCATAATTTATCGCATCAAATGCAACTGACGCTGGGTCTGCGCCATACTTGCTCTTTATCAGCCTTATTCCCAGCCTGTCTGCATGTACCTGTGCCTGCTCAATTGCAGCAGCCCTGAATGTGTCTGATGCTGAGAAAACAACCTTTAGCCCAGAATCAATGAAAATTTTTGCAAGCTTTGCCATTGTAGTGGTCTTTCCAGCTCCATTTGGCCCTACAAAAAGTATTTTTGCAGGCTTTGGGAGTGTTTTTACCTTTTCAACAAGGTCAAACTCCCTGCTGCTTTGCATCACTGACGCAAGAACCTGCTGCACTGCCTGCCTTGTGAGCTTTTCAACCTCCCCTTTTGGGACTTTCATTCCAACAAGCTTTTTCTTTAGCTGCGAAACAACCTCAAGAGAAACATCATAAGCAACATCTGCCTCAAGAAGGGAAAGCTCAAGCTCTTCAAGAAGGTCATTTACCTCTGATTCGCCTATTGTGATTTCACTTGAGAAAAATGACTTTATTTTTGCCCCAAGCCCTATTTTAGGGGCAAGGCCTTTTTTTTCGGAAGAAGCTTTTTTCTCAATCTTTGCAAGGTCAATATGCTCTTCTTCTGGCTTTTTTACTGGGGCCTGTTTCTCTTCTTTTTTCTCCCCAGGTTTTGATGCGGGCTCTTCCTCTTCTTTTTTTGGTTCTGGCTTTTTGTCTTGTTTTTTTAGGGCTTCTTTTGGCTTTTCTTGTTCGTCAGCTTTGCTGGCGATTTGTGAAGCCTTTGACTTCACATCTTTTTTCTCAGCTGGCTTTTCTGCCGGCTTTTCCCCTTTTTCTTGTGGCTTTGGGGCTTGTTTTTTAGCCTCAGGCTTTTCAACTGGCTCTTGTTCCTGCTCCTTGCCAGACTTTCCCTTGAGCCCTTTGATAAAATTAGAGAGCTTATTCTTTAGGAGGTTGAACATTTTTCCTCTCTCCCATTGCAGCAATTGCGCTTGCGCGCTTGTTCAGGCCCTCGATTGCCTGTACAACCAGGCCAAGGTCTTCCTGCATTGCCTTGATGATGCTGTTAAGCTTTTTCTGCCTGGTTTCAAGGATTTTTACTGCCTCATCTGGCTTTTTTTGGACCATGACATTTGCCCCTATGTTTATTATTGTCCTGTCAACTGCAAGCTTTGGGCATGAAAGGTAAACCCCAGAGCCAAGAGGAACCAAAGTGTTGCCTTTTGCCTTTTTGATGTTGTTCACTGCATCGATTGCAGACCCAAGTTCCATGAGAGAATTCTGCATTGCCTCCATTTGCTGCCTTATTGCCTCTCCTTTTGCCTGCTGTACTTGGAGCTCGTTTGCAATTTGCGCAAGTTCATCTTCTGTTGGCATAAGCACACCCCCATCAAACCTTATCAACTGAACTTATCTTGATGGCTGACCTTTTAATTGCTGCGTTTGAGCCAAACAGGCAATAGACTATTTCCTTTGCCAGCTTCTCGCTTTTTGCCTCAACCACTTTTTCAAAAGGCCTGTTGCCTGCTGTTCCGGTTACAACGTATTTTGCCATTCTTATCACCTGTTTTATTATAAGGCTGAAAGCGCCTCTGCAGCGCGCCCTACTTCAAACCCCGTGGAAAGCTCGCCAAACACTGCTGCTTTTGAGTTTGCAATTGCTCCAAGCGAGACAAATGGAACTCCGACATTTAGGGTGCAGTTGCTCCCTTTTACACCGAATATTGACTCAAGCTCTTTTAACTCTTGCTCAGTTGCCCTGTTGTGGGCTGCAAATCCCCTGTTTGTTGCAACAATGCAGCTTCCTGCAGTCGCATAACCTGCGATTTTCATTGGCACTGCCTCAACTCCAAGGCAGTCAGATATTTTCTTACGCTCCTTGCCCCTTATCCCAGGGTTTATGACTGCGCTTTTGTCATTGGCAGCTATGTTGTTGCCAGCAGCAGAAAACCTTCCGGGAAGGGTTTCAACACTCAGACCCTGGTTTTTGAAAAGGGCCTTTTCCTCCTGGGTGCAAAAGCCAGGAAGAACTGCCCCGTTTGAGTTTATGGCAAGAAAAATCCCTGCAAGCCCAGAGCCGCCAAATGTTGATTTTATTATGGGCACTTTCAGGCCAGCAAGTGACTCAATGAATTTTTCTGATGCAGAAACATCTGCCGACACCATGTTGTCCGAAGCTTTTGCAAAAAGGCCTATGTGTGGATTGCCAAAATTACTGGCTCTTGAGACTGGCATAAAAAACACTTGTAATTAGGGCTGTGGTGCTGGCTTTTTTTCTTCTTTCTTTTCTTCCTTTTTGCCTTCTTTTTTAGCCTCTGGCTTTTTTTCTTCTTTCTTTGGTATCTGCTTTTCTTTTGGCTTTTCCTTATCTTTCTTTGCTTTTGATTCCTTGTCTTTCTTTTTCTTGTCAGCAGCCTCTTTGATTTTCTCTTCCTCACCAATCAGCCAAACTCTTGCAACTGAATCGTCTCCTTTGACAATGCGGGCCTTTATCCTCCTTGGCGGCTTTTTTGCCCCGTTCCTGATTATCAGGCTGTTTATTCCTTCTGAAACTCTGGCTTTTTCTGCTTTCATGTGGCGAAGGGCAAATTGCCTTACAAGCAAAACAGCCCGCTTTGCCCTTTTTGCCCTTGCGCATATGTAAGCATCCCCAAGCGGAATTGTATATATCCTTTCAATTGCAGCCATTTTTGCACCTGATTAATTTTGCCTGCTCTTCTTTTGTGAGCCCATTTTGAGCTTTTGAGTCCTCCAAGCGCGCCTCTCCCTGTTTTGCACCACCCGCCTGTTTGTCTTTGCAATTACAAACAAAGGAATGCGCCTGTTTCTCTTTATCATCTTTCCAAGAGTGGCCTTTGCTTTTGGAGTCTTTTTTCCCATTCATTCACCCTATGTAGCTTTGCTGAACCTGCTTGTCATGGCTTTCCCTCTTTTTCCTTTTCTCATAAACTTCCTGGTATTCCTGCCACATCTTTTCTGCTGCCCTTCCCCTGAGTATCTTGACTATTGTGTTGCTCGGTATTGGCACTGTTGAACCTTTTCTTGGCCTGTAGTCAGCAAGTACAATATCCCCAACTTTTATTTTTGAGGCAAGCTTTGGGTCAACTGACATTGTGAGGACATTTTCATCCCACATCCTCATTGTTGCCTGAACGCTGTTGTCAGATGCCAGCACTCCTTTGTCCTTCGGGGACAGGACTGCAATCACTTTTCCTGGGTGGTACATGATATCACTTCTTTTTGTATTCGATTGAGGTCTCTTTCCTCTGTGTCAGCTTTAACAGCAGATCATAAACCTGCTTTTCTGTTATTTTCCCGCTGACCCTGCCTGACTGGGCCATGTATGCAAGGGAGCTGACCACCTTTTCATAAAGCTCAGGGCTTGAAATGCGCACATTCATCATGCGCTCATATGCCTTATCATCAAGCATTTTTCGCAGAAGCTCCTTTTTCTGCATTTCCATCTGCATTTGCTGGAGCCTTTTCTCATACAGCTCTTTTTGCTGTTCCTTGTCTGCAGAATCCATTTTTGCGCACCCTAGGAAGCAGCCTCTTTTGCAGCAGAATCCAAAAGTTTTTTGCCTGCAGCTGAAATTTCCCTTCCTTTCTTCTTTTTTACCATCAAGCCTGCCTTTTCAAGTGACTGGAAGCCTTTCCTGATTACTGAGCCGCCTGCCTTTCTTTTTTTCTCAGGCTTTACTCCCCTTATTTTCCTGCCCCCATAGTGGACCCGCAGTTTGCCAACCCCTACTTTCCCATGAACATATGCATTCCTGAGAAGAGATGCAAGCCTGATATACCAAAAGTCCTTTTGCTGCGGAAGCCTTGAGCAGTGGGCCCCTGATTTGACTGAGCCTGCCCATTTTGGCGCAGGAATATTCATGTCTTTGAGCTTTTGCGCGACCTTTTTTATGAGCCTGTTTGGCGCAATATCATAGACTGTTACCATTAGAACACCATTTCCTTTTCAGCCAGAAAAAAAGGCGTGAAAACCTGCCTTAACTGGCTTAATTTTGCCGATTTATAAGGTTACAGGGGTATATAAAGCTATTGGGAACTGTGAATATGCTTCTCTTCAGTATTTAAACCCGGTCTTTGCACCGCATGAGCATGAGTATTCTGCTGTCCTTGTCCTTTTTCTCAGCCTGACTTTGGTATTCAGACCCATTATTCTTGGCATAAGGCATTTTTTGCAGAATTTCATCCTTTGCTGCCTTGTCATTCGGCAGTTGTACTTTGTTGAGAGCTTTTTTGCAAGAAAAACATAGCGCTTTGCATGCTTTTTGTCATTCTTCCTAAGGGCTTTTGCAGCAAGGGAAATGAGAATGTCAATCCTTTCGTAAATTATCTTGCGAACCTTTGGATTTGCTGCCATAAGAGGATTTGGCTGGGGAACAATAAAAAGCAAAGTGGGCCCGACGATGCACAACTGCAGAGCGGTTGTGCAGATGTGTAGCTTTGCTACACACAGGGACCATGAAGTGGGCCCGACGAGATTGTCAGCCAAAGGCTGGCAAATTTTGGGCGCCAGCCCAAAGCTTTCGAACTCGTGACCTGCAGCTGTCCAAGACATTAGCACTTTGTGCAAGAGCGTGTCATATAAGACCTGCGTCTGCGTTCCCAAAAGGGAAAGCAAATGCCGCTCTAACCAGCTGAGCTACGGGCCCACGTTATCAGTTCAGGCAAAAAAAGCTTAAAAGCGGCTCTCCTACCTTGCCTGCTTGTAAAAGCTGACAAGCGCTGCTGTTGTGAAAGGAAGATAAAAGAGCGGGAAGTAAATAAAGCCAAATATTGGGAATATGCTTGGGATAGCAAGAAGGCCTGCAATGACCACAAATAGGACAATAGCAACTATGTTTCTGGCAGAAATGGAAATAGATGCCCTTAGCGCAGGTATTGGGGGCTTTGAATCAACCGCAGCAGCAGGGACTGAGAGAAACATGAGCAGCAGCACAAATATTGCATATACCGCAGCAAGGACCAGTATTGCAGTTGAAATAAGGGATTCGGTCAAAGTCGATACAAATGAGAGGAGAACAACCGGAACCCAGACCATTATGCTGACTATTGCCATAACTGCCAGCACTTTTGTTGCATGTTTTGGGATTGCTGAAAAAAAGCTAACAAGTGTCTGTTTTCCTCCTGAAAGAAAAGTATTCACTGTCCTAAGGTAAGTGCCAATAAGACCAGAAGCTATCCATGCGACAATGAGAAAGCCTATAAACAGTGTGAGGAGAGTTGCACCAAAGCCGACTGTGCTCACAGATATGCCTGCGCCTGTTGCAAGAAAGTTTGTGATGCTGCCTATTGAAAGCACTCCCATTACAACAAGAGCTGCCAGCATCATAAGAAAAACAACTGCGCCAACCAGATTCATAATAACCGAGTAGATTGCATAATCTGCCAGGCCCTTGGTATAGGACGAGTAAGCGTCCTTGAACGAAACAATTGCGTCAGCCATCTGTCACCACCGCAAATGGCTTGTCAGACAATCAATTAAACCTTTTGGATGGAATTCTTCACATGCAGGAAATATTGCAGGAGTATTTCATAAACCCGATAATTCAAAGGTCAGGCTACAACATTGTGAATACTGCTGTTTATGCTGCAATTGCCCTTGTTTGCCTTTATTTGATATGGCGCTTTTTGAAATCACGGAATTTTGACTTTGCAGGGAAAGGGTTTCTTTATGGAACAGGAGCATTTGTGCTTTTTGGCTCAACTGCAAGGGTTTTGACAGACCTTGCTGATGCCGGGGCAATGCAGGCAATGGCAGGCACTGGCGGCTTTTTAGGCGCAGCCTATTCTGCAATCCATTCATCAGCAATATTTGACTATGGATTTCTCACAGTGACTCCTGGCACATATATAGTCACTGCCATTCTTTTCCTTCTCTCAATTGCAATTGGCTCTGCAATGAAAAATCGCTGGTTTGCAATGCAGGCAGGGCTTGTTCTTTGGCTGCCTTGCTTTTTGCTGCTAATTCCGTTTATGGAGCATTTTGGGTTTTTTCTGCTTGCCATTGGCCTTGCTGTAGCTGGCTCTTTTGCTGCCTATTTTGCACTTGAGAAATTGAGGAAGGCAAAGCTTAATGTGTATGAAAAGCTTGCTATATTAGGACAGGGGCTTGACGGCGCAGCCACTTTTGTGATAATTGATTTGTTTGCAAAGGTTTCTGGAAAAGGATATTTTGAGCAGCATGTGCTTTCAGCAGGAATAGGCAGTGCGACCCCTCTTGGCTATGGCTTTTTCTTTTTTGTAAAGCTTGCTCTCGCTTCTCTCATAGTGTATTTCCTTGCAAAGGAGAAAATGGATTCAAAAGATGTTGCGCTCATACTCATTGTTGTTGCAATAATGGGCTTTGCCCCAGGAATAAGGGACATCCTGAGAATGCTCGTGGGAAGCTGAAGCAAACTGTTTTTAACTACTCTTAAGCTAATTTTTGCTGTGCTCCGATAGTCTAGCTCGGTCAAGGACGCTGGCCTTTCAAGGAAGCTTTTTTGGGATGCCTAAAAAGCTTCACCAAAAACTGAAAGGAAAAACAGAAGAAAGCCGGTAGCCCGGGTTCAAAGAACCTTTTTCCGCCTTCGGCGCAAAAAGCTCGTTCTTTCTGCGAAAGCAGAAAGACGCACCATTCCGCTTTGTGGAATGAGTGTCACCAAAAAAATTATTTGAAAATCCCGGTCGGAGCACTTTACTTTTTATTCAGTCTGACCTTTTGGAGCTAAAGCTCCAAAGCTTTCGCGCTTGCGCGCTCAATCCCGGTCAAAGCACTTTACTTTTCTTTTGGCTTGCAGCCTGAAATTGAGATTATAAGTAGCTCTGCAGTAGGGTAAACCAAATCCTCAATTAAAGTGGTTTTTTGCTGGCCGCCTTGCACAGCGCTTAGTTGGGGCAGGGTCTTTTGCATAATATCAGCCTTCTGGCGGAGGAGGGGGAATTTCATTCTCCCCAAGAACCCCTATTTCAGAGTTGTCTGGCGGTGGAGGTGGGGGCTCTGACTCGTCAAGCTCCTCATCTGGTTGATTTGCCACGCACCCACAGGTTAGCAAGAGTGCTGCAGCCAAAAGGGCTGCAAACAAAAGTGTTCTCATGGTTGCACCTCATGAAGGCGGAGCTGGGGGCACCTCATCAATTGACCCAAGCTCGCATGCTGATGCTACTTTTATCCAGTATGCTTTTGCTGGCTCAAGCTTTGCTGAGTATATGTATGGGTTGGTTGCGCTTGAGACAATTGGCCCATGCGAATAATACCATGGGCCTGAGGTTATCCTGCAGTTTCCAAGGTAATCTGAAATTGCCTCCTCGTTTCCAGGTGCTCCGACAAGGTTCCAGCCTGAGAACAGCTTTGACAGAGAGCTTGTGTAATCATCTGCTTCAACCTGGTACTTGCACTCTTGGGTTGATTTTACCCAGTAGCCAAAGCCTGGCACAAGTGTCCTCTCTTTTACATAGCCCTGCTCAGTAAGCCTCCATGCATATTGTGATGTTCCACACTCATCTGCAAGGCGCTCCATTGATATTTTTTCCATTACAGGCACTGAAACCATGTTCCAGCCCTTGTAAAGCACAAGAGTGCCTGTTGCAGGCTCTTGTGGAGGCGGAGGCGGTGTTTGCTCTGATACATCTACTTTTGCAGAAGCAGAGGCAACCAGCTTGTAGTTGTCCCTGCATGGAGCTCTGTCAACTGCAGATACCTCTGCGCTGTTTGCAGCCCCTGTTGATGCTGGGCAGACTGTTCCCATGTATTCATACACTTTTATTTTGGCAAGCTTTGTTCCTTTTGTCCTTGGTGTGAAATAAGTAGATACTGTTGCTGACTCTCCAGGTCCAAGGGAAATGTAATCAACCCTTTGCTGGCTGGAAATATCCCCTGCAACAACTGCAACTGCTGAAACAGTTCCTTTGCCCCCTCCTGATGAGCCTGTTGATGCTGCTGGGCCTGCCTCTTTAGCAGTAGTGGCTTTCTTTGCTGGTGAGATTGCCTGTGCAACGCTCTTTACTACTGAATCAAGTATATTGTCATTTGCAGCCAGCCTTATTGCCTTTGCTTTGGGTGCTGCTGAAACTGCCCTTACCTCAGGGTAGTTTGAAAAGCTTGTCACTACTTTGAACCTTTTTGCCTCATCTGTATTTGCATCTGACTTGTAAGTGATTGTCCCATATACTTTGAATGAGTCGCCAAGGGTTATTTCCTGCGGCTCTGCAGCCATTGTAACCTCAACTGACTCTTCACCTGGCTGCGAGGCTTTTACATTTACGCTGATTGAGGATTGCGCTGCCTCTCCTTGCACATCAGAAACCGTGAAAACTGGCTTGAAAGTTCCTGCAGAATAATAGACATGTGTGAAGCTTGCTGTTTGGTCTTGCGGGGCGCTTTCTGTTGCAAGATTCTCATCCCTCCAGTGCACAGAATAGGAAAGTATTCCTCCTTCTGGATCATACGCTGATATTGTCCACTTTCCCTGCTCGCCAACTTTAAGATTGGTTGGGCCTGAAACCCCTGTTATGATCGGAGCCTGGTTAACTGGCTCATCTACCTGCACCTGGTGAATAGGAATGTGCACCAGATCTTTTGTGCTGTCAACTCCAATGTAGCATTGTATTCCAACCTGCAATGTACTCTGGTAGCCAAGATTATTGTGCTTTGCAACCAGCGTCTCACTGCCAGAAGCAGGAAGGTTGCCTAAGTCTGTCCACAGGCCCCCGTCTTGAAGAGGGACAAAATGACCATATGGCTCACAATACTCGCCATTTGAAGTCCATGATATAGTAAAAGTAGTTTCATACTGCACACTGGATGGGCTGTCTGCTCCGTTTGCCTTGATGTCAGTTGTTGGGGAAGTTACTGGGCACTTGAATCGCACCTTGTAGTCAAGGCACTGGTAATTGTTTTGTGAATTGTCGCATGATCCGCCGTGGCTTGGTGTGCACGTATAAGCTTGCCCCGTCTGGGTATAATCAATTTCCCCTTCCACTGTTTTGCATTCAATGTCTATTGGGTTTTCACATATATCAGACATTTCAATTTTTGTTTCCCAGTCGCCGCTTCCTGCAGGGCCGTCGCGGTTTTTCCATTCTGTCCATTCATAAGATGTTGCAACTGCCAATCCTGAAAATGCCAGCATTGCAAGCACCAGCATAGTGAAATTTTTCCATTCCATTTTGAATCACCTTTTTTCTTTTTTATTTTTCAAACATGCAAAGCAAAACTCTTTTTCGCTTCAAGCCTTGCTGGCGCGGCTTTTGCTTAAAAAGGATTTGCGGCGCAAAGCCGGTTTTTGTTTATAAAGCTTTTGCGGTCCGATTGGCTTTTCACGTCGAAAACAAGAAATTTTGCTCAAGGCTTTGCCTTTCTTTTGGAAAGCACAAAATAAATGCCGCCTGCAACAGCAATAACTGCCCCTGCAATGATAACAATACTAAGCACTGGAAGCACAAACTTTTCATTGTCCTGCTTTTCCTGCTCTTGCACAGGCTCTTTCACTTTTTCTGGCTTTTTCTCTGGTTTTTGCTCTGGCTGCTCTTCAGGTTCTTGCTCCTCTTCTTCTGGCACTTGCTCCTCCACCTCTGGCTCTGCCTCTTCTTCAGGTATTTCTGGCACTGCTGCCTGCTCTTTCTTAGCAGTCATTGAGAAGGAGGTGAAATCTTCTACTCTTGATGGAGGTATCCAAGAGGCAACAGAGTAAGTGACTGTTTTTGACTCTCCTGGGGCAAACTCTGGGAATGAGAATTGCACTTCCCAGCCTTGTTTTTCTGTGTAGTTTGGGCTGAAGTTAATATCAGCCATTGCTGCAAATGTTGAGGGAATTGTGTCTGCAAATACATAGTCTTGTATTGTGCAGCCTGTTTCCATGTTTTCAAGGGTTGTTGTGAGAACAGAGAGCAGGTCAGTGCTTGCTATTTCTCTTTTTATTGACACAGTGCAGTAGTTGTCATTTCCAATGTCAACCTCATACTCATCAGTGGTTTGTGCTGGAGGTGTTGCTGAGCCACTTCCTCCACCTGAGCCTCCTCCGCCTGTGTTGCCTGATGAGCTTGAGGCTTGCTGGAACTGTATTATTCCTGAGTGTGTCAGGCCAGTGATTGCCAGTGTATTGCCTGTTCTTGTGCATGTGTAGGCGCCTACTGTTGAGCCATCACATGTTACTAAAGTTTCATCTGTTTCTGTGCAGTCATGGGTAATTTGTACTAAAGAGACATTTTGCCTGTCATCTATGCAAACTGAGTTATGGTATGTGTTTGCTTCATAGATGTAAACTGTTTTCTTGCCAAGCATTCCTGTTTCCATTCCACTGAAGGTAAAGTATTGGGCACCATTGCTTGTGCCGTTAGTTATGTTTAGTTTAGAGAAGTTAATGCTTGAGTTTGAGAA
>CAZOMB010000013.1:0-8508 GCA_964581105.1 Microcaldota archaeon
TGAGCAAAAAGTCTTTTAAACCCTAGCCTCTTGAATAGAGACGTAGCAAGAGACAAAAAGAAAAGCAATTTGTCTTCTAATAAAGAAAATTTATGGGGTGAGTTACTATGTACCCTCCGGCTCAGCAGGCATATGACCGTGCAATAACAGTGTTTTCGCCAGACGGCAGGCTCTTCCAGGTGGAATATGCAAAAGAGGCTGTCAAAAGGGGAGCAACTGCAATTGGCATGATATTCAATGGCGGAGTGCTTTTGGTTGCATACAAAAATGCGCCTTCAAAGCTTCTTGTGCCAGAGTCAATGAAAAAAATATTTGAGATTGACAAGCACATTGCAGCAACTGCCTCAGGCCTTATTGCTGACGCAAGAAGGCTGGTAGACCTTTCCAGGCTTGAGTCACAGCGCCACAAGCTTGCTTATGCAGAGTCACCATCAGTTGAAACAATTGCAAAAGAGCTTTGCGACCTAATGCAGGTATATACCCAGTACGGGGGAATAAGGCCATTCGGAGTATCTCTTCTTGTTGCAGGGGTGGACACGCAGCCAAGGCTTTTTGAGGCAGAGCCCTCAGGGGCGCTCACAGGCTATGTTGCTGATGCAATAGGCTCAGGAAAAAAAGAAGTGGAAGAGTTCTTTGAAAAAGAGTACAAGGAAGCAATGACACAGGATGAGGCAATTGGCCTTGCAATAAAAGCCCTGAAAAAGGCAGGCGACACAAAAATAAGGCCTGACACTTTGGAAATTGCTGTTGCAACAATGAAGAAAAAGACCTTTTCAATCCTTTCGCAAAAAGAGGTTGCAAAATACATAAAATAAGGGGCCAATAAGATGGCAAGCCTTGAAAAGTCAATAACAGCACACATGGACATAAAGGGTGAGAGGTTTGAAGTCATAGTTGACCCTGACCTTGCCTACCAGTACAGGATTGGGCAGAAAAAAGAGCTCAACAATGTCCTGACAGTCGAGGAAATATTCAAGAATTTCAGGAATGGTGACAGGCACAATACATCTGCAATTCAAAAGGCATTTGGCACAACAGACGTATATGAGATTGCTGACAGGATAATCAAAAAAGGCAATTTGCAGCTGACAACTGACCAGAAAAGGAAAATGCTTGCAGAAAAAAAGAAGCAGATTATAGCAATATTGATGAGAGAATGCATTGACCCAAGGACAGGCGCGCCGCACACGCAGATGCGCCTTGAGCAGGCCCTTGAAAAATCCCGCGCTCCGATTGATGGGTTTAAAGAGGCATCAGAGCAAATTGAGGCAGTTGCAAAGGCAATGCGCCCATTAATACCAATGAAGTTTGAGCATGTCAGGGTTGCAGTAAAGGTCCCCCCTGAATATGCGCAAAGGATTTATGGGACTCTCAAGGGATATGGGATACAAAAGGAGGAATGGGCAAGAGACGGAAGCCTGATAGTTGTCATTGAAATGCCTGCAGGAATGCAAGGGGAATTTTATGACAGGCTCAACAAGGCAACAGCAGGCGCAGCAGAAACAAAGCTTATGAAATAATGGTGATTTTAATGCAGGGAAAGATTGTAATGCCAGGCGAGCTTATCTCGGAAAAGCCAGAAAGGATAAGCTACTCATATGTTGACAATGGGAAAACTTACTCAACAGTTGTCGGGCTTTTCTCAAAAGGAAAGCTGGTTCCTCTTCAGGGCCCTTATGAGCCTTTGCCAGATGACCTGGTTGTAGGCATAGTTGCAGAAGTGAGGTTTTCCGGGTACAATATTGACATGAACTCGCCTTATATGGCATTTCTCTCATCAAGGGAAATCAGGGAGAGGTTTTCAATGTCTGACGCAATACTTGCAAGGATAATCAAGGTTGACGAGGTAAAGAGCATTGACCTTGGGGATGCAAAAAAGCTCCCAAAAGGCTTGCTCATAAAGGTATCGCCAGTAAAAGTGCCCAGGATAATCGGAAAGAAAAACTCAATGGTTGACATGCTCAAGTCAGCGACAGGCTGCGACATATTCATAGGAAGGAATGGCTATATCTGGATTGCAGGCAAGGGAGACGCTATCCTTGTTCAAAAGGCAATAAAGATGATTGAAGCCCAGGCACATACAACAGGGCTTACAGACAGGGTAGCGCAGTTCCTCAAAAAGCAAAAATGATAATGGTGGTATAATGGGTTCATCGCAAGACAAGCCAAAGCTTTTGACAAACGGAAAAAGGATAGACGGCAGGGGAGTGGAGGATTTAAGGCCAATCAAAGTAGAAGCGCGGGTCCTTAATGATGCTGACGGCTCTGCATATATTGAATGGGGCAAGAACAAAATCCTTGCCGGGGTATATGGGCCTTCAGAATGCATTCCAAGGCATGACCAGTCCCTTTACCGATCAGTAGTAAGGTGCCGCTATAACATGGCTCCATTCTCAGGGCTTGAGGGCCATGGGAGAAGCGGCCCGTCAAGAAGGAGCAAAGAGCTTTCAAAAGTTCTCAAAGAAGCATTTGAAAACGTGATAATATCAGAAAACTTCCCCAAAACGCAGATTGAAATCTATGTTGAAGTATTGCAGTCTGACGGCGGCACACGCTGCGCTGCGCTTACTGCAGCAGCAGTTGCTCTTGCAGACGCAGGAATACCGATGAAAGACATACTTTCAGCTGTTGCAGTATGCAAAATAGACGGGCAGATTGCATTAGACCCTGGCAAGGAAGAGGACAATTTCGGGGAGTCTGACATGCCAATGGCATTTTCCACAAGAACAGGGGAAATAATGCTTTTCCAGATGGACGGGCTTCTCACAAAAGAAGAATTTTCAAAAGGGGTAAAGCTTGCAAGAGCTGCAGCAGAAAAGATAAGAAAAATACAGACTGACGCAATAGGCAAGGCTTATGAGGAGCCAAAAACTGAAAGGTTCCTCACAATAAAGAAGTGATAATATGGAAACACTAAACGAGATAAAAAAAGACACGCTTTGCTCCCTTTTGGCAGCAGGCAAAAGGGCAGACAACAGGGGGATGAATGATTACCGGCAAATAAAAGTACAGAAAGAGCCATTCCAAAACGCAGAAGGCTCTGCAGTAGTTTCAATTGGCAAAAGCCAGGTTGCAGCAGGAATAAAGTTTTCCATTGCAACCCCTTTTCCTGACAGGCCAAAAGATGGAATACTCTCAACTTCAGCTGATTTGCTCCCTCTTGCTTCCCATTTGTTTGAAACAGGCCCTCCAAGGGAAGAGGCAATAGAGCTTGCAAGAGTAGTTGACAGGGGAATAAGAAGCGCTGAAACAATTGATTTGGCCTCATTTTTCCTTGAGGATGAAAAAGTCCTGGCACTTTACATTGACATTTTTGTTCTTGACCATGACGGCAACCTTATAGACTGCTCAGCACTTGCTGCAATGTGTGCGCTTTCCTGCGCAAGGATGCCAAAGGTTGAAGATGGAAAAATAGTTTATGGCGAATACTCTGGAAAGCTTCCAATAAAGGAAAAAGTGGTTTCCTGCACATTCGGGAAACTGAATTCCAGGGCATTTTTGGACCCTTCGCTTGACGAGCAAAAGGGAATGGACGCAAGGCTGACCCTTTCAACAACTTCAAAGAATTTGTGCGCAGGCCAGAAAGGCGGCTGGGGCACTTTCTCAGAAAAGGATTTAAGCGACTTGTTTGATATTGCAATGGAAAAGGGCAAAGAGCTTCGCGCCCTTGTTTGAAGTTTGGTGGTTTTGATGGTTAAAAAAGATGTCAGGCACGGCGCAGAGCTTAGGAAAAGGGCTCAAAAAGTTGACAAAATGCGCCAATCCCTTTTCTTATGCCCAAAATGCGGCAAAAAAAAGGTGAAAAGAAAGTCCAACTCGCTTTGGAAGTGCCGGTCATGCAATGCTGTATTTGCAGGGGGAACATATTCGCTTTCAACCCCTGCAGGAGACCTTGCCAAAAGGCAGATTTCAGAATACAAGAGGTAGTTTTATGTACAGTTGCCCAAAATGCAACAAAACGTTTGATTCGTCTGGGAGCAAAACAACCAGGTGCCCTTTTTGCGGAAACAGGATAATTTACAAGTCCCGCGAGCCAGTTGCCCGTGATGTGTCCACAGACTAGGCTGATAAGGTGCTTATAACAACAGGCAGGAATCCAGATGCTGCCTCAAGGCTCATAGCAAATGCGCTCTTTTTGGCAGTCCCTGGCTCAAGGCTTGAGAACAGGGGGCAAAGAAGCCTCTCATTTCTCGCTTCAAAGGCAAAAAAACTCCATTTTGAAAGATTGTGCACAATTTACAGGCAGGAAAATTCCCCCAAGCAAATACTATTCATGTCAGTTGGAAAGCAGGAAAAATGGCTTTCCCCAAAATTAACAATAATAAAATGCTCTGCAAAAAAACTAAAAGCCAACCAGTCCTTGTGCATTAAAATAAAAGGCACAAAAGCAAAAGCAATGCAAAGGCTGATAATGCCAAAAAATAGCTCAGACGAGCCAGAATCAGCTCTTTTATGCACTGCAAAAAAGCTTGTGCTTTTCATTGGCAAAAGAAAAATACTTGAATTGGGTGTAAAGTATGGGTAAGGTATCAGCAACAGCCGAATTAAGCATGTCATTTGATGAAAAGGCATCAGCAAAAGCTGCTTATGATTCGCTTTTGCAGGAGGCTGACTTTTCTCACAGGGGAGGCTCAAAAGTAGCCCTTTCAGGGAAAAAAGTTAAAATCAGCATAAAGGCAAATGACCCAGTGTCCCTAAGGGCTTCCCTGAACTCATACCTGCGCCTCATGCATATTATTAAAACACTTGACAAAGATAGAGAATAGAGGAGGTTTGGTTTTTATGGCAAAAGAGCTTCGCAATGCAGCAGAGCTTCAAAGGCAGCTTACTGAGTTCCAGGAATTGCAGCGCCAGGCACAGGCAATGGCAATGCAAAGGCAGCAAATGATCCTGCAGATAGAGGAAATAAGGGCTGCTGAAGCTGAGCTTGGAAAGTCAAAAAAGGGCATTTACCGTGTTTTAGGCCCATTGCTCATAGAGTCAAGCAAGGATGACGCTGCTGCTGACCTGAAGGGCAAAAAAGAGCTATATGAAATGAGAATCTCTGTGCTTGAAAAGCAGGAAAAGAAAGTAGCCCCAAGGCTGGATGAGCTGAGAAAAACCCTTGAAACAGCCCTCAGGGAAAACAAGCTTTCAAGATAAGAAAACTGAGCTTTCCCAAGGTGGCATAAGAATGGCAGTTTCTCGCAAAAACAGGAAGGTTAGCCTAATTTTTTCAAGGCTCAGAAGAAAAAGGGCAATAATCACTTTTCACTCGCTTGGGGATGTTGACGCAGTTGGGGCAGCAATTGCGCTCAAGCGCTTTATTGGGAAAAGATGCATAATTGCCCCTCCTGACAAGCCAAACTCTGCAGCAAAAAAGCTTCTTGATTACACAAAAACAAGTACAACCCCTTTTTCCAGCATAAAGCTTTCTCAAAAAGATTTCATAATAGTGCTTGACTCATCCTCACCTCACCTTGTTTCGCATCTTGCAGGAACAAAGCCTGACCTTTTGATTGACCATCACACGCGCTTTGGAGGGGAAATATCTGCGAAAAAGGAAATAAATGACCCAGCAGCTTCAGCTACCTGTGAAATCCTTTACTTTATGCTCAAGCCTCAAGACAGGATTTCATGCATTGCGCTTTTGCTTGGCATAATGTGCGACAGCGCGAATTTCAAGTATGCAACTCCGCGCACATTTGAGGCAGCAGGCTTTCTCCTTGAAAAGTCAGGGCTTTCCTATTCACAGCTTCTCCTGCTTTCCTCAACGCCATCCTCTTTTGGGGAAAGGCTTGAGTCACTTCGCTCATGCCAGTCAGTATCAGCTGAAAGGATTGGCCAGCACATAGTTGCAACAGCAATGGCCAAATCTTATGAGGCGCATTTTGCAGATGCTCTTGTGCATTTAGGCGCAGACATAGCATTTGTCGGCTGCCGTGGCTCTGACGCAAGAATATCAGCGCGAATGAAAGACTCAATGCTGGGGCATGTTAGGCTTGATAAAATAATGTTTGAAGTGGGAAAAATCCTTGGGGGAAGCGGAAGCGGACATGAGTTGGCAGCAGGCGCGTCAGGAAAAGACAAGGAAAACCTAAGGCCAGCGCTTGGAATATGCAAAAAGCTTGCAGAGCAACAGATACTTTCAAAAGAAAAGGGGAAGATAAGTAAAATAGAGTGGTGACACCAACTCACGCCTAAAGGCGTGAGTTTCTGGTGGGAATATGTACAGATGACACATACACGCCTTTACCCCTGCCTGAAGGCAGGGGCTTCGGGCGAGAGTTGGTGATTTAATGCCAGTGGCAGTTGTTGTTGGAACCCAGTGGGGAGATGAAGGAAAAGGAAAGCTTGTTGACTTTTATGCATCAAGGGCAGACATAATAATCAGGTATTGCGGGGGAGCAAACGCAGGCCACACAATAGTCTCAAAAGGAAAAAAATATGCATTCCATCACATTCCCTCAGGGGTGCTTTACAAGGGAAAGACAAACATAATAGGGAATGGCACAGTAATCGACCCAAAACAGCTTCTTAGCGAAATAGACAACCTCATTTTATCAGGAATAAAGCCAAACCTAATAATTTCACCGCGCGCGCATGTTGTAATGCCATACCATTTGGTTCTTGACACGGCAGAAGAGCAGAAAAAAGGCAAAATGGCAGCAGGAACAACAAAAAAGGGAATAGGCCCCTGCTACTCAGACAAGGCAGCAAGGTTTGGCATAAGAATATCAGAATTGCTTGAGCCAGAGCTTTTCAGGCAAAAGCTTCATACAATGCACCAGCTCAAAAGCAGGGTAATTGAGGGGGTATATGGCATGAAGTTCAGCCAGGATGAAGAGCAAATATTTGCTGAGTACTCGGAATATGCAGCAAGGCTTGCCCCATATGTAAAAGAAACAGCAAGCATAATACACACAGCAATTGAAAAGAAAAAGAAAGTGCTGCTTGAAGGAGCTCAGGCAACAATGCTTGACATAGACCATGGCTTGTACCCGTTTGGCACCTCTTCCAATACAACAGCAGGAGGCGCATGCACAGGCTCAGGAATAGGCCCAACAGCAATAAGCCAGGTAATAGGCGTAGTAAAAGTATATACCTCAAGAGTTGGCTCAGGGCCCTTGCCAACAGAGCTTCATGGCTCAACAGGGGATTTCATAAGAAACAAAGGCGGAGAATATGGCACAACCACTGGAAGGCCAAGAAGGATTGGCTGGCTTGACTTATGCACATTGCGCCACTCAGCAGCAGTAAACAGCCTTACAGGCCTTGGGTTTACAAGGCTTGATACTTTGTCTGGCCTGAAAAAAGTAAAAGTATGCACGCATTACTTGCTTGAAGGAAAAAAAGTGACAATGCAGCCAGCCTCATACACAAAGCTTTCAAAGTGCAGGCCTGTTTACAAGGAATTTTCTGGCTGGGAGGACCTTGGCAATAAAGGATGGCTCAAAACAGCCAAATCCGGATACAAGTCATTGCCAAAAAATGCGCGCAATTACATTGAATTTATATCAAAAGAGCTCAAAGTGCCAGCATACATAATTTCAGTTGGCCCTGGAAGGGAGGATACAATCGTTTTAAAAGACGTATTTAAGAGAAAATAAACCAGCCTCAGGATGTTTTGCATTCTGGGGAGATAGCAAGAACCCACCTCATGATAACCTTAATGGTTCTTGCGCCCCTGTAGCTCAGCGGTAGAGCGTCTGCATGGTAGGACCTTTTTTGGGATGCCTAAAAACGTCCACGAAAAACTGAAGAGGTTCCACAAAGCAGAAGGTCGAGGGTTCGATTCCCTCCGGGGGCTTATAACTCCATTCAAAAAGCGCAAGACTACTTTATCCGCCTAGCAATCTCACCAGTGTTCAAAATCTGCACGGCTTTCTGGCATTTCAAATTCTTGTCATTTGACCAGATTGCCCCCCTGATTGCAAAGGCAACTGCAAAGTATATTACATCATCCTTGTCTGGAGACACGCCTCGCGCCCTTTTCATAAACCTTTCACACTCAGAAAATGGGACGACACTTATCTTTGACTTCAAAACAGCCATTACTTTCCAAAATTCAGCTTCGCTTCTGTGCGATTTTTGGAGTATCTCTTCACGGTGCTCTGCAAACTCTTCAAACAGGTATTCAGGTGCATAAATCTCAAGGCTTTCCTCAAAAAACAGTCTTTGCGTAATACTGTCCTTTATCAGTGCGGAAAACAGTATGTTGGCGTCGACTACAACTTTCACGCAAGCCACCTATTTCTTAGAAAGCCTTTTTGCAAGGTTTTGATTGACTTTTGCGCCAAGCCTGAGCGCGTCCTTTTCAGTTATATCGGAGTCAGATGTGAACTTTTCCAAAAACTCAAGCTCAGATATCTTCTTGGCAAACGCCTGCCTTGCTACCTCTGACCAGTTGACAAATCTAAACTGGAGCATCTTCTCCCGTATTTCCTCGTTGACTGAAACTGAAACATTTGTCATCTTACCACCTCTTAATATTATTATTAATAATATTTATAATACATCCTATATATT
>CAZOMB010000013.1:8608-25502 GCA_964581105.1 Microcaldota archaeon
TTCTCTTTTTCCCTTCCTTGGCCTGGCTCTGCCTGGTGCCTTTTGCTTATCATGTTCAGGACATCATATACCTTTTTCTGGAGGCCCTCAGCGTCCTTTCGCAGCAAGCTGTCGCAAACTATTTCATAAGTGGCAGTGCCGCTGGTATTCACTTTCAGGGTTGCCAGATTGAAAATCTGCTCTGTAAGGCTTCTTGTGACAGATGAGTCAGTAATCATGTGTATTGCTGCCTTTTTCTTCTTGTGGTGCACTATCCCTGTTTCATAAATCAATTTATGCCCGTCAAAACGGATTGAGGTTACTCTGCAGTGCAGTACTGCGTGTGCTCCTGCAAATGCAACAGTCATTATGAGGATAAAGATTGCAAAGATGCCTGCAGGCTCAAGCCATTCAACCCCTGAGAAATAAAGTGCAATTCCCACTACAAGGACCAGCAAAGAAAATGGCAAAAGCATAATGTAATGATTAATCAAAAATCCCCATACAACTGGTCTTATTGTCTTTTCCATTTCAATCCCTTTCAAATTTTCACTGTTTCTCCCAGCTTTGGGGCATAAGCATCAAACCCTTCCAATTTGAGCTCTTCTGCAAATTCAGGGCATTTGTCCCCATGCACGCAAAATATCTTTTCAGGGCAAAGCCTTGCAGCAAAATCAAACATCTCTTTTCTTCCTGCATGAGCTGAAAAGTCAAGGTAAGAGTAATCAGCCTTTGGCCTTATTTTTATGCCGTCATACTCAACATAGCCATTGTTAAGAAGATTGTACCCATTGGTATTTTCAACGCAATAGCCAGTGAAAATTGCCCTTGACTCTGGCCCAAGCCTCAAAAGGTAGCCAAGAGCAGGGCCTCCTTGCAGCATGCCTGCAGTTGCTATTATTACGCACCTTTTTTTTGCAAGCTTTTCCCTGTACCTCCTGTGCGTGACAGGCTTGCATGTTTTCATGTCCCTCCTGAACTGCTTAAAGTCCTTTATGTATTTTGAGTAATGGGAAAGCGTTTCAGAAACCCTCCAGCCCATGCCATCAACCCATATTTCAACATCCTTGTCAATTGACCGGACAATCCTCATCAGTTCCTGTGTCCTTCCTATTGCAAATGCAGGCAAAAGAACAGTGCCTCCTCCTTCAAGAGTGCCTTGAATCTGCCTTTTGAGCTCAATTTCAAGGTCTTTTCTTTTCGGGTGGTCAGTATCAGAATAGGTTGATTCTGTTATCAGTGCTTTTGGCCCTTTTGGAGGGGGGTCAGTGGCAAAAGTGGTTTTGGTTGCCTCACCCTTGAAATCCCCTGTATATACTATTCTCCCCTCTTTTGTATCAATATCGCACATCCCAGCCCCTGCTATATGGCCTGCATTGTAAAAAGTAAAAGTGCTGTTATTAAGCTCATACTTTTTCTTGTATGAAAGCAGAGTGGTGTTTTTCACCATTTTTTTCACATGCGCTCTGTGGTAAGGGAATTCGCCTCTTTTTGCCATTATTTTCAGCGAGTCATCAACTATTATCTGCGTAAGCGCCAAAGTTGGCGGAGTGCAGAGCAGTTCAGGCGATTTATGCTTGTAAAGCGCAGGAAGATAGCCTGAATGGTCAAGGTGGGCGTGCGTTACAGCAACATAATCTGCATTTGCAGGCGGCTGCATTGGGTAGGCTGAGTCAGAGTGGATTTTAACACCGCAATCCATCATTATATTGTCCTGCGAAGACAAAAGAATGCAGCTTCTTCCAACCTCTTGGGCTGAGCCTAAAAATGTCAATTCCATGAGTTAGCTATTAAAAGTTAAGCCTATAAACCCATTTGATGAACGAGCTTACTTTTCTTGATCTGGTCATCCTCAAAAAGATTGATGATGAATCGTCTGTTGAAAAGTTCGGCAGCATAATCAATACCTCTTTTTTTGAAACAGCAAATCTTCTTGGCACAGTGAAAATAAAGGGCTACATAAACATTGAGTCATCAGTAGGGGGCATAAGCAAAGTAACATTGACTGACGCAGGAAAAAGCCTTCTTGCAGTTGCCCAAAAAAAAGCATCTGACCCAAGTGATCCTCTGGACGATGCAATACTCCAGGCTTTGGCAGGAGGCACAAAAGAGCTTGGGACAATGCAAGGCTCTCTGAACATCAGGAGCGCTGACTTGGCATATCACCTTGAAAAGCTTGTTTCCCAGGGCTTTATTGATTATACAGTGAAATCAGCAAAAGTCTCATTCATGCTCACTGAAAAAGGGTTTAATGAAACAGGAGGCATAAAAGTACAGGAAAAGCCCAAAGAGCCTGAAAAACAAGGGGAAAAAGAGGATGTTTCGCAAATATTGAGCGATGCGCATGACGAGCAGGAGCAAGAAGAGGTGCCTGAGGAGCAAAGGCTTGGCAGGGAGCTGACCCCTGAGGAGAAAAAAAGGCTCTTAAAGGAAAAAAGGTTTGCCTCGAAAATGGAGCACTATGTAAAAAAATACGGAGTTGCAGTGCTTGTCATCCTGTGCATCCTTGCAATAATCACCTTTGTTTCCTTGCTTTCTGCGCTAAACATCATATAGGGGATTTGGTTGGATTTTAAGCTCCTTTCAAAGTACAGAATCAGGTACCCTAAATCAGAATTTGCAAACTCTCCAAAAAAGGCTGCTTTGGCTGCCTTGAAATTAGGCTTTCCAGTAGCAATGAAAATAGCCTCAAAAAATGTTCTGCACAAGACTGACAAGGGCGGCGTGATTTTGGATATTAAAAGCAGGCAAGATGTGCAGAATGCATACAAAAGGCTCATGAAATCATTCCCAAAAAAAGAAAGCAAAGTTCTTGTCCAGAAAATGGCAGGAAAAGGGGCAGTTGAGCTTATAATAGGCGGAAAAAAAGACCCGCACTTTGGGCAGATGATAATGCTTGGCATGGGGGGCATATTTGTCGAAGTATTCAAGGATGTGACCTTCAGAGTCTGCCCTATAGATGAAAGAGACGCAATGGAAATGATATCAGAGCTAAAAGTATACCCAATACTTGCCGGTGCCAGGGGGAGAAAGCCAGTGAATAGAAAGGAGCTCGTTTCAACCCTCCTGAAAGTTTCCAAGCTTTTGCAAAAGGAGGACCCAAAAGAGTTTGACTTAAACCCATTGATGGCAGATGAAAAGGGATGCATTGCAGTTGACATGAGGATACTAAGATAGGTGCGACTATGGAAAAAAAGCTTTCAAAAAAGGTGAAAAACCTTGACGCAGTATTCAACCCGTCATCAATAGCAGTAATAGGCGCAAGCAGGGAGCCTAATAAAATCGGGCATGTGATAGTGAAGAACTTTGTTGACGGGGGATTTGCAGGGAAAATATACCCGGTAAACCCAAATGCAGAGCAAATACTTGGCCTTTCATCATACAGGAATGTGCTTGAAATAAAGGAAAAAGTTGACTCAGCAATAATTGCAGTGCCTGCCCCAGCTGTTGAATCTGTGCTTGAGCAGTGCGGAAAAAAAGGAATAAAGGGAGTAGTTCTGATAACAGGCGGCTTTTCAGAAGTTGGCAATTGCAAAGGGGAGAAAAGGCTGGCGCAAATAGCAAACAAGTATGACATGGCGCTTATTGGGCCAAACTGCATGGGAGTAATAACCCCTGGCTCAAGGGTTGACTCTGTTTTCCTGCCAATCTACAAATTAGGAAGGCCAAGAGTTGGCGGAATCTCATTCATTTCCCAGTCAGGGGCAATAGGCGGCTGCATAGTTGATCTGGCGTCCCGCGCAGGAATAGGCATGAGCAAGTTTGTTTCATATGGCAATGCAGCTGTTGTTGACGAATGCGACCTTTTGCAATACCTTGCTTCAGACAAAGGAACAGAAATAATTGTGGTTTACCTTGAAGGGGTAAAAGACGGGAGAAAGCTGCTTTCAACTGCAAAAGAAATAACAAAGCAAAAGCCGGTTGTGATTCTCAAGGCAGGCAAAAGCTCATCAGGTGCACAGGCAGCGCTTTCGCACACAGGCTCATTGGCTGGCTCTGCAGAAGCATACAGCGCAGCATTCAAGCAGGCAAAAGTCATTGAGGCAAATACATTGGGCCAGCTTTTTGACTTTGCAAAAATATTTGACCAGCCGCTTCCAAAGGGGAAAAGGATAGGCATAATCACAAATGGCGGCGGAATGGGCGTGCTTGCAACAGACTCAATTGAGGAAAAAGGACTTTGCCTTTCAAAATTCTCTGAAAAGACAAGGAAAATGCTTAGGGCTTCCCTTCCATCTTATGCGAACATAAGAAACCCGCTTGACATAATCGGGGATGCTGACTCGCACAGGTATGAGGTTGCTCTCAATGCATTGATGAAAGATGAAAAAGTCGACATAATTCTCCTGATAATCCTTTTCCAGACAGCAGCAATAGACAGCTCAGTTGTAAACATAGCAATAAGGGCTTCAGACCAGGGAAAAAAGCCAATAATAGCTGTTTGCACTGGAGGGGAGTACACTGAAATGCACAAAAGGATACTTGAAAGCTATGGAGTGCCAACTTACCAGTCCCCCTCAGCTGCAGTCAGGGCAATCTCAAGGTTTATTGCTTACTCTTCGCACTACTCCAAATACCATAAGCAAGCCCAGGTAACAAGCAAAAAGTGACTATTTCCTCTGCTTTTTCCGTTTCCTTTTTTTCTTCTGCAGCCTTTTTGTTTTCCTGTACTCAAAAAGAGAGTATATCACTAAGCCTATTACAACAATAGTGATTGGCAGCAGCACTATCCACAGCTTAAAGTCGCTTGGCGAAACAAGGGCGAGCAAGGTCAATGCTCCGCATATCCAGAAAAGCTTTCCTGCAAGCTTATTTGTCTTGTCCCATACCTTTTCATTTGCAAGTGTCCAGGGAGTCCTTATTCCTATGAAAAAATTCCTCTTTGTAAAGTTCAGCATGTAACCAACATAGAAAAACAAAAGCGCAACTGCAGGAACTATTATTGTTACTGGGTCAAAGCTTTTCCAATACCCCAAATTCGGTATAAGGGCGCCAACATAAATCACTCCCATCATAAATACAACTATTACCTTAAAGCCCCAAAACTGCTGTGAAAAAAGCCCAATATTTTTCTTGTAAACCGCTATTTTTGGTATTAGCAGAAGGCCAGCATAAAGCACAAGGGTCAGGACTGGGATTAAATAAATGCCAACCTGCTTGTCCATCCACCCGTCAGCCTCCCCCTTGAAATTCCAGTGGGTTATTATCTGTCCCTTTTCATTTGTTTTTACCAATGGCTCTGCATAAAAGGCGATTATGAAAATAAGCGCAATTATTGCAAGAGGAAGAAACTCCCTGTTCACATACTCACCGGCGTTCTGTCGCAGACAATTATTATAAATCACCCGCTTTGCAGCGCCTATAAATATCTTGTTGCGGACTCATAAGCATGGCCAGCAGCGAAAAAAAGCCCCTCTTCAGCTGCAAAAATGCCCTTTCACTTCTTGCTGCAATCGCAATCACAGCAGCAGCACTCATTCTCTTTTCAAAAGTTGAAGTTTTGCAGCAGTTTGGCTATATCGGCGTATTCGCAATTTCCCTTATTTCTTCAGCAACAGTATTCATCCCATTGCCAGGCTTTGCAGTGGCATTTGCAATGGGCGCAGTCCTAAACCCTGTTTTGGTTGGCATAGCAGCAGGGTTAGGCTCAGGAATAGGGGAGCTTTCCGGCTATTTGGCAGGCTTTGCTGGCCACAGCGCTGTTGCAAGGACAAAGCTTTTCAAAATGCATAAGGAGCAAATAGGCAAAAAAGGCCCATTGGCAATTTTTTTGCTTGCCTTTTTCCCAAACCCGGTATTTGATGTTGCAGGTGTTGCAGCAGGAACAATAAAAATGCCAGTATTGACTTTCCTGTCAGCAGCAGTGGCAGGAAAAATACTGCGCTACATAATAGTTGCCCAGGCAGGCGGGTTTGCAGTAAGCCTGTTTTAGGAAATCTTAATATCTTGATGCATCCTAATTGAGGCATGGCAGTTTCCCAGACATATAATGAGCTTAACAGGCGCTGGAAAGCAACCTGCAGGGTCCTTGTAAGAAAAGAAGTAGGAGAGCTTAATGAGTTTGAAAAATACCTGTCAAGGCATGCTGACCCGATTTTTGAGAAAAAATCATTCATTTCAAATAAGCCAACCTATGTTTCCCTTCCAAACTTCTGCAAAAAAGCAAAATTCATCAGCAATGATGAGTCAGAGCAATATTCAAAATCACTCTCAAGAATAAAGCTTGGCATAAATGACATCAAGGACATTGACTCAATCCTCGGGGCAATAGGTGGGAAAATTGCATACAGCGGAAGCCTCATAACAGGGAACAGCAAATTTGTGGAAAAATCAAACAGCTGTGTTGACTCAACCTATGTGTATTGCTCTTCTGACTACTATGGCGCAACATATATAGCATACTCAAGCACAGGCAGGTTTGACGAGTATGTATTTGGCTGCAACTGGACTGGCGAGTCAAAATTCCTAATTTCTTCACATGACACATACAAGCTGACCCGCTGCCTTGAAACTCTTAGGACTTTCACCTCATCAGACTGCTATTACACTGCCAACTTGGAGGACTGCGAAGACTGCATGTTTTCTTTCAACCAAAGGAATAAGCGCAACCTTATTGGCAACCTTTGCTTGCCAAAGCACGAGTATTCATCGCTTAAGAAAAAGCTGCTCTTAGAAATGGCTGAAACTCTTAAGAGCAAAAAATCCCTACCTTCAATAATCAAAATAATAAGTGATTAGCATGCACAAACAAATTGAAACAGCATTCAGGTCTCTTACAAAGGTACTGTTAGGCCAAGAGCTTCAAAACACACAGTCATACTCAGAATGGCTGCAAAGAGATGTCAGAATGCCTACTTCACAAAAGTCAGCTCTCAGCAGCCAAGTTGTATATCTTTCATATTTCTCTCTTTTCCAGCAGACCAAGAAAAAAGTAATAAAACTTGATGAGGCAGAAAAGCTTGGCAAAAAGTCCATTTCAGAAGATGAGGCAAAAAAGCTCAGCCTTTCCAATGCAGCAAAAATCCTGAGTGAAATAAAGCTTTATTCCCCAGAATCAGAGGTTGGCGACAATGTCCATGTTGAAGGGGTTGCGCAGCACGGCTACTCAAGCTATTGCTTTAATGGAGATGCATTTGTATATTCAAAGTACTGTGCATACAGCATGTGGCCTCGCAGCAGCGAGTATGCTTTTGGCTCCGACTTTGTATTTTCCTCAAAATTCTGCCTCAAGTGCTTCAACTCAGTAAACCTTTCCAGGTGCTTTGAGGTCAGCCACTCGGTTTCCTGCTCTGACTGCTACTTTTGCCACAATTGCGAAAACCTGCGCGAGTGCATGTTTTGCTTTAATACAAAAAACAAAAGCTATGCAATAGGCAATGCAGAGCTAGGAAGGGAGGATTATCTAAAAGTGAAAAAGCTCATTCTTGGGCAAATAGCACAAAAGCTGGAAAAAGACAAGTCCTTCCCATTAAGCATCTACAACATAGGCTGCTTCTCAAGAAAAAGAATGGGCCGGGAGAGATAAGTTCAACCCTTTTCTATTTTTGGTGAAGCTTTTTGCGCCGAAGGCGGAAAAAGGTTCTTGAACTCTCGACCTTTCGATATCGAAACCTCCTGCGGGTTTTGGGGAATCCTGCATCCCTCTCCTCCGCAGGCAGTATATCAGTCGAACGCTCCAACCAGGCTAAGCTTCCGTCAACATTTGAGACTCAAATGTCAATACCGGCCCCTAATTGGCATCGTCTTAAGCCTATGGTCTTTTTCCACAAGAGAATAAAAAGCTAGGGTTTGTTGTTTTAATTATTAAGCACCCACAATCCAAACACTTGTCAGTAGTGATTCACATGTTTTTGTTCCAAATGGAGACGAAAGAGGAGCAATCTTCTGGTATACAGGCAATGCTCCAGCAAATACAGGAGCTTGAGAACAACCTTAGGGACATGGCAAAGCCAAATGAATTTACTGTCTCTTCTGCTGAGACTGATGAAAATTTCATTAAAACATATAAAGAGTATAAAAAACTGGTCAAAGAGTACAATGACTTGCATGGCGATAAATTCAAGGTTGCTATAAGGACAAAGCAAGAGTTTGTGGAGGATACAAATACCCGCTTTTGGGACCTTGTTGAAGACCCTGAAATCATTGAGATAATGCAAAAGATAAGTGAAAAGGACAGGATAGACCTTGGCAAAGAGGGCGACCCTTTGGCTGTTCTTCTTAGCGGGGAGGGAAGATGGGGAAAAATAGTCAGTTATTTCAGGAACAGCCTTGAGAACCTTATGAGGATAACAAATGACAAAGGAGAGCTTGACAAGGGCGCATTTTTTGAGGTACTTGAAGAATTAGGGGTTTCAAAAGATGAGATTGAGCAATGGAAAGCGCAAATAAAAGAGCAGGCCCCTGAAGAGGAGGAAGAAGATACAAATGAAGAGGAAAGTGAAGAAGTGACAGGAGGTGTTGATGGAACAGGGACAGGAACAAAATATGAAGAAGAAATAGGGGAAGAAGAGAAGAAAGAAACACAGGAAGAAGAAACAGAGGAAGAAGAGAAGAAAGAAACACAGGAAGAAGAAACAGAGGAAGAAGAGAAGAAAGAAACACAGAAAGAGGAAGAAGAAATAGGAGAAGACGAGGAAGAATCTGAAGAGAATGAGGAACAGTATAAACACAAGAAAAAACGCAAATCAACCAATCTCTCATTTGAAGAGCTGAAACAAAATGCAACCTATGAGAACATTGTTGAATATGTTGAGCAACAAGAAGCAACAGGGGGGGAATTCTCAGAAGCAGAGCTGGAATTCCTCAAGTTTTACCTTGTTGGAAGGGTGGCAGCAGAAGATTATGCAAATTATCTAAAAGACCCTTCATATACTGAGGAAACATATGGCAATTACAAGAAAGGAAAAAACGATTGCTATACTTATGCGAACATAAAAATATTCAAAAAATATGAAAATGACTATTGGGGGGCAAATAACAGGCTAACTGGTACACATACTAACACAGCAACTGGATTTGGCGAGGGAAAGGACAGGCTAATGGAACCATACAAATTCCTCTCATTCTCCAGGTTTTCAACATTATACCTTCAGGCTGGTGATGTTGTTGGGGTTAATCTATCTCCAAACAACACAGGAAATAATCACTGGGGCATAGTTGTTCTTGTCCAGAGCAAAGAAACAGGCCAAATGGTGCCAATGATAGCTGCAAGGGGAAGCCTTGAAAGGGAAAATCCAGAGTATGGAGACCTAAACGAGCTTTGGACAGTTCAGGAATTCTTCCAGTATGCAAGAGGGGTCGACGTAATCAGCTATGGGAATTCTGACTACAACCAGCACATTGAAGTGGATGTCTCAACTATGCATGGGGAAGTGGTGGAAGGCAGGCAGCCAAACAGGTTCACAGATTAGGTGATAATGATGGCAAAGGCTGAAAAAAAAGCAAAGCATGGCAAGAAAAAAGGCAAGCTACCAGGGGCTAGTAAACTTGCTATTTCTCTCTTGCTTGCAACCAGCCCTTCAGTTGATGCTATCTCAAGCCAGCCAACAGAAATTGTCCAAGAGATAAAAAAAGGGCCAAAAACCGAAAAAGATGATTTCAAAGAATGGCTGGAACAAGGGTGGGAAAAAGCAGGAAAGCTTTTTGGAAAAAAGATCAAAAATATTAAGCCGCCAGGCAGAATCACAGTAAAATCAGTGAGCAAAAAAGACTATGAGGACGAGCTTGAAATAGAGGGATCTGTTGAAAGCTTCCCAACTCCGCAGGGCAGAATAATAATCAAGGCAATTTCAGGTAACTCCCTCTATCTTATTTACTCAGATGACATGGAACTTTCAAAGTCAGATGCACAAAGGCTGTCTTCTTATGCCTACCTGTCTCTTGCTCTTGAAAAAGCCCCTGAAAGCGATTATGCCACCTTTTACAATGACGAATCAGTTGCATTCCTATACAGCAGCATGGGAATGAAGCAAAAACAAGTCCAGAGAAAGTGCTCAAGCGGTGAGGCGCTGGCAGGCTTTGCTGCATTCTTTGTTGATTCTTCTGACCAGCTGGCTTTCCTTAAGCTGGTTATGGCGGGGGATACAGACTCAATAATAAAGGCAGTGGATTCTTATTTTGGAAAAGGGGGCTGGCGTGAGATACTCTATTCAAAGCTCAATGGCTCTTCTGAGCTGTATGAAATAATGAAGAGGTTGACTGCCCTTCCTAATGGCAAGGAAAGGATTTCAGAATACCTGTCATTCATGAAAAAATTTGGCCTTGATGCAGGCACAGTGAAATATAAGTGGGACAAGGAAAAAGAAAGATACTTAACAATTGGAGAAGCAGCTGAGTAAACCCTCATTCCTGTGCTGGCTGGACCTTTTTGTATACTTTTACTGTTTCATCAAGCCCAATTCCCCTTACAAGCTCTGAGCGCCTTTTCTTTGCGTCGAGGTACTCCTCCTGTATCTTGTTAAAGTAAAGCGCCTCTTCCTCGGTCAAGTCCCTTGTCTGCTTTTCAGCGCTTATTGCCTGTATTTTTGCAAGAAGCCCAGCCACCTTTTTCTCATTCCCGTCAAATTCACTGGTTTTTCCGGCTTCCACCCAGATAAGCCTTCCACCTTCTATGGTCTTTTTCACTTCTTCAGCAGGCTTCAGCTCAGAGGACTCCACTTTTTTTTTATCAACAGAAAAGCTGCCTGCAAAAACGCAGCAAGGCCTTCCAAGCCTGGAAGACAGGTTAACAAGCTCCTGCTGCTTTTCCTTTGGCAAAAATGAAACATCAACATCTGAGCCTCTGCCCTCCTCAACAAGAGAGCAAAGAGATTCAGCCTCTTTTCTTGGGAATGAGTTTATGAGAACAGTCATCCTTGCAATGTCTTCCCTTCTCTCAAAATTGTCCCTCACAAGAGCAGCCCTGCTTTTCATCAAGTCATAAGCATCCCCAGACTTGTTTTTCACTGCCAAATCAAGCTCGCCCCTTGCGTAAGAGTTTATCTTTTTGCTGAACTCGTTAATTTCCTTCCTGTTTGGTAAAATTGTAAGCAGATCAACTGTTGAGAGCTTTTGTGCAACAGGCTTTAGCTTTTCATCAACAAGGCTAAGCTCGTTTTTCACTGCCTTTAAGTGCAAGTCATCGTCCTTTGCCCCTGACCTGGCCAAAAAGTCAATTTTAAACTGAAGCTCATTTCTTTTCCTCGTCAAAACCGTATGGTCAACAAGCTCTTGGCTTGAAATTATCACTGTCTTGTCATCCATGCCACAAATTCGCAGGTAATCTTTATATTGGCCTCGATATTGCTGGAGAAGTGGATATATTTTGGGGAGGGGGCGCAACAAAAAGTAGGGTGTGTGGGAGGTGAATTATGGCGCCCCGATTCCCCAAAAATATTATTGCAGCCAGATTTTCATCCGGCTGCTGGCAGGCGATAAGCCTGCCTTGGTCGCCTTGCTACTAAGCAAGTATGATACAATTCATGATTTTTTTGAGCAAAACAGCACTGCCCTTCCTACCTGCCTTTTTGAAACAAGGCCAAGCTCAAACATCCTGTTAAGGCGCGCTGATGCTGCATTTCTTCCCTTATATCCAAACCTCCGCCTCACATCTTCTGCTGAGGCGTGTCTTTTTGACTTTACAAATGAGAGTATTTGCTCATCAACCGGAGAAAGAAGAGGGCGGTCTTCTGCTGGGGCTGCTGTTCCTTTTTCAAGCGCATTAATCCTGCCTTCAATTTCATTAAACTTTGAATCCAGTCTTTCTATGAGTGTTTTTAGAAGCCTGTTCGTATTTTCCTTTTCTGTTGCAGCAGTGTGCATCAGGGCTGCAAGCACAAGCGGGTCGCGCAGCCTGTGTATGTCCCTTTCAAGGGGGCTTAGCACCTCGTTTTTCAGCTCGTCTATTGCCTGCTTGCCAGACCCTTGGCCAACAGATTTATATGGTTCATTCTTTTTCATGTCCCCACAACATCGCGAGCATGTCGCGACAACACTTGTGTATTGTCACGACTATATCATGACAATGTATTTAAAGGATGCTGTTGCTCTCTCGTAAGAATGGAACAACAACTTAACACAGGATTTCTTTTTCTAAAACAGTTTTAGTGTAATGTGAAGAAGAATTTTGTGAATCGCCTTCATCTAAACGAGTGAGTCTCCTGCTTCTCTACACGAACATACCCTTTTAAGCACTTCTATATATAATCCGAAACAAGAGGTATGTTTATGGGTTTATTTATGCAGAAAGAACTTCCACCACATGCGCGGTTCAAGGTAAAGAAAATACATAGGGACCGTACAGGCATCTTTAACGCCGGCAAAAACAACATTTCACCTGCAGCGTCCGTAGTATATGGTCCAACAACCAGAAAACCAATGCTCCGCTTCCGTGATAGCCTCATACTATTTTCAGATCCTCGCCTGCACAATGCCTACAAAGGAAAGACAGGGTCATACGAGTATGTTCATACCTCAATGAAGGCAATCGTCCTCAATATGCCGCTTGGCGATGTTATTAATAGCGACTTTGTTGTGAAAGACGGCAAGCAAACCTATGTAAAAATCGTTGCGGGAGGGGTTACAGAGTTTATTCAGGTAGACAAAAAACTCATTACTCCTGAGAACTTGAGCAAATCAAAACAAATAATCAAAGCTGAGCTGAATTGGCGTACAAATGGCAAGGAAAATGAATATATCACAAACATGCTTGAAGGAAACGACCAGATGTCAATAACACTCCCGAAAACCGGTGTGAACTACCTTAAAGATGTCATAAACCTCCTGTTTAATGAAAAGGAAATTCGAGAAGGCAATCTAGTCAGGGAATTCCTGAAAGAATATGGAAATTTGAATTTTTTCCTTCAATATCAAAGCCCAGAGGTTGCTGGCAATGTAGTCGAAAAATCCCCGAATAAATACAGTGAACGCAGGTCTGCTGACATTTCACACAACGATCTCCTGGAACAATACAAAAACGCTTGCAGGAAAATCAGTAAATCCATGAAAGGATTCAAAAACAGCCAACGGAGAATCCATGAGGCTTATGAGCACCTAAGCGGGGTTCAATACCGTATCAGCTTATACGGAGACCACTTCTGTTGGGTTCCAAAGGTTTCTGGTGGCTTGGCTGCGGCTGCCTACGTCTCTAAAAGCGACGGCAGTTTTAGCGGCGACGTCCGCCTTCCTAGAAGTCTCACTAGCCTTCCTGGGGTGCTGGTTTATGCGGATGTGCAAGAGCAGCGCTAGTTTTCTTTCACTGGCATCCTGGTTGCACAAGCTTTAATAAATTTTGAATATATACCGGGGTTGATGGCAAAGAAAAGAACCAAGCCCAGTGAGCTGACCATGCAGCTTGTCGGGCAGCTTGAGAAAAAGTATGCTCATAGGAAAAAAGAGAACATAAGCGAGCACATAGATGAAATACTCTACGGGTGTGATGCCCATTATGGCTGAGAAAATCGTCCCCAAGGTGCTAGTTGACACCCGTGAGCCAGACCAAATATGCGACTATTTGGAAGGCTTAGGGGCAGACATTGAAATAAGGCAGCTTGAGCTTGGAGATTACCAGGTATCAAACAGGCTGGTAATTGAAAGGAAAACAAGGGAAGACTTTGAGGCGTCAGTAATAGATGGGCGCCTCTTTTCCCAGGTATCAATGCTCTGTGAGGCGGTTTCCCGCGTCGTTGTAATAGTTGAAGGCACCTCTTTAGAGCCAAGGATTTCAAAAAAGGCATTGCTTGGTGCATATTCTTCCCTGATATCAGACCTTGGCTGCTCTCTTTTTTTCACTAAATCAGCAGCTTCAACAGCTGAAATGATCTATTCTCTTGCCAGCCATGAGCAGATTGCCAAAAAAGGCCCATTATCAGTTTATGCCAAGAAAAAAGCCCTCACACTCTCGCAAAAGCAGAGGGCAGTAATAGAAGCCCTTCCAAATGTAGGGCCAAAGCTTGCAAAAGCCCTTCTGTTGCGCTTCAAAACAGTACAAAAGGTCATTTCTGCGTCTGAGAAAAGGCTGGTAAAAGTAAGCAAAATAGGCGCAAAAAAGGCAAAACAGCTTAGAAAGGTCATTACCTCCCAGTTTAATGATTAGTATTTTGCCTCTTTTTGCAACTTATAAAGCACACCTATTTAAGCCTGAGACGCGAATGAAAGCAGGCAGTGCACTAAATCTTTTGAAAAATTGGTGGTAAAATGGATGAAAAAATAATCAGGATTGTAGCCTCTAAGCTAAGAAGGTATGCTGGCCAGCCCATAAACCAGGAAAAACTGGTTTCAATAAGGGCAGCAGTTTATTCTGCAACAAGGACAAACAAATCAGCATCCTTTTCAAATGTTAAAAAGTGGATAAAGGCAGCAAGAAAGTACATAAAAATAAAGGACAAGGCAAAAAAAGCCAAAAAGCCTGCCAAAAGAAAAGCACAAAAGCCCAAAAAGGCAAAAAAGCCTGTTTCTGAGCCAGAAGTTCACAGGGTGCCAAAAAAGGTTGAGCAGAGTGTTAATATCATAAAACAGGAAACAGAGCCGCAGCAGCCAGCACAAGAGGTTGCCTTGCCAAAGCCAACAATAGTATTTGACAAAGTGTATTTGCAGGGCATCAAGTTTGAAATAGCCGGCATACGCCAGACAATGGAGCGGGTAAGCAGGCAATTGGACAGGCTTGAAAAGGAGCTTTCTGAGCACGAGGAATAGTAGGGGGCACTTCCCTTTTCCTCAGCATAACTCTTCCCCTTTTCTTACATAAACATACTATTTTAAGCACTTCGTGCCACATCTTTCAAGAGGAGAGGTGTAATTATGAGTTTATTTCGCAATCCTGCCAACCAAGAGGCCACCAAAAAAATCAAGGCCTCTGATAATCAATTTGAAAAACAGCGCATTTTCTCAGAGCACTACAACAAAGTTTCAGGGTTTGACAAATTCAAATTCGGTCTAAGGCATTACAAACTAAAGGGCTCCCATATAATCAAAGGGCTAAGAAACGAAATAAAAATTCTCAATGCAACCATTGAGCAAAAAGGCGGACAGCTTGAAGAGACAAACCTTGAAAATTTCGATCTTAAGCAGGAATGCGACAGGCTGTTTCGGACAGTCACAAGCTTCTCAGAGGCCATCCCTATAAATGGGGCATTTATATGGATTCTTGGAACAGTGCAGCAAAATTTCCTATTTGACAAAAGGAAAGTCTACATTCAAACCGATGCAAATGTACTCAAAAAGGCTAAAATGCCAAGCGAAAAATTTCTTTTTGCCCTCAGCACAATGCTAAAGCAGGCAAAAAGGCTCATGCATGATCAGAGCAGTGAAGTAACGGTGGGGTTCCATGAGGATAAATCTCTTTTTCATACCCGAATATCATATATTGGTAAAGCGAGGAGGGACATTTGGAAAGGAGAAAAGCTGGAAAAATCAGAGACAGTAGCCAAACTCAATGGCGTGGTTGGTGTAAGTACTAACGAGTTCAACCCAGAGCAAGCAACAGTTATCTTAAGTTTCCCTGCTGAGAATCTATAATCAACCTTTCCCTTCCCTTTTTATTTTTTCTTTTCGTTTCTAGTTGTGCGATCAGATGCTCACACCAAAAGGGCTTAAGGTAAATGGCATGACAATCTCATTAGATGATGCCAGGTCTGAGATATGCTTTGTTTCCCATGCCCACTCAGACCATACAGCTGCTTTCTCAAGAAAAAGGAGCATAATAGCCTCAGAGGAAACCTTTCTTATAATGGGAAAAGAGCCAAAATCTTTCCCTGTTTCAGCAATAACTTTCCATAAGGCAGGCCATATGCTTGGAGCAGTGCAATTGTCAGCAGAAACAGAGCAAGGAAAGTTCGTATACACCGGGGATTTTGCTTTGCATGACTCATATACTGCAGGCGCAGCAAAAATACTGCAATGCGACACACTGATGATTGACACTACATACTGCCAGCCTCATTTGAGAATGCCACCAAGGGGGCAAGCAGTTGACAAGATAAAAGAATTCACAAGGAAAAATGACAGGTCAATAATAGTATTTGGGGCTTATGTGAAAGGAAAAAGCCAGGAGCTTGTGAAAATCCTGAATAAGGAATGCTCAATTGCCCCGGTTGTTAATGAAAAGGCTGCAAAAATATGCGCTGCATATGAAAAGTGCGGAGTAAAGCTTGATTATATTTCAGCAGGCACTGATGAGGCAGAAGAACAGATGCGCTCGCCTTTTGTTGCAATAATGCCGCCAAATCAGGTGAATTTTTCATTTGGCTCAAAATTGTCAGAAGCATTTTCAATGGATGTCAAAACAGCTGTTGCAACAGGCTGGGCTGCTGTAACAAAATTCCCTGTTGATAAGGCATTTGCCTTGTCTGACCATGCAGACTTTAAGGACACAATGCGCTACATATATGGGTCAGAAGCAAAAAAGATAATCTGCGCAAACTCCAACAAAAATGCTGCTGCAGATTACTTAAAAAGCATAGGGATAGATGCAATTGCAAGAAATGGCACAAAAAAAGCCAGGCAGACAACCCTTGCCAAATGCTGATTCAGATTAATAAATTTTGCTTTGAAGTGAATAAGCAGAAAAAGGTGGTGCAAATGGCAAAAGAGGCAAAAAAGGACGAAGTGCTTGGTGTTATAAAGGGAAAAATGCCTATTTACAAGAACGGGCTTGACGTTTCTGGGCACATAATAATGTGTGCAGAGGGCATAATAATCGCAGACGGTGACAACAACCTTAAGGTTCCTTTCCAGTATGTGAAAATGCTTGAAAAGGCAACTGACCTTCCTCTTGGAAAGATAAGCATTGAAATGGATGTTTATGACCAGATGGGCCAAAAGCACTATTTCCAGTTTGGAATATCTGACCAGCACTTTAATGCCCTGAAAAAAGCCTGCTCAAAGTAAAGAGTTTTATATCCTATTAGGGGAAAACAATTATGGCAAAAAATACGCATGG
>CAZOMB010000013.1:25602-31909 GCA_964581105.1 Microcaldota archaeon
ATGACTTATGGGTGGGCTTTGCTTGCTCTTTTTGCAGTTGTCGCATTTCTCCTTGCTTCTGGGGCATTTTCGCCTGACAGCTTTTCAGTCCAAGAATGCACTTTCCAGCCAGACCTTTCATGCTCATCATTCATACTTTACAAGGTAAAAGACAGGGAGGCAACAAGGCTTTCATTCATCCTTTCAAACGGGCTTGGCTTCCCAATAAAAATAAGGAGCGTTGAATTTCTTGCAACAGACCTTGGGGAATCAGGAAGGCAGGAATACAAAATGCAGGAAAGCCAAATTCCTGATGACATTTTCCAGTCTGGCTCAAAAATAGGCTTTTCCTATGATTTTGAAGGAACAAAGCAGCCAAAGCCAAAGCAGTTCAAAACAGTGCTTGCCACAATCACATACTTTAACTGCAAGCATGTAGCAGAAGATGAGCAATGCGGAGATGAAGGGGACGATGCAGCGCCATATTACACCACTTCTGGAAGGATTTCTGCTGTTGTAGAGGAAGAGGCATAGGATTAGGCGGCAATAACTATTTTAAAATCTCTCGCAGTATTCACACAAGGCGACAAAGAGGGCAAACCAAATGGTCCACATCAAGAGCCTCAAATTCAGGGGCTTTAAGTCATTCAAAAGGGCAGAGGCAAACTTCTCAAATGGATATGTGTGCCTTGCAGGCCCAAATGGAAGCGGAAAAAGCAATGTAGCTGACGGCATACGATTTGCGCTTGGAGAGGGCAGCTTAAGGGCATTAAGGGCAAAAAGGGTAGCAGAGCTGATAAATACCTCCTGCAAATTCGGGGAAGTGACCCTTAACATAGAAGGCGAGCAAAAGTATGAGATAAAAAGGGCAATAAACCCTGAGGGAAAGACCCTTTACAGGATAAATGGCAAGCGCTCAACAAGGACCTTGGTAATGGAGGAGCTTCGAAGATATGGGCTTGAGGCAGGCAACCACAACATAATAGCGCAAGGCCAGGTACAAAAGATAGTTGAAATGAGCGCAAAGGAAAGAAGGCAGATAATAGACTCTGTGGCAGGAATATCAGAGTTTGACGCAAAAAAGAACGAGGCATTGACCGAGCTTTCAAAAGTGGAGCAGAAGATAACAGAGGCAACCATAGTGCTTGGGGAAAGGGAAGCCCTTCTAAATGAGCTTGAAAAGGAAAAGGACAGTGCAATTTCATACCTTGATGCACAGGAAAAGTTCAAGCGCTCAAAAGCATCAATTGCAAACGCAGAATATGAAAAGCTCAACAAGTCATATACCTCTCTGGTTGAAAAGCAGGCAAAACTGGATTTGGAGATAGCTGAGTTTGAAAAGCAGGTCAGTGTACTTAACTCAAGGGTATCAGAGCTTGATTCTCAAAAGCAGAAAATAGTCTCAAAAATAGGCTCAGCAGAAAGCAGGGAGGCAGCTTTGGCGGAAATAGAAGAATTAAAGGTAAAGCTTGGGCAAGACAATGTCAGCCTTTCTGAAAGGGAAAAAGAAAGGCTCAGGCTTTCATCAGAGGAAAGTGAAACAAATGCTGGAATTGAAAAGGCAAAAGAAGAGCAGCAAAAGCTCCTTGAGAAGGAAAAGCAAATCTCCTCAAAAATAAAGTCAGTTTCATCGCAAATATCCTCATTTGAGAAAAAGACAGGCGCAACAGTCAATGCTGAAGCTGAAATTGAAAAAGAGCATAGCTTTATCTCAGACAAGATTGTTTCACTCAAAGAGCAAAAGGCATCAGCACAAAGCACCCTTTCAAACACAGAAAAAATGCTTGAAATGAAAAAACAGGAAAAGGAAAGGCTTTCAGCAACACTTGGCAAAGAAACAAAAGGCAGGCTTACAGGTGAAACACAGATGCTTGGAAAAGAGGTTTCATCACTGCAGGCTGAGATTGACGGGCTTTTTGAAAGGGAAAAGGAAATTAACAGGCTTATCCCTGACCTTGACAGGAAAAGCCTCTCATTAAAGGAAAAGGCAGCCACCTTAAGGGCAACAATCTCCCCTTCATCAGCAAGCCTTGCCCTAAAGGCAGTTGACCAGATGAAGCACAAGGGCATTTACGGAACAGTGGCTTCCCTGATAAAATTCGATTCAAAGCACAGCAGCGCAATTGAGGCAGCAGCAGGCGCAAGGCTCAATTATGTTGTTGTTGAAAAAATGGACACTGCAATAAAGGCAATAGAGGCTTTAAAGAGGCAAAAATCAGGCCGGTGCACATTCATACCTCTTGACATGTCAAGGTTCATAACCTCGGCAAAAGCAGCAAAGCAAACTGGCTGCCTTGGGCCGCTCATTGACTTTGTGCAGTTTGACAGGGCCTATTCCAAGGCAATGGACTATGTGTTTTCAGGCACGCTTCTTTTTGACACAGTTCAAAGCGCAAGAAAGGCAGGAATAGGAAAAGCAAGGATGGTAACTCTTGAAGGCGAGCTTCTTGAAAAGTCAGGCATAATCACAGGAGGAAGGCAAAAAGGCTCGCTTCTCTCAAGAAATGCATTGCAAAAGGCAGAAACAGAGGCTGCAAAAATAAAGAAAGACAGGGACACGCTTTATTCACAGCTTTACTCTATAAGGGAAGAAATGTCAGCAAAGAGAAAGCAAAAGGCAGACTCAGAAATAAAGCTCAAAGGAATAGAAATTGAGCTCAAAACAGCAGAGCAGCTCAGAAAAACCTCGAAAAAAACGCTTGATGACATAAAGCAAATCGAGTCTCACGCAGGCCTGCTGCAAAAGAAAATCAATGAAACAAAAAACCTCCTCCAGCAAATCTCAGAAAGCCTCTCACAGGCTGCAGATGAAAAGCAAAAGACAAGCCAAAGGCAGGAAAAGCTGAAGCAGGAAGCTGTGCAACAAGACTCAGAATCGCAAAAAAAGCTGCAGAAGATGCATTCTGAAAAGTCATCCTTTGAGGCAAAGCTTCAGGCGAAAAAAGAAGAGCTTGACAAGCTTTTAGAATCATTAAGCCAAGAACAAAAGCAGGCACAAGAAACAGTTTCACAATTATCTTCCTGCAAGAAAAGCATAACAAGCCTCAAAAAAGCAATCATTGACTCTTCTAACTTGAAAAGGGAAAAGGAGAAAAAGCTGGCAGAAGTCAGCTCATCAGCAAAAAGGCTTGTAAACAAGCTAAAAGACCTTGAAGAGCAAATCTCAGAGGTCGCAGCGCAGCTTGGAAAAGTAAAGTCAGGGCATGAGAAAAAAAGGCACGAGCAGGTGGAGTTTAGGGTAAAGCGCCAGGCAAATGAAACAAGGCTTTCTGACTTAAAGGCAGAGCTTGACCAGTACTCAGGAATCCCGACAATAGATGCAACAAGGCAGGAGCTTGAGGAGATTGCAAAAAAGAGCCAGTTCACAATGGACTCATTGGGGAATGTGAACTTACGCGCACCAGAGCTTTTTGAGCAAAAGAAAACTGAAATAGATGACATAAAAAACAGGGTCAAGTCCCTTGGGGATGAAAAAGGCGCAGTAATGGGCATGATGGATGAAATAGAGGCAAAAAAGAGGAACATATTCCTTTCAACATTTTCAGCAGTAAACGACCATTTCAAGCGCCTGTTCTCATATGCATTTCCAGGGGAAGGCACAATGGTCCTTGAGCAGCCATCAAGCCCGTTTGACGGCGGCCTGCTTGTAAAAGTATCTGACAATGGCAAGAACAAGTACCTGGACTCAATGTCAGGGGGCGAAAAATCACTTCTTGCTCTAATGTTCATATTCTCAATACAGATGCACAAGTCAGCCCCGTTTTACATACTTGACGAGGCAGACGCAGCTCTTGACAAGGAAAACAGCAAAAAGCTTTCAGACCTCATAAAAAGGCTTTCAGCAAATACGCAGTTCATTGTTGTCACGCACAATGATGTGGTTCTCTCCCATGCAGATGTTGCATTGGGCGTAACAAGGACAGATGACGGCTCAAAAATGGTAGGAGTTGAGCTGACCTCCGCAGGCGCAGGAAAAAGAAAAATGGCAAAGGGAAGCTAGTTCCCTCCGCTTATTGTATATGGATTGATGCCATCAGAGCTTACCATAACAGTTCCGTCAGCATCAGTCCTCCAGATGCTTATGTCCCTTAAGCCAAGCCATGTAATTGTTGTTGGCTGCGGAAGCTCATCATCATTTTCGCCAACAGAAATTATCACATCTCTTGGCTTTATGTAGCTGTCAAACAGCACAGACGAGCCTGTTGGCCTTCCTTCCCCATGCTTGAAGAAGGTGGCAACATTGCACCTTAGGTCCTCTTTGCTGCTTATAAGTGCATTTTCCCTCTCATAAATAGTTGGGTGGAGCAAAACTGCGCAAAAATCATTGTTTGAAAGCTTCATTACTATTGCATCTGTGTCAACATTGCTGTAAAGCCTCTGCGTTTGCGGGTTAAGTATTGTTATGTCAAGCCCGCTTACAGAAAGCCTGTCCCCTGCTTCTGGGTGCTTTACTGTTATTCCCTTGGTTTCAACTGCCTGGAGCAATGAAATATACTCACTTGAATATTCTGCTGATGCTGTGCTTGCCCCGTTTTCCCAGAACTCGCCAACCTGGTAAGCATCAAGTATGCTTTCAAGCCCATTGATTGCCCCTGAGTAATCCCTTGTTGCAACAACAACATTGAGATTGTCAATTCCCTTTGCCTTCAGGAAACTGTTTACAGGCGCAAAATTGCCTGCATCCATAAGCATGTAAAACTCGCCCTTGTTCACAAGCACTGAGTCAGCATGGCCAGCATCTATAACATATATTTTTAGCTCTGCTGCAGGCTGGTCAGCTATCATGAATTCTCCGTCAGCAATATTGTCAGACATGCTTCTTGGCTCTGCTTGCGGCTCAGGCTCTTCTTCCTCTTCTACTGGTTCCTCCTCTTCTGCTACTTGTTCTTCTTCAGGAACCTCTTCTTCTTCCTCTTCAACTGCCTCTGGCTGGTTTTGCTGTGCACTTGGAGTCAAGTCAGCAGGCCCGGTTGGTTCTGCTGGCTGTTCAGCCTGCTCTGGTGCCTCATCTCCACCAGTGCCAGGGCATCCAAAAAGCAAAGCAAATGCTGTAATAATCACAAGTACTAATTTCATTCAAATCCCCCCATTTTTTCTTTGCACAAGCATTTAAAATTGCTTTGCCCTGTTCTCACAAAACCCCGAAATAGCGCTGCATTTCCCAGGGGGTTACCTGGATGCTGTGCTCTTTGGAGTCTTTTCTCTGTATGGCAAGAAGGCTCTGCGTGGCATGCTTTCCCAATGCCCTTATAAGCACCTTGTCCTTTTCAAGCTCATTGCTTGCCTCATCAAGAGAGCAGGGCAGGGTTTTTATGCCAAGGTTGCCTCGCTTCTCATCACCAAGCTCATAAACCCTTTCCTCAACAGGGCTTGCAGGCTCAAGCTTTTTTTCAATCCCATCAAGCCCAGAAGAGAGCATTGCAGCAAAAGCAAGGTATGGGTTGCATGACGGGTCAGGAAACCTGCACTCAATTCTTGCCTTATTTCTTTCTCCTTCAAGGTTTCTCGGTATTCTCACAAATGCAGACCTGTTTATTCTTCCCCAGCATATGTAAACAGGGGCCTCATAGCCTGGAACAAGCCTTTTGTATGAGTTGACAGTCGGGTTTGTTATTGCTGTTAAGCCTTGTGCATGTTCCATTATACCTGCAATATAATTTCTTGCAAGAGAAGAGATTCTGTACTCCCCTTTTTCGTCATAAAAAAGATTTTCCTCCCCTTTCCACAATGACTGGTGAACATGCATGCCAGAGCCATTTATCCCAAACCTTGGCTTTGGCATAAAAGAGGCATAAAGCCCATACTTTTTTGAAAGGGTTTTCACAGTCGTCTTGTAAGTGAGCACAGCATCTGCTATTTTCAGTGCATTGCCATAAGAAAAGTCAATTTCATGCTGGCCCTGGGCAACCTCATGGTGCGAGCGCTCTATTTTCATGCCCATCTTTTCAAGGGAAGGCACAATCTCCTGCCTTAATTCAACTGCCTCATCCCTTGTTGCCAAATCAAAGTAGCCTGCATTATCGTGAATTCTTACTGCAGAAGGCTCGCTGCTCCTGCCCCCATCAGTTCCCTTGAAAATGAAAAACTCAAGCTCTGGTCCTGTTTTAAGCCCAAGTCCCATTTCCCTTGCCTTTGCAAGCTGCCTTTTGAGCACATTTCTCGGGTCTCCCTCAAAAGGCGTTTTCTCATCCTCATAAACATCGCAGATTATCCTGGCAGTCTTGTTTCCTGTCCATGGAAGCGCAGCCCATGTGCTTGTGTCAGGGACAAGGAACATGTCGCTTTCAGCAATCCTTGCAAAGCCTTCTATTGAAGAGCCGTCAAACCA
>CAZOMB010000014.1:0-28373 GCA_964581105.1 Microcaldota archaeon
GTGAGGCCTAATGAAAATAACTGTATTGGCAGAAGACCAGGCAAGGGTTGATTCGCCCCTTGCTTCAGAGCACGGCCTGTCCCTGCTCATAGAATTTGAGGGAAAAAAGATTCTTTTTGACCTTGGGCAGACAGATGCTTTCCTTAGAAATGCAAAAAAACTGGAAGTTAACCTTGATGGAATTGATTTTGTTGTTCTCAGCCATGGGCACTATGACCATACTGGGGGCCTGAGGTTTTTTACAAGGAAAACAAGGCTTGTGGCACACCCAACATGTTTTGGCAAAAAATACGGGAAGCAAGGCTATATTGGCTGCCCTTTTACACTTGAAGAAATGAGGCAGAAGTTTGATATTGTACTGGCGAAAAAGCCCTTCAAAATCAGCGAAAATATAATTTTCCTTGGGGAAATACCAAGGAAAAACAGCTTTGAGGGAAGGCCGTGCGGCTATTTGGATGAAAAATGCATAAAAAAGGATTTTTTGCCTGATGACTCTGCCCTGGCAATAAAAACAGAAAAAGGGCTGGCCATTATATCCGGATGCTCTCATTCCGGCATATGCAATATAATAGAGTATGCAAAAAAGGCCACGGGCCAGGGGAAAGTGCATGCGGTAATCGGGGGCTTTCACCTTATTGGAAATGATGCGCCAATAGAAGAAACAATAGAATACTTGAAAAGCCAGCAAATTGCAAACCTTTTGCCTTGCCACTGCACTGGCCTGCCTGCGCTCAGCAGGCTTTACCAGGAATTCAAAATAAGAAAGCCTTGCACTGGTGATGTCCTGGAATTGTGAGGGGCGCTGAAATTGGCAGCCTTTGGCTGTACTTGTGAAGGGGTAAAAAATGAGGGGAAAAACAAAAGACACGATTTTGATGGTTATCTTGGGGATGGCTTTTTTTCTGAACATGGTTGCCATTAATTTATTTCCCCCAATTACCGGAGAATTGATAGTTATTGGGTATATCCTGCTTGGGTTTGGGGGGTTATTGTTTGTTCTGTCTGTAGTTACGCTCCGAAGGCAAGGCACTGGCAATGTAATTGACAATGGAATTTATGGCATTGTCAGGCATCCAATGTATTTGGGAGGAATGCTGATGTTCTTTTCACATGTTTTCTTTTGCCAAAATTGGATGGTCCTGATTAGCACCATTGCAGCTATTATTTGCTGCTATTTACTTATTCATTCAGCAGACCAGCGAAATATTGAGAAGTTTGGCGATGAATACAAATATTATATGCAAAAAGTGCCAAGAATGAACTTGCTACTAGGAACACTACAGATGGCGCAACGGAGGAAAAGATTTAAAGCTGGTCATAATATAAAAAGATAACAATGGTCCTTCACATGAAAAAACTGCTGGTTTTCGGATTTTTCCTAATGCTCTTGCTTGGATGCGCCAGCCAAAATGAAAACAATGGAACTGGAAAAGCCATTGTAGGCGTAACCATAGCCCCGCAGACTGAATTTGTAGAAAGAATAGGGGGGAACAAAGTCGAGGCTGTTCTAATGGTTCCGCCTGGAGCCTCTCCGCATACATATGAGCCAACCCCAAGGCAGTTGGAGAAGATAAGTTCTGCGGACATGTATGCAAAAGTTGGTTCAGGAATCGAGTTTGAAATCTCCTGGCTTGGCAATTTGATTGACCTGAACAAAGAAATGCTTGTTGTTGACTGTTCTGAAGGGATAGAACTGCTTGGAACAGACCCGCATATTTGGCTGTCCCCGAAGAATGCGAAAATAATGGCTGAGAATATTTACCAAGGGCTGGTGGAAGTGGATCCTGGGAATGTGGTTTATTATTCAAAAAATAAAGAGCAGTATTTGCAGGAGCTTGATGGTTTGGACCTTCTTATTGAAAACAGCATCAAAGGGAAAGAAAACAGGAAATTCATAGTTTACCATCCGGCATGGGGTTATTTTGCCGATGAATACGGGTTAGGGCAGATTTCCATTGAAGATGAAGGAAAGGGGCCAACCCCAAAAGGCATTGTATCAGTTATAAAGCAGGCTAAAGAAAACAACATATCTGTGGTTTTTGCATCCCCTGAGTACAGCATTTCAAGTGCAGAAACAATCTCCCAGGAAATTGAGGGGAACGTTCTGCTGATAAGCCCGTTGGAAAAGAATTACATAAGCAACTTGGAGCAGGTCGCAGAAACATTTAAACAGCATATGAAATAAACCTATTTTGATTGTGTTGGTTTTATGAAAAATTCAGTTGAAATGAAAAACGTGTGCTTCAGGTATGGCAACATCCATGTCCTTCAGAACGTAAATCTTTCAATAAAAAGGAATGAGCTCATAGGAATCATCGGGCCTAATGGCGGAGGGAAAACAACCCTCCTTAAACTGCTTCTCGGCCTTTTGGAGCCAACAAAAGGGAGAGTCAGGATTTTTGGAAAAAGCCCAAAGCAGGGGAGGAAAGAGGTTGGCTATGTGCCCCAACACTCTGATTTTGACAGGACATTTCCTATTTCTGTCCTGGAAGTTGTCCTGCTCGGGCGCTTGGGCGGAAAAAGGCTATTTTCAGTGTACTCTGAAGAGGACAGGAAGATAGCGGCTTATTCCCTTAAGAAGGTCGGGATGGAAAAGTATATTAAAAGGCAGATAAATGCCTTATCTGGCGGCCAGATACAGCGGGTTTTGATAGCAAGGGCGTTGGCAACAGAACCTAAACTATTAATCCTGGATGAACCGCTGTCCAGCGTTGACCAGGACTTTCAAAAATCTTTTTATGAATTATTGGCAGAATTAAAAAAGGAAATGACTATTTTGCTTGTTACCCATGATGTGAGCGTTGCTTCAATATATCTTGATTCTTTGGCTTGTTTGAACAAAAATCTTTATCAACACAGCTCGGTCAAGGAGGGAATCAAAAACCTGGATAAGATGTATGGCTGCCCGATTGAATTGATTGCACACGGACAAATACCCCACAGGGTTTTGAAGAGGCATAAGGATGATTGAACTATTGCAACTTGAATTTATGAGAAATGCTGTTATCGCAGCTTTTTTGATTAGTGTGGCTTTTGGAGTAGTTGGCTCTTATGTCGTTGTGAGAAGATGGACATTTATAAGCGGGGGCATAGCCCATGCCGCTTTTGGGGGCATTGGGCTTGGCTATTATCTTGGGGTGAACCCCTTAATTTCCGCAATCCCATTTAGCGCTTTCGTTGCCTTGATTGTGGGATTATTAAGAAAAAAAGCAAGCCTAAGCTATGATACGGCCATTGGGATGATCTGGGCCCTGGGAATGGCTATTGGCATTTTATTCATTTACCTGACTCCAGGCTATGCCCCAGACCTGTTCAGCTATCTTTTTGGGAACATTCTGACAATATCTGGCCCTGACCTTGCTTTGATGGCTGCCCTAAACCTGCTTATCCTGTCTTCAGTCTTTTTATTATTTGAACAGCTGAAATCAGTCTCTTTTGATGAGGAATTTTCTGAAGTTATCGGGCTAAAAACTGATTTAATTGACCTTGGATTGCTTTGCTTGATAGCTCTTAGCGTGGTCCTTTTGGTCAAGGTTGTTGGAATTGTCCTGGTAATCGCACTTTTGACTATTCCTGCATCCATTTCAAAGATGTATACTTATAACCTGAAAAAAATGATGGTTTATTCGTCCATCCTGGGCTTGCTTCTTGTCCTGTCCGGCCTTTACCTCTCTTATGAATTGAACATGCCTTCAGGCGCAACAATAATTTTATTGGCGGGACTGCTGTTTGCCCTTTCATATGCTTACAAGCATTTTTCCAGGCAGAAAATTCCAAAATGCTCGTGAACTGTATGGACCCAATACGGGGGAGAATATGAATCTTGAAGATATTGCTTCAGCCATAAAAAACTGCAAAAAGTGCGGCCTGAGCAAAACAAGGCTGAATACTGTCCCTGGAAGCGGAAGCCAAAAAGCGCAAATCATGCTGGTTGGCGAGGCCCCTGGCAGGGAGGAGGATAAAACCGGCGTGCCTTTTGTGGGCTCAGCAGGAAAGGTTCTGGACAGGCTCCTGGCTGGTGCAGGCCTGTCACGGAAAGACGTTTTTATAACCAATGTGCTGAAATGCAGGCCGCCGGCAAACCGTGACCCTGAAGAGAGCGAGGTTTTGGCCTGTTCACAATACCTGGATCTGCAGATTGAGCGGCTTAACCCAAAAATAATAGTGGGCCTTGGCAGGTTTGCATCTTCTTATTTGCTGGAAAAGTACGGCTTTGGGAAACAGGGCATAACAAATGCGCATGGCAAGGTGTTCCGCAAAAGTACGCTGAACGGGGAGATTGCGATTGTGCCAATGTTCCACCCTGCTGCTGCGCTGTATGACCAGGATAAGCTCCCCGTCATGCTGGAGGATTTCAAGTCCGTTTCACGCTTGCTAGGCTGAAACAGGAGATTTACTTGCCTATCTTAAAGTATTCTTTTCTTCCCAGCCTTTCCTTTGTGACCTTTTCTTCCCCCACCAGGACCTCAATGTATTTCAGCACTTCATTTTCATGGATTCCGAGAGCGGATGAGATGTCGCGTATTGTGCAGGGCCTTCTTTTCAGGAGGCCGGATATCAGCTCTTCCTTCTCGCCTTTGTAGGCCGCAATATCCCTTCTCTTGAAGCCGGCTATCACTTCTGCCCCCAATATGGAAGCTATAACCTGCAATCTTTCAGGTGAAAGCGGCTTGGCATAATCCTCTGAAGGGGGCCTGACCACTGTGTTTAGCTGCACTTTGTCTGGCTTTATCTTTTTGATGGCTTTTTTCAGCTCAGCAAGGTCTTCTGGGCTGTCATTTACTCCCTTGACCAGCATTATTTCAAGCCAGATTTTTCCCTTGAATTTTTCCCTAAAACGGGCTAACCCCTCAATAATGCCATTTATGCGGATACCTGAAAACGGCCTGTTTATCCTCTCAAAAGTCTTTTGTGTCGCAGCATCCAGAGACGGGACAAGCAAGTCTGCATGCATCAGTTCTTCCCTGACTTTGGAATCCCCAATAATGGATGCACTGGTCAGAACTGCAATGGGAATCTCAGTAATTGACTTGAGCTTTTTTATCAGTCTCCCGATTCCCGAGTGCAGCAAAGGCTCCCCTGACCCTGACAGTGTTATATAATCGACAGCCAGATTTTTTGCAAGAACTTCCCTAACCTCGGCAAATGCCTTTGTCAGCGGAATGTACTCCTTTCTGACCACTGTCTTGTTTGTAGTTCTCCCAAGTTGGCAATAAATGCAATCAAAAGAGCAGGTCTTGTAAGGCACCAAATCAATGCCCAGAGAAGAGCCGAGCCTGCGTGATGGAACCGGCCCGAAGACATGTTTCATTTGTTTTCACCTCTGCAAACTGCATTTGTCAACTTTGTGGCGCTAAATCTATTTTAATTGAGCCCTAGACAAATGGGAAAAGGCAACCCATAAGCCCCTTGGGGAAAATGGGAGCAGTAAGGCTCAGAGCAGGCACAGGCTTAGTGCCATCACAAGCATCCCTACAGTTATTCCAATTATTGAGAGGTGCGAATTTTCGCCTTTGAAGGTTAATGGGAGCAACTCATCAAAACTGATAAACACCATTATTCCTGCTACAAATGCCAGCATAAGCGACAAAACCGTTGGATTGAGAAAAGGGCTCAGCAGAAGAAAACCTATTACTGCCCCAACAGGCTCTGCCACCCCGGAAAGAAACGACCATATAAATGCTTTCTTTCTGCTTTTTGTCGCATAGAAAATTGGTACGGAAACTGCTATTCCTTCAGGAATATTGTGTATTGCTATTGCAACTGCTATTGGAAGCCCCAAGGTGGCATCTTTCAATGTAGCCATAAAAGTTACAAGCCCTTCAGGAAAGTTGTGTATTGCTATTCCCAGGGCAATAAAAATTCCTGCCCTCATCAGTCTTTCGTTTTTCCTGTCTACTTTCACATGCTCTGCAATATACTCGTGCGGAACTAGGAAGTCAATAACCGCAATAAATACTATCCCTGCAAAAAAAGCCAGGTTCCCGAGCAAGAAACCGGCATCTGCAACCGCAGAAGGCAAAAGCTCGGAAAATGAAATGTAAATCATTACCCCTGCTGAAAAGCTCAATGCAAGGCACAGGTAGGAACTTTTCAGCTTTTTGATGAACAACGCAACCAGGCTTCCAATGCCTGTTGCTAACCCTGCAAAGATGGTCAATGCAAGCGCGAACTCAACTTGTGTCAGATTCATTTAACCACTTCACTATTGCTATATGCTGTTAGCAAACCATGCCTCTAAAAACTGCACCTTGCTTTATGCTGCATGCACTTACATTACTTTTGCACCTTGGTTAATGCTGACTGGGCGGCTGCTATCAGTGGATAACATGTTGGCGCTGCAGTCATGAGAGGGTGCGTGGAAATTTGCAAAGTGTCAAAATCATAAACACTGGCTTCCTCCTGGATGGCCAGTGCAAGGATATTTATCATCTCGCTTATGCTCTCAGGCCCCATTACCTGGCCACCAAGCAGTGTGCCTGAAGACTTGGAAAAAATGAGCTTGACCTCTATGGTTCCTGTATTTGGCAGGCTTTTGGGATGGTGGTTCGGGCATTTGCTTGTGCCAATAACTACTTCAAATTTTTCAGATTTTGCCCTGGCTTGCGTAAGGCCGCTTACCCCAAAAGCCAGACCATTGATATAAGTGGAAAAAGAGGCCAATGTCCCTTTGTTTTCCCTTAGAATCTTCAACTGGTACAGATTTGCCCCAACTATCCTTGCCTCTGTTGTTGCTGTTGAAGCCAGCATTATAGGAATGTGCTTCCCAGTGAAAAAATCGGTTGTTTCTGCACAGTCGCCAACTGCAAAAATGTCGCGGAGGCTTGTTCTCATATACCCATCAACCCAGATTGCGCCTTAAGTGCCAAGCCTGATGCCTGCTTTCTTGGCTAAGGCTATATTGGGCTTTGCCCCTACGGAGAGGAGGACCAAATCCGCGGGAATTGTTTTTTTGCTGCTTAATTTTACAGATTCTGCCTTATTTTTCCCAATAATTCCTTTTACTGTTGCCCTTGCATGGATTTTGACTCCCTTTTGCCTTAGTTTTTTTTCTGCTGCAATGGCAAAATCCTCATCAAAGCTGGTTATCAGGCAATGGCCAGGCCTTTCAATGATGCTGATATTCTTTCCCTTGATGCTGCTCAATTCCTCTGCCAGCTCGACTCCAATAAAGCCTCCGCCAATAATCACTATGTTCTTTGATTTGAGCACTGCCTTGCGCAGTTTTTCCAGGTATTTGAAATCCTTTTTGATTTGCCATACTCCTTTTTTGTTAATTCCCTTGATTGGAGCCAAAAAAGGGGTTGAACCTGTTGCCAGGACTAGCTTGCTGTAATTTATTTTCTTGCCCCCCTTTAGAATTACCCTTTTGCCAGGGGCATCTATTTTTATGGCTTTGTCAATCAGCAAATGAATTTTATTTGCTTTCAGCGGCTTGTCAGGCATGAGGTTCTTTTCAGCTGAGTCCAGGCGGCTGAAAATATAGGGGATTCCGCATGGGATGACTGATTTTTGCTTGTTCCGGACCAGAATAATTCTTTTGGATGGGTTGTTTTTCCTGGCAGTTATCGCCGCAACCACGCCCGCCGGGCCGCCGCCAATGACCAGAATGTCTGTTTTCATTGCAACTACCTTTGCAACTGTTCTACAGTATAACCTTAAATATATTAGGTAACCCTAAATCAGCATGCTCACGCGCAAAACAGAGGATTACTTGGAGGCAATACTGGATCTTGCTGATGAAAAAGGGCATGCCAGAACAAAGAACCTTGCCGCAAAAATGAAAGTCCGCCCCCCAAGCGTGACAGAGATGCTGGGAAATCTTGCCAGGCAGGGGCTGGTAACATACGAAAAATACGGGGGCGCAAGGCTGACTGCAGATGGCCTTCTCGTAGCAAAAAAGGTCAGGAAAAGGCATGGCATTTTCGAGAAATTCCTTAAAATCATCCTGGTTTCAGACAAGACTGCAGACAGGGATGCCTGCATTATGGAGCACCACCTTGACAAGGAAACAAACAGGCAGCTTTCAAGGTTTGTTTCATTTGTGGAAGGATTTAGGGGGAGACCGGAGTTCATCAACCATTTTGAGAGGTATTGCAAAACAGGGGAGTTCCCAAAATGCGTAAGAGAACGGAAAAAGAAGCGGGGAAAAGCTAAATGGCAATAGCATCTCGCCCAGAAAAGAGAAGGCTAAAAACATTTTTGTAAAGGTGTTGTAAATGGGAGTTGTAAGCTTAGCAAGCATGAGAAGCGGCGAAACAGGGCAGATTGACAGCCTTTATGAAGGCTGGCACTTTGCAGGAAGGATGGCTGAGCTTGGCTTTTGCAAAGGGACAAAAATCAAGGTGATAAGCTCTGACTCTTATGGGCCCCTTATTGTTGAGATAAAGGGGTGCGGCAGGGTTGCTGTTGGGCATGGGGAAGCAGAAAAAATAATGGTTGAGAAAAGTGAGTGAATGAAAAGCAAAAAGCCCCTTACCATTGCATTGGCAGGCAACCCAAACACAGGAAAAAGCACTATTTTCAATGCTTTGGCAGGGCAAAGCCAAAAGGTTGGCAACTGGCCAGGAAAGACAGTTGAAAAAAGATGGGGAAAGCTCAAAATCAGCAAAAAAAATGCCCATGTGACAGACCTGCCTGGTGCTTATTCGCTTTGCGCTTATTCGCCTGAAGAAGAGATAACAAGAGACTTTATTGTTGAGAAAAAGCCAGATGTCATCATAAATATTGTTGATGCCTCTAATCTTGAGAGAAACCTATACTTTACTGTGCAGCTTATTGAGCTTGGGGCAAATGTTGTTGTTGCCCTGAATATGGCTGACATTGCACAAAGCGGGGGGCACAAAATAGATGTCAAAGGGCTGTCAAGGCTTCTGGGGGTCCCTGTTGTTCCAACTGTTGCAAGAAAAGGAGAGGGAATTGGAAAATTGGTGAAAGAGGCTCTAAAGGCAGCAAAAAGCAAAAAGAAATCAAAATTAAAAGTGAATTATGGCAAGGAGCTTGAGCCAAAAATAGCAGAGCTTGAAGAGCACATAAAAAGGCATGCAAAAAACCTTGCCAAAAAATACGGGGCAAGGTGGATTGCAATAAGGCTTATTGAGAAGGACAGGGAAATGATAAGGGAAATAAAAAAGGCAGACACAGACATTTATGACAAAAAGCTTGAAAGCTTCATAAGAAATGCAGGAGAAATATACGGAGATAACACTGAGATTGAAATTTCTGACAGGCGCTATGGCCTGATAAACGGCATAGTGAAAAATGTGGTGCAAAGGACCTCTGCTGACAGGCTGAGCGCATCAGACAAGATAGACAGCATTGCAACAAACAGGTGGCTGGGCATACCAATCTTTTTGCTTCTCATGTACATTGCATACCAATTTGTATTTGTTGCTGGAGAACCTTTTGCTGATGCAATAGGCTATTTGCTTGGGGCATTCGCAGACTTTGCAAACGCTTTTCTTGTTTCTGTAAATTCCCCTGACTGGCTTTCCAGCCTTGTGGTTTTGGGAATAATAGAAGGGATTGGAAATGTTATTGTATTCCTCCCAAATATTGCCTTTTTGTTCCTTGCAATAGCTGTTCTTGAGGACAGCGGCTACATGGCAAGGGCTGCATTTGTGATGGACAGGCCAATGAGAATGGTTGGTTTGCATGGAAAATCATTCATATCAATGGTTGTTGCATTTGGGTGCAATGTCCCTGCAATAATGTCAACAAGGACGCTTGAAAACTGGAAGGACAGGATGGTAACGATAATTGTCAATTCAATGATACCATGCAGCGCAAGGATGGTTGTATTTGTTTTCCTTGCAGGGGCTTTTTTTGCCCCTGAAGCTGCAGGCCAGGTTGTCTGGTCCTTGGTTGTGCTGGCACTTGTGCTTGCTATGGCATCAGCCTGGCTGCTTGGGAGATTTGTCTTGAGGGGGAAACAGGCACCGTTTGTAATGGAACTGCCCCCTTATCAAATTCCGACCCTTAAGGGAATAGTGCTGCATACATGGGCAAGGACAAAGGATTTTGTGCATAAGGCAGGCACATTCATCTTCCTTGTTGCAATTTTGATATGGTTTTTGGCAAGCAACCCCGCAGGAGTGGAATATGGGAGCGCTGAAAGCTATATTGGCATGCTCGGAAGAAGTGTTTCGCCCTTGTTCGCGCCTCTTGGCTTTGACTGGATTGCAAGCATTGCCCTTGTATTTGGCTTGCTGGCAAAAGAAGTAGTAATATCAGCATTTGCAGTGCTTTACGGTGTTTCTGATGAAGGGGCATTGCAGCAGGCGCTTGCTATTTCATGGAGCCCTCTGCAGGCATATGTATTTATGGTATTTACATTGCTATATATTCCCTGCTTTGCAACTATTGCTGTAATAAAAAGCGAAACAGGCTCATGGAAATGGACGCTTTTTGCCCTTGCCTATACATTTGCTTTGGCCTGGGTTGTGTCCTTACTTGTGCTTCACATAGGATTAATGCTTGGGTTTGGGTGATTTGATGCTGAAAAAAGTGCTTTTGGCAGTTTCTAAAGGCCACTCCACTCCATCAGAGGTGGCAAAAAAAATCAAAATGCAGGAGTCTGCAGTTCTTCAGGCCCTTTATGAGCTTGAGAAAAACGGCTACCTTGCATCAGAATATACTGCATGCTCAAACAGGACGCCTGCCTGCTCTGCGTGCCTAATGTGCCCTATAGCACAGAGTGAGGGGGGCATTCCCCCAAAGCTTTCAATAACAAAAAAAGGCATGAAATACATGAAGCGATAGGCTTGAACGTGTTCGTATATGAAAAAAATTGATAAAATTGCACTGGCTTATTTGGTTGGCACCTCCTTGTTCTATGGCTTGCTGATAGTTGTCCAGAAAATAGGCCTGAATTTTGGCTTGGAACCATTATCCTTCTCATTTTCAAGAAGCGCCATAATTGTTTTCATCTCTCTTGTTTTCTTTTCATCGCAATTGAAGAGCATTAAATACATCAAAAAATGCCAACTAAGGGACTTGCTCATTCTCGGAATTGCCTCAGCAGCATCCATTTTGATTTTGTTCGTTGGGCAGAATATCACAACGGCAGTTAACGCTGGATTTCTTATCAGGCTAACCCCCTTGTTCGTACTGCCCCTGGCCTATTTGCTGCTAAAGGAGAAACCCCTGGGAAGCTCGATATTTTTCATGCTCATAATGCTGGTCGGGACGTTTTTGCTGACAACCCATGGGGCAATGATAGTTCCGCACCTTGGAGACCTGCTGATAATTCTTGTTGCAATGGTAATAGCGTTCCAGAATGTTTTTGCCAAGAAAATCATGCACAGGGTTTCAACAGACCTGGTAATATTTTTCAGGGTTTTCATAAGCGCTTTGCTGATAGTTGTGCTAATTCCTTTTCTTTTGGGCAGCCAGAGCACAAACTCGCTATTTGAAAGCCCATTTTATGTTCTTGTTGCCGCAATCCTTTATTTTCTCTCAGTAATTTGCCAATACAGGGCAATAAAGCTGGTTGGCCCGTTTATTGCAACTGCGTTTTTCCTCTCCGGCTCATTGCTTTCAGCATTATTCGCATATGTCTTGCTGGGCGAAGCTTTGTCCTTTATGCAATGGGCAGGCGCAATTGGCATTTTGCTGGGAGGGTATTTGCTGATAAAAAAGAACCTGATTGGGAAGGAATTGGCCATTTAAGGAATATGGACTAGCTAGTTTTCAGAAGGCTTTGCAAAATGGGAAAGAATCGAGGCTGCTGCAAAGCACAATGTTGCACCTATCAACGCTGCTGCAGCTGTTGTTAAACCTTGGGCAAGCCCTGGCACTGTGTAATCCGGCAAAGGGGCTTCAAACAGGGTTGTTGCTGCAGAGTAAAAGCCAATGTCTATTGCCACCTTTTCCATGCCATCAGGCGAGCCTGAGGCAAATGGGAGCAAAAGCCATGTGAATGCAAGCGCAGCTATAACATAGGGGACTGCCCTTGCAAATGTTTTAGGAGCTTGTGCAAATCCTCTTGCTGCTGATGAAATGGCTGCAATTGCCCCTATTCCTATTATTGCTTCCCCTATTCCTATTATTGCGTGAACCAGAAGCATTGCTGAAAATGTCTGCAAAGCAGGGGCGCCGCTTATTGAAAGCAGCAAGCTTGCAGATGCTGAGGCTGCAAGCACACTGAGCCATGATGAGGCAAAAAACGCATGCTTTTCTGGCATTCTTTTTTCAAGTTGCCTGTATGCAAGGGTGGCTGATATTACCCCTACAATTGCCATGTTGAATGTATTTGCCCCAAGGGCAAGAAGCCCTCCATCCCCAAATACCAGAGCCTGTGTTACAACTACAAGCGCAATTGTTATTATTGCTGCATAAGGGCCAAGCAAAATAGCTGCAAATGCTGCGCCTAAAAAGTGGCCGCTTGTCCCTTGTGCAATAGGGAAATTGAGCATCTGCAAAAGGAATGTTGTTGATGCCACAAGAGCCATTAAAGGGATTTTCTCTTTTGTCAGCCATTTTTTCCTGTTAAGAAAAGCAAAAATGATTGCTCCTGCTGAAATAAGGAGCATAAGGACGCATATCCAGCCTGTTATTAATCCATCTGGCGTGTGCATAAGGAAAAATAGAGGGCAATTTCTTTAAAGGTGAGTGTTTGTGTTGGGAGAAGAGAAAGGCAGGAAGCATGAAGGCTTTAATACTTATAAGAAGCAAGTGAAACAGTTGATTGGATTGGCAATATCAGAATGCCCTGAGTGCACATTTCACATAAAGCTGCCCCCAGACATGCAGGAGGGAGATGTTATGCAATGCCCTGACTGCAGTGCAATGATCAGGCTGGTAAAAATATACCCGCCTTTATTTGAGCTGGTAGAAGAATGAAATCAATTGCCTGCAAATTGTTGGTGCTGCTGCTTGTGCTTTCCCAGCTTTGCTGCAGCACATGGAGCCAGGAGCTTGAAGTAAAAGTTTCTGACCTTAATGGCATTGCTGTTGAAAACGCAGAAATTGAAATAATTTTCCAGGAGCTTAATTCGCTTTCTGAGGATGACGGGCTTGTGGCAGGCTATACTGACGAAAATGGGTCTTTTTCTGCAAGCCTTGAAAACAAGATACCTGAGTTTTTTGAATCAAGGAAAATACAGGTGCGCGCTTTAACATATTACTGGGAAGGGCAATTGCAGGAGGTTTATGCTGATGAATCTGGCATGCTAAGTATTCCTTTCACAGCCCCTGTTGAGCTTGAAAAGCTAAGAGTAAGGGTATTTGACTCTGGCCTTGTGCCAATTGAAGGGGCAGATGCTGTTATCACTGGAAAGCGTGTGACAAAAAAGGTTACTGACAGCAAAGGAAATGCAGTATTTTATTTGCCTCCTGGCTATGAGTTTGAAGGGTTTGTGTCATATGAAAACCTGAGCAAGAAATTCACATCAAGCGAAGTTCTGACTGACTGGGACGGGAAAATAATCGCAACAATGCTGTTTAAAGAGGCAAAAGAATATGCCCCTGAAGATGTGAATAACACTATCAGCATAAGGATAATCCCTGCAGACGGCTCTGCTTTTTCAGGCATGGCAGTTGAGTTTGAGGTTGAGGGGGAAAAATCAGCCGCTTATACTGATTCTGAAGGAATTGCCCGTTTTGGATCAAACAAAAGCGGCAATGTCAGCGTTTCATTCACATCAAAAGAGCACAGGCACATTTATACTTTCAACCTGACAGGGGCAAGTGAGCATACAATAAATGCACCTTACCTTTTGAACATAAGCTCATTTTCAACAGTGCATGAGGGGGATGGCTGCTTTATGCTTGCTGCAGACATTTCTGACCCAAGGGCACACCTTCCGATTGAGGTAAAGATTTCCAGGTATGGGCCAACTGAAGACAAGCAGCTTTTAGTAAGCACAAATGATGCTGGCATGTTCATTTCAAGGATATGCATAACTGAGGAGACACAGCTTGTTGTGTCTGCATCAAACAAGTATGAGTCTGCTGAAAAAATCATAACAGTTTCTCCAGTGCCAAAAGAAAAGCCAGAGGAAAAGCCGGTTGAGCCAGAAGCTGAGGGCAAAGCAGAGGAGCCCCAGCCAAATCTCGGGGAGGTTTTGCTTTCTTTGGTTGCCCTTGCAATAGTGCTTGCCCTTATTCTTGCCTTTTTCATTGGAAAAAGGCACTTTGTGAAAATAGTCAGGTTCATTGGCGAGTATTTGAGGCAGGTTCTCAAAAATATGCAAAAGAAAAGGAGAAGAAAGCCAATAATGCCGCCTTTTGAAGAATAAAGTTTAGCCAGTGCAATACTTTTTATACTCTTCTAACCACAAAATCAAATGGGTCTTATGCACAAAACAAAACAGAGATTGGAGCAAGCAAAAAATAATGCGTTTCAAAAGTTCTTCTTAGATACAAAGAGAATGGAGACGCTTGCAGCAAAGATTCTGCCTGATTATAAGCATCCGGTTCTTGACAACAGGGAATTGTTGGGCAATTGGATATTGTTTGACTTGGCTACTGGCAAAATATCAAAAAACGAGATAAAAGAGAAAGCATTGGAACTGCGCTTGCTTTTTTCTGAGTCCTATCTTTGGGGCAAAAAGAGGTTCCGGGAAAAAGGCGAAGGACAAATAGGCCCTGGGGACACAGGACTAAGTATGTTTGAGTTAGGGAATGACAAGATGATTTGGAAGTGGCTAGAGCATGTCAACAAAAAGCACAAGGCACCTGCAATGGAGGTGCAAATTTTTGGCTACAAGGATGGAGACAAAAACTGCGTCTATGTGGCTTGGTACAACTTAAAAAATAAGGACAAAAGCGATTTTCACAAAGGCCATATGCCAAAATATTTAGAGCCGGTTGGGGATGGAGGTGGAATGAGCTTAAAAGAGATTGAGTCTCGCTACACAAGAACAGACCCCAACTGTGGAATCATTGTGGCTGGCAGCTCAAAAAAGGCAGAAGAAGACGCGCACAGGCTCGCATCTTACATGAAAACAATAGGCTTTGTAAGTGTCGAGGCTTATGGGTACGGGCAGAATCCAAGAGAGCCAAAACCTGGTTTGGTTGAAAGCCTGAAAGGGCACCTGGAAAACACAGAGAAAGTTGCCTTCAGCCTGATGAATGAAATAATAGAAGTCAAAGATAAAAAGCTCAGATTGGAAATTGTGCTGAAGGACTTGAAGGACGAAATTGAAAAGGATGAAAGTTAAGGGAAATAATTTTATTTGAGCCTAATTGCATCAAGGTTCATTGGCGCGCGGGAATCTATTCTCATTATCCTTGAGATTGTCCTGCTCAAGTCCTCGCATTTTTTCTCATCGCCGTGAAGGGTAAATACCTTTTCTGGCTTTGGCCTCATGTTCTTGAGAAGCGAAATAAGCTGTGACCTGTCCGAGTGGCCAGAATATCCTTCAACTGTCTGTATTTCCATGTTTATCTTGAGAGAAGCTGCCCTTCCGCTGTCAGTCACTGTCGGGACTTCCTTTATTCCCCTCTGTATTTTCCTTCCAAGCGAAAGCGCTGACTGGTAGCCAACGAAAAACAATGAATTTCTCTTGTCATCTGCAAGAAGCTTGAGATATTCTACAGAAGGGCCTCCTGAAAGCATCCCTGAAGGGGCAACTATTATGCATGGGTCGCCTTCTGCGATTTCCTTCCTGTCTTTTTTCACAGGCTCAAATATTTTTGACTCAAATGGGGAGTCATTTGAAAGTATCCTCCTTTGAACATTGTGGCGCAAGTACTCTGGGTATGCTGTGTGTATTGCAGATGCCTCAAGAATCATGCCATCAAGGTAAACAGGCCAGTTAAAGTCCTTGTGCTTTGAAGCATATTCCTCAAACACAAGCATTATTTCCTGTGACCTTCCTACTGAAAATGAGGGTATGAGCACTTTGCCCCCTTTTTGGCAGGTTGCAATAGCAGACTCAACAAGCTTCCTGTCTGCCTCAAAGCGGTTTGGCTGCATGTCATTCCTTCCGCCATATGTGCTTTCAAGGAAAACTGTCTCAACCCTGGGAAAGCTTGTGTTTGCCTGGTTGAAAAGCCTTGTAAAACCGTATTTTACATCGCCTGAGAAAACAAGGTTGTGAAGACCTTCGCCTATGTGCAAATGAACCATTGAGCTTCCGAGTATATGGCCTGCATTGTAAAAGGTCAGCTTTATTTCAGGCGTTATGTCAATCACTTCGCCATAATCAACTGTTACAATGTGCGAAAGCTCCTTTTGTATGTCTTTTATTCCATAGGGGGCCGCATGCTCTGAGTTTTTGTTTGCAATGCCTATAAAGTCCATCTGAAGCAGCATTGCCAGGTCCCTTGTAGGAGTGGTACAATAAACCGGCCCGTCATAGCCATAAGCATAAAGATAAGGTATGAAACCGCAATGGTCCATATGTGCATGCGTGAGAACAACTGCATCAAGCTCATCAAGCTCAATATTCATTGCATTTAAGTATGGGTATGCTTTTGTTGGCTCAAATGTCTCTGGGTTGATTCCGCAGTCAACAAGCACTTTGCTGTAAGGGGTCTGCACCAAAGCGCAGCTTCTTCCCACCTCGTAAAAGCCGCCAAGCGCAGTTACCTTTACCCAATCGCTTTTTTTGTCAAATGAAGAGCATATTTTCTTGCCTAAATTTGTGAGGAACTTTTTCCTGCTTGTTGCCTCTTTTAGCATTGTTGAGCGCACTCCCTTTATTGTTGAGGAGGGCATTGTCGGGGTTCGAAGCACAACAGGCGCCCATTTTGTCTTTTTTATTATAGACTTTAGGGTTACTCCCCCTTTTCCTATTACCAGGCCTGGCTTTAGTGCCTCAATATTCACTTCTGAAAAGCTTGGGTTGAATGCAACATTTGATACCCCGGCATCTTGCGGCACTATTTGCTTTATTTCCTTAAGAGCCTCTTCCTGGGACAAAAGGGACTGTGGGTCGCTTTTGACAAGTATTCTTTTCCTTATTGTGCCTGCTATTTTCTTTATTAGCTGGTCATTTTCGTAAAATGCGTTTATGTCCCTCAGGTATATTACTATGTCAAGGCCTTCTGCCTCCACTTTTGCAAGCTGGCATTCACTAGGGACAAGCTCATGAAGCTTTTTCTCTATTTCTTTTAGTTCCAAATTAGTCGCCCGTTGTATTTGTTTGTAAAAATCTTCAGCGGAAAGAGTGAATTATTGCAGCAGCTTTTGTACTTCTGCTTTTTCATACCTTTTGAAGCCTGCTTTTGTCACTGTTATCAAGTCAACGCTTTCCCCTGTTGCAGCGTCCCTTTTCATTGCAGCTGCAACTGCCTTTGCAGCTGCCCTTACATTGTCCTTTACTGTGCCGCCATCCTTGTACATTTCCTCTAAAAGCCCATATGCAACTGGTGAGCCTGAGCCTGTTGAAACATATTTTTCCTCTGTAAGCCCTCCTAAGGCATCAAGGCTGAAAACTGACGGCTTGTCCTCTGTTCCGCCTATGAGAAGCTGCACATAGAATGGGTAGAACTTGTAGTTGTGCAAAATATTTGAAAGAAGAGAGGCCGCTGCCTTTGCATTCATGCTTTTCCCGTGCTTGAACTTGTATAGAGATGATTCTGCCTGCATTAGGCGGATGAGTGCCTGTGCATCTCCTACTCCTCCTGCAACAGTCATTGAAAGGTGCTCATCTATCTTGTAGATTTTCCTGATATCCTTGCTTGCAATAAAATAGCCCATTGTTGCCCTTTTATCAGATGCCATGACTATTCCATCAATGCAAGTTACGCCCACTGTAGTTGTCCCTGTCTGTAAGGTCTTGTCTTCAACATCCTTTTTCTGAGTCGCCATGCAAATCCCTCTTTGAAATATTTAAGAACAAAATCTTCCACTCTTTTACTGGTTATTGATTAAGAGGTGAAGAAAAGTGAGTCTATAAGAAAAGAAAGGCTTATATAGCTTATTGAGGGCTGGATTGGTATCCCTTATACCTTTATTCTTACTCCTTTTTCGTCAACTTCATACTTGTGCCAGGAAGAGGATGCGCCCATTAATCCGCGGACGCGCAGCTTGTCCTCTGAAAATTCTATTACCCCATCCATCAAATGCTCAGCCATGTGCACATCCTTTTCATCATGCATCCCCTTTTCAACAGCATACATTGCAGTTGCGCCTGCCCTTCGAAACTTGCCTGTGATAAACTGCATGAACCGGAATACTGACTCTGGCCTGTTTGTCTCAAGAAGAGAAGAAATTGAGTGAAAGCCAAGCCTGTGGTTGTCTGCAATCTGTATTATCTGGTCTTGTAAACTTGAAAGGTGCATTGAAATTGCTGACAGGTCTGATGCCCTGTTAACATAAGTGACAATCCCCTCATCAACCAAAGAAGGGTTAAACTGCTTTGAGTAGCAGTCAATTATTTGCAAAAGCCCGCTTTTCTCATATTCTTCTATTTCCCAGCCTGAGCTTTGCATCATTGTTTTCCATTCGGAAAACCCATAGTCTGTGAGGACAAATATGCCTGGTATGTTCATTTTCAATCCCTGGTAAACAAACTGCATCATAAGCGGCTTTTTTCCGCATAAAGGGTCGCCATAAAGGAGAATATTGCCTGCAACTGGCAAACCACCGCCAATTATGCTGTCAAAGCTCTTTATGCCGGTTGGAAGCACAAGGTCAGAGGCCATAAGGATTCACTTTTGCACGCTTTTACAGAGGTGAATAGGGGCTGTGCAGATTTATAAACGTTCTTGGAGAAGTTGGCTTATGGCAAAGCAAAAGCTTCGGCCAACTGTAAGGCCAGTGAAAAGGGGCGAGGAGCCTGACGGGGAAAAAGACCAGCCCAAGGCAGGGCAAAAAGAGCAGGGAAGAGTAAAAACAGGAATACCTGGCCTGGATGAGCTTGTTGGCGGGGGCTTTGAGCCACAGAGCACAACACTGGTAATGGGAGAAGCAGGAACTGGGAAGACCACTTTTTTGGCGCAGTTTTTGTACAATGGCGCAACAAGGCACAATGAGCCGGGCGTGCTTCTTTCTTTTGAGGAGCCGTCTTCCTCAATAATAAACCATATGGCAAACTATGGGTTTGACTTTGCCTCTCTTGAGGAGAAGAATTTATTTGCATCAATAAACTATAGGCCGCATGAAGTGAAAAAGCTTGTTGATGAGGGCGGCGGCCTGATATGGGACACTATTTCGCAGCTTGGCGCAAAAAGGCTGGCAATTGATTCATTGACTTCTTATGCAATGCTTTTTGAGTCAAGGTACCAGGCAAGAGAAGCGCAGCTTTCCTTGTTTGAGCTTTTGCATAAGTGGGGCTGCACAACATTGCTTTCTGCAGAAGGCATTGACACTGGCAGGATAAGGGTAACTTCTGGCATGGAGTATCTTTCTGATGGAGTGGTAATATTGCACCACCCAAGGCACCAGTCTTCCCGCTACCGCGCGCTTGAAGTGCTTAAGATGAGGGGAAGCGCGCATTCTGAGAAAATGTGCCCATTTGAGTTTGCAGTTGGAGAGGGGATTAAAGTCTACCCTGGGGAAAACATCTTTTATGAGGTAAAGGGGAAAGATTAGCTATTTTGCAAAGAAAATTGGTTTTCACCATTTGAGAAGCTTAGCAGGCTTGCTGCAATACTTTTATATATGTACATGCACATATGCATACATATGGTGAAAGTAATAAGCCTGTCCGAAGAGGCATATGCCCTGCTGCGGCGCCACAAGGGCCATAATATGAGCTTCAGTGAAACTGTAATTTCCCATTTTTCCGAAAACTGTGAAGGGAAAACAGAAGGGACTGGGGAGCTTTTGGCTTGGATAAAGGCGCTTAAGAGAAGTGGCAAGAAAGAACACCTAAGCTCCAGAATTGACGAAATCATATATGGAGTGATGAAATGATAGCTGACAGCTCTTTTCTTGTTGCCCTGTTCCACCCAGATGACAAATTCCATTCAAAAGCAGTTTCTGAATTCGCCTCCAATGAAGCAACCATAACTGTCCCAGACAGGATTGTAGAGGAAGTCCTGACTGTCTTTTCATACCGCAAGGGCTGGAAGCACGCTCTCCAGATACTTGGCAAAATGCGCTCCAACAGCAGATTTGAATTCAGGAGGCTGTCTGAAAGGGATTGGGGAGGAGTCATTGAAATGTCTGTTTCCATTGCAAAAAAAATAAGCTTTGCTGACTATGTTGTGCTTTATTTGAGTTCTGCTGAAGACCAGCTGCCCCTTACATATGACCGGCAGATGCTGAAGGCTGCAAAAGCAAGAAAATAAGCACACTTGGGCCTGTCATTTCTCTCCCTGTTTCCCCCTGCTTCGCGCATCATCAACTATTGCAAGCCAGGAGTCGCCTATTTTTGCAAGGTAATTGCCAAATGTCTTTGAAAGGGAAATTGTCATTGGCCTGAATTTTCTCTTGCTTTCAAGGGCAACTATTGTCTGCCTTTCTACCTTTAGCATCCCTATCCTCTTTAGCCTGGGGAGAACCCGGTTGTAAAAGGTTGCTTTTGAAATTCCTGATGATGAGACAAATTTTCCTATCTCATCCCCGCTTACAGAGGTCTTTTGAAGCACAAGCTTTAGGAATGAGAGTGCCACCTCATTGTACTTTTTCTGGAAGCGGGAAGGGAAAACAAAATTCACCACCTCTTCCAGGCTCCATACATTTCTTGTAAGGCTTTCTGATGAGTCCTGGAATGAGCGCAAGCCAGGAGAGTTGTGGGGTGGAAGATACAAAGCATCTTTTGAAGGTATTCCACGCGAGGCTATCAGCTTTATTTCTTTTTTTTCTTCTGCCATGAAATAAGTACGCAAATAGAGTTTTTATAGCTACCGTAATGGTAAACCGGGAGGCTGGAGAGAAATGTAGTGTTAAAGTTAGTTGCGTTTTTTGCATATGAGTTTAACACTACAGGCCCCTATCGCAAAACCCATGGGAACAGGTTTAGCAAAAATGCCAACCCAACAATGTATGAAACCAGTGTTGTCAGTGTTTTGTTGTTCAGCCCGTTTTTCACCAGATGGTAGCCGTCAAACAAAGGAAGAGGGACAAGGTTTATTGCGCCGACTATGAAATTCAATGAGAAAGCCAAGGCCAAAAAGCGCATGAAAAACAGAACAGGCTCGCTTGCATTTCCCTGGAAGAGATATGCAAATGCAAGCAGGAGAATAAGGAATATTACTGAAGTTGCAAAGTTTGCTGCTGTTCCTGCAACAAAAACAGAATTTTGCTTTTCTTTTTTTGCCTTGAACAGGACTTTTTCATTGATGTCAACAAATGCGCCTATGGGTATGAACCCCAGGAATACCAGACCAGCTGATTTTAGCGGAAGCTTGTGCAGCCTTGCAAGAACCCCGTGCATTCCTTCATGAACTATGAGAATTACTGCAAGGGCAGCTATTCCTTCTATTAAAGGAAGGTTTATCCCAGGTATTATTGGCGCCCCGCCAGGAGAAGTGGATGCAAGAGATGCAAAATCCCCCAAAAGAGCCCCAACTATTGCCCAAAGGACTATTGCACCATAAAGAACTATGCTGGCAGTTGTAAGAAGGGAAATCCCCCCAAGCACAAGAAAAGCAAGATAAGCATATTGGGCAGCCTCAAACTTGTAAATCTCCTGGCTTATCTTTGAGCCTGCCCCTGAAAACTCCTCCCCCCCTGAAAGCATGGAAAGTAAAGAGGTAATTGCCAATGGCATTACAATTGAAGTAAGCAAAACCAGAAGCACTGTGCCTGTCCCATATGTAAGAAGAACCTTTTTCCAGCTGAACTTCTTTTTTCCCATGAGAAAATATGCAAAAGAGCCAAATCCCACAACAAGGCCAATGTCAGCAAAATATTTCCAAAGCTTTTTGTGCTTTTTTGCAAGCTTGTCAAGCATTCCAAGCCCTGCCTTGCTCCGTAATAAGAACAGGCCTGCCCATGTTTCAAGCCTGTAAAGCTTTGAAAGCACAAGGCCGCAAGAAGCAAGCGCAGCCAAAGCAATTATGAATTTTACAATTGCAGGAAGTTGCACATCTATTGCAAACAGGAAAATGGCAAGAGAGACAAGAAGTGTAAATATGGCAAGCACTAGCCTGATGTTTTTCCTCATGGCAGGGTTGAGCCAGCAAAACAATAAAAAACACTTGGGTGTCTTTTAGCTGTGGCAGCAGCCTACAACAATATAATATTTATCTGATGAGTAACACCAGTACAAGTGAAATTTGAGGGGGAGGTCAGGAATGGAGTGCGACATATGCGGATGTGAAGGCGCAGAATACATAATCCTTGTTGAGGGCGCAAAGCTCAATGCATGCGCTGACTGCTGCGACGCAGGCAAAGTGCTGCGAGGCCCTCCAAAAAGGGAGTTTACGCAGCCTGAAGCAAAAGCAAAAGATGAGCTTGAGGTTATAGAGGGCTATGGGAAGATAATTTCTTCTGCAAGGAGAAAAATGGGCCTTGGCTTGGATGTTCTGGCAGAAAGGATAAATGAAAAGCACTCATTCCTTGACAGGGTTGAAAGGGAAAAAACGCTTCCTGGCGAAAAGCTTGCAAGAAAGCTTGAAAAGGAGCTGGGGATAACACTTTTGCAAAGAATTTCTGAAGGCGGGGAGGTCCCAGAGGACAGGGGGCCTGCAAAAGGAATCACTCTTGGAGATGTCATTGAAATAGAGAAAAGGAAAAAGCAATAGCCTGTTGCAGGCATTCTTCATGCGTATTGAGGGACGATATGGGAGTTGACCTTGGAGACCTGCCAAAAAGAACAGCAAGGTTGGAAGAGCTTTCTGGAAAAAGGTTTGCAGTTGATGCTTACAATACAATTTACCAGTTTCTTTCTTCAATAAGGCAGGCTGACGGAACCCCGCTCATGGATTTTAAGGGGAATGTTACTGGCCACCTTGCAGGCATATTCTACAGGAATTCAAGGCTTCTTGAAAATGGAATAAGGCCAATCTATGTATTTGACGGAAAGCCCCCAAAATTCAAGGAAAAGGAGCGTGAGCAAAGAAAGGAAAAAAAACTTGAGGCACAAGCAGCATGGAAGGCTGCGCTTGAAAGGGGAGATATTAAAGAAGCGAAAAAATATGCGCAGGCAACATCAAGGCTGACCTTGAAAATGGCAGAAGAGTCAAAAGAGCTCCTCAGGATTATGGGAATTCCTGTTGTTGATTCCCCTTCAGAAGGCGAGGCACAGGCAGCGCAGCTTGTGATTGAGAAAAAAGCAGATGCTGTTGCTTCGCAGGACATGGACTGCCTTCTTTTTGGAGCCCCCCTGCTTCTTCGCAACCTTTCGATTGGAGGAAAAAGAAAGCTTCCAGGCAAAAGCCAGTATATTGAGGTTGAGCCAGAATTCATTGAGCTTTCTTCTGCCCTTTCTTCATTTGGCCTCACAAGAAAGCAGCTAATATGGATGGGAATATTGGTTGGCACTGATTTTGATGAAGGGGTAAGGGGAATAGGGCCAAAAAAGGCGCTGAAAATAGTCAAAGAGTCAAAATCAATTGCAGATGCTGCAGCAAAGGCAAATGCAAATGACAATCTTGAGCTTTTCAAAAGGGTTGAGGAGTTTTTCTTAAATCCCCCTGTTGAGAAAAACGTGAAAATAAAGATTGGGAAAATGGACTGCGAAAAGCTTGCAAGCTTCCTGTGCGACAAGCACGACTTTTCACATGACAGGATTGAAAGGACCTGCAAATCTGTTGAATCCAAAATAAAAGAGGAAGAAGCACAGACAAGGCTTGGCTCATGGTCCTGAGGTATTCACAACTTCCACAAGCACTTTTTTTCCGTCAGAAAGGGAAAGCTTTTTCCTTAAGTTGAATTTTGATATTATCTCAAGCATGTGAAGCCCATGGCTTGAGCGCTCTGGGAAAACAATTGCGCAAGGCACCCCGCTGATTGCGCACTTGTATGCTGATATGCTGCCAAAAGTCCTCTTTCCCTTTTTAAAGCCCTTTATTGCAATTGGCTTTTGCTGCCTAAGGGTGATTCTCTTTTCAATGTCCTCAGGCACTATTGAAACATTCAAAGTTCCTGCAAATGGCTTAAAGCCAAGCTTTTTCTTAAACTCGCGGGTGTACTGCCCTTGCGAAAGATAATATGCACCTTCTCCAAGGCCCTGGACCAGTGTGCCTGTAAAAGACATTCCCGAGCCTTCAAGGGCATCAAGAGCCATCGCAACACACGCCCTGACTTTTGAAATGGCCTTTTCAGTGAGAATGAGCTTTCCTGAAACCTTTTCAATGTCCCCCTGGTTTTCAAGCTCAAGAAGCTTTCTTGATGCCGTCTGCTGGGAAACGCCTATCTGCTTTGCAACCTCGCCAGTTGTAATCCTTTTTGGCTCTATGTGCGCCCCTTTTTCCAGCAAATAAAATGTTATGTCAGATATCATAAGAACCACTTTGAAGAGGCTTTGTTGATAGGGGTTTTAATCCTTTTTCCCAAATCTTAAGTGCCAGTGAACCTGTGCAGCAAGCTGCACAATTCATAGGCTCACATTCATTCGCCTATGATGACATGAACAACCGCTGACGCAAGATTGATGAGGTTAACAGCGGCTGAGGCACAAAAAACAGAAAGGCAACCTGTTGGCATCAGTATTTAAAAGAAGGAGTGCTGAGTTTTGTTGGTTGGGGTGCAAAAATGCTTCCAGAGGAAATAATAGACAAATTGGAAATCCTGCCAGTTGAAAAGCTCAAGCAGCATGAGGAAATCATCCCATACAACCTGCAGAGGCTCAGGGAAGCAATGCTCAATATGGGTAGATTGGTTGACCCGATAATAATTGACGATAAGCATTCTGTAATACTTGACGGCAACCACAGGAAAAAGGTCCTTGACATCATAAAATGCCCAAATGCAGCATGCCAGACTATTGACTATTACAGCAATACAATAAAAGTGGGAAGCTGGTTCCCGATTTCAAAAACACTCAAGCCAATGAAGATCAATGGATTTAAGCCTGAAAGCATTGACTTTGAAACAGGGATTTCCCAAATAAACAAGATGAAAGGCACATTTCTTTATGTCAAGAAAACCGATGGCAAAAAGGAATGCTTTCTTTATGATTCAAATGAAAGCAAATTAAGCGGCGTGATTTCCCAGCAAAGAAAGTTTCTTGCAGGCCTTGAAGGAAGGGACATGCAGTACATTGCAGATGACCAGCATGATGAGTACCTGCAAAAAGACTATGCAGTTTTTTACAGGAGAATATATACAAAGGATGAGATAATATCAGAGGCAAACAAAGGAAGGCAGATGCCCCCAAAAAGCACAAGGCATGTTATTCCTGAGAGGATAATAAGGCTAAACCTCCACTTGGGCTGGCTTTCTGAGTCTCCTGAAACAGCAAAGCAGCTTATGGACAAGATGCTGAGGAGAAGGCTTGGCGAAAGCTCAATAAGAAGGTATACTGAGCCTGTAATTGTGCTTTACTAGCAAGGGAGAGATTATGGCACTTCTCAAGTCAGAGGCAAAAAAACTCAAAACAGGAAGCCTGGCGCCTGATTTTTCCCTTATTGGCACTGATGGAAAAATGCATTCGCTTTCAGATTACAAGGGAGCAAAAGCCCTGCTCATTGTATTTATGTGCAACCACTGCCCTTATGTAAAGGCAAAGTTTTCAAGGCTGAACAAGATTAATGAAAAGTACTCAAAGCTAGGGGTAAAAATGGCTGGAATAAACCCAAATGACGCTGAAAATTACCCAGAAGACTCATTTGAGGCAATGAAAGAGCTTGCAAAAGACCAGGGCTTCAAATTTGACTACCTGCATGATGAAAGCCAGCAAACAGCAAGAAAATACGGCGCAGTCTGCACTCCTGACCCATTTCTTTTTGATTCTGATTTTAAGCTGGCATACCATGGAAGGCTGGATGATGCACTTTCCCCTGAAGTAAAGCCAACCCAATTTGACATGGAAGGGGCAATTGATTCCTTGCTGAAAGGGCAAAAGCCAGCACCTGATTTTTCTCATTCCCAGGGCTGCTCAATCAAGTGGAAACTGTGAGCTATTTAAAGCAGGGTTTTGCTAATTCACTAGCGATGATGACACTTTTTGCTCTCGCTTTGCTCGAGCAAAAGACCCCAAAAACCTGCTGATTTTTGCGGCCGCTCCAGTGAGCTATATAAAACCAAGATTTCCTATTTCTGTTGCGATGATGACACCGCTCCAGTGGGTTAGCTTTACGGCGATGACCCAACGGAGTAGCTTCTGAGCAAAATAGAATAGCTTGCCTTTGGAATTTTGCCGCTAGGAGTAATAATATAAACAGATACCCCAAATGATAATGCGGGTGGCATTGATGAGTAATTCCATCCTATAATGAAAAAGGTGAGACAAAATGTCATTTGGTAGAGACGACCGAGGAAATCGGGGAAGAGACAGAAGGTCAGGCGGAAGAGGAAGAGATCGCAGAGGTGGAGGCTATGGCGGCCCGAGAGAAATGCACAAGGCTGTCTGCTCTGACTGCGGACAGGACTGCGAGGTCCCCTTCAAGCCAACAGAAGGAAAGCCAGTTTATTGCAGGGACTGCTTCCAAAAACACAGAAAATATTGAATCCAATATATTCAAGTTTTCTTTTTTACATCATCCCTAATGTGAATTGCCTGGGGAAATTTAAAGAAATTGTGGGTATTGGATATATCATTACTTTTTGCAGGAATATCCAATAGTGTTAGCAGCTTCTGAGCAAAACCAAGCTGCTTTTATTGTTTGTTCAAGATTATTGGCTGATGGACAATAATCTGTGGAGCTCGAAAAAGGCTTTTGTGCTTGCATCAGTCGGTGCAGCAGTCGGGCTTGGCAATATCTGGAGATTTCCCTATATAGCAAGCGAAAATGGGGGCATTTGGTTTCTTTTGCCTTATTTTATCTGCCTTATTGCAATAGGCATCCCTCTTTTCCTATTGGAAGCAGGCCAGGGCTTTGCCTTGAAAAGGGGTTTTTTCAAGTCAGTTGAGTCAAGCACAAACCTTGCTTTTGTCAAGAAAAACCTGAGACGCGCACTTGGAATACTGCCTATTCTGATAACCACTGTAATAATGGGATATTATATTGCGCTTTGCAGCTGGACCTTGTGGTTTGCAGCAAATTTCATTCTGGGAACAGGCCCGACTTTTGGGATTATGAGCCAAACATTCAGCCCATTAATTGCCTTTTTGATTGTGTTTGTGTGCGGGTACCTGATTGCCCAGAAGGGGATAAGCAAGGGAATAGAGCCTGCTACCAGTTTTCTTGTGCCTCTTTTGTTTTTTTTCCTGATTGCCCTGTTTTTCTATGCCCTGTCCTTGCCAGGCTCGACAGATTACATTAGCTCCCAGCTTGAGGCAGGCCCAGGAAAGCTGCTTGAGCCGCGCACATGGTATTATGCCTTGTCACAAGTGCTTTTCTCCCTGTCAGTTGGCTATGGGATAATGTTCACTTATGGAATGCACTTAAGAGGGGGAAAGGGGATATTTTCCTCTTCATTCCAGATTGCAGGGGCAGACAGCGCTGCTTCGCTTCTTTCGTTTTTCACAATAGCAACCCTTGGGGCAATGGTTGGGGCAGCGGGCTCTGGGCTTGCTTTTTCATTTGAAGCCCTGCCGATATTCTTTGCAAGCCAGGGGGCATTAGGCACATTGGCAGGCGCTGCTTTCTTTACCCTGCTTTTCACTGCAGCATTTACCTCGATAATCTCAATGCTTGACCATACAAGGACATCCACCTCATTTTTGCATCCCAGGGCAAGGCACATGGTTGCAGGGGCAGTATTTGTCATAGGCCTTGCTTCTGTGCTTTCCTATTCACCAATGAACCTTCAAGTGTTTGAAAGGCCTGTTTTGGACCTTCTTGACTTTGTATTTGGCACTTTCCTTGCCCCATTCACTGCATTGGCTGTTGTGATTTGCTGCGCATATTTGCTGCCCTTTAGCAGGCTTGCAGCAACAATTGGCATTCCAAGAAAATACCATGCAATTTTCCTGTTAACAGTAAGGAAAATCTTGCCTGGGGCATTTTTGCTGCTAATACTGTTTTCCCAGCTTACTGGCTTGTACTGATGGAGGTGGAAAAATGAAATTCCATACAAAATACCTTTGGATGGATACAAAAAAGCACAAGGAAATAGTGCCAATAAGTAATGAGGTTGAAAAGGCTGTCTCTGAATCAGGGGTAAAGGAAGGGTTTGTTTTTGTGTCTGCAATGCACATAACCTCCTCAGTGTTTGTGAATGACAATGAGAGCGGCCTGTGGCAGGACATAATGCAATGGCTTGAAAAGCTTGCTCCAGAAAAACCTGATTATGCGCATCACCAGACAGGGGAAACCAATGCTGATGCGCATTTGAAGAGAATACTTATGGGCCAGCAGATAATGCTCCCAATAACAAAAGGCGCGCTTGACTTAGGGCCATGGGAGCAGGTGTTTTACGGAGAGTTTGACGGAAAGAGGAGAAAAAGAGTGATTATAAAAGTATTTGGAGAATAGCAAATGGG
>CAZOMB010000015.1:0-26045 GCA_964581105.1 Microcaldota archaeon
TCCTGAGTCTTTTTTGAGCTTTTCAGCCTTGTCTGTTTTTTCCCAGGTAAACTCAGGCTCTTCCCTTCCAAAATGCCCATAGCACGCGGTTTTTTGGTAAATCGGCCTTCTTAACTTAAGGTCAGCTATAATCTGACCTGGCTTGAGCCTGAAGTTTTTCTTCACAAGCTCAACCAGCTTGCCATTCTCAACTTTGCCTGTGCCAAAAGTGTCCAAAAACACTGAAACAGGCTCTGCAATGCCTATCACATATCCAAGCTGGACCTCGCATTTTTCCGCAAGGCCAGCAGCAACAATATTTTTTGCAATATAGCGCGCCATGTAAGAGGCAGAGCGGTCCACTTTTGTCGGGTCCTTGCCTGAATAGCATCCGCCTCCGTGCGCAGACATGCCGCCATAAGTGTCAACAATCACTTTCCTTCCGGTCATGCCAGTGTCAGCAGCAGGCCCTCCAAGCACAAACCTTCCAGTGCCATTTATAACTACTTTTGTTTCCTGCGAATAATACTTGCCAAGAGTTGGTTTTACGACTTTTTCAAGCAAATCACCCTTTATTTGCTCTGCAGTGATCTCCTTTCCCTCACGCTTTTCATCATGCTGAGCTGCAATCACAACTGTGGTCACCCGCTTAGGGGAGTGCTTTTCGTCATACTCAACAGTGACCTGGGTTTTCCCGTCAGGCCTAAGATAAGGAATCGTTTTCTTTTTCCTTGCCTGGGACATTGCATAAGCCAATTTATGGGCAAGGGAAATTGGAAGCGGCATAAGCTCAGGCGTTTCATTGCAGGCATACCCAAACATTATTCCCTGGTCGCCAGCGCCGATTTCCTCAAGTTTTTCCTCTTTTACCCCTAGGGCAATGTCTGGAGACTGTGCGTGTATTGAGACCAGCACCCCACTTCCCTTGCTGTCAAAGTAATATTCTGGCTTGCTGTATCCTATTTCGCCGATCACATGCCTTGCAATTCCCTCAACATTGCAGTATCCTTTTGTATTTATCTCGCCTGCCACAACAATAAGCCCGGTGGTGGCAAGCGCCTCTACTGCAACGTGCGCGTTTTCGTCCTGCCTGATAAGGTCGTCAAGTATTGCATCTGATATCTGGTCGCACACCTTGTCAGGGTGTCCCTCTGTGACAGACTCTGAAGTGAAAAGGTATGTTTTAGCCATGCAAATCACCGCACTGCTATGCTTCCCTTTTGCTTATAATATGCGCTGCCTGTTTTATTCTGATTGGAATACAGAGTTCCTAATGCTCATTTTAATACTGTTTGCACGAAATTAGCCTGCCCTCGTAGTCTAACTTGGATAGGACACAAGCTTGCGGAGCTTGGAATCCGCGTTCAAGAACCTTTTTTGCTTCGCAAAAAAGCTTCACCAAAAAAATGCAAAAAAGGTTGGACAAATCGCGGCGGGGGCGTTTTATTCCAAAAGAGGTGAGAAAATGAGAAGAAGAAGAAAATCTGCAACGAGAAGGCAGACAAGAAAAAGGGCAAAGGGAAGAAAATAAAATCTACGTCAATTGCTGAATATGCCCTTTATTAATTTCAACACTTAACGAAATAGGTGCGACCCAAACACTCGTGGTAAAAATGCAAGTAGTCAATAAGGTAAATTTCAAAATAGGCGGCCCTGCTGGGACAGGGGTTGCAACAGTTGGCGCTCTTTTTGCAAAATGCCTGCAAAGGACAGGCTTAGAGGCATTTGGCACAAATGACTACCCATCGCTGATTAAAGGCGGGCACAATACATATGCAGTAAGGGCAGGGCCAGACAAAGTACACTCATTAATGGGAAAAGTTGACATTTTAATAGCCCTTGACAAAAAAACAATTGAGCTTCATTCTAATGAGCTTTCAGATGGCGCAGTAATAATTTATGACTCAGGAAAAATAAAAGGAGCAGAAGAACTGGTCAAGCCAGGCAAAATAAAACTGATTGGAGTGCCGCTCACTGAGCTTGCAGTAAAAGCAGGCGGCGCAATAATGTTCAATACAGTTGCACTGGGCGCGTCAATGGGCTTAATGCATCTTGACTTTGCAATCCTTGAAAAGCTCGTGTCAAAAATGTGGAGAAGAAAAGGCCAAAGGATAGTTGATGAAAATATAGCAGCAGCAAAAGCAGGCTATGAGTTTTCAAAAGATGCAGTAAACGGCACTTTCAAGATAAAAATAGAGCAGATACAGCGCGACAGAAAAAAAATGCTCATAAATGGGAACGAGGCTTCTGTAATAGGGGCAGTAAAGGCAGGCTGCAAGTTTGTTGCAGAATACCCGATGAGCCCATCATCATCAGTCCTTCACTTGATGGCTGGTCATGAGCGAGACTTTGGGGTAATAGTAAAGCAGACAGAAGATGAGCTTGCAGCAGCAAATATGATTGCTGGTGCTGGGTTTGCAGGCGCCAGGGCAATGACAGCAACTTCTGGGGGCGGCTTCTCATTAATGGCAGAAGCGCTTGGCATGATGGGATTGTCAGAAACCCCCTGCGTTATTTTCGAGGTACAGCGCTGCGGCCCTTCAACAGGCCTTCCAACATATACAGAGCAGGCAGACCTGAACTTTGTGCTTCATGCATCGCAAGGAGAGTTCCCGCGGGTAGTAATTGCACCAGGCGACCAGACAGATTGCTTCAAAGAGGCAGTAAACGCATTCAACATTTCAGAGCTTGTGCAAACCCCTGTAGTTGTGCTTTTGGACAAGTACCTTGCAGAAAGCTCAATGACAGTTGAGGACTTTAGGGAAATAAAAACAAAGGTTGACAGGGGAAAACTCATGACAGATGAGCAGATGCAAAAGCAAAAAAACTTCAAAAGGCATTCACTTACAAATGATGGGATTTCACCCCGCTGCTTGCCAGGCCAGGAAAACGGAATGCATGTGTGCTCAAGCTATGAGCATGATGAAACCGGGTTTTCATCAGAAGAGCCAGGCATGAGAATAAACCAGATTGACAAAAGGGCAAAGAAGCTATCGGCAATTCCTGATGAAATCATAGCACCGACCTTTTACGGGGAAGATGAGAGCAAGGGGCAAATACTGCTGGTTTGCTGGGGCTCAACAAAAGGCCCAATGCTTGAAGCACTCAAAGTGCTTGAAGAAAGAGGAATAAAGGCACGCATGATGCACATCTGCTATGCTTCCCCATTCCCATCAAAGCCTGTGCTTTTGGCTCTGAACAAATTCCTTGAAAGCAAAAAGAAAACAATAATATTTGAGGGAAACTCAGAAGCGCAAATGAGGGGCTTAATACTCCAAAAAACAGGATATTATATAGAAAACACGCGCCTTCGCTATGACGGAAGGCCATTTACCCCAGAGGAAATAGTTTCTCATGTTGAGAAAATGCTCAAAAAGTGATTGATATGACAACAACACAAGAACTGACTGGCCATGCGCCCAATTGGTGCCCTGGCTGCGTGCTTCCAGGCACCTTGATACACAAAAACCCCTCAGTGGAAAAGATAGAGGACATAAAAGAAGGCGACTGCGTGCTCGGGAGTGATGGTTCTTATCACAAGGTTACAGAGGTTTTTGTCCACAGGCACAGGGGAAAAATGTATAGAATAAGATCAATGTGTCTTGGTAAAACAACCCTTACTGAAGAACACCCGGTCCTTGCTGTTGAGAGAAAACAAGTGAAATTACACAACACAGAATTTGAGCTTAAGTGGACTCGGGCAGACAAACTCAAAAAAGGAGACTACGTGGCATTTCCTATACTTAAGGAAGAAAAAGATCTGAGAGAGATAAAGCTTCCCCTAAAAAGAAAAAAAATGGACAGAAAAAGTAAACCTCTGCCTCAAAAAATAAAAGTTGGTGGAAGTTTCTTGAGACTATGTGGCTATTACATTGCAGAAGGCCATGTCCATAAACGCGAAATAGTCCTTACATTCAACACCAAAGAAATGGGTCTTGTAGATGAAGTAAAGAGACTAGCAAAAGAGATTTTCGGTCTTAATGCAACTTCAAAAATAAGAGAACACAAGCACACTATAGATGTTACAATACACTCCTCAATGCTTTCAAGGGTTTTCAAAGAATGGTTTGGGACAGGTGCTGCAAATAAAAAAATACCTCACTTTATTATGACTCTCCCAAAGGAAAAGCAAAAGGAACTCATCAGAGCAATGTGGCTCGGTGATGGATGGGTGGGGAAAGGAATAGCCACATACAAAACTATCTCACACGTACTTATTGAGCAATTGAAGCTTCTTCTTATACGCCAGCAAGTGGTACCTGTCCTCTCGATAGAATCTGCACATGGTATGCATAAAGAAGCTTACACGCTGCACATTGTGAACAGGAGAGACATAGCAGTGCTCTCATATCTCCTTGGAATGCCTATCAAAATGCGGCCAAAGTGTAGAGCCCCATCAAGCATAATTCTTGAGGAATTTGTCTTGACACCTATAAGCGATATAAAAACATTTGATTACGATGGACCAGTTCACAACTTTGAGGTAGAAGGAGTCCACAGCTATGTTTGTGAGAATGCAACACTGCACAACTGTGGCAATTTCTCAATACTTCTATCACTAAAAGGCGCAATTGCAAAGCTTGGCATTCCTGCACAAGAAGTTGTTGTTGCATCAGGAATAGGCTGCTCTGGAAAATTGCCGCACTTCATAAAGACATATGGATTTGAAAGCATACATGGCAGGGCAATGCCTGCAGCAACAGGCATACACTTGGCAAACAACAAGCTTACAACAATAATAGTTGGCGGAGATGGCGACGGCTATGGGATTGGAATGGGCCATTTTATCCATGCAATGCGAAGAAACCTTGACATGTGCTACATAGTACATGACAATGAAATTTATGGGCTGACTACAGGACAAACTTCCCCGACAACAAAAAAAGGAATAAAGACAAAGTCAACTCCAAATGGCTCTATTGAAAAGGAAGTAAACCCATTGATGATTTCTTTGGCAGCAGGAGCAACGTTTGTTGCACGCGGCTTTTCTGGAGACATACCTCATTTGACAGGCTTAATAGCACAAGGGATAAAGCACAGGGGAATATCGCACATAGATGTCCTGCAGCCATGTGTGACATGGAGAAAAGACCTCCCATACTCTCTTTACCAGCAAAAAGTTTACAAGCTGGAAGCTGAAAGCCATGACAGCTCAAGTTTTGAAGCTGCAATGAAAAAAGCGCAGGAAAAAGAAAGATGGCCAATTGGCATATTTTACAAAACTGACAAGCCCATTTACACTGATGAAATACCTTTCATAAAGGAAAAGCCGCTCACAAAGCATGACATGTCAAATATTGACATAACAAAATTTGTCGAGGAATTTTTCTGATTCAAAAAAATTTGCAAACCATTTTATACTTTCACTGAAGAATTTTTCTGATTTTTTTGTCAAGTGTGGGGTGATTTTAGTGCCTTCGCCAGTAAAAGAATTTATTAGTGAACATTTCAAGCATTTTAACTCAGCAACCCTTGCTGATGCTGCACAAGCATATGAAAAGCACATAAACAATGGAGGGAAAATGTTCCTGGCGATGGCAGGGGCAATGAGCACTGCAGAATTGGGAAAGTCGCTTGCAGAAATGATACGAAAGGACAAAATGCATGCAATAAGCTGCACAGCTGCAAACCTTGAAGAGGACGTATTCAATCTTGTTGCACATGACTATTACCACCGGATTCCAAATTACCGCGACTTAAAGCCAGCAGATGAAAAAAGGCTTTATGACAAAGGGCTTAACAGGGTCACTGACACCTGCATACCAGAAGAAGAGGCAATGGGAAGGGTTGAAAAAGCAGTTTTGGATGTATGGAAAAAATACGAAAAAGAATCAAAATCCCTTTTCCCGCACCAGGCGCTTTACGAGTCAATCAAATCAGGCGCTTTAAAAGAGCATTACCAGATAGACCCTAAAAACAGCTGGCTTGTGGCAGCTGCAGAAAAAAACCTTCCAATATTTGTGCCAGGCTGGGAAGACTCAACACTTGGCAACATGTTTGTTTCAGAATACATGCAGGGAAACATAAAAAGCCTTGAAACAGTCAAGAGTGGACTTTATTACATGCGCGACCTTATCAAATGGTACAAAAAAGAGTCAAAAAAGTCAAGCATAGGCTTCTTTCAGATAGGTGGGGGAATAGCCGGGGATTTCCCAATATGCGCAGTTCCCCTCATAAAGCAGGACTTAAGGCAAGAAGCTCCCTTTTGGGGATATTTTTGCCAGATAAGCGATTCTGTCACAAGCTATGGCTCATACTCAGGAGCAGTGCCCAATGAAAAAATAACCTGGGGCAAATTGGATGAGAATACTCCCAGATTTGTTATAGAATCAGACGCAACAATTGTGGCTCCGCTTATATTTGCCTATGTTTTGGGGTGGTAAGCATGGATGACTTGCTAAAATCAGAAAAAGAGGACAATATGACAATTCTCGCCAGGGCAGCAGAAGAAGGAAACACTGAAAAAATAAAAGAGCTGCTCTCAGGGGGAGTGGATATAAACTCAAAGCCAACAAAAAACATGACCGCACTTATGCTTGCCTGCGAAAAAAACCATGTGAAAACAGTCAAATTCCTTCTTGAAAAAGGCGCAGACACAGAAATAAAAGAAGCTGACGGAATGACTGCCCTTGACTTTGCAGCATGGAATGGAAACCTTGAGACAGTAAAGCTCTTGCTTGAAAAAGGCGCAGACATAAACTCAAAGGACAAGGCAGAGGACACATGCCTTCATTCTTCTGCAAATGCAGGCAACAATGAAACAATAAAGCTTCTTTTGGAAAAAGGGGCAAAGCTTGAAGAAAAGAACATCAATGGCCAGACAGCCCTCATGCTTGCCTGCCATGTAGGGAATGAGGACACTGCAAAGCTCTTGCTTGAAAAAGGCGCAAGAATAGATGCAAAAGACTCAGAAGGCTGGACTCCTTTAAAATATGCCAAAAACTCAAAATATGATGCTCTTGAAAAAATCCTAAAAGACGCAGGCGCAAAAGAATAAATCAGCCAAGCTTGGCAACCTTTTCAAGGGTTTCTTTCAGCTTTCCAATCTCTTCCTCATTATTATAGACATACAATGATGCCCTGACTGCCCCTTTTCCAAAGCCCATTGACTCTGCAGCAGGCTGGGCGCAGAAAACCCCTGAGCGCATTGCAATTTTTGAAAGGTCATTGCTCATCAAGGCAACCTGATGGGAAGATACTCCTTTAAGGTTAAAGCAGACCAAAGCGCATCTCTTATCAGCTGAGGGAGAGCCATAAATTGATGAGCCGCTGATTGATTTGATTGCCTCTAGCAGCTTTGATGCCATTCGTTTCTCATGCTCTTCAACATTTTGCATGCCGATTTTTGAAAGGTAATCGCATGCTGCTCCCATTCCAATTGCCCCTGCATAATTCTGTATGCCTGCTTCAAACCTTTTTGGGGCTTTTTTGAACTGCACAGAATCCATTTTCACAGAATCAATGGTTTCCCCTCCAACAATAAAAGTATCAAGTTTTTCAAGTGCCTCTTCTTTTCCGACAAGGCAGCCTATTCCTGTTGGGCCAAGCATCTTATGCCCGGAAAACGCAACAAAATCAGCCCCAATTTTTTTGAAGTCAACTTTTGAATGCGGCACGCCTTGTGCAGCATCAACAAGAACAGCTGCCCCGTTTTCATGCGCAATTTTCACTATTTTCTCAAGAGGCGCTCTCATCCCAGTGGTATTTGTCGTATGATGGATTGCAACAAGCGCAGTTTTCCTGCCAATCTTCTCTGCAACAGACTTTTCGCTTATCTCTCCTTTTTCATTTGACTCAAGAAACTCAAGCTTTGCAATGCCTCTTCTTTGCTGCTCAATTGCAGGAAGCAAAACAGAGTGGTGCTCAAGCCTGCTTGTTACTATTTCCTTCCTTTGAGAATAATCAAAAGAGCGGATTACTAAATTAAGCCCTTCAGTAGTATTTTTGGTCCATATTGCCTGCTCTGGCTTTGCATTCACGAACTTTGCAACCTTCTCCCTTGCAGAATCAAAAAGCTCTGATGTCTTTTTGGCAAGCGAATGGGCCGATCTTCCTGCACAGCCTGACACTTCTTCATAATAATGCCTTTCAGCCCCAATCACCTGGTTTGGCTTTAGGCTTGTGCAAGCAGAGTCAAAGTAAATTACCTTGCCCATCTTCAGCAAAGCAAAGTCATGCCTTATTTTTTCAATATCCATCAAGAGCCCTTTAAAAGTCTTTTTATTTCCTCTTCTGCTTCTTGTACTGCATTTTCACCTACAAAAGCCTTTCCATTGACAAAGAATGTCGGGGTGCCGTATATTCCACAGCCCTGACCTTCCTCCAAAGTATTCATAACGTCTTCTTCAAACTTCTTGCTTGAGTAGCAGGCCCCAAACCCTGTTACATTCAAATTTTCAGCAAGCTCAACAAGTGCAGTGTCGCCCCTTTGCCCTATCTCCTCCTGGCTCTCAAATATAGCAGCGCGGTATTCCCAGTATTTTCCTGCCTCATTTGCGCATGAAGCAGCAATTGCTGTTTCTGTTGAATATGCGTGATTTGCCAAGGGGAATGGCTTGAATACAAAGTATACACTGGCCTGGTATTTTTGTATTAATTGATGAACATTTTCTTCTGCCTGCCTAGTATAAGGGCAGTTATAGCAGCCAAATTCTATTACAGTGACATTTGATGAGGAATTTCCTATTGCAATCCCGTCAAGCGTGCCAGGGGCCTTGAGAAAGTTCTCATTTTGGAGGCCAGAATAAATGCAAAAGCCTCCTTCAGGCCCATTGCAGTTCCCATAAAGCACAAAGTTGTATGCACCGTCAACAGTGAAGTAGATGCTTGCAATTAACAGCAATGTGAACAATAGGGAAAAAGCCTCAAAATGCCTGTTTACAAATACTGCCCCTTTTGGCCAGAATTTCATAATGCCTGAAATGCTCTTTGACTTGATTTCCTCATCAAGGCCAGTGTCACATGGCCTTAATGTGGCCTTTTTAATGACACAGTCAAAGGCTCTTTTTGCAAGAGGCCTGTACTTTGCTGAAAATATGGACAAGAATGCCAAAACAAACAAGGCAACAAAGCAGAGCATTTTTTACACCTATCTGAGCTTGCAGCTGCAATTTTCCTCCATTTTGCCAAGCACCCTGCTTTCAGCAATGTCAAGAGCAGCCTTTCTCACATTCAAGTTTTCTGTCTTTTCAAGCACTAACTTTGTATTCTCAATTATCTTTTCCTTTACCATTGAAAACATCTCTTTTTCAGTGCCGCCAATGTGCTCAACATAAGAGGAAATAACCCCGCCTGCATTTGCCACAAAATCAGGAATGATCAAAATCCCCTTCTTTTTTGCAAGCTCGCGCTCTATCTCATATTTCATGGGTATATTTGCAGCCTCAACAATGATTTTTGCCTTTATTGGGTCCATGTTCCCAACATGGATTACGTCTGGCCTTGCCCCAGGCACAAGGACATCGCACTTAATGCCAAAAAGAGCCCCTGTTTCAAGGGTTTTTGCCCCAGGATAAGAAGTCACAGTCCTTTTTTCCTTTTTCACAGAAGCAAGCTTCTCATAGTCAAATCCGCTTTCCAGGTACGCAGTTCCTTTTGAGTCTGATACAGCAACAATCTTTGCTCCTTTTTCAGAAAGGAACTTTGCAGTAAATGTCCCAACATTTCCAAATCCCTCTATTGCAATTTCAGCTCCCTGAACAGGGATTTTCATGTGCTCAAGCGCAACTTCTGCTGCCAAGGCAACGCCATAGCCTGTTGAACCAAGCTCATGCGGCAAGCCTCCCATTGAGCTTGGCTTTCCTGTAACTGCTTTTGGGTTTCCAATGGTTTTTGCAATTATTGCCATCTCCTTTTCTCCCATGTTCATGTCAGGCGCAGCAATATAATGGTCAGGCACAAGCCCGGCTATCCTTTCAGCAAATGCGCCGACAATTTCTGCCTTGTGCGGGTTTTTTGGGTCTGCCTTAATCCCTGATTTAGCCCCTCCAAAAGGTATTCCAGCCAAAGCATTTTTCCAAGTCATTGCCCTGGCAAGGCCAAATACTTCAGCAGTGGTGACATCAGGAACCATGCGCACCCCGCCTTTCCCAGGCCCTAAGGCAGTATTGTCAATCACAAGCACAGCGCGCATTTTTGTTATTGGGTCATAAACCTCAACTATCCTTTCTGGGCCTATTGCATCTCCAAATTCCATTTAACCACTCCTTTAAGAGACTCCTCTGCACCTTTGGATTACTGGGTCGCAGGAGCTTTCTGGCGGGCAGTCCTCATTCCTTGTGCATGTAATCTGCACGCACCTGTATGCATTCTCAGAATATGGGTCTGTATCGCACCTCTCATTATAAGCGCACTCAGATGACTTTGTGCAATACCCGATTTTAGTGTCGCACTTGTGGGTTTCTGGGTCGCATGCCTGCCAGACTCCGCATTCTGCATCAGTTGAGCAGAACCCAGGCCTTGATATGCACCTTCTGCTCTGAACATCGCATATTTGCCAGCTTTCGCAGTCTGCCAAAGAAGAGCAAAGGCTCCTTTTTGCCTCGCAAACATGGGTTTCTGAATTGCAAAGCTGCCAGCTTGTGCAGTCCTTGTCGCTTGCGCAAAAGTCAGGGCCTGCCAAGCAGCGCCTTAAGACCTGGTCACATACCTGCCATCCCTCACAATCCAGGTCATTGTTGCAAAAACCTTCCCTTACAGTGCAGTAATGAGAAGTGACATTGCATTCCTGCCAAAGCTCGCACTCAACAGTTGTTGAGCACCTTCCTGGCAATGAAACGCATTTTCCAGAGCTTGTGTCGCACATCTGGAAGCTTTCGCAGTCAAACTGGTTTTTGCAGTTTCCTGGCTTTGGCACGCATACATGCCTTGTTTGGCTGCAAACCTCTGTGGCACTATTGCAAAGCTCATCAGTATCGCAAAACCCTGCCTTTGGCTTGCAAGTATAATTGCCCTCAACGTCGCACACTTGCCATCCCTCGCAGTCAGTCTCAACCCTGCACCTGTCACTCAAAAAGTCGCACTTATGGGTGTTCATATTGCAGATTTGAAGCTCATCATTGCACTCAACGTCAGCATTGCAAAAGCCAGGCCGAAGGACACACTGCCTTTTTTCAGTATCACAGGTCTGCCACTCCTTGCATCCCCTGTCGCTTGAGCATCCGGTATTAAGGCACCCTGACATAAAAACCAGTGCAACTAGCACAAGCAGAGAAAGTATGAGATAATGCCTTTGCAATTGACCACCTTTTGACAGAAAGACCTTCAGGCGAAAAAATATAAAAAGCCCCATCTTCTTGTAAGCCAAATTCCATAGATAAGCTTTTAAGATTTTGAACGCCAAGCTTGCACATGAAACCTTTTGCAGTGCTTTTGGCGCTTTCAATAATGTGCTCTTCGCTTTTTGCAGCGAGTTTGGTTGCACCTATTTCAACGCAAATAGAGCAGGATTCCCAGGTAATAATGGGAAATGTTGGGCCTGGCCAGACCTTTTTTGTCATAGTGCAGCCAGAGGCCTCAACAGGTGGCAAATTTGGCATTGGGGGCTCATATGACCAGATGTTTGCCTCGCAGCTTCCTTACAAATGGGCCTCAACCCCGTCAAGGCTCTATGCAAAGCCCCTGCAGACAGACATCACTGTGCCAAAAGATGCTGCTGACGGAGAATACGAAGTAGAGCTTACGCTTTGGGACGAGGCAGGAGAAGAAGGGCTTGGGGACAACATAACATTCACAGTAAAAGTCACTGTAACAAAAGACGTAATGGACATGAAAATAGAGCCAACCTCCCAGTCAGTGGGAGCAAGCCAGCCTGCCCGCTATGCAATAACAATACTTAACAAGGGAATTGCAAACGATGTATTCACAGTCGGCTCAATAGGCGTGCGGGACTGGGAGTTCACAAGAAGCGTATATATCAGGTCAGGGACTTCAAAAACCATTAATTATGAGCTGGTAGGAAACGAGGAATCAGACTACCAGGTAACAATCTGGGCCCGCTCATCATCAAGTGACAGCATATCTGCAAGCCTTCCAGTATTCCTTCGGGTAAACACTGACCTTTTGTCAGACTTTAAGGCAGTCAACCGCGGCTTGCTGCTTTTCCCTGTTGCAGAAGCCCCAATATATTTTGTGGTTGGCCTGATTTCAAACCTGTTCCAATAAAGGTGTTTTATGCACTCAAAAGACACAGCCCACAGTGCAACTGCTGCAGCAAAGCTCCTCAAAAGGCTTGGAAAGCTCCCCTTTTACTCATACAACAAGAAAAAGCCAGGGAAAAAAGAGCTTGAAACAAGAAAAAAGGCTGCAAAACAAGCTGCCAACGAGCTTATCAAAAGCCCAAGCCAAAACCTTCAAGCACTTAAAGGCAAAATCTCCTCAGAGCACAAAATATTATTCCTGAAAAACTCTGAAATTTTGCAGCACATACCAAAGTCAAGGAACAAGCTGCGCAACAGACTCATAAAAGCCCCAACCAGAACTCTCTCAGGAGTTTCCCCAATTGCAATAATGTTTTCCCCTTTCCCATGCGGAGGAGGCTGCATTTACTGCCCAAAAGGGGGCAATGCTCCGCAATCATACACAGGCTATGAGCCAACCACAATGCGCGCAATACAAAACCAGTATTCAGCAAAAAAGCAGATTGCCTCCAGGCTCAAGCAATACCAGCAGCAAGGCCATGAAACTTCCAAATGCCATCTGATAATAATGGGCGGCACCTTCCTCTGCGCACCACCAGCATATAGGCGCTCATTCATAAAGCAGGCATTTGACGAGCTTAATGGCTTTTCATCAAAAACCCTGAAACAGGCAATAGACTCAAATGAAAAAGCCCCTCACAGGGCAATAGGCGTGACTTATGAAACCAGGCCAGACTATGCATTTGAAAAACACGCAAATGAATTTCTTCTTCTTGCAGGAACACAGGTTGAATTAGGAGTGCAATGCCTGTCAAACAAAGTATATAAAAAAGTAAACCGCGGCCATACAATAGCAGACGTAATAAAATCAACCCAAATACTCAAAAATTCTGGATTCAAAGTATGCTATCACATGATGCCTGGCTTGTTTTGTACTCCCAGGCAAGACATAGCATATTTCAAAAAGCTCTTTTCCTCCCAAGACTTTCAGCCAGACATGCTCAAAATCTACCCTACTTTAGTTGTGCAAGGGTCAGAAATATACAATCTATGGAAAAAAGGCAAATACTCCCCATACACAACAGAGCAGGCAGCAAAAGTAATTGCACAAGCAACAAAATACATACCTTCATATGTCAGAGTACAAAGGATACAGCGGGACATACCTGTTCCTATAATAGCAGCAGGGGTAAAGCACTCAAACCTGCGCCAGATAGTTGAGCAAAAATTAGCTAAGCGAGGAGAGCATTGCAGATGCATCCGCTGCAGGGAAATAGGGGCAATACACAGGAAAAAGGCATCCCCAGGAAAACTAAACCTCAAATTGCAAAGATTAGACTATAAGGCATCAAAAGCAAAAGAAATATTCCTGTCATTTGAAGACATGCAACAGGATATATTGGCAGCATTTCTCAGGCTTCGCATCCCAAAAAACTCCCACAGAAAGGAAATAGGCTCATTTTCCTCAATAGTGCGCGAGCTCCATGTATATGGCCAAGAGGCAGCAATAGGCGAGCATTCCCCTAGGAAGCTTCAGCACACAGGCTTTGGCAAAAAACTGCTCTCAGAAGCAGAGGCAATAACAAAAAAAGAATTCGGGCTCTCAAAAATCTTCATTCTCTCAGGACCAGGAGCAAGAGGCTATTACCGGAAATTCAACTACTCACTTGATGGACCTTACATGAGCAAGAAACTCTAATTTTTTTCAAAAGCAAGGGTTTGCAGCTTTCCTGCAAGTTCTTTTGTCTTTTCAAACTGCTCATAAAACTCCTTGCTTGGCTCATTCTTAAAGTCAGATGCCTTTCCAAGTTCATCAAGCTTTTTGCAGACAACCCCGAGCCTTGCTTTCCAGTTATTCTTCTCAAGCATGCCCTTGTAAACCGCAAACCCAAGGCTCTTCTGAATCTCTTTGACATCTCTCTGGTTTTTCTTAAGGAACCCTGAAAGCCCTTTTGAATACTTTTCGATTTTATCTTTATCAAGATTCTTGTCAGCAAGCAAAACATCATCTATAATGTTGCTCAGAACCGGGTCTTCCAGTGCTTCATCTTTTTTCAGGAAAAGACATCTTAACAAGTCCCTTCGCGCCTCAAAATTAACAGGGTTCTTTGACACATACTCCTTGTTTTCCCTTGAATTTAGCCAAATTGATGAAAACTCCGCAGGGTTAAGCAGAATATTCTCAGAATAGGCATGGACTTCACCAAGGTACTGCCATATTTCATTGGAAATGTTTGTCAGGTTGCATAGTATGTGAAAAGCAGGTCCGTCTATTTTTGCATAAAATTCTGCGTGCTTTTTTTCGTGAGCTATTATGGTTTCTTCAGAATAACAAAACCCATCCGGTCCACCCTCCTTGTTCTTATTGATATAAATGTTTGAGCTTAATGAAATGCAAAATCCGAACGGATCTGTCTGCTTGCCGTTGTAAGGGGAAACATAATACACGTCCTTGTGCATGGGGTGATTTGAAACTATCTCATAAATATCAGCAATGTCTATCTTGCCGCCAATGAGTTGCTTCTTGCCTGCACTGACTTTGCAAACAAATTTCTTTTCTCTAAGTTTATGGTGCTGGTCCTCAATTTTGGCAAGTTTTTCTATCAAAATGAAGTAGTAGATTCCTTTTTTCAACCGGTTTTCAAATGTTTTCCTTTGCATGCAAAGTGCATCATGCCTTTTTGCAAGTTTCTGGGCATCTGTAAAGAGCTTTGACGAAACAATCTTTTTACATAAAGCTAATTCTAGCTCTTTTTGGCTAGTATTGCCCCTGACCCGGCTTTTAGTTATCACCATGTTATTCTATTATATATAACAGTATTTAAACCTTTCCCTCTCAGAGCAAAGTAAAAATGCGACTGCCGGGATTTTCACAGAGGTTTTTGGTGGAGCTTTTTAGGCATCCCAAAAAAGGTCCCTTTGAACCCGGGTCTCAAGCTTTCTCCAACCATTTCCAGTTTTCCGTCAACGCTTTTAGGCACCCCAAAAAGGGTTGTGGGAAGCTCGGATCCTACCAGGCTGGACTACAGTCGCACGGCTTCCTCTATAATCAATCATATATTAAATTGCCACTGGTTTTCAAAGCCTTTTTGCACTTGCAAGGCAGGCAACATTGTATATGTCATATTTCAGGTCCTTTTTTGAGGAAAGCTCATCATGCATCTGCCCTAAAAGAAGCTTTTTCACTCTCTGGTAGTCAGGGGGTGAAAGCTCAGCATTTCCTATGGAATTTCTCCTGTTTTTCACATTAAAGCAGAACATAGAATTGTTCATGTTCTCGCAGTTATGGCAAAAGTAAGAGTCAGAGCAATAGCCGCAGCAGTCAATTTCAAAGGACCGAATCTGGTTTGTGCATGAATGGCATTTTATTGAAAACTGGGAGCTAAAAGGAGAGTCACACCCAAATATATGGTCAGAGTCCCTTGGCCAGAAGTTATAGCCAGAGTTTTTTACATGTATCATAAGCGAATTCCTGTATCCATTTGTTGCATCTGCTACCATCACACACTCAATATTGTTCCGGTTTTTCCCTTCATCCCATTCAATATTGAAAAATGCCAGGTTTCCAATCTTTTCATGCGCATTTTCAAGGCTCAAGCCATTAATGTCATTCTCTTCAAGCTTTTCTCTTCTTCCCAGCCCATAGGCTTCTGGCTGGCTCAAAAGCCTGTCTTTTGGAAGCCTCTCATAATTTACTGCTGAGGGCCTGTAAAGCTCTTTCTTGCTTGCAGCAGAAAAACAGTTTACAGTTGGCCTTGTGTGCCTTGTCAGCCACTTTGAGTAAGTGTCAATCCCTCCATCAAGAGGCTTTCCAAAAACAATAGAAGTTGTTTTCAAAAACGAGCTTTCAATAATGCTCTTGTCAAGCATCTCTTTTCTGCCAGAGTCATGAGTGCCAGTCTCTGGCTTTTCAAGCCTGCTTTTCTTTACAATTTCAGTAAGAGATAGCAGTTTTTTCTCTTTTGAAAGCTTTTGCGCCATTTCTGCCAGCAGTTTTCCCTTTATCTTCTTGTATTTTTCCAAGCCAAGCTCAAGGTTTCCTATGCACCTTTTCTTGTTCTGCATATTGAATGAGAAAAGGCATTCAGAACAGCTTTCCAATCCTGATGAGTAGTAGCAATCAGAGCTGTTCTGGCTCATCCAAGCTTCAAAGCACCGCAGGTTTTTGAAACACCTGCTGCATTTTATGCAATAAGTTGACTCCCCAATCCCATTGCACCCAAAACAGTTTTCATTCATTCTCCCTATTGTGCAATATGCCAAATATTTTGAGTTTCCATTCCTGCCAACCCCATAAATATAAAAGCTGTCATTAAGGTTTGAGCTTTTCTCAATATAGCCCGACTTTCCGAATACCACATTGCCAGAGTAATAAATCCTCTCAGAAATTCCCTCAACAAGAGAATCAATGTCCTTTATCTCATTCACATTCAAAGGCTCAAATTTCTTGTTAAAGTCAACCTCATCAAAGCTAAGCCACTTTGCTCCTTTGCAATAGCCTGTAGGCGCGCTTATTACCTCTTTTCCTGAAAGGCTTGACTTGTTTTGCGAAATCGGCTCAATAAAGTCGGCCAGCCACTTTGAGCATTCAATTAAGCCACATGCCTCTTGGCCAAAAATGCTCTTGCATGCGCCTTTCCAGCGCCTTTCAAGCACGTCAAGGGTTTCGCTCATTTCACCAGCCTTTGCTTTCTTTTGCCAATAGGATTATTTATATGCTGCTAATGTCAATTTCACTTATGCAGCTTCCAAAAAAGGCAATATTTGCTTTTAATGCAAACATAGACCATGTAAAAGCGCCTGATGAGCATGACCTGAAAAAAATTGAGGACTTTTCCCCAGCGCTTTCAGCACAGATATCAGAATGCTTTTCCTGGGGAGTACAAAGGGAAATAACAATAAGCATAAAAGAATGCGAGTTTTTCCTCTCAAAAATAAAATTTGGCAAAAAGATAGTCGGCGGCCAGGCAGGAAATGCAGCCCAGCTTGCCTCATCACTTGGAGTAAATTGCCTTTTGCACAGCAATTTCATGAATAAGGAGCTTGCAGGGCTTTTTTCTTGCCCAGAAAATATACTAGTTCCAGCAGAAAATGGCTTTATCCCGTCAACTTCATTTGAATCATCTGCAAAAAGCTCGCACCACTTTGTTTTTGAATGCCCACAAACAAAAACCCGCTTCATAGCTTCCTATGAGCCAGTGCCTTGGCACCTTGAAGAGCTTTTTTGCAATTCAATAGAAAATGAGCTTCAATCAATAGAAAAAGCATTTGTTGGAGGGTTTCACTTGCTTAAAACACCTGAAAGGCTCTCAAAATTCACGCAAGAGATAAAAAAATGGAAAAAAACAAACCCAAACTTACAAGTATTTGCAGAATTAGGCGAATTCCAAAGCAAAGAGGTCATTGAGGCAGCAAGAAACGAGCTTTTGCCCTTAGCAGATATGGTTGGATTAAATGAAACAGAGCTTTCCTCATTTGGAGTTGAGCTTGAGGAGCTTTTGCAAAGCACAAAATCCCTTCTTTTCCATACTAAGGATGAGCACCAAGTCCTCCCAAAAGAGAGAACAAACAAACATGCACTTGAATTTGCAAAAAAGTGCACAAGCTTTAAGGCAAAATACGGAAAAGCACCCTCTCTTGCAGAGCTTGAAGGCTTTGAATACGAGTTTATAGAAAATCCTGTGCACACAGTCGGCTTAGGGGATACATTTTCCTGCGCTTATTTCATGGCTGACAGGTGAAAAAAGAAGTATGCGACCGCCGGGATTTTCACAGAGCTACTTCCCAACAAGGGGAGGTAGCAGGAACCCACCTTATGAAAATATTGTGGTTCCTGTTTTTTGGTGGAGCTTTTTAGGCATCCCAAAAAAGGTCCCTTTGAACCCGGCCTACGAGATTTGTGCAGCCAATCCTGCCACAAACCAACAAATCAGCCATGGCAATCTCGAGTCCTAACCAGGCTAGACTACGGTCGCAGTATAATGGGGAGAAATTGATTGCTTTCATTTTAAAACAGTTGCTCCATCCTGCCTCCCATAAGCATTTAATATTCTTTCAGACAATGCACACGTATGCAAAAAGGCTTCATATTCTCACTGGATGCATTTGTTGCATTCACCTTGACAATGATTACCATAAGCCTTCTGATTTTTACAGTCGGTATTCCAAAGCCATTTTACCCTTCTCTTGAGCAGGCGCACCAGCTTGCGCATGACACTTTGCAGGTAATGGCAACCTCATCAAGCGACGAGACTGATGACACTTACCTTGAGCGATATATAGGGGGCCATGACCCAAAAATCCTGCACAAGATAGCAGGAGGCTTTGAAGGGCCTGACCAAGAAGACTCATCCAGGCCAATAATACCAAAGGGATATGGCTATAGGATGGAATTTTACAATTTCAATGATGATGAATGGAGCATTGCATATGACGCAGGCACAGACGGGTGTGACTATGGGTCTGACAGGTGCGGCAAAAAGTTCACAAAGCTTCAGGCATCTGCAACAACCTTTGCCTCAATCTATACAGTGACGCCAAAGCCAGGCGAATCTGCATTCTGCTATCTGTCATGCAAAGGATACCATGGGCCTGAGCAGTACGAGGTTCCCTGCAATACAACGCCTTGTGACATGCCATACTCAAACTTCATACCAGGCAACAACTCAATCCAGCTGGTAAGGCTGGTAGTTTACACGTGAGAAAATGCAAAACCATAAAAACTCGAAAAAAGGGTTCTTTTTCACAGTAATGGCGCTTGCAATACTCTCATTCATGCTTCTTACAGTACAAGTATGGGTCCAGACATTTGAAAGGTCAGACCAAAGAGCAGCACAGCGCTTCAAAGGAGAGGCAGTGAGAATAGTGCTTTCAAGCCTGTCAGACAAGTCTTTGTCAGATTTTGCAAATGCCTCTGCGTTTTATGCCACTTACAGGCTTGCCAATTATACTGCAATACCTACAAATGCATTGCCATGGTCTTCTGCAACAGGAACCGGGGAAGACAACAATGAATACACTGGCCTTGTTGAAAAATCAGCAAAAGAACTTATGTACAATGGAACAACCTATCCTTCAACCAATGGCATTGAATATACAGGGGCGCAAAAAACCGCCTATACAATTGAAGGGTGGCAGGAAAAAATCAACACAGCTGCAAATGTAATGGGCTTTAATGCAACCTTCTCAAACATGACCAATTTCTCATTCAAACAGCTGGATGCATGGACAATAGGGGTATACTTTGAAATAGATATGGAGCTACAAGACCTTGAAAAGACAATGCACCACTCAAAAACCCTTAAGGCAAACACAAGCTTTTCAATAAACGGGTTTTTGGACCCATCAGTTACAAGAAATGAGTTTGAAAGAAGGCCAGGCATTGAGTATGACCCGTCTCTTGTTGCGCAAAGCCAAATTTTCAAGCACAAGGATTACAATACAACAGAAGATGTGGTTCCAATACTTGTTGACAACATGGCGCCAGAAGGAGCAGGCTGGTTTTATGGCCCCATGACAGAAGACTACCCCGGAGAAGGCATTTTCCAGAACACAAGCCTGCTTTCAAAAATAGGCCAATACATATTTGTTGCAGAAAAAGTGAACCAGACAGTGATTTCATTTGCTGACCTTTATGGCGCTTTGCTCATCACAACACAGCCAGGCATTGAAAAAGGCAAAACAGATATTTACGCTGGCTGCACTTACCAGCAATATATGCAGACAAACTGCGTTAACTGCCTTGAAACTTATGAGGCAATCACTCCAGGGCTGCCATGCCCTGAGCACCCAAATAATAACAGGATAATATCTGGCACAGAAATCAATGTTCCTTTCATTGCTGCAAGCGGGAACTTTGGGGCAAACCTTTCAAAAATACCAATTGTGAATAGAACGGGAATGCCAGATGAGTCTCAGCAATTTGTCCTGTTTGACAACCAGTATGAAACTGCCTCTCAGAAACAGCAAGGGCATCACAGGATATGGGACATAACAAGATTGAGGGATATGCTGATTTGCGGCCATTATGTAAAAGGCATAGGCCCATCATTCTTCCAGAGAATGCTTGCAAACTCAGAGGACATAAAAAATGAGGAGCTTGGCATTGAAACATTCCTTGCTGGCAAATGGGCAGGAGGGGCTGATGACCAGGACAATGATTATCGCTCAAGGCTTGACTGGGAGTTTTACAGGGAAATGAATGGATATACAAGGATAAAGGGCATGCCTGGCTGCAAGAGCAAGCAAATGTGCACTTTGTCAAACCAAAATGCAACAGAAGTTGGAATAGGCAAGTTCAAGCTAAGCATAGATGCAATAAAGCGCTATGACCTTGGCGAAATTGCTTGCCAATCATCTGGGCCAATAACATCATCACCATGCGACTGAGGTATGAATATGGGAAACATGAGATATGGGCAGGCAAATGCCAGCCCACGCCAAGTAAGAGGAGCTGGTTTGGCGGGGCAGGCAGCCACTGAAACACTTGTGCTGGCAGCATTTGCATTAGTATTTATCCTGCCCCTGGTATTCCTTTTCTTTTCAGCGTCAGGAAGCGAGCTTGGCAAAGCTTCTGTGCTTCAGGCAAAAGCTGCTGCAAGGACAATAGCAGATGAGGCAGGGGAAATCTATCTTCAAGGGGCAGGGGCAAGAAAGACAATAATAGTAAACTACCCAGAAGGAATAAAGAATGCATCAGCGTCAGGTGGCTTGATAGTGCTGACAATAGAAGCAGACAACAGGCAGCTTGACATGATAGGCTCAACATTTGCAAATGTCACTGGCAACCTATCAGGAAAAAGGACAGCAGGCTTGCAAAGAATAAAGCTGGTTAATGTGGATGGAGATTATGTCAATGTCACATATGGATAAACAAAAAAAGGCTCAGGCAGGTGCCAGCCCCTTGCGTGCGCAAGCGGCTGTAGAAGTACTAGCTTATGCCTCATTTTTCCTCCTGGTATTTGTGGCAGTAGTTGCAGTTTTCTTCCAAATGCAGTCACAGGAGCTCTCACGCGCAGAGCATGCATATGCACAGGAAATAGCATATGAGTTTTCTGACCACATACACACTACATTTGTTGCAGGGCCTGGCTTTTACCAAGTAATAACAGTGCCCCCTGACCTTCTTGGAAAACCTTACAACATTTCAATAAGCAGAAAGCTGCCATCAGCAATAGGCACAACAGCATTTGTTGAAACAGGCTTTGTTTATGTTGACTGGCAAGGCCCAACAGGCCTTTCAACATTCTCATCCCCAGCAATAACTTCCTCATATGAAGCAGCAGAAGATTACCAGAAATTCATAACAATCAACCTGGAAACAGGATTTATAGTAATGGATACATCAAAAGGAAGCACAATAAACATGTCAAATACGCTTGATGAAAACAATAACAGCATAATACGGATTGAAGGGATAATATGAAAGGCCAATATTTTTCATTTGATGCAATCATTGCAACAGTGATAATGGTAATGGCATTCACCTCCCTTGTTGCCTACTGGTTTGGAGTGCAGTCTGTTGCAGAGTCAAAAACCAGCCCAATGTACAACCAGGCATTAAGGATAGCTGAATCACTTCTCTCACCAGGAGCGCCAGCAGACTGGCCAGATGCATCAATAGATGAAATAAAGCAGCTAGGGTTAACAGATGACTTTGGAACCAGGCTAAACAAGACAAAGGTAAAAGAGCTTGTCAGGCTTTCTGAAACCAATTACAAGGCGGTTGGAAAACTTCTTAGGGCTGGGGGAGAGGGGCAGAACTATTACATACTGATTGAGCAGGCAGACGATGCTTCCACTCCACCAATAGCTCAGATTGGAAAATGGGACTATCTTGATGCAAAAGAGGTTGCAATAGCGCACAGGGGGGCAACATTTGAGATAGACGGGAAGCACAGGCCAGTGAGGATAAGGGTATTTCTCTGGCAGGAGTGAATTCCAAGAACAATTATATATCCTCAGCACCATTTCTCATTGCATGGAAATTTCTGATATCTCCTCAACAGCAGAGGTAAACATACCTTCAGACCCAATGCTGCAGGTCATAGGCCAGGATGAGGCAGTAAAAATAGGCAGAATGGTTGGAAAGCAAAGAAGGCACCTTCTTCTTGTGGGCCCTCCAGGAACAGGGAAAAGCATGCTGGCCCAGGCAATTGCCTCAACTTTGCCAAAGCCAACGCAAGAAGTATTGGTGCTTCACAACCCAGAAAAGCCAGAAAGGCCAATAATACAGGTAAAAACCAGGCCAGCAGCAAAACCATTTGGCAAAAGGCCTTCTTATGACATTTTAGAGCCAACAATGGTGCCAGCATTTGTGTCTGAAAAGCTTGGCTTTCGCTGCAGAAGGTGCGCCAGGCTTTCAAACCCAGATGCATCAAGCTGCTTTTTCTGCGGCGCAGACAAATTCAGGAAGATAAAAGGGCCTTTTGATGATTTGCTTATGGCCCAAAATGCCCTTGAAAGGGAAGACAGGGTGCACACAACAAGGGTAAGGAACGGAAAAGAGGAGTTAATAGTATTTGAAAGAAGGGGAGACAAAATAGCTGTCTTGACCCAAAAAGAGCTTTCAAAGATTGCAAAGCTAAGGCAAAAGGCCCAGTACAAGGTATTATTGCCAATTGACAGGCCCTCATTTGTCCAGGCAACAGGCTCATCTGAAACAGAGCTTTTAGGGGACGTTCGCCATGACCCATATGGCTCTCACCCAACAATAGGCTCTCTTCCTTATACTAGGGTTGTGCCAGGAGCAGTGCATGATGCGCATGAAGGGGTCCTTTTCATTGATGAGCTTTCCCACCTTGGCAGCTTGCAGCGCTTCATATTAACAGCAATGCAGGAGAAAAAATACCCGATCTCAGGGAGAAACCAGTCTTCAACAGGCTCTTCTGTAAGGGTTGACAGGGTCCCATCTGATTTCATACTTGTTGCAGCAGTGAACTTCAATGACATACCTGCAGTTCTCCCCCCTTTGCGCTCAAGGATACTTGGCAATGGCTATGAAATACTTATGAATACCCACATGCCTGACACTGAAAGGAACAGGGCAAAGCTGGTTCAGTTCATTGCACAGGAAATAGCAAGGGACAGGAGAATTCCCCACGCAGATGCGGGGGCAATTGAAGAGATAATCAGCTTTGCAAAGAAAAAGGCAAAGGAAATTGACGGGGCAGCAGGCCTTACCTTGCGCCTGCGGATATTGGCAGGAACAATAAAGATGGCAGGCGACATAGCATCCTCAGAAGGCAGCAAGTTGATAACAAAAGACAACATGAAATTTGCAATAGAAAACAGCAGGCCAATTGAGGAGCAGGCATCAGACAAATATGGCTCATGGTACAAGGCATCAATGTCAGACTATGGCTTCAAAAGGGACAAGTCAGGCTCAGAAGTCGGCTAAAGCCTTCCCAAGGCCCACAGCAGCAAAACAGCGCTTATTATGATTATCAATGGCAATGCAAGCCTAAGTATAGAAACAACAGCATTTATTGTTGAGGCTATTTCTGCAGACTGGCCTATTCCAAATACCTTTATCCCAAACCTCTCCTCTGCAGAGTCAAACGAAACTTTTTCAAGCTTTTCCTTTGCCTCAAAGAAAAGTTTTCTTATTTCCATGGCCATGTCATTGCAATTCTCTGTGCCAAGAGGGTTTAGTGCCCCTCTCACAGTATTTATCTGGTGCGTGTCAGTTGTCATTATTTCTCCTTTGCACTCATAGCCGCACTCTTTTCCAAGGCCCTCAAAAAGCTCAAGCAAGGTTTCCCTGAACTTTGGAACAATTCCATTTGAGTCTGCAAGCAATATTGCATTCATTTTCTTCCCTTGGGCAAAAAGGGCAAGCTTAAGCCCGTTTTTCCCTACAGTATCAAGCTCAATACTTGAAGAGGCGGCCCCAAAGAGAAAGTTTTTTTTCTTATGCTTTTCAGAAAGCAGCTTTTCAGTTGCATCAAGCATGTCAAAGCCAATCGGGTTTCCTATTTCAACAGAGCTGATGTCCCCTGTTTCTGCATTGTGCTCGTCAACAATGCATGCGCTTTTGCAGTATCTTTTGGCCTTTTCCATAAGAGCCAGGCCAATCCCCAGGTTCACATCCTCAGTTGTCTTTGGCGCCCTAGTATAGCTTAGAAAAGCAGAATCATTTATCTGGTAAGCCTGTGCCCTTACTGTTCCCACTTGGCAGCACGAGTATGAAAGGGCTGCCTTTTTCATTTTCAGCTTTTTGATTGCCCTTTTGCAGGCTCCAACCACTTGGCTGATTTCATCAGATGAAACCGGGTTAAAGTCATGCGTAGCTGTCCCATGAAACACAAATACTTCTTTTTTCTTTTCTCCTTTTTTGCCGGCCAGAGCATTTGCAATCATTCCAGTAAACTCGCTTCCCCCCAAGTTCCCAAAAGGCCCAAAGTGTATGTATGGCACAACAAAAAGAACATCATTTTTCCTTCCCTTAAGGTTTGCAACCCATACTAAAGTTTCAACCTCTTCCCCAATTTCCTCAAAAGCCTCTTCCAAGTCCTTTTCCCCATAAAGCCACTGGGACAAGAACATGGACAAAGCATCCATGCTTGAAATTCCCAAATTCTTTTTCATTGGCGCAGAAATCAGGTAAAAAAGCACATACAACGCAGCAAGAAGCACAAAAGATGCCAAATAGACCTTTACAATCAGGCCAGCTGGGTCTGTCCCTGCTCCAATTCCACCTGCTGCAAGGAAGAAAATAGAGAAAATCACAAGCTGCATTGTTGCAAATACAAAAGCGCTCTTCCTGAAATCAAATGCAAGGAAAAGCATGAAATACCAGAGCACAAACGCAAACCCAAACCCTATGAAAAGCAGGTTTTCTGCAGATTCCCATATTCCAAAAAGCGCAAATGAGGCCAGGTAAAAAATGCCATAAACAAGTGCGCTTAAAAGGCCAAGGAAAACAGCCCTCCTGAAAACAGCCTTTCTTCTTACCAAAAACAGGCCTAAAGATGAAAGAAAAGCAGGGAAAGCCAATAAGAAAAGCCCGTCCACTCCTCCTGCAAGTATTCCAACAAGTCCTGCTCCCTGGTCTCTTGCAAGCGCAAACAACAGGCCAAAAATGAATGACACAATCACTATCAATATGGTTGTTTTTGCTGGGTGGGGTAAAGAGACAAAATACCTTGAAAGCGCCAGCGCCTCTTTTTTCACTTCCTGCATAAGACCACAAAAGTTTGAAGCCATGCTCATTTATATATAGATATCTGCCCCTTGAAACAAGCATGGTTCGCTTTTGTCCTATATGCGGAAAAGCAGACAAAAAGGCTTCCTTCCACGGCGAGCTTTGCTTAAAATGCGCAAAAGCAAGGCTAAAGCCATTTCCGCGGGTTGAAGTGAAAATATGCACAGAAACAAACAAGGTAATTGACAAGGCAGGCAAAACAAAGAAAATCTCAATAGAGGATGAAATAACAAGGCTTCTCAAAATAAAGGAAACAAACCCAGTTTACTCAAAAGACCTTGCTTCAGTTGAATATGACACCCCATATGGCAGGATAAAGCAGGAAATAGAGGTAGCATTTGTAAAATCCCTGTCAAGAGAAAGGGCTTTGGCAAGAACACAGTACTTTGAGGCAATAATCCAGCTCAGGGGAAATGAGAAAAAAATAGAGAAATACTTCAAGCTTCTCACAAGGCAAATTGGAAGAAAAAGCTTTATCGCAAAAGTTGAGGAATTAAAAGAAGGCCTGGATTTATACTGTGGGGCCAGACAAGCTGCAATATCTGCATTGAATGAATACTCTCTTCCCTACTTAAGAACAGAAAAGCTAGCAGGAGAGAAAGAAGGCAAAAGAATTTACAGGACAACTCTTCTTGTGCGCTTTTAGCAATAGTATTGCAAATCGGGGTTGAACCCTTAAGGGGAAGCTATTGTTGACTAATGCCCCTTAGGGATGGGATCCAGTG
>CAZOMB010000016.1:0-24004 GCA_964581105.1 Microcaldota archaeon
TTTCGTCGCACATGGGCGGGCCTGTTGCAGAGGGGAAAAGAAGAAGCAATATTGCGAATAATAGGTAAATTCTCACTTAACCCACACCTCTGAAAAAAGGCTCAAGTAAAGTATATAAATAGTCTGTTTTTGCTATGAGGTCAACAACCCACGCCTAAAGGCGTGGGCTTAATTGTGCATTGAATGATAATGGAACATTCACGCCTTTACCCCTGCATAAAAGCAGGGGCTTCGGGCGTGGGTTGTTGGTGAGGCTGCCTTTTTGCCCTAGCGAACACTAAAAAAGGGAGGAAAAGGAAAAAGGCAAGCGCAAGCTACTCTGTTGTTGCCTTTACCACTGATGTCACAATGTTTGCGCTTGATGTCCTTAATGGGTAGTTTTCGCTGTCCTCCTCATTGCGGTAAAACAGCCAGACTTTTCCTGTGAATTCTGCGCCTGCCTGAAGGTTATCAACCTCTGTTGTCTCGCCCTTCATGCATTGCAGGCCCTTGGATGACGGAAGGTCGCCAAAGTCAAGTATGCCCTGCCTTTGCAGTATTATTGTGTTTTGCAAGACTTCCCCATACTCAGGAGGCTCCGCCCCTCTGTCAGGAGTGCAGACAATTTTCGTTAGCTCTATTGCATTGTTGTTGCCATTTGTTACTGACATGAAAAGCATGCCGTCAGTTGTAATCACCGGGTTGTTGCATGTAAAGCCTATCTGGTCAAACCTGCAGCCTTGCGGGGCTGAGAATGGGTTGATGATAAGCAGTATTGCGATTACTATTACTATTACCAATAAGGCCCAGCCATAAGTCATCAGGTATTCCATCGCCGCTTGGCCCTTCACACCTCGTGAGTTTTGTTTCACATAAACCACCCCAAATCAATATCCATAATTTTGCAGTTCTACTAATTAAATGTATATGTTTGACAGGAAGCCCTCCAGCAGGTAGCTCATTACAAAGAATATTAACAGCGAGGCTGCCAAAAGGAACGGCACATAGGGAACCCCGTCCTTTTTGCTGCCCTTTGATATTACTCCTATTATCAGGGCAGAGAATACTGCTGTTATTATTGACGAAAGTATTGTGAAAAGGAAAAAGTCAGATGATGTCACTGTTGGCATTGATGGGGATACTAGCGGCCCTTGCACTCCTGCTGCAAATGAGGCAGAAGTCTGGCCTGGCAGGGTTGCAAATACCCCTTCAAGTATTGCCACCAGTTTTCCTGAGATTGCAAACAGGAAGGGAGTGCCAATTGCTCCTGCAAATACTATGAATATTATGTACATCAGAAGAGAGGTTGAGATTTCCTTTCTTAAAATCTGCATTTGCCTGCTGTCCTCTGCTGTCCTCTCAAGTATGTCTGCAAGCTTGCCCCCTGACGCAATTCCCTGCTTTATCAGGGCAACTGACCTTCTCACTGATTTTGAGTCAAACCTGTCTGACAAATGGTCAACTGCCTTGTTAAAAGGCACTCCTCCAAATGCTTTTTTTGCGACTATTGCCACTTCTTCTGATAATATGCCAAACTCTGGCTTTGCAGCATACCACATTGCCTGGTCAACAGTCATGCCTGCCCGAACATTTGCTGCTGAAAGCGAAAGAAAGTCAGGAAGAACCTCTTCAACCCTTTTTCTCCTTGCATCTGCCATCAGGAGCAGTGCAACATATACTATGAGGAGGATTGAGCCTGCTGCAACAATTATTGAGAAAAGCACGCCTATAAGCATCAGAAACTCGGGGTATGTGACTGTTAAGTCAAAGGAAATGAATGAGGACAGCTTGAAAAGGAATGCACGAAGCTGGGCAACGCTTGTCAGGAGCAGATATGTCAATAATGATGAGAGGGCGCAGATGACAACAACAAAGCCTGCAAATGCCTCTGGCACAAAGTTCATGCCGCTTAACTCAAGAAGCGAGCCAAGCCTTTGCATTTTCTTTCTTGAGAAAAGCCTTCCAATTGTTTCGTAAAGAATTTTTTCCATATTAATCACACGATGTCAAACCTTGGCCTTGAGCTTTCAACCATTGACAGGAAAATGAACTGCACAAGCCCGACTGCCACCAGTATGCCGAAAAGTGCTGATGAGCCAAATGTTAATCCAGTCCCGCCAAGGAATGATGCCATTATTATCACAAACGCCACCCCCAAAGATGGCATTATTATCCCGAAAATCATGAAGAACATTACAATTGGGTTGAGCTTTTGCCCATATGCCTTTAGCTGGATTGTCTGGTCCTTTGAAATCTGGTCAAGGGATGACTCCAAAGTTGCAGCCAAATCTGAGCCAGATGCAAGAGAGTTTGCCATCTGCAGGATCATCCTGTTGAAATAAGATGATGGGTTGGTTTTTGCAACATCATGAAGAGCAACCCCGAGTGGAACCCCTAATGTGACTTTTTCCACTATTTTATTGAATTCTGCTGACACTTCCCCATAGTCTCTTGAAATTCCGAGCATTGCATCAAACAGGGGAACGCCGCTTTTTAGCTCTATTAGCATGTGCCTGCCTGCAAAAACAAGCTCTTGCTCTAATCTTTTTGCCCTCATCCTTGCCTTTACATGCGGAAAGTGCATTGCATAAAAGAATGAGGCAAGGTAAAAAACAGGTATGAGAAGTATTATTGCTGGCAAAGCATAGTCGCTCTTTTGTATGAGCAGCCAAGTTATGAGGAGAAGGGCTGCTGTTATGTAAACCGCAGTGAAAAGGGCTGTTTTTACAAAGCCTGCAGGAGTATAATGCATGTCTGCCTGTATAAGCCTCATCCGAAGCATTGGGAAGTGCGAGGCTATTGAGTTTAGGGCTGACCTGAACTCCACAGGGTCACGTGGAGGCTCTGGGCTTTTCACTGGCTTTGTGATTAAAGGGTGGGGAGTTTTTGACTTTGGCTTTTTTTCGTGTTTTTTGTCAGCCATCAGAACCACTTGTTTACTAATACTGCATACTACTTTTTATATCTCTTATCTATTGCCTTGCCAAGATTCTCAAGCGCAGGGTTGATAGTGTCCTCTTGCTCGCCTTGTTTTCCTGCCTGCCCCATCTTTTCTTTTGCCTTTTGCAAAAAGTCCCTTCTTGACATGCCCCCCATCTTGTATATTTCATAAAGCCATGTCAGGTTTTCCTTTGCATACTGCTCAAGCACCTGTTCTTCTTCTTTTTTTGCCTTTTGCCTTATCTCTTGCTCTTGCATTTTCTGCTTAAAGCCCTGTTTTGCTTGTTCATACTGCTTTTTGCCTGGCCCTTGCTCTTCTGGCTTTGGGGGCACAGGCACTTTTAGCTCTTCAGGCTCGTCAACAGGAAGTTTTGCCTGGCCTGAAATCTCTTTTGACCTTGTTCTTTCCATTTTTGTAAGCTTTTCAGCCTTTTTTCTTATTCTTTTTTGCTCCTCAATCTGCTCAGGGGTTTTTTCAGGGGCCTTTTCATCTGAAACCACTTTTTTTGGCCTTAACAAAGATATTGGCTTCCTCTTTTTCGGAAGGACTATTGAGGGTATTTTTTTTGGCTCCTGCTTTTTTGGCAATGTCCTTTGAGGAACCTGCTTTTTTCTTGAAGGCGCAATATATGTTTTTGGAGGCACGATTTTCCTTGGCTTTGAAACGCCACCAGGCAATATTCTTGGTCTTGGCTGCTGGCTTTTTTGCTTTTGCAGGATTTTTTTTGGCTTTTGCAGCAGCTTTTTTGCCTGCTTTTGCCCAACTTGCTTTTCCTTTGTTGTCTCTTTTGGCTTCTCTTGTTTTTTTGGGATTTTTTTCTCGGGCTCTGGTTCATCTGGCTCATCATCTGGCTCTTCTGGCTCAGAAGGCTCTTGCGCTAGCTGCTTTTCAGGCTCATCTGGCTCTTGTAGCTCTTTTGCTTTTTCCCTGTCATCTGACAAATCGCCTATTATCCTTTGTATTCTTGCCATTCTTTCCTCTGAGCCAGCGCTATATTCCTCTTCACTCTGTTTTGGCTTTTTGTCATCAGAATAAATCGGCTTTATTGTTAACCTGCTTGGGCTTTTTTGCATTTGCAGCATTGTTTTGCTTTGAGGCGGGGATGGCTTTTGCTCTTCTATTTGTTCAGGCTCTGGCTTTTCTTCTATGCCCTGCTCATCTTCTGGCTTGCCTTGAGGCTCTTGTGACTCTTTTACTTCTCCAGGTTCTTTCTCTTGTGGCTCTTTTTCCTCTTGTTCTTGCTCCTCAACTTCTCTTTGCTCAGGCTGCTCTTGTTCTTGTGTTGGCTCTTCAGGCTGCTCCTCTTGCTCCATGCTTATCTCTTGCCTTCTTTTTTGCAGCTTTTCAGCAAGAGTCTCTTTTTTCCTTAGCTGTTCTTCCTCCTGCTCAGTTTCTTCCTCCTCTTGCTCTTCTTGTTCCTCCTGTTGCTCAGGCTCCTCTTTAACTTGCTCCTGCCTTTTCATTTCCTCTCTTTTGAGCTTTTTCTCAATTATTGCCCTAAGACGGGGTGATATTTTTGATGATGAAATGCCTGCCCTTGGTTTTGGCTCCTCAAATTCCTCTTCTTGAGGGGCAGCTTGTACTGGTGGAGAAGGCTCTGGCACTTTTACTTTGGGAGCTGGCTTTGTTTGCTTAGGTTCTAAAGAAGGCCTGACAGGGGGCTGTTGGCTTTGCGGCTCTGGCCTTGCAGGGACTGTTTCTTCAACATGCATTTGCTCAGCTGGCTGTTGTTGTTCAGGCATCTGCTGTTCTTGCTTTTGCTTGGCCTTCTTTTTCCTAAGGTGGAGCACATCTGGTATCCTAATGCCCATTATCCCTGTTCCTTTTTGCTTTCCCTTGCCAATCCTGCTCGAGAACTTGTGAAGCTCTTCTTCTATGCTTTTTTCCTGCATTTGGCTTGAAAAGTCCTGTTTTGTGCCTGACAAAGATGATTGGTAGCTTGCTGCAAACAGCTTTCTTTCAATTTTATGAGCCTGGCCAAGAAGATATGCATAAGTATAGGAGTCAAACTCTTTTGGGAATATTGCTTGGGAGCCTTCATTGCTGAGTGTGTCTGAGATTTGGCTCTTTGCAGGGGTAATAAGGCTCCTTTCCACTGACTTTGCTTTTCTGCAAAACTCGGCAAAGTCAGGAAAAGCGTCTGTTTGGGCCGCCATGAATACCAACTTACTCCTGCCAGTCAGAATTCTTGCTGGCAAGAGAGGCTATGTGGTCTGGGTTCATATAGTATTGGGAAACTATTGAGCCCACTGTATTGACATCCTTGTAGCCTTTTTTCACCATCCAGGAAAAGACCTTTGCCTTTTCTGCAACATCCTGGTCAATTTCCTTTTGGGTCATGCCAGAATAAAGTGAAAGCGTTGCTGACAAGGAAACCATTCTTCCGACTTCCTGTATTTTGTCTGTTTTGACATCCCACCTGTAAAGGTTGTTTATTTCCCCGCCCTTTTGTACTTCTGCAAACTCCAAAGTCCTTCTCAAGTTCAGCCTCCTGTGCCTGAACTGCACCACTACTCCTGCAAGTGCTGAGAGTGTTTGCCTTGGCATTGAGATTGGCGGGGTTGTGAGCCTAGTGATTGTCTCTTCAGCATTGTCAGCATGCAATGTCGCATATACTGAGTGGCCTGTGTGCATTGCCTCAAACAGGATTTCTGCTTCCCTCTGCTTTCTTACTTCTCCCATGATTATCCTGTCAGGCCTTTGCCTCAATGAATTCACAAGCAAGTCAAGCATTGTGATTTCCCCTTTTCCTTCTGCATTTGGCTCTCTTGTCACCATTGGTATCCATTGCAGGAAATGGGGCAAAGTAAGCTCCCTTGTATCCTCAATTGACACTATCCTCTGGTTTGCAGGTATAAGGCATGAAATTGCATTCAGGAAAGAAGTTTTTCCTGAGCCTGTGCCTCCTGAGATGAGCAGTGAAAGCTCGTTTTGTATGCACAGCCATATCAGGCCAGCCACTTTTGGCGAGATGCAGTTAAGCTCTATCAAGTATGGAATAGTCCATGGGTTTCTTGAGAATTTTCTTATTGTTATGGTATTCCCGAATGAAGAGACAGGGAAAATTGTTGCATTTACCCTGTCGCCTGTTGAAAGGTGGGCATCCATAACCGGGTTTAGCACATTTATCTGCTTTCCAATTCTCCTGCCTATCATTGCTGCAATGTCATAAATTGATTCTTCTGATTTCAGGGAAACATTGGTTTTGCACCAGCCATATTTCTTGTGGTATATCCATACAGGGTCTGCAGATGAGTTGATTGCAATTTCCTCAAGGTTGTCATCATGCATAAGAGGCTCAAGCTCCCCTAAGCCAAGGCTGTTTTGGAGCAAATAGGCTGTCAGCACCCCCTTGTCAGCCTCAGAAAGGGTTGGAAAGTGCTTTGAGAGAAGGAATTTTGCCCTGTTTTCAAACTTCTTTTTTACCTCACCCCTCTTTTTTGGGTCCATTATCTCAGTAATGTCAAGCTTTACTGTTGTGATAAGCTCTCCTTTCAGGGTATTCAGGACAAGCCTTGTTCCCTCTGAAAGCTCCCTTACAGTAACATCATATTGCGGCACATATTCCCCGTGCTTTGTATATATTTTTGCCAGCACCTGTATTCCTTCATTGTCATATACATAAGAGTCAATTGTCCCTTCCTCAGAATGCTGTGTTTTTCTTTGCTCAGCCAGAATATTCCTTTTTTGCTCATGCACAATTTTCCTTTTTTGCTCAACCATGAAAAATCCACCCTATAAGCCCAAATGGCGCTGCCTTTCAAAATCTTCGAAGAGATTGTTTAAAAGGATTTGCAGGGCTAAGGGTTGAAAAAATTAAGAAGACGGTTTTTATAGCTATATTCTGCGACCAAGGCAGTCCCTGCATTTCTTAATGATATTGAGTGCCTCCATGAGCCTTAACGCATCTACAGATTCTGCCTCATTAAGCTCTTGTATGAGGTTTTCAGCTTGGGCAAAATTAGAATTAAAGTAGTTAGACTCTTGTTCTGATTTATCAAAAACCTGGGCAAGGTTTCTAACATTTTCTATTGCCTTAGACACAAAATTAATGGCATCATTTGGAGTCGTAGAAGATCCTTGCGCAGAAGCCAGAGTCTGCCACATCTTTCGCATAATCATATATGCCTCAATGTTCTTGTCCCCACTAGCCAGTAGCCTGCGAGCAAGGCAATTTCTGCACTCCTGAATGTGGGCATCTGCAAAAATGATACTTGTGATATCCATGCCTTCTTTTGACTTAAGCTCTTGTATGAATTTGGTAGCTTGGGCAAAATTAGAAGTAAAATATTCATGCTCTTGTCCTGATTTATCAAAAACTCCAGTAAGCTTCATAACCTCTTCCATTTTCTCAGACACGCACTCAATAACGTTATCCGTATGCTCTTCATCAGTAGGTCCTTGTACAGACAGACCACTTGCAGAAAACATAAGCTCTGCTGCATCGGCCATAAGCTGATATGCCTCAACATTCTCTTTATTAGATTCAAGATTTTTGACTTCCTTATTAGTTTCTTCATTGTCAAATTTGCCCTTGCTTTCTGCCTTGTCTTCATTAATTTCCCCTTGCTTCAATGGTTGCTTGCTTTTTATATGCTTTGTAATCTCCCCCTTAGTGTCCTTTTCTTGCTTTTTCGCACTGTCAGTTTTTTCTCTTTTGAAAATTTTCCATTTATTAAAAAATTTCACAAATAACCCTCCACACTCAGTCAACTTCAATTTCAACAGTGCCTTTCTTTTCCTTAACATGTGTTTCTTTCCCCTCTTCCTTTTTCTCTTCTGTTTTTTCCTCTTTCTTTTCCTCTGCTTTGACAGGTTGTTTCTTCTTCTTTGGAGCTTCTACTTTTGCTTGTTGCGTTGTGCTTTGTTTTCCAAGCTCAGTTATCCTTGAGTTCAGCATCTTTTGGATATTCTGGACATTGACAATAGCACCCTGCAAATAGCCTTCTGAGGCGTCCTCATTTGATGAGAAAAACTCAAGAGCATTTTTTATTTTCCTTTGCACTTCCGCAACTAATCCACTTGATTCAATGTCTTTTGAAAGAAGAGCTTTTACAGCAGAATAGTTGAATGCTTCTAGCAAGGAATCAAGAGCTGAGTTGACAAGGGCTTCGGTTTCGCCTTTGTCTTGAGATTTTTTGGCAAGCCTAAGTGAATTCAAAGCAAGTGAAAACTTATCGTCTGCCCTTTTAAGATCATACTTTTCATTTGCAATTCTGAGCTTCTGTTCAAGGGAGGCGATTTCATCTGTGTAGCCTATTGATACCACTTCTCTTGTCAGAAGCTCCTTTGCAAGAGACTTGACTCTGTCCTTTAGTTCTAGTAATTGTGACTCCCCTATTATAACCTGGTCCCTTAGCCCTTTAACAAGATCTTCGAGGTAGCTGACATTACTTATAAGAAGTTCAGCCCCTTTATCTCTGTTGGTAAGCTCGCATGTACTGTCAAAAATAATGGCTTTCAGTTTATTGACTTCATTTTCTAAGTCTTTGGCATGCTGGTTAATTTGTTCTGTCTTTTTGTCTTGTTTTTGCTCAACAAGGCGCAAATCATTGACGTTTAATGCTCCAAGATTCTTAAGGTCTGAAGCCATTCTTTCTGCTTTTACTGCTGATTCTGAGATAACAAGAATTCTGGCATTCTCATCAGTGGCAAAATCCACACTGTTTTCATCGAAAAGATACATTTTTGGCCCATATCTGCCCCTCCAAGCTAACCCACTGTCCAATGTAAAAAGATAGTATTTGACTATAAAAAGCTTATTCCCATCTTCATCGAAAAAGCGGAAAAAGGTCGCTTTCATCCTGTCAGCTTTTGGATTTGCGTTAAGGATTTCAAGGTATTTTGCGATTGTTTCAAAATCGCGGATAAAAGTTGCCTCGTTTGGCCTGACTCCGCCTCTCCCAAACTCGCTGGCATAATTTTCCCTGAAACTTTTTATGTCATTCTCAAGCGAGTTCGACCTGCCTGTTTTACCATCAAAGTTCAATGTAACTGGAAAGCCAACGGTATAGTTAAGCTTGCATTTTTCAAGCGCCTCGAGCTTTGGCACATGTGACATCTGCGTGTTTGTAATGCTATTTATTCCTTCAATTGCTTCAAACAATTTGCGCGTCATCCTGCTTTGCCCCTTATGCCCTGTAGGCACCCTATTAAGCATTTTGTCAGTCATACTTTTCATGTTACACACCCTCAGGAAGGTATTGTGTTAGAAATGGTTTAAAAATGTATGTTTTGGCTGCGGTACCTTTTGTGGCATTGGGCAGGAGAAAGGCTTATAAATACATTTATCTCTATTATTTAACACAGTATATGTGGTGGGAACATGGAGAAAGCAACCCTAGAACTTAGGAAAAGGGCAGTGGAAAAGCTAGTAAATGCAAGGAGAATACAGTACCCAATAGTTGAAAAAATACTTGGAAAAGGATGGGTCCTTAAAAATAGTTGCCTTGTTGAAGAAATCCGCTCGGTTGTCAAAGAAAATGGGAGCAATCCTGCCTACGAGAAGATTGAAAACAATATGAGAAGCAAAATGGTTGCTCTGACTGAAAGGCACAGAGAGTTTATCAATGAGAAGAGTGGAGAAGATAAAGAGAAAGACAAAAAGCCTAAACCAGAAATGCAAAAGAATCTCCTTAAAGACGGAGAGGATGAATACTACAAAGAGGCCGAAAAAATCACGCAGGACTACTCATTCATACTCAAGGAACTGTTGTTGGACAGGAGATTCAGGGCAGAGATAAGAGTACTTGACAAAGCCCTGGAGTTGACTACTGACAAGAAAGAAAAGCATGAAATTGGAAAGATTATAGACTCAGAATGCGCGAAATTTGAAAAAATAGCTCTGGAAAAGAGAAACTTTTTGATAGAAGCAGAAAAGCTTGCTAAAGATAATCCTAGATTCAATGGATATGACGAGGCTATCAAAGAAACGCCTGTTAGCAAGCTTTTGCCAATCGCGGAGAAAATCAGGGAAAACGGGTTTAGCGAAGAGATATTCCAATAATCCTGATTGAGCAAAGTAATATTTAGCTAGCCCTTGAAAGCCCTCTATGGACTTGTTTGCGCTTGGCACGCCTGTTGTTGATGTTTTTGCAAAAGCTGATGACAAGCTGCTAAAATCGCTTGGTGCAAAAAAGGGGGCCACTGCTTATTTTTCTGCGAAAAGAGTGGAGCAGATAGAAAAAAAGCTGAAAAAGAGGCTAATTTACCGCTATGCAGGGGACAACGCAAGAAATGTGTGTGAGGGGTTTGCTGCTCTAGGTGGATTTTGCGGCTTTCAGGGCGCTGTTGGTGATGATGAGGATGCTTCTTATTTTGCTGCCAATTTGCAGGAGTGCTCAATTTCAGGCTTTTTGCAGAGGAAAAAGGGAAGCACAGGGAAAATAATTGCCCTTATTACCCCTGACAGGGAAAGGACCTTTATTGCTGATTTAGGAGTTTCAACAAAGTGCACAAGAAAGCTGGGGGTTGCAGCAAAAAAGTCAAGGATGTTTTTTGTTGGCTCTACTACATTGTCAGGCAAAAGGGATGTTGCAAGGCTTGCCATTGAGTATATGGAGATTTTCAAAAAGGGCAAAAAGAAAGTTGCAATATCCCTTGAAAACCCGCCAATGGTTGCAAAAGACAGGAAAATGCTTCTCTCCATTGTGAAAAAGTATGCTGATGTCCTTTTTTTGAATGAAGATGAGGCAAAAGCATTTCTTGGCAAAAATTATGAAAAAAAGCTGCTTAACCTCAAGCCGAAAATCCCCATTTTTTTGAAGAAAGGGAAATCTGGCTCCCAAGTTATGCTAAGAGGGAGGAAATTCTCTGTTTCTGCCTTGAAAACAAATGCAGCTGACACTACTGGAGCAGGGGATGCTTATGCTGCAGGCACTTTGTATGCAATGAGCAGGGGCTATTCTGTTCTTTCATGCGCAAAAATGGGAAGCTATCTGGCCTCAAAAGTCGTGCAAAAAATAGGGGCAGGAGTGCCAATGAGGCATACGAGAATGAAAGTCAGGCTGTGAGCTTGTTTTTCTCCTTTTCTGCTTGCTCAACTACCTTTTCCTCGTTAAAAGTGAGTATTTTCCTGTCTTTCATTACCAGTTTTCCGCCTATTATGGAATCTGTTATGTTTCCTGCGTGTGCTGAGTATATGAGATTTGCCAATAAGCTGTGTGATGGCACTAAATTGGCTGCTTTTTTGTCAAGTAGAATAATGTCTGCGAGCAAGCCTGGTTTCAAGCTCCCTGCATTTATGCCAAGTGCTCTTGCGCCTCCAAGGGTTGCTGCAGAAAAAAGAGACTGTGCATTTGCAACCCTTGGGTCCCAGCGGCAGTTCTTTTGCAGCAAGCCAAGGGTTTTCATTGTCTCAAGCATGGAGAGTGAATTGTTTGAGGCAGAGCCGTCTGTCCCAAGGGAAATATTCATGCCAAATTCCTGCATTTCAGGCATTGGCGCTGTTGAGCCTCCTGCCAATTTCATGTTTGACACTGGGTTTAAAGATGCTGACACCTGTTTTGAGGCAAGAAGCCGAACTTCTTCTTTTGTCAGCCATACGCAATGGGCAAGAACCGTCCTTTTTGAAAGCACTCCCAGCGAGTTTAGGTAATAGGCAGGCCTTTTCTTTGTTTTTTCAAGGCAAACAAATACCTCTTTTCTTGTTTCTGACAAATGCATGTGATAAGGAACTGAATATTTTGAGGAAAGCTTGTTTGCTGCAATAAGAAGCTCTTTTGAGCACAAATAAATTGAGTGTGGGGCAATTGAGCAGCGCATTTTTCCTTTCCCATGCCAGTCTTTTACCAGCTTTTCTGCGATTGAAAGCTCTTTTTTCCTTTTTTTCTCATCCCCTAAGTCGACCATTCCATAGCCTAAAGTTGCCCTTATGCCTGATTTTGAGGCTGCTTTTGCAACCTCATGCATGTGAAAGTACATGTCTGAAAAGCAGGTTGTGCCTGATTTTATCATTTCAAGGCAGGCGAGCATTGTGCCAATGTATACTTGCTTTGCTGTTAGTTTTTCCTCTGCTTTTCTTACTTTTGAAAGCCATGCCTCAAGCTTCATGTCCTCTGCAATTCCCTTGAAAAGAGACATTGGCGCATGTGTATGTGTATTGACAAGGCCAGGGATTGCAATTTTTCCTTTTGCGTTTATTTTTTCGCATGAGGCGGAAATTGCTGAAGAAACTTTTGCTATTTTGTTTCCCTCTATCAATATGTCTGCTGTTTTGCCTGAAAGCAGGGTTGCGCCTTTTATCAGAAGTGCCATGACAGGGTTTTAATGTGCCGATTTTTAACGTTTTGCTCTCTTAACTTTCTTGGGAGGTTATGGATATTGATGAGGGCAAGACCGCCTTTGCAGCTGCCTGCATTGCAGCAGCTGGCATCCTGATTCTTTTTTTGCTTTCAGAAACCCCAACAAGCTCAAGTGTTGCACAGGCACTTGTTGCAAATGAGAATGAGCTATTGAAGATAAATGGAATAGCTGTGAATATTACTGGCGAGAAATTCCTTTTGTGTGACAGGCTTTGCATAAGCATAAGAAGCAATCAATTGCCAACTTCTTTTCTTTTGGAAGAGGAAAGGCAAGCTACTGTTACTGGGAGAGTAAAAGAATACTGGGGAAGAAGGTATATTGAGGCTGAAAAAATCGATGTGAAATGATGCTTTACATAATTGCAGTTGCTGCAGGCATTTTGCTTGGCATTTTTTCAGGGCTTGTGCCAGGAATACACTCAAATACTGTTGCATCTGTTCTTTCAATGCTTCCGATTTCACCTGAAGCTTTTCCCTATATTATAGCAGCTGTGCTTGGCGCTCATTTGGTTTTCCAGTTCCTGCCTGCAATTTTCCTGTCAATACCTGACAGCAGTGTTGTTGTTTCTGTTCTTCCTGGCCATAGGATGGCACTTGAGGGCAGGGGAAGGCAGGCAATAACAATATGTGCATTTTCTGTTATGCTTGCAGCAGTATCATCAGCCATTCTTTTGCCTGTCTCGCTTGTCCTTTTGCCGGCTCTTTACTCAGTAATACAGCCAAATATGGCTCTTGTCTTAATTGCTGCTTCTCTCTTCCTTGTTGCAAGTGAAAGGGAACTGAAAAAAATAGGTTTTGCCTTGTTCGTATTCCTGCTTGCAGGGGCTTTGGGCATTGCAAGCATGAGAGGGGCAATTGTACAGCCGCTTTTCCCTGCCTTTTCAGGCCTGTTTGCTGCAAGCGGAATACTGCTTTCCTTTACAATGAAAAGGAAAATGCCCAAGCAGAAAAAAGAGACAGCAAAATTGGACTTTTTGCCCTATGTAGCTGCAGGATTGGTTTTGGGAATGCTCTCTGACCTTTTGCCAGGGATTGCAGCTCCTGCGCAGATTGCTGTTTTTGCCTCTGTCCTGGTTTCAACAAAAGAGGCAAGAAAGTTCCTGGCGCTTGTTGCGTCAATTGCTGCCTCTCACTGTATTTTTGCATTTGCTGCAATGATTTCAATAGGAAAGGCAAGAGAAGGCTCTTTGGCAATAATGCAGCAAATAAACCCTGTTTTCCTGCCAGACTTGCCTGTGCTGATAGGAATTTTGCTTGTTTCAATTGGGGTTTGCGCTTTTTTGCTGACAAAAATTGCAAAGCACGCAGGAAAGCTGCAGGAAATTGACATGAATGCAATTAATTTGCTTATACTTGCCTACCTTGTGCTGGCTGTTGCAATAATCTCAGGAGGCACAGGGTTGCTCTTGTTTGCAACTGCAACTGCTGTTGGGGTAATTCCTCCTCTTTTAGGAATAAGAAGAACCCATGTAATGGGATTGATTATTGTCCCTTCTATTTTGCTTTACCTTTAGAAAAGGCTGTTAAGAGAGTCGTTTAGCTCTTTCTTTGCTCCCTCTATAGCCTTCTTTTTCCTAAACCCAGGGTCAGCAAGTTCTTGCAAAGCCTTCTTCATGGCAGATTCTAGGTTTTTGTTTCTTTTTACTGTAGCATTGTAATCAGTACTGGTTTTGTCAAGTTCTTTCTTTGTATTATCTAGCTTCTCGGTCTTTTCATCAAGCTCTGTTTTCGTGTTCTCAAGAATCTTCAGCTTTTCCTTGAGATCGTCTTCAAGATTATAAATATCGTTTTTGAGCTGACCGACCCTGCCTTGTGCATTTATTCCTCTTTTCTTCGCGTCTTTAACTTGCTTATTAAGTTCCGTTACTTGTTCCTCAAGAAGCTCGATCTTTGCACCTAGTTGCAGGCCTTCTGGTTTTTTGAATTTTTGTCCAACTAAGCTAACATTTACATTAAGAACACCTATGGACTCAAGCAGTGAAACAGCTCTAAGAGCCCCTCTATCAGTCTCCTTTGAGGTGCTGAGAACAAGTATGCCCATGTCTGGGTTTTCCATCAATGAATATGGCTGGTCGTATTGATATTTTAGATATATCTCATTATAGGCTTGTTTCTTTTCAGCATCAGTTATTTGAGAGGAATCTACTTTTTTTATGCTCTCGCGTTTTGAGAGTGAGTTACCTGAACCATCGTACATCGTATACTTAAAAAGATAAAGTCTCTTTCCAGAAGAATGTGTATAAGTGGCCATTTGTTGACTAAAGTTTATAGAACCGCATTTGTTGTTTGTTGCAATGTCCTGCAATGCCGAAAAAAACAATTGAGCTTCTTTTGCAAGCTCCTGATTGTCCTCCTCTAAGTAATCCTCAATAGTCTCCTGTACAGCTTTACGGTTATTCTCATGCATGCGAAAGGTTTTGTGGTCAAAATCAAGAGAGCCCCCATATGGACTAAACGACAGGCCTGTGTTATTCTCACTCTTTTTGTAACCTGCGAACGGAAGTGGAGCATTTTCCCTAATGTACTTGTCAAATTTTCCTTTCTTGAATTCTTTCTTTTCCTCCTTAGTCCACTGGGACATTGGTTTGTTTGGTTTTATCGGAATGAATACGTGTTTTGAACCGTTCATTATTACCACCTCGTCTGACAGGATTATGTGGCAAACAGTTTATAAATGTGTATGTTTATGGGGAGATGTGGGGTTTGCTAAAAGGAGTATTGATACCTGCCAGAGAATTAGATGAGCCGTCCGTTTACTACGCCATCTTGCCCAACGCGGTTTGTTATCTTTACTTTTCCTGCTTCTGTGTCGACTATTGTCCCTTTTGTCACAATATTCCGCCTTGCGTAGTGGCGGTTGTCAGGGGTCTCAAGAACAGTCCTCATTTCAACCCTTTTCATCCCTTCTTTTGTAAGGACATTAACAAACTGGGCTGCTTTTAGCTTGACTTTCCTTACATTGCCCCTTGCCCTTCTTACGTCCCTTGAGGTTTTTTTGCCTACTTTTGTTGCAGTGAAGTGGCCGCCAACATAGCGAAGCTTCTTGTCTGTCCTTTTTCCCCGCTTTCCGCCGGTTCCCCTGGTTTTTGAGCCTGATGCTCCGTGGTAATTTTCCATTTTTGCTGCACCTCTGACGCAGGCTTTAATATTCAGGCACTTGTTTAAAAAGGTTGCACAAGCCCATCTACAAATATGCTTGTGCTTCGCTGCTCATCAAAGGAAAAGAGCATTGATAAGCTTCTTAAAATGGCTCAAAAGGTTCCCTATGCCCTGCTTTTCCTAAAGCCAGCTGCAGCAAAGACAAAAGCAGAGCTTGAGTTTGCGTTTTTCCTTGCAAGGGGGACAATCAAAAGCAGGAAAAGCATATCAGCAAAGCTTGCAAATGAGGCCATGCTTTTCCTGTCAGGGGAAACCAACTTTTCATCTGCTGTAAGGAAAATAGGCGCAAAAAAAACATCTGACTTTGTGCTGGTTGCAGAAAGAGACCTGAAACTGGCAAAGCTGAAAAAAGCATTAAACCTCAAAAAGGCAAAAGCACACAAGCTTTCTGCCTGGGGAAAGAAAAGGAAAAATTACAGCCAGGGAGAGCTTGCAATTGAGAAAATGGCAATTTCAAGGATAAAAAAATAGCTACTTTCTCATCCGAGTGGAATCTGTGGCTTCCACTGCTGAAAAAATGCCTGCAGTCATTTTCTCAGGCCAAGCTGCCTGTATATTACACTCCTGTCAAGGGGTATGTCAAGGCCAAGCACCTTGTGTATGAATACAAATATGTCAACCGCCTTTTCAGGGGGCAGCTTGCTTTTTACTATTATGTCTTTCAGGCTTGCCTCTTTTCCTATCATTTCATAGAGGAGAAGACCGTCCCTTCCGCACTTTTTGTATATTGCAAACCCGTCCTCACCGTATTTTTTCTTTATTTCATCGCGTACAAGCTGCCTGAAGGTCAAAAAGCCCTTTTTCCCAAAGTATGCCATTATTGTATCAATGTCAAAAAGAGACATGCCAGTTGCAAGGGCAAGGTCAATAAAATCTTTTTTTCCGTCAATTAACTTGATAAGCCCTTTTGCGCCTTTGCCGAACTTTGATGAAAGGTCAATGTAAAGGACTGCCTTTTGGCCCAATGACAGCTTTACCATCATTGGGACATCCACCATTATTATCCTCTGAGAAGGAGCTTTTTCCCCAGGCTTTGCTGGCTCTTCTTTTTTTTGCTTTTTTGTATGCTTTGGGGGAACAAATGGTTTGTGCTCAGGACCTTTTTCTATTATTGGCTTAAAGCGCGGCTCCCTTGCAGGCTTTTTCTTCGTTTTCTTGCCCTTTTCCCTTTCTGCTGCAATCGGCTTTTTTTCCTCTGGCTTTTCAAGCTTGATTATTCCCTTTTCATCCATAAACTCAAGTATTTCAACAAGCTTTGCCTCTGATACTCCTGTCTGCCTGAGTATTTCCTCTGCTGTTTTCTCCCCGTCAATAAGCCCGTATATTTTTACCCCGACTTGGCCGTATTTTTTGTAGAGCACTTTTTCAAGGGGCGAAAGAAGCGCAGTGTCTGTCTCATCTTTTTCCTGCTGCTGGGCTGGCATTTCTGGTTCTTTTTCCTTTTGCGCCACTTTGCCTGGGATTTGGGGAGGTTGGGGTGCTTTTGGCTTTATATCAGAAGGCCCTGAAGAAGAAGCCTGGACAATGCTGACCATTGCATTGTTGTTCATAAACTCAAGTATCTCAACAAACCTGTTCTCGCTTATGCCAAGGGATGAAATAAGCTGTGCTGCTGTCTTTTTGCTGTCTATTGCATTGTAAAGCTTGACAGCAGGGTCTCCAAATCTCCTCCTGAGCAAAGAGCGGTTCTTAAAAAGCTGAAGAGAGGTCTTTGCTTCCTTCTTGAGCGTGATGTCAAAGTCTGACCTGGCCATTGGCAACTCCCTTTTGCATAACAGGATTACTGAATAGGAGTTCCACACAAATCTTTATAAGGATTGGATTGGCACCAACAAAATATGGGGCTTGATGACCTTCTCATCTCAACAGGAGTAGACCAGATGATAAGGCTGGTAAAGGAAAAAGGCAGCATAGAGCTTGGCGCTGCTGCAAAGGAGCTTAAGATGCCAATGAGGACTGTTGAGGACTGGGCACATGTCCTTGAAGAGGAAGGGCTTGTGAAAATTGAGTACAAGCTCACCAAAATATACCTGGTTTGGACATCCCCTACTCCTGAATACATTGCAAAAAAGAGCAAAAAGCTGATGCAAAAGGCAGGAACAACAAAAGATGACATCAAATCTCTGCTCTCAAAGGTTGAGGAGGGGGGAAAAAGCCTTTCTTCAATGCAGCAAGAGCTTTCAAAGGTTGGCGAAATACAGGAATTATCCCCAGCAGAGCTTCAAAAGCTCAGGGCACAGCTTTCTGCCCTTGACAAAAAATATTCTGAAACCCTTGGTGCTTGTTCTGCAAAATTTGAAAGGCTTGAGAAAAAGACAAAGGCACTGAAAGGGAAAATCACGCCTGAGCAAGGCAAAGGAGCAACTGAAATTGAAAAGGAGCTTGAGGTATTGCACAGGTTTGAGGACACTTTAAAGTCCCAGCTCAAGGATACTGAAACCTTTTTCGGGGCATTTGAGGCAAGGGCTGATGATTTCAGGAAGCAGATTGAAGATGGCAGGTCAGACAAAAGGTTTGAGGAGCTCAAAGGTGAGATTTCACAGGTTAAGGAGCTGAAAAACGAGCTTGCAGGGGCAGTTGAGGCAATACAGGAAGAACACAAGGCTTTGGTGGAAAAGCTTGATTTGATTGAAAAGAAAGTAGGGGAGGAAACAGGCACAGAGCCAATGGCTGCTGCAAAAAAAAGGCTTGGCGAAATTAGGAAAATGGAGCAGGACGCAAAAAAGCAAAAGCAGGCAGTTTCAGAGCAGCTCCAGGATGCGATTTCGCTGCTGAAAAAGCAAAGCTCAAAAATGAAAGAATTGGCAAAAAGGGAAAAAGAAGCTGAGGCAAAAATACTTGCAATAAAGAATGAGTATGTTGACATTGCAGAGGAAATAAGCAGGGCAAATGAAGAGCTTGCAAAAAAGCAATCATCAGCAGCTGATAAAATACAGGGGCAGCTGTCAGCCCTTGGCAAGGTAAAGGGAGGAAGAAGGGTATCAAAGTCAGACATACAAAAAGTCTCATTCATGCTGCGCGAGCTTAAGCGCGAGCAGGCGCTTTTGGAGGGAAAAGTAAGGTTGCTCCTAAAGGAATCAGAGATAATAAAGCTTGGAGGCACAGCTTCTGGGGCAAAGGTGCCAGAGCCAAAAGAGAAAGGAGCCCTTGTTGAAAGGGTCAAGCTTTCAAAGGAAGAGGAAGGGGAGTTTGAGAAAAAGAGGACAGAGCTTCGGGCTCTTATAAGAAAGATGTGGGAGCAGAGCAAAAAGCAAAGCTAAATAAACCCTATGCAAAGCAAGGTTATGATATGGCAAACGCTTACCTGAAGGCAGCACTGGTGACAATAGCAATAACCCTTCTCGGGTTTTTCTTTATCAGCCAGCTTGACTCAATGAGAGCAGATGAGCTCAAGGATAGTGTAAATGACCTTGTTTTCCAGTCAGAATCAGAAAGGATGCTTTACCTTTATGCGCAGGTAATGGGAAATGACACAGGGGAGCTTTGCAGCTACATATCAGGCACAGAAAAGACAAAAGCCTCAAGGACTTATGAGCTTTCTGAAAAGATACGCTATTATGAAAGAAGCAACCTCATGAATGCTGAGTATGAAAGAATCAGGAACCAGTATTACCTTTCAAATGCTGCCCTTTACCTGAATACAAGGGCTGCTGAAAAGTACTGCGGCCAAAGCCCATATACAACCGTGCTTTTCTTTTACAAGGTAAAAGGGGACTGCCCAGAGTGCAGGACACAGGGAGGGGCATTGGATGAGCTTGGGGCCAAGTACCCAAAGCTCCGAGTATTTGCATTTCCTGCTGACACTGAGCATGAGTTCATAAACGTATTTTTGGCAAGGCACAACATAACAACTGTGCCTGCAGTAGTAATAGACGACAATGTGGTGCTCGAGGGCCTGCAAAGCAAGCAAGAGCTGGAAAAATACATTGGCTAGCTTGGTGTTTCAGTTGAAAAAAGATGAATTCCAGCGCTCAAAACTGCAGCTTGAGGAGCGCCATGACCTTGCTTTGGCAGGAATAGTCCTTATTGCAATTATTGCTTTTCTTTTCCTTTCAATATCATACCAGCTTGTTTTCCTTTTCTATGCAGTCATGTCAATATTTGTCTTTTCAACTTACATTATACTGTGGATGGACGGCGCAAAAAAAGAGCCATGGGCGCCAGAGCCGAAAAAATGGCCTGTTGTGAGCGTGATTATCCCTTCCTTTAACACCAGGGAAACCATATTCAAGTGCATAAAAGCCTGCAAGGCAATGGTTTACCCTGGCAAGTTTGAGATAATGGTTGTTGAGGACGGGTCAACTGACGGCTCTTATGAGCTTTTGAAAAAAACAAAAGGAATCAGGCTTTTGAAGAACAAGAAAAACCTTGGAAAGGCTGCTGCGCTGAACTTTGGGCTGACAAAAGCACAAGGGGAAATAGTGGTATGCATAGATTCTGATACATACCCTCAGAAGGACACAATGAGAAAGTCTGTAAAGCACTTTTATGAAAAGGGAAATGTCGGCTCTGTTGTTTTGCTTGTTTGCGTCAACGAGCCAAAAACCCTTTTGCAAAGAATACAGCAAATTGAGTACTGGGTTTCATTTGGCTTTTTCTTCAGGGTTGCAGGAAGCATAAACAGCATATATGTCACTCCTGGCCCCACCTCTTTTTACAGAAAATCAGTCCTCAAAAAGCTTGGCGGCTATGATGAAAAGAACATAAGCGAGGATTTGGAGATTGCGCTCCGCATGCAAAAGGCAGGCTATAAAATCGGGCTTTGCCATTCAACACATGTCTCAACAGATGTTCCTGATACTTTGCCAAAATGGTTCAAGCAAAGGCTTCGCTGGTACAGGGGAGCAATAATGAACATGCTCCGCTACATAGACCTGTTTTTCAACAGGAAATACGGTGACTTCGGGCTTTTTGTGCTTCCCACAATGCTTGGAAGCGGGTTTTTTGCAGCCCTTTTCATTGCCTGGACCTTGTTTTTCTGGGGAAGGAACCTTTTGGACTGGCTTGCGCCATTTGCCTTTGATTTGTCAGCTGGCTTTACTGCCGGGACTGCAAGCATAGGCTATGGGCTTTTGATTTTCCAGTCAGCATGGATACTTGGCCTGTTTTCAATATCAATATGGACTTACTTTCTTCTCAAAAGCTTTGAAATTTCAAAAACCAAGGCAAGGCTTGGCCATATAATCCCCCTTATGCTGCTCTTGTGGGTTTACCCTCTTTTCATTGGCTTTACATTCCTTGTAAGCTATCTTCAGGAAATGTTTGGCGCAAAGTACACCTGGTAATTTTTATGAAAAAAAGCATCCTTGGCACAAACTCTTCAAGAAAAATGCTAATACAGGCAGGAAGCGAAAACCCTACTAAATTGAAAGGAACAAAAAAAGCTCTTCAAAAAGTATTTGGAAGCAAATTCATTTTGAAAGGGGGAAAAGAAAACTCAGGAGTAAGCGCGCATCCTTTCAACAAAGAGACTTTCAAAGGGGCCAAAACACGGGCAAAAAATGCATGGAAAAAAGCAAAATGCGACTACTCACTTGGCATTGAGTCAGGGCTTTTTTTCCTGAACAAGCTTTACATTGACATCACTGTCTGCTGTGTTTATGACGGAAAAGAATGCACTTATGGCACTGGCATGGGATTTGTTTTGCCTGAAAAGATTGCAAGGAAAATAAGGGAGAAAGACTCTGACCTGACAAAAGCAATAGAAGAAATGACAGGAATAAAGAAAATAGGGAGAAAGCAAGGCGCCTTGGGCTGGTTTTCAGCAGGAATGATGCACAGAAGCGAGCAGATTGAGGCAGCTGTGGCTTGTGCATTCATACCAAGGATTGCAAAGGAGAAATTAGAGGTAAAATACTGATTCAATACACGCTCTCCATCCTTCTTGTTGCCTCGCGTATTGCAGTTTGGACGAGCTTGTCTGAGTTGATAATTGCCCCCACATATGCTATGTTATGAATATCCTTTGACGTCTTGAGGCTATAGACATTGTATACTAGGTCTTTCTCAGTAATTTTCCCTTCATCGTAGCGTTTCCCAAGAAGAGCAAGCTTGTTACTGGCAAGGTATTTGATTATAAGTGCGCTGGCTTTCCCATTTAAGCCGTTCACTTTATCTTTTGCAATTGGAGCCAAGTTTTTCACCATTTTCTGTAAACTTTTCAAAAACACTGAATTTAAATAGTGTGTTCCATTTGCAACAAAAAGTAGCAAAACTTAATTCTCTTTTTCAAGCAGCTTTCTTGCTTTCGGAATCATTTTTTTCTTTTTCTCCTGGTGTTGTTTCAGCCACTTGAGTATGTATGGGATCCATTTTTTCTTGTACTCGCCTGTGAGCATCTTCCGTTTAGTCATGTCTAATTTCATTTCATCCAAAAGCTTGTCCTTTTTTATGAAGTGGTATTTCATCATCTCATAAAGCACATCCTTTTCTATGTCTCCGCCATACTTTTTCTGCTCTTCTGCTGTTGCCCTGCCCCCTGTGAATGCATTCATTAGCTTTTTTTCTGCTGCTTTTGCTGAATCTGACAAAAGCAAAGTTGAGCCTGGGTCTCGCTTGCTCATTTTTGTCTCTCCCCTTAAGCCCCGCATTGTTTTGTGGTAAGTTGCGCATGGCAAAAAGAGCTTTTCCTTGAATGCCATGTCCCGTGAAAAGCGTATGTGAGGGTCTTGGTCAACCCCAACCGGCACAAGCACTCTTTTTGGCCCTCCAAAGTCCTTGTGCTGCGGAAGGATTATGTCCCCTACCTGGGTAAGGGCTGCAAAGTAAAGAGCATAATTCCTGTCACCATAAATTGCCCTTAGCATTGCAGGTGTTGCCCTTTTGGAGAGAAGGTAAGCGCTGTTCATTACCCTTGTTTCCTGCGACTGCTTGTAAATATGGGCATTTTTCTCATCAAGGCCCAAAGCAAGCATATCAGCAACATTTGACACTGCTGTCTCATGCGTTTCTTCAAGAGAAAGCCCGTTGTCAGCATAGCTTTCCAAGTCAGCAATGCAGTAAAATACCTTGGCACCAAACTTTTTCTGGAAAAATATCAGCTCTTCTGCTGTGAGCTTGCTTCCCAAGTGAAACTCAGATGACGGCTTTATGCCTGACATTACTGCAACCGGCTTTTTTTCCTGTGCATCTTTTAGCCATAAGTCTAAATCACGGTGCGCAAAAACTATTTTCCTGGAAGAAAGGTAAAATGAAAGCTTTTTTTCAATTTGCGGGGTGATTTTTGACATGCCAAACTCTTCAAACAGCTTTGAGTAATCAAATGACTGCTCTGAGGCCCATGGGTCTATTTCCATTTTGCATTACCTTTTTTTTGCCTTTCCAACTTCAAATCCCTTCTCAGTTATTGAAAGGGGTTTTAGCTCATGCTCATGGCGGCAGCCGTGCATTTTCACTATTTCAATGTCCCTTTGTCTTTTTCCTGCTTTTCTCATGAATGAGATATTGATAAACCCGTCTGCAAATGACTCTACCCCAGATATAGTGTGCGGAAAATGCTCCTCAGAGCCTGGCACAGTCTCTGCTGAAATAAGCGAGGTAACTTTCCAGGATTTTGCTGCGCTCACAAGCTTGAGGGTGCTGATTCTTCTTTCCTCAGGGTTTGAGAACATGAGTGCATATGGGCTTATTGAGTCTATTACCACTCTTTTCACCCCCATGCTGCCAATCAAGTCCTTTATTGCGCCTTCCTGCTCAACAAAAGCAGAAAGCTCATTTTGCGGATATTCTATGAAAACAATCTTCTGCTTTTGCTCAAGGTCAAGCATGTCCCAGCCAAAAGAGGCCAGGTTCGAATAGATTGTGCTCTTCTGCTCGTCAAATGAGAGGAAAAGGCCAGGCTCATCTAAATCACGAGCGCCGCTGTGCAAAAACTGGGAAACAAAAAGCGTCCTTCCAGAGCCTGTGCTTCCAGCAACAGCAGTGACGCTGTTCTTCAAAAAGCCCCCGCCAAGCATCTTGTCAAGGCCTGGTATTCCTGATTTGACCTTTTGCACTGCCATCAGACCACCAAATTACATTTGCTTTTATGAATATTAATCTTGCCTTTTTTTCTCAAGAAGCTTTTTCCCAAGCTCATTTCGGTTCTGCATCTTTTTAATGTATTTTTCCTTTTCCTCCTTTGAGAGCACCTTGTCCATTATCAGCCTTGTGAAATTCTGGCTTGTCTGCGCAACGTCAATGAGTGCATTTTGCGCCTCTCCTGCTTGGAGCCTTACCTCGTCAGGCCTGAGAATCTCCACCCCTATGGGCGAGTACTGCGACGCAATCCTGACAAGAGTTGAAAAGTCTTCTGCAAGAAGCTTCACCTCAGCCCATGTTGAAAAAATTTCCCCTTTTTCCATTGGCTTGTCTATTTCACCAACAGCATAGATTACTCCTTTTTCCTTTGAGAGCTTTGACAAAAAGCCGACCATCATGCTTTTCACAGCCTCCTCTGAGCTTGAGTGGAGGTCAAAATACACATTAATCAAATAGCCACCGTTTTTTATTGCCTCGTCTGTTATCTGGTCAACTGACTTTTTCTCTGCCATATTGATTACCGTGCCTATATCTTGAGAAATGTTTTTAAGGGGACACAGGGACTTACAAACATTTCTCAAGATATAGGCACGGTAATCAATAT
>CAZOMB010000017.1:0-22427 GCA_964581105.1 Microcaldota archaeon
AGCTTGGTGTGCTGTTGTTGAAGTAATAGATGTTGCCTGCTGTTGAGTTGTTGAATATGTTTCCTGTTCCGCTATTGTCAATCCACACTAAACCAGTAATGTTGTTCTCAAGGAATGTGCTGTTATTTGAAGCCAAAAGCAGTGCTGTGCTTGAGTTTGATGTTAATGTGTTGTTTGTGAAATTGTTGTAAACAGCATTATCTGAAAGGTAGACTGCCATGCCCGAATCTGAGTTTAGTATTGAATTGGTTATTATGGTGTTGTTTGTTGAGTATAGGTATATGCCTGCTCCGCTGACTGAAGTTCCTGTTGTGTTTGTTATTGTATTGTTGCCAGAGTTCCAGGTGAAATAGATGCCAACATCTGCCATTGATGTAAAGCTTGAACCCATGATGGTATTGTAATTTGAATGTGTAGATAGGTAAACTCCATATCCGCTTGAATGTGTTGTGTCAGTTGTTGAGTTGTTGATTAAACCATAGGTTGCGCCAACAAAGTAAATGCCTGTTGAGAAGTTTTGTATAACACAGTTTGTTATTGTTGCATTTGTCTGGTTTGAGTATACTCCATATGTGGTTGTTGAGTTGTTGCCTGTTACTGAGTAGCCATTGCAGTTTAGGGTAACGCTCTCTGCTGTTATGTTAAAGCAGGTTGAGCCATTTATTGAAACTGACTGGTTGAGAGTATAAGTTGCCCGTGCAATTGAAAGATTGGTGCATGAGGAAACAGATTGGTTTGTTGCATATATTGTTACACTGGTTGAGTTGTTCCAGCTAGATGAGTTTGTTGAGTTGTAAGTGACATTTACCCTACAAAGCCAGGTTTCATTTGCAGATGTGTTGCTAGAGGAAATGTTTGATATGTTTGTCAAAGCTCCGCTTACAAGTCCAGTATATGTTCCTCCGAATGACGTATTTGTGCCATTCATATACCATTCATAGGTTACATTTGAAGTACCTTGGCTGTTTGCTACTAATATGCTGCAGCGTAAGTTCTCTGAGTCTAAAGGAACTGTAGGAAGGACTTGCAGGCTGTAAATCCTTTGGACTTCTGATAGGGTATATGGGTAATAGTCGTTGCCTGAGCCTGTCCATTGTGTTAAGGTGCTGTTAAATGGCCTGTCGCTTCCTGTGTCAGCCCAATTGTCCCCCCCCCATATCAATTATGTCATATATTTCCCAGCTTCCTGTGCCGTTTGCAAAGTAATAGATGTTTCCTGCTGATGAGTTATTGAAGATACTGTCTGTTCCCGAGTTACTTACCCATGTTGTTCCTGAAATGTTGTTCTCTAAGAATGTATTGTTGTGTGAGTTTGAGTCTGAAATATCCACTACTGTGCTCGTATTTGAGATGATTACGTTGCCACTAAAGTTGTTTGATGAACTTGCATAGAGGTAGATTCCACGGCCTGTGTTGGTGGTTACTGTGACGTTAGTGAAGGTGTTTGAGTTGGAATTTGAGAGACTGAATGCTCGAAATGTGCCGGAATTTGCTGTGAGGTTGGAGAGAGTGTTTGATGAGCTTGAGGAGAGGACGATTCCGTTGTTTGAGGTTGAGGTTGCTGTGAGGTTGGAGAGAGTGTTTGATGAGCTTGAGGAGAGCTGGATTGCAGCATTTGTATTGGAGGTTGCGGTTATGTTTGAGAGGGTGTTATTGGAGCTTGAGTCCAGGTAGATTCCAGGGTTTGAGATTGTGGTTACTGTTGTATTTGCAACTGTGTTGTTGGAGTTGGCTTCTATGCGGATTCCCCAGCCTGTGTTGTCTGAGGTTGCTATGATGTTTGAGAGGGTGTTTGAGTTGGAGCTTGAGACGAGGTAGATTGCAAAACCAGAAGTTGTGGTTGCTGTGAGGTTGGAGAGAGTGTTTGATGAGCTTGAGGAGAGCTGGATTGCATCCTTGTATGCACGGGTTGTACTTGCAGTAGTATTTTCTATCGTTCCATAATCAGCCCCATTAAAGTAAACCCCTGTTGAGAAGTTCTGTATTGTGCAGTTTGCTATTGTTGTATAATCCTGGTTTGAGTATATCCCATATTTATTTGTTGAGTTGTCTCCTGTCATTGAAAATCCTGCGCAGTTAAGGGTTACGTTTTCTGCAGTTACTGTGAAACAAGTTGAGCTGTTTATAGAGACTGATGTGTTTAGAGTGTAGTTTTCTCCTGCTGTTGAGAGGTTTGCGCATGCTGAAAGATTAGTGCCAGCTGACGCTATTCCTGTTAATGCCAAAAATGCCGCTAAGAGGAGAAATAGTCTATAGTAGGGAATTGTTTGCTTTAAGGACAAGAGAACCACCTCATTAGTTCCATGTGTACTGTAAACGAATGCTTTGTATAAAATGGTTTGTGCTAACTGGTTAGGAATAAGCTAAAAGAAAATAAAAAGAAAAAAAGAGTAGGGCTTAAAGGCCCTTTTTGCCTTTTTTCTTGCGCTTTTTCCAAAGTGCAAACAGAATCAGCAGCAGGATAAGTGCTGCTATTGGGCACAAGAAGTTCCATGGCCACTCAAATATATCTATGCCAAACAAGGCTGCTGAAAGAGCAGATGTTTCTTCCCCTCCAGGCTGTGGCTCTGGAATTTGCAGGCTTGTTTCCTCAGTTGTTGAGGAGCTTGGAGTAAGAGAGGTTGCCTGTGGAGCTGTTTCATTTGTTGTGTTGTTTGCAAATTCTGCAGAAGGCACGTAAACACAAGACCTTTCTGTTTCTGGCTTGTCATCCTGTGAGCATGCTCCCCTGTATGTGCACTCCCTTGTCTGTATTCCTCCTTCTGGGCACTCGCTCCAGTCGCCACATGTCCATCCCTGGCAAGGCAGCTCACCGCCTCCGCTGTTTGACCCATAGCTTCCGCTGCTAGAGGTTTGAAGTGGCTCTGGTGCAATATCATCATTTGTTATGTTGCAATAATAGGCTCCGCCTATTGAAGCTGTGCCATTGCATCCTGCTCCAATTGTTTTGGTATAGCCAGATGGGCTGGTTTCATCAACACTGTATGCCCCTGCACTAAGTGTTACAACAGTCCCGTTCTCATCACCTGCAAAGCTTGAGTTTGACACATTTGTGCCATTGACAAGCATTGTGAAATCAGATGCATTTGCAGTCCCATCATTGTCATTTATCACATGCTTGTAAACTGTCAGGGTTGCTGGCTGGTCATAATTCACGATTATGCAGGTCCTGTTCTCGCCTGGCGCAAGCACTATGTTGCCGCCAGAGCCGCATCCGCATCCAAACATTGCAGAATAGCCTGCAAGCTGGACTTCAGATACTGTGTAGTTGCCTGGTGCAAGCGAAATTGCAACTCCGCTTGTTATATTGGTTGAATTCCCGCTTCTGTTTACCATGAGCTGGAATGCTGAGGCATTGGCAGTCCCTCCATTGTCATTTATCACTTCTTTTATCACTGTAAGGGTTGCCTCCTCTTGTGGCAGGATGCAGCGCAAGGAAACAGCATCTAGCAATGTTCCCAATGAGTTAGGTGTTCCAAGGTCTGAAAATTCCACAACAGTTGTGCTGGAGTTTGCTGTGAAAGTATAGGTGTGGCCAGACCAGTTGGTTGTGCCTGAGCCTGCACGGGTGATTGTGTCAACAACCACTCCGTTTATCCTCACTTCCAATATGTTGTGGGCTGCTGCTGTGCTTCTCCTTGCTGAGAAGTCAAAGCCCAGAGTATACTGCTCCCCTGGAATTGTTGATATTGCTTGGCTTATTTTCACTGACCCTGGCTCATTAGTCAAAGAGCCGCTTGGGCCATCCCAGTCTCCGTCAAGCTCTGCATACTGGTCACCCTCTGAAGCAGGGCCAGTTGCGCCTTCCTGTATTTCAAGGCTTGCTATTTGCGGTATTGTAACGTTATTGTAAGTTGTTGAGTTGTTTGCCATCCACACAACGCTCCATTCCAAGCCAGGAGTGCTGTCATTGAATATGTCCCAGCTGCCAGATACTTCAGGCGTTTCAAAGCCTCCGTTCATAATAAGCTCAACTTGTGGGTCGCAAACAGGAGCTGGCTCTTCTGGCACATAGCAAAGGTTGTCAAGAGCATTGTTTGGGTCAAGCCCATATGTGTACTCAAGCTCAACTCTTACTATTCCTGGCCCGTTAACCTCAAGGTTCCAGTTTCCTGGCTCAGTATTGCCAGTTGCTGCATTGCATGCGTCACCTGTGTAATAAAGGTCGCCATACTGGGGCGAGCTTCTTGGCATTGTGGCAGTTGTGCTGTTAAATGAAAGCACAGTCTGGTTCACAGTGCTGTTTGCTGCGTCATATGCAGTCATTTTTACCTCGTGGAAATCAGTGTGAGATGGGTTCCAGTCGCCAAAGTCGCTCATGTCAAGGGAAAAGTGGCTCATTGTTACCCCTGGGGAAAATGTAAATACATAGCCCATGCTGCTGTCACTGTCAGGGTCAGCAAATGCTTTTCCTGCAACTGATACATTGCCATCAGCAATGTATTGGCCAGGGTTGCCAAGGCATGCGTTTTTTATTGGCCCATAGTTTGGAGCAGTGTATGCTGAGGGGTTTGTTCCCTGAGACACTACCACTGCAGTTGCATCTGTGCTGTATATGTTTATGTTAGGGTCAACTGTTCCCAACCCTTCAACAGATGAGCCTGCTGTAAGGCTTTCAAAGTCAATGCATGTCTTATTCACAGTATCATCATTTGTTATTGTGCATGTGCTGTTGTCCCCTTCAACAAGGACAATTGTGCCGTTTGCATCACAGTCTCCTGAGAAGCTGGCAGAATAGCCAGAAAGCTGCACTTCTGATACAACATAAGTATCAGGCACAAGCTCAACAGGCACTCCTGATGTTACATTAGTGCTGTCTACCATGAGCTGGAAGTCAGAAACAGTTGCAGTGCCTGAATTGTCATTTACCACTACTTTGATTACTGTAAGGGTTGTTGTCAGGTTTTCTGCGCTGTTAAGTGCCTCAAGAGCATCCAGGTCATATGCATCTGCGCCTCCTGAATGAGGTGAGGAGTTTGTGACGTCTGTTACCCTTACAAAGTGGGCCCATGGCAATGAACCAAGGTCAACGTCCCAGTCCCTTGAAACTGATGATGAAAGCAAAGTCCATGAAACTCCGTCTTGGCTTGCTTCTACCATCACATCTTCAGATGGATAGCTTGTGCCAGGGCCATAAGTTGTTTCATATACTCTTAGGTCATCCCCTGGCCCGTTCATTATGTAGTTGTTAAAGCAATAGGTTGCATCCCCTCCAAACCCAAGTGAGAAGAAGGTTGTTTCAGGCGGGTTTGGAACATCAAATGGCTGACCTGAAGACTCGTTTGGCCCAAGTGCTGCGTCTGGGTCGCTTCTTGCAGGCGCAACAGGAGCCCCATTCTTTTTGTTGCCCTGGTTTGATTCCATTGTGCAGTCTGCATATGGGTCAGCTGCCCCAGCTGTGCCGCATGGGCAGGCAAATGGATGTATTACTGTGTCAACTGTGAAGTTTATGTCAGGCGCGCACACATTGTTTACTGCCTTGTCCTGTGCGCATACCCTCAAAGTATAGTTGCCGTCTGACAGGTTCATAAATGACTGGTTTGTGCAGAATGGAAGTATTGTTGCATTTGGCTCTGTGAACACATACCAGCAGCCGTTTACTCCACTGCCAGTATCATATACAGTGTAGTTAAGGGGCACATCTGGGTTTGTGTATGTGATATTCTGAGGGATTTGCACATCAATTACCGGTGGTGTTGTGTCAATTATGAAGTTTATGTCAGGCGCGCACACATTGTTTACTGCCATGTCCTGTGTGCATACCCTCAAAGTATAGTTGCCGTCTGACAGGTTCATAAATGACTGGTTTGTGCAGAATGGAAGTATTGTTGCATTTGGCTCTGTGAACACATACCAGCAGCCGTTTATCCCTGTTCCATTGTCATATACTGTGTAATTCAGGGAAATATTTGACTCATTGTATATTCCATCCACAGGGCTTTGTACTATTATTACAGGAGGCACTGTGTCAATTGTGAATTTCCAGTTGCCTGTTCCTCTTTGGTTGCCTGCCATGTCCCTGCAGCGCAGCTTCCACTTGTGCAATCCATCTGCAAGAGGCGTTGTCGGGGTTGTGGTGAATATGGTGTCATTTGCCATTGAAAGGTTGAGCTGGTCCCATGAGCCATCTATTTTCAGGTCGCAGTAAAGTGTTGGGCTCAGGTTGTCAACAACTTTCCAGCTAAATGTTGGAGAGCTTTGGTTTGTTATGTTGTTGTTTGGAGGCGTGTACCTGGTTATAACTGGTTTTGTTATGTCAACTATAAGCGTCCATGTATCAGAAGTGCCATTATAGCCAAGTGCATCAGTGCAAGTCACATACCATGTGTGCACTCCTTCTGCAAGAGGGAAGCTTGCTATTGTGAGCGCAGTGTGGTTTCCTCCTGGGAATGAAATTGTGTAGTTTATTGCAGCATCAATTACAAATGTGCAGGTGACTGGCGTCAGGTCTGTTACAGTCCAGTTGAATATTGGAATGGTATTTGTTGTGTGTGAATTGTCTGGGGGCGAGTTAAGAACAACTACTGGCGGTGTTGTGTCAACAAGGAACTGCACGCTGTCATAGCCGACATTTGTTGCAGTGTCATTTGCATATACGGTTGTGTTGTGGGTTCCGTCCGGAGTATATGTGTGCGTGGTATTTGTGCAGTTTGCAAGAATTCCTATTGGCACGCCGTTTGCATAATACCAGCAGGTGTCAAGGAAATAGTTGTCGCTCACAGTATAGTCAACAGGCAGCAATGAGACTCCGTACATTGCATTGTGAACCGGGTTGTCAATATTCACTGTTGGCGCTGTAAGGTCAACCAAAAAGGACACAGAGGAATTTCCTTCATTTCCTGCTGTGTCATTTGCATAAACCATCAGAATGTGCGGGCCTTCTGAAAGGCTTGTTAAAGTGGTATTTGCACAGCCTGGCAGAGGAATTGGTATGCTGCCATCAAGAGTATACCAGCATGAGTTTAATCCTATTCCTGTTTCAACTACAGAATAGTCAAGAGCAATGTTTACTATATTGTAAGCTGATGGGGCAGGGCTGTCAATTGTTATTGCAGGCGATATTGCGTCATAATAAACATATGAGCCATCGCTTGCATTTGAGTCAACTATTGGCGCGCCAAGGTTTCCTGCAATGTCAGTATATCCCTCAATGCCAAAGAGCACCAGGAACTGGGACTCAACTGATATTGAAACCGTTGCAGTGTATGGGCCCATGCCACTTCCTGTAACTGATGCAACATGCCCGCCTATTGTCACGCTCATGTTGCTTGTGTTCAATGGCTCGCTTGCATTGAATGTGAGAGTTATTGTGTCCCCTGCTTTTGCAACAAATGGAAAGCCATTGTCAGACTGTATGTGAAGTATTGTGAGAACCGGCAAAGTCTTGTCAAACAGGACATATGAGCCGTCAGTGCTGTCATTGTATGGCGAGCCTGCGTTTCCTGCCAAGTCCTGGTAGCCAAATATGCTGAATGGAACTAGCCCTTCTGCGTCAGAAGTCTGCATCACATAAGTTGCAGTAAAGTGGGTTCCATTGCCAGTGAATGCAACAAGGTTTCCTGCTATTGTCCCCAAAGGAGTTGTGATTTGCTCGCTTGACACAAATGAAACTTCAACTGTGTCTCCAGGGATTGCAAGAGACTGGTTCTGGTTGTCAGACTCAATGTGGACAAAAGTAAGTGTTGGGGCAATAGTATCAACTGTCAGTGTCCTTGCTGCGCTTGTGACATTGACTTTTGGCTTGTTGCTGCTGCCTGGCTGGACATAGTTTTGGCAATATATGTACCATGTGTGCACTCCTTCTGACGGAGTGTACTCATAAGTTGCTGCGCTGCCATCAAGTATGTACTCGCTCATAAACCTTGGGTTTGGCTTGAGCACTCCGTTGATGTAAAGCTTTGCGCTTGTGCCTATGAAGTCAGTGACATTTGCCCCGTCAATGAAAAGCGCGCAGTGGACATGGCCAGTATAAGTATCAGAGTCATTTGAGCTGAACGTGAAATTTATCGGCGTTGTGTTTGTTATTGTCAGGTCTGGTGGGGCTGTTACATAAAGGTCAATGTATGCGCATACATAAACAGGCAGCTCAATTTCCGGGTCATTTCCAGAAACAAAATCAGGCTCAACATCCCAGTTCTTGTTCTGGCAAGTAACTATGTTTGGTGCCTTTGACCTGAAAGTAATGCTCATGCTTGCCCCTGGGTTAAGGTAATTTGAAGAGCCGGTTGCTGTGCATACTGCGTCATTTCCAGGAGTGCTTGGCGACCAGCCAGTTGGGCAGGCAACATTTGATGGGCTGCCCCAGCTTGAGCCATAGTCAGGGTCAACCTTGAGCTTTTTTATTTTTGCCGGCCCTTGGTTTGTAATTGAAACAGTAAAGTAATTGTAAACTTTTTCAGGAGTGGAAGTTGGAGTTATGCTTGTGTTAAATTTATTTGGAGGGGTGACAACCTTTACATAAGCGTCTGGTGACTGGTCATTTCCGCCTATATTCCATTTGGTTTCAATGTCAAATTTTTTCCATCCAGTGCTTGAGGGCGCTGTTGCAAAAAACTTGACCTGTTTGCTTGAGCCCCTTGAAATATAATTTGCAGGCAAGTTTGCAACGCAGCGCGCCATTGTTGAGCTTGAAGATGCATGCTTTGTCCAGCCAGATGGGCAGATTATTGTTGATGGGTTTATTGTAAAGCCGCCAGAGCTTTTGTATATCCTTATTTCCTTGATTTTGTGGGATGAGCATGGATGGCTTACAACATTTCCTATTGTGAATGTGAGCTGATTGTATGAGCCAGCGTTCACAGTTGATGGGGAAACAGAAACACTGTGCTTGTTTGAGCAGCCGCCTCCTGCAAATGCTGTGCTTGCCATTAGAGTCAAAAAGATAGAGCAGAAAACAAATATTTTCATGAAATTGGTTGTTGTACTTGACATTAAATCCCCCCAAATATTATACTATATATAAGCTAAGCTTGCCCACACAAGCTATACTCATTCTCCCACATCATGCTTAGCTTTTTGCTGTGGGAATGTTTATAAGCCTAATGCCCCATCTCTCTTCTTTTGACGACAATTTAATAGTCCATTCCTCCCATTCCGCCGGGGGGCATTCCGCCTGGCCCGCCTGGCGGCATTCCTGGAGCCCCTCCTTTTCCTTTTGAGGAAATCATGTCATCAATCCTGAGTATCATTTTTGCAGCTTCTGATGCTGATGCTATTGCCTGGGTTTTTACTTTCAATGGCTCAAGAACCCCCAGGGGTTTGACATCTTTTACTTTTCCTGAATATACATCTATGCCAAAGCTCTCATTCCCCTTGTCCTTGTGCTTTGCCCTCAAAGAAACCAGTGCATCTATTGCATCCATGCCAGCGCTTTCTGCCAAAGTCCTTGGAACTGATTCAAGTGATTCTGCAAATGCCTGTATTGCAAGCTGCTCCCTTCCCCCTGTTTCAGTTGCATATTTTGAAAGCTGCACAGAAAGCTCAAGCTCAGTTGAGCCGCCTCCAGTAACATACCTGCCATCCTCAATTACTGATGAGACTGCGCCAATTGCATCAACAATTGCGCGCTCTGCCTCTGATACAACATGCTCAGTTGAAGCCCTGACAAATATTGTGACTGATTTTGCGTCCTTGCAGTTTTCAACAAAAACCATTTTTTCGCCTGCAATGGATTTTTCCCTGACATTGCCTGCTGCTCCCAGGTCTTTTGCAGACAAATCATCAAGAGTGGTTGCAATTTTTGCTCCTGTTGCCCTTTGCAGCTTTTCCATGTCAGACTTTTTCACCCTGCGCACAGCAGAGATTTTCTTTTTGTTAAGGTAGTGCTGCGCAACATCGTCAATTCCCTTTTGGCAGAAAACAAAATTTGCGCCGGTTGCCGCAACCTTGTCAACCATTGTCTTGAGCATCTTTTCCTCTTGCGCAAGAAATGCCTGCATCTGCTCTGGGGAGGTGATTTCTATTTTTGCGTCAACTTCTGTTTTTTCTATTTCAAGAGCTGAATCAAGCAAGGCAATTTTCGCGTTTTTCACAACCTTTGGCATTCCTGAGTGCACTATCTCCTTGTCTATAAGCACACCTTGTATAAGCTGTGTGTCATCAATGTTTCCGCCTGATTTTTTCTCTATTTTGATAAGTTCATTGTCCACATCATACCCTTCAGCGCTTTTCTCTGCAACCTGAGTTACTGCTGACACAACAAACTTTGCCAATGCGTCCTTGCTTGAGCCAACGCCAATTGACTTTGAGCCCATTGCAATTGATGCTATCCTTTCAAGGGTTGCCTTGTCTGATAAAGTTAGCCTGCTTGAGTTTTTCTCAAGTATTTGGTTGCACTTTTTTGCAGCCAGGTCATAGCCATTCACTATTGTTGAGGCATGTATGTTCTGGTCAAGCAAGTCGCCTGCCTTTTTCAAAAGAGTGCCTGCAATCATTACTGATGTTGTTGTTCCGTCGCCAACCTCCTTGTCCTGTGTCTTTGCTATTTCAACCATTATTTTTGCTGCAGGGTGCTCAACATTCATCTCACCAAGTATTGTTGCCCCGTCGTTTGTTATCACTATGTCGCCAAGCTCTGACACAAGCATCTTGTCCATTCCTTTTGGGCCAAGGGTGCTTCTTACAATATTTGCAACTGCATAGGCAACTGCAATGTTTGTCCGCTGTGCATCCCTGCCAAGTATCCTGTTAGAGCCTTCTGGAAGCACCAGAATTTGCTGCCCTTCTAAGTTTTTTGTCATTTAAACCACCTCATAAATTTTAGCATATGCGCCTTGCCTTTTGCAAAAGCCCCTTTAAACTTTGCTTATCTTCCCGAATTTTCCTGCTGAAACCTGCAGGTTTCCCTTGTACTCAGAAACCCAGCCATTTTCAATCTGCACCTTGTCGCTCTGTGCAAACTTGTCTGCGTCTTCCCCCCACAATGAGAGGACTATTTCTCCAGAGTCATCTTTCAGGGTTGCTGAAGCCACGCGGGTTTTCTTGCCAAACTTTGTTATGACATCCCTGGGCTCCTCAATGCTTACAAGGTCGCCGGATATGTTTACATTGCCTGTTCCTGCCTTAAGTTCGCTTATTTTCATTTCACCACTCCCAACATAGTATATCATTAGAGTAAGTTAGGGTTAAAATGGAATAGATTAAAATAGGTTACGGATGGGCTTTTTACGGACGCGTTCAGGTCCCTTCATCAAAGCTTTCAGCATACTTTTTCTGCTCGTCTGTAGGCTTTTCAAGTTCCACTCCTCTTGATTTTAGCAAAAGGGTTGCAACCTCGTCATCTATTTTCACAGGCACATCGTGTACTCCGGGAGGCATTTTCTTTTCTTTTGCAAGTTGCTCGCAGCAAAGGGCCTGCAATGCAAATGAGCCGTCCATTATCTCAATTGGATGGCCCTGCCCTGACGGCCGAGCCAAATTCACAAGCCTTCCTTCTGAAAGCAAGTACAGGGTTTTTCCCCCTTTAAGTGAATAGCCAACAACATTGTCTTTCAGCTCTTCAACTTTTTCGCTCATGCCTCGCAGCTCTGGCTCGTTTATCTCAATATTAAAGTGGCCAGAGTTGCACAGGATTGCCCCGTTTTTCATAAGTGAAAAGTGCTCTTTGGTAATTACATCTTTGTTGCCTGTTGCAGTGATAAATATGTCTCCTTCCTTAGCTGCTTTGGGCATGCTCATCACCCTGTAGCCCTCATAAAGCGCAGACAGGCCACGGTGCATCCCAGACTCATGGTCACCCAATGTTCCTGCTATTTCAACAATTATTACATTTGCCCCCATTCCCTTCATCCTTGAGGCAATTCCCCTGCCGCACCAGCCATATCCCGCTATTACTACTGTTTTTCCTGCCACAAGGTTGTTTGTTGCCCTTGCAATTGCATCAAGAGTAGACTGTGCTGTGCCTATTTGGTTGTCAAGAAGGAATTTGGAGTAAGCATTGTTAACAGCAAATACAGGGAATTTGAGCTTCCCTGCCTTGTGCATTGCATGCAACCTTGTTATGCCTGTTGTTGTTTCCTCGCATGCGCCTTTTACTTTAGGAAGCTCTTGCTTTCTTTTTGCGTGAAGCAAATTTATGAGGTCACAGCCATCATCAATTACTATGTCCGGCTTTCCGTCCAGCACAGCATTAAGGCATGAGTAATACTCTTCATCAGTTTGGCCTGCCCATGCAAATACCTCAATCTTTTTGGCAAGAGCAGCAGCAACACAGTCATCTGTTGTCATTGGGTTGCAGGACGAGGCATATACTTTTGCGCCTCCTGCCTTTAAAGTCTCAAGCAATATGCCTGTCTTTTTCTCCAAATGAAGGGCAACGCTTATTGTAACCCCTGAAAGCGGCTTTTCCTTTTCAAACCTTTTTCTTATTTCACGAAGCACTGGCATGTTTCTCCTTGCCCACTCAAGCTCTGCAACTCCGTCTTTTTCTAATGATGCGTCTTTTACCTTAGGCATATTACCCCTCATCCCATATACGCAGGGAAACATAAATAAATGCATTTGACAGCAAACATGCATGCAGAAAATGTCAGGCTCAGACATTGCTTTGGTGATTGAAGAGCTTAAAGGGCTTGAAGGAAAAAGGATTGCCAAGATAAGGAAAACCCCTGAAGGGCTGTATCTATTCAAAATAGGGGATTCTGAGCTTTTGTTTGAGCCAGGGATAAGGCTTCACCTTACCCGCCAGGCTTTGCAGGCAACAAAATCCCCAGACGGGTTTGTTGCTTTCCTGAGGAAAAAATTGTGCTCAAAGCCAGTGAAAAGAATAAGCCAGCATGATACTGACAGGGTAGTGCAAATTGAGGCTGCCCAAAGCCAGTTGCTTATTTTTGAGGCCTTCAGGAGGGGAAACATAATCCTTGCAGATGAAAAAGGGGCAATACTCTGCTGCCTGCTTGATGATGCTGCAGGGGGCAGGCAAATAAGCAAAGGGAAAAAATACTGCTTTCCAAAGCCAACAGGGTTTAAAATAAAAAAGCCTGCAAAAAAAAGATTCTCTGTACAGGAAAATGAAAAAGGGGAGCCAATGTCTTTTTCTTCTGACGCATCAACTAAAGGAAAGGAGTTTGGCTCTTTTTGCGAGGCAGCTGACTTTTATTACTCTGGCCAAACTCATGAGACAGACCAGCAAAAGCAGGAAAAGAGGACATTGAAAAAGCTCAAAATAAGGCTTGAAAGCCAGAAAAATGCCCTCTCAAGAATTGCAGAGGAAAAGCAAAAAGCTGCAAAAGCAGGGAAGGTTGTTTACTCAAATTATGGCAAAATAGAGGGGATTCTTTCCCTTGTAAGGCAAATGAAAAAGGCAAAGAAAAGTGATGAGGATATCAACAAGGAACTTGCAAAGCACAAGGCAAGAGTAAAGGGGACTGTGCTTGAAATTGAACTCTAGTCTTCTATGTCAAGGTATGGGGCAAGCACTTTTTTCGCTGCTTTTGGCTTGTCGACTTTTATTGACATTATGGTTGAGCCTTTTTCCCTTGCAATAACATAGAGGTTGGCAATGCTTACCCCCTTCTTGCTGAGCATCCTTGAGATGTTTGAAAGCTGGCCTGGCTCGTCCTTGAGCTTGAGAACAAATGCCTCTGACTCAAGCACCTTGTAATTATTGCTCTTGAGAAGCTTTTTTGCCCTTTTCCCGTCCTTTACAAACATTGTGATTATTGCCTTTCCCTCAAGCGAGGCAACTGAGATTGACTCGATGTTTATCCTCGCCTTTCCCAGTATATATGAAATGTCTGCTAAAACTCCTACCTCGTCTTTTGCAATCAGGGTTATTTGCTTCATGCAAACCACCTACAATTACTTTGGCTTTACAATAAAGTCTGAGAGCAGCCTTCTTGCCTTTTTTACCTTGTCTACCTTCATTGCATTTATTGTATGGTTCTTTGTCTTTGAAACCAGGTAAAGATTCTCAATGTTTATGCCTGCCCTGCCAAGCATTTTTGACACTTTTGAAAGCTCGCCAGGCCCGTCTTTTACTTTTACAATTACCATTTCGCTTGACAGGATATTATAGCCGTTTGACTCAAGCATTTTTGTTGCCCTTTTCTCGTCCTTTACAACAAGCCTGACAATCCCCTTGTTGTCATGGACCTCTGCAGTAAGCGACTCAATGTTCATCCTTGCCTTTCCCAGTATATAGGAAATGTCTGCCAAAACCCCTACTTTGTCATTTACTATTATGGTTATCTGCTTCATAAAAGCCTCCCACAAGAAGATGGACTGAAAGCCTTATATTTGGATGGTTTCAGGCGCAACAAAGCTTACAGCCTGTATGCCTGAAGGTGCGCAATTCCCCCAACAAGCCTTGCTGAAGAAATGTCAAAACCTGCCTTTTTTGCTGCTTCAATTGATTTTTCCCCAACTATATTTGCATTTTCTGATTCTGCAAGGAGCTTTACTGCCTGCTTTTCATTGACAAGCCCGCCCCTGTAAAAGCCTGCATGCTTTTCAAGGTCAAGCTTTGCACTGCCTTGTGAGAAAACTTTTCCCAAAAGCTCTTTGTCGCAAAGCGCAACAACTGTGCCTTTTGGGGTTGAATGAACTTTCAGGTACATGCTCCAATATTTGCCTGAAAGGCTAATAAAACCAGCCAAATAAACTAGCTTGTGGGAAAAATACTTGCGCTTTTAGCCATGCTCCTGCTCTTGTTTGGTTGCCCTTATTACAAAGAAGAGGGGCAAGAAACAGAGCAAGAAGAACCAGTGCTTTTGCCAAAAAGCAACATTTCATATACTGCGCACTATATAGTAACAGAGAATGGGCAGCAGGGAACAAAAACCGTTTTTAGGGCAAAGGAAAACCTGCGGGTTGACATTGGGGAGTTTTCACTGTTTTTCATCAACTCATCAGCATACTCATGCTCAAGAATTGGGCAAAAGCCAGAATGCTACAAGGTTGGCCTTATACTTTCAGAGCAGGAGTTTTCACTGCTTTCTCCTTTCCCCCCGCTTCCTGCAGCACAAGAGATTGAAGCTGTCAAAATCTGGCAAACCATTGGAAAATGCTTTCTTGTTCCCCATGCAATACTTGAAAAAAGGAAATTGTGCTTTACAGACACTGGCATTTTGGCATATGACGAGTACAGGGCACAGGGAGGGGCAATGCATATTGAGTATTTGGAAGAGTTGGAATATTCTGTTGATAAAAAGGAATTTGAGCTTCCTGCAGTGCCGCAAAAAGCAAAGTAATGGGCCCGTGGAGAATCGAACTCCAAATCTTCGCTGTGTAAGAGCGACGTCTTAACCATTGCCGAACCAGTTTCCAGTTTTTGGCGACAAACATTCCGCGAAGCGGAATGGTGCGTCTTTCTGCGTTAGCAGAAAGGACGAGCTTTTTGCGCCAAAGGCGGAAAAAGGTTCTTCGACTACGAGCCCATTAATTCATTTGTACTAGGGATACCTTTAAATATATACGAAATGTATGTGCTTTTGGTGATTTGTAATGGCTTATGAAAACATAATTGCCGAGTTGCAGACAAATGCAACAGGCTTTGTAGGCAATCTGCTAGAAGGAGTATTTGCTTTCGCTATTTTGGTAATAATAATGTTTGTCGGCGTATTTGTGGCAAGCATATTAGGAAAAATACTCAGGCACTTCTTTGAAAGGGTAAAGATGGAGGGCTTCCTCAAGCTGCATGGGGTGCATGACGCATTCTTGGGCTTTTCATTCACAAACATTGCAGTTGCATTGCTTGAGCTTTATGTGATAATCGCATTCCTTGGCATTGCAGCAGATGTTGTGAGTGTGCCAATGCTGTACTTGCTCTCAGCGCAGGCAACAAGCTACCTGCCTTCCCTTGTACAGGGGGTTGTAATCATGATTGTAGGGCTGATGGCAGGCCATTATATCACAGACAGGATGAAAACCAGCAAGAAAATACCCTTTGCAAACACAGTTGCAATTGTGGTATACCTGTTCATTGCATACAATGCACTTGTGATTGCAATGCCTCTCTTGCTTCCTGCTGCTGACCCGTCATTGCTTGTCTGGTCATTCCTTGTTGTGCTTGGAGCCCTTGCATTTGGAGTAGGGCTTGGAGCAGCAATTGCAATCGGCCTTGGCATGAAAGGCGCAGTTGCAGACGTTGCAAAAAAGAGAAGGAAAGAGTTTGACAAAATACTTTAAACAGGCACTTCGCCCCATTCATTGGGGCGCTGTTTTTCTTTTTTCCACCCCTTTTTCAGCACAAGCCATGCAGAAGTCAGGTTTGTGAAAAATACCACAAACAGGGCAAGCAGAGGAAGGTCAATTGGCATTGCTATGCCTGCTGCTGTCAGCTCTTCATAAACAACAACAGCAAGAACAGCTGCAGTAAGCCCCCTGCAGGAAACAAATGGCAATAGCATGTCGCGCTTTGCCTCTGGCTCAATGATTCTTATTATCCTTGATGAGAAGAGCCTTGCAACCCCCAAGACAAGGGCAATTGCCAGGGCAAAAATCCCAACTTCAACTGGCTTTGGTGAATGGAACAGCAATGCCCCCAAATAAACGAAAAAGAAAGTTCGCAAGAAGAAGCTGACCTCTGACTGGAACTTTTGAAGCTCTGCTGCTGAGCTTTTTGATGAATTTCCAACAAAGAAGGCAAACGAGAAAACTGCAATAACGCTGTTTGCGCCCAAAGAGCCTGCAACAGCATAAAGGACAGCCCCAAGGGCTATTACCAGCAAATGGTCGCTTTCCTTTGAGAGCTTTGAAAAAACAGCTTTCCAAAGAACTGCAAATATTGAGCCAAATGCAAGTGATAAAAGCAGCACAAAGCCTATCTGGACAGGGAGGAACTCTGCTGAAATTGCCTGGTTTGCCAAAAATGCCGATGCAATAAGCAAAGTGAGCATTACTGACATTGCATCTGAGAAAATTGCCTCAAGCTCGCCTATTGATTTAATCCTTTCAGTTGCACCAAGCCCAGAAAGAAACCCTGAGAGAAGCTCTGGCGCAACGCTTGCAAAAATCGCTCCAACAAGAAGCGAGAGGACTGCATCCATCCCAAATACAAAATAGGCAAGGCAGAAAACAAAGCCAAGTGAAAGGAAAAATGAGAAAAACCCGAATAAAAGAACTTTGTGCGCCTGCCTTCTTAAGCTGTCAAATGAAAGCCTCAGCCCTTCATCAAGGATTATCATAAGAAGGGCAACTGCGCCTAATGGCAGCAAAAGGTGGCGCATCCCCTCAACTGTGGCCTCATCAAGAAAAGCGCCTGCTGCTGCGCCAAGCAAAAGCAGCAAAAATACATCGGAAAACCCTGTCTTTTTCAAAAAAAGCCTTCCAAATACCCCGACAAGTATAAGGATTCCCAAAGCGCCTATTGCTGCTTCTTGGCCTGCCATGACAACAATTCAGATTGCTGCTTTTTAAAGATGTTGCAGCATAGACTTCGACGGTAGCCCCATCGTCCAGTGGTCAAATCCCTCTTGCAAAGGCAACAGGGAGACTAGGGATACAAGGCTCTGGCAGAACCTTTTTTGGGATGCCTAAAAAGCTTCACCAAAAACTGGAGAGACCTTGAGACATCGGTTCAAATCCGATTGGGGCTACTAACTGTTTTTTAATTTGAGCTGAGAATTTGCGTTATGGCACTTCCCCCAAAAAAGAAAAAAAAGAAGAAACTGTTTGGCAAAAAGGCAGTTTACATAACAAAGTACAAGAGTGCTGCATTCAAGATAAAGGAAATGTATGAAAGAAAAGGGGAAAATGTTGTTGTAGAGGCTGAAAGGGACTCAATAGGAAGGCCAGTATTTGTTGTGTATATTTTGCCAAGGGGCTATTTATGAGCGAGGAAAAGAGAAAAGAGGCACTTGAAAAAGGGGAAATGGACATTAGGGCAAAGAGGGCAGGAATGTTCCAAAAGCTTACTTTCAAGCTAGTGAGGCACAATACTGCTTTTGGCAAAGTCCCATACCTTACTCTTGACAGGTTCCTTGACATTTCAGAGCTCATGAGAATTTCAGAGGAATACTCATTGCCAGTACAGGCAAAAAACGGCAAAGTATTTCCAAGGGGAAAAAAGGAATCTGACTTTGCAGGCCTTTAGAGCATTTTCCTAACCGATAACCTCATTGAATTTTGCAAGAGCTTCTGAATCTGTAAGCTGCTGCGGTGGGAATTTCATCAAAAAGGAACAGAGCATTTTGGCTTCCTTGGGCTTTTTCCTATCTACTAGAAGCCTTGTTGCCCTTATTGCATCCATGACAACTCCTCCGCTGTTTGGGCTGTCCTCATCCTCAAGAGTCAGGCCTAGTGAAACAGGGATGCGACCAAACATCTCTCCTTTTATTTTGATTTTAGCCTGCTTGTGGTCATAATTTTTCTCAGTATAAATCATTTTTGCAGTTGGCTTGCTGTCATTTTTGCCTAGAACACTGTTAAGAGCCGCCTGTTTTGACTCTTCTTTTGCCTGCGGTCTGTAATGCAAGTTAAAGTGGTCTGCATTTCCTCCGTAATTCACTTGGTCTGATTTAGCAACTTTTATTCCCCTCATTTTGAACAATGTAAGAAGAAAGCGGTTGGCAATTGTTGCTCCGCATTGGCTCTTGATATCATCTCCCATAAGAACAACACCTGCTTTTTCGAAACTTTCCCTCATTTTTGTGTCTTTTGCAATTGGGGTTGGCATACAGTTGATAAAGCTGCAACCTGCCTTGAGGGACGCCTCTGCATAGGCATAGGTTGCCTTGTCGCTTCCAGTTGGGAGATAATTAATGACTATTTCTGCTCCTGATTCCTTGAGGGTTTTTTCTACATCCACTGCCGCCTCGTCGCTTTCATGGATGAAATATTTGCGCGCTTCTTCAACTACACTGTCAAGAGTAGGGCCCCTTTGGACAACCACATTGTAATCAAGCATTTCCGCTATTTTCACTGTCTTGTTAGGCTCAGAATTCAATGCCTGTTTGAGTTTTTTGCCCACCTTTCGCTTGTCAATGTCAAAAGCAGCAACAAATAGTTATGTCTGATGGTGAGTATTTTCCTATCATTGGATGCATTAGTCCAGTCTCCTCATTACGCTCCCCCCTAGAATAGAATGCAGTTCCTTCAACTAGACTCTTTGCGCAGTTGCCGCATCCCACAAGGGCAACTCTTATTGCCATATTAAGAGTTTGCCATAACTACTAAATAAGCTTTCGTATCTTTTTCCCTGAGATGGCTTCTTTCATCAATGCATCTGGCCAGGAAACTTCCTTTCCCTTTTTCTGCTTTCCAAGGAATATTTTTTTTGCCTGAAGAAAAACTTTTGCAGCAGTTTTTTTTGTTGTGTCAATTTCCCATACTTTTCTTTTGCCATAGTTTTTCTCTGAAAGCACAGTGCAATAGTCAAGTGCCTCAGAAAGAGCGTTTTTTGATATTTTCTCAGGAGAGTAATTTCTTTTTGCCATCCTTTTCCTAAGGGTGCGAGGCTCGCAGCGGAGCACTATCACTTTTGAGACTGGCAATTTCATTTCACATCCCAAATGCCCCTCAACAATTACCTTTCTTTTTTCTGCCTTTATTGCAAGAATAAGCTCTTTTTCAAGCTTGGGAAGTGTTACAACTTTTGAGGAGTCTGTTTCATCAATGCTGCTGTAAAGCCCAAGAACATTTACCAGTTTGTTTATGTCAATCAGGGCTGCGCCTGTTTTTTTTGCAAAAAGCCTTGCAACAGTGCTTTTTCCTGTGCCAGGAACGCCGGTAATCAAAAGAGACTTTTTCATTTGACCACTACAACTTTTTTGACATGCTTTTCAGGATGCTTTTTCCTTCCCTTAAGCATGCTTTTCCCTTTTTGGTGAGCTTGTAGTATTTTCTCCTTCCCTCAAATGCAGAGGAAATGAGCTTTTCTGCCTCAAGCTTGTAAAGCACAAAATATGTCATGAGCTTTGAGGGCTTGAAGCCGAATTTCTTCTCAATTTTCTCAGGAAGGGCATATGCATATACTTTCTTGCTTTTCATCAAGGACATTGAGAACAGCCATATATTGCCAAATGTGAGCAAGCGTTGCAGCCTTTTGACTGGCTTTGGCTTTTCTTTCATTGCCTCTCCTCCTCCCATATCCTGACTTCTTTTTTTGCCCCAGACTTTTTCATCAGGTTTGCTATTTTTTCCCCAAATTCTGTTGGGTAATCTCCATTCAGGCAGCCTAAGCAAAGATTTTTCTTTTTCATTCCAATTGCCTTTACAAGGTCATCAATTGACTGGTAGGCTAGTGTGTCTGCCCCTGTTTTTTCCCTTATCTGCTCAATTGTTTTTTGGGAGGCAATAAGCTCTGAGTAGGTTGGTATGTCAATCCCATAAAAGCATGGCCCTGTTATTGGAGGGCAGGTAATCCTCAAGTGAACCTTTTTTGCCCCAGCATCGCGGATAAGCTTTACTATTGGCCCTGAAGTGGTTCCACGCACTATGGAATCATCAATAAGCACAACTCTTTTCCCTTTGACAACATGCCTTATTGCATTGAGCTTGAGCCTTACTGCCTTTTCCCTCTTTTGCTGAGATGGCATGATAAATGTTCTGGCAATATACCTGTTTTTTATCAACCCTTCTGCAACAGGGATGCCACTTTGCTTTGAATAGCCTGCTGCTGCGCTTCTTGCAGTGTCTGGCACAGGCACAACCACATCTGCTTTTGCTGGCCAGGATTTTGCAAGGAGCTTTCCAAGCTGATAGCGGACCTCATAAACCCATTTGGCATCAAGCTTTGAGTCTGGCCTTGAGAAATAAACATATTCAAACATGCAGTGTTGTGGAGCTTTTTTCCTTGCCACTATTTTCCTTTTTACTTTGCCTTTGTCAACAACAAATACTTCGCCAGGCTTTACGTCCCCTTGCAATTTGCAGCCAATTATGTCAAGTGCAACGCTTTCAGATGCAAATACTGTCTTTTCCTTGTCCTGCCCCCAGCAAAGTGGCCTTATTGCCTGCGGGTCCCTGAATGCTATCAGCTGGCCTGAATCTGTAACTATGACAACTGAGTAGCCGCCATCAAGCTTTTGCATGTGCTCTTTTGCTGCATGGAAAAAGTCCTGTTTTTTCCTGTAAGCCTCTAAAAAGCAAAGAAGCATAATTTCTGCATCGCAGCATGAGTGCACAGGGGTTCCTGATTCTTTTATCTGTTTTTTTATTTTCCCATAATTTGCAATGTTCCCGTTATGGGCAAGAGCGAATTTTTTGCCTTTTGCATACCCTGTAAAAGGCTGTGCATCTGCAAAGCCCCCTGCGCCGACTGTTGGGTAGCGCACATGGCCTATCCCAGTATTGCCTTGCAGCTTTCTTTGAGCATGGTCATCAAGGACATCTGATACCAGGCCAAGACCCCGCACAAGTGTTATGCCTTTTGAATTGACTGTTGCTGCTCCTGCAGAGTCCTGGCCCCTGTGCTGCAGGTTCATCAAAGCAAGGTATATGTCATGCGCCACTGGCTGGCTTGAGCTTATTCCCAATACTCCGCAATACTCCTTTTTCCTGTAATCAGAGATGATGAGGTTTCCCATATAAGCATATGGACAAAAAGGTTTTTGAATGTAGTTTTTGAAATCAGGGTATGGACAGCCTTTACCTGTGCCTGCCAATGCCCAAAAGCACAAGCCATAAGGGGCAAAACGGCGTAGTGCTCATAATAGGAGGGAGCAAGACATACCATGGCGCCCCTGTTTTGGCTGCAAAAGGGGCTGTTCGCTTCTGCGATTTGGTTTATTTTGCCTCTTTAAAGGAGAATAACCGTCTTATGATGAAAATGAAAGGTGCAAGCGCCAACATAATTGCAGTGCCAAAAAACAAATTCAGCTTCGCGCTAAATCACTCTGACTGCATACTTATTGGAAATGGCATGGATGTGAGTAATAAAACAAGAAAGGCAGTGGAAAGGGTGCTGAAAAGCAAAAAGAAATGCATAATAGACGCTGCGGCTCTCCGTGTACTCCCTTTGAAACTTTTGCACAAGAAAGTTATTCTCACGCCGCATATTGGAGAATTCAAGTCAGCGTTTGGAATTGCTGCAAATGAAAAAAATGCCAAAAAAATGTCAAAAAAGCACAACTGCACCATACTTCTCAAGGGAAGGCAGGATATTGTTTCCTCTCAGGGAAAGCTTGTGAAGATAAAGGGAGGAAATGCTGGGATGACAAAAGGCGGCACAGGAGATGTTTTGGCAGGCCTTTGTGCCGCCTTGTTCTCAAGGTGCGACAATCCAATGAAAGCAGCCTATACTGCCTCTCTGATAAACAAAAAAGCAGGAGAGCGCTGCCATCACAAATACAAGCATAGCTTTTCCTCAGAGGATTTGGCTGAGGAGCTTGCTGCTGCTGCAAAAGGGCTTTACTGAGGCGGCTTTCTGAACAGCCCGAAAAAGCCTTCTGCCTTTTTTATCTGCTCTTTTGCCTCATGAACTGCCATTACCTCCTCTATTTCTGAGATTCTTGAGACATAGCTTTTCATCCTGTTCTGGTATATCCTTG
>CAZOMB010000018.1:0-22420 GCA_964581105.1 Microcaldota archaeon
TGCTTGTGCCGTTAGTTATGTTTAGTTTAGAGAAGTTAATGCTTGAGTTTGAGAAATTAAAGTAAAAGTATACCAAAGTATTGTTTCCTGAGGAGATGTTTACTGACTGGTTTCCTGCAAACCATCCTCCATTTATTGTTGTGTTGTTTGCAATTGACACTGTTAGGGTGCCAACACCTGTTGTTGATATATTTGAGCCATTGCCATATGCTTTTGCAATTGTATAGGGGTGATAGTCTCCCCCTAAGCCTGTCCAATTTCCTGTTATTGTGGTGTTGTTAAATGGCCAGTCGCTTCCTGCATCAGCCCAATTGTCAGAATCAGTGTCCCTGATGTCAAATATGTGCCAGCTAGGGGTTCTGTTTGCCAAATAGTATATGTTGCCCAGTGAGGAATTGTTGAATGAGTTTGTTGAATTTGAGTTATTTACCCACCCAACACCTGAAATGTTGTTTTCAAGGATTGTATTATAGTTGGTTGCAGAGCCAAGAACAAGCGAAACATTTGCAGTTGAATTGATTGTGCTGTTTGTAATGTTATTGTGGCTTGCTCCGCTTGACATAAAGATAGCGCGGTTGGTATTAGAAGTAGCCGTAGAGTTTCTGATTATTGTGTAGTTGCTTGATCCCAGGTAAATGCCAAGGCTGGTATTTGAGATTGCTGTGCAGTTTGTTATGCTGTTGTAGTTTGAGCCAGAGATATACATACCAACATTTGTGCTTGAGTTGCCTGTTGAATTTTCTATTGCATTGTATGAGCTTTGAGTCAAGTACATGCCCACTTGTGAGGTTGAACTGCCTGTGACATTTGTAAGGGTATTGTTTGAGCTTGACTCAATGTTGATTCCATAATTTGAAGTAGAGGTTGTTGTTGAATCTGCAATTGTGGTGTTGTTTGAGCCTGACTCAAGATAGATGCCAGAACTTGAGTTTGAGGTTGCTGTTGAGTTTGTTATGGTGCTGTGTTGGCTTGTTTGCAGGCGAAGGGCACTGTTATTTGTAGAGGTTGCAACAACATTGGAAAGGGAGTTGTAGGGGCTTTCTGAAAGCATGAAAGCAACCGCAGTATCTGAAGTTGCTGTTATGTTGTCAAAGGTATTATGCGAGCTTGTTGACTCCAAAGAAATGCCCAAGGCTTCAGATGTCCCTGTTGCTGTTATGTTAATGAAATTATTGTCAGAGCTTGCCAAAAGATAGACTCCTGCATAGTCTGTGGTTGCCCCTGATGCTGTTACATTTGTCAGGGTGTTGTTTGAACTTGAATTAAGATACAACCCATGGCTTGCGTTTGCGGTTGCAGTGATATTTGAAAGATTGTTCAAAGAGCTTGAAGATAGGAATATTGCTGTGCTTGAGTTTGACTCTGCTGTTATTCCTGAAAACCTGTTTGAAGGGCAAGTATCCATGGAAATTGCCTTGTTTGAAATAGAGGTTGCAAAAATGTCAGTAAAGTTGTTAAAATCGCTTGACTCGGCATAAAAGCCTATGTCTGAAGTTGATGTTGCTGTGATGTTTGAAAGCTCATTTGACTGGCCTGACTCAAAGTAAAATGCCTGGCCTGAAGTTGAGGTTGCTGTGATGTTTGAGACAGTGCTGTTATAGATGCCAGTTGCCAAGTAAATAGCATAGCTTGTTGTTGATGTTGCAGTTGTGTTTTCCATTGTGAGAGAGTTAAGAGCCTCCAGGTACAATGCTGCTCCAGAGACTGAGGTTGCATTAATATTTGACAATGTATTTGAGTTGCTCTCCAGGATTACAATAGCCTCTGCGTTTGCATGGGTTGTGCTTGCATTTGTGTTTGATATGGTGCCATTGTTCACTGGGTAAAAGTATATGCCATTTTTGAAGTTTGATATGTTGCAGTTTGTTATTGTTGTATTGTTCTGGTTTGAGTATATTCCATATGTTGCTGTTGTGTTGTTTCCTGTTATTGTGTAGCCAGCGCAGTCTAAAGTGACATTTTCTGCTGTTATGTTAATGCATGTTGAGCCATTTGCTGAAATTGACTGGGTGAGATAATACACTTGGTTTGAATAGTTTAGGCTCTGGCATGAGGAAAGGTTTGTGCTCATTGAAACGTTTGATTCTGATGAGTTATGGCTTGATGAATAGCCCCCAAGCACATACACATCAACAGAGCACTTCCAACGCCCGACAGAAAGGTTTGCTGAAGACAGGTTTGCAATGTTTGTGCTTGCACCTACTGGCACATTTGTTGCATTGCCTGAAAGGCCGGGCTGGCTTGCATTGTTAAAGTACCACTGGTATGTCAGGTTCAGAACAGAGTGTATGTCATTGGTAAGAGTTACATTGCACTGAAGGTCGTTGTCTACTGTTGCATTGGAAGGCAAAATGCTGACATTTGCTGATGGATAGACTGCTTTTGGGTCGCCAAATACTACTGCGCCCCAAGAAAGGTGGGGAATGGAACTCCAGAGCATTTCTGCAAAGTTCTTTCCCCCAACATAATTTGTGGCAATGTACTGCGGGTCAGCAACTCCGCTTGACCATGGCTCAACTGCATAGCCAACGCCGCCTGTTGCTCCCTCATGTATATAATCAGCTATCTGAGAATACGATGAATGCGGATAAGTTGTGGTCTTTGCAGAAAAGGAATATCTTGCTGAGGCAAATGAGCCATTTTTCCATGTATAGTTTGGATTGCCCATGTAAGACCCATCGCAGCCCCCGAAATTGTAGCAGCCAAATGTGTCAAAGTAAGAAACATTGCTTTGGTTTGCAGGGTATTGTGCACTAGTTGAGGAATTGTACAGGACATTTAAGCCTGCTGATGTCAGTGTCTGGTTTGCTAGGCCAAATTGGTAGACCCAGTAGCCATGAAATCCGGTCATTATATGCAGGCCAGAGTTCCGGTCTGCTTTGCTTATGCTTGCAGCGCCGTCAATCATTGCCTTTACGTCAGTATAATTGTAGCCGTCCAGCCTTGTGACAAGGTAAACCCCATAGGTTGACTTTGAGAAGCTGCTCGTTGAGGTGTAATATGGGTTTGATATCCTGTTGTCCTGGCCTATGGATGATTCATAGGCAGTATTCACCAGAGCCAACTCTGTGTCAACTGATGAGGCATTCTTGTCCAGCGAGACAAATGATTCTGTTTCATTTGTCCACAGCTGGATGCCTTTTGTGAGGACAATGTAGTTTATGCCAGTGCCATTTGAGGAATTAAGGTATGTTTTTGCAGGCTGCAAAAGAGAGTCGTTTATCACCCCAAATTTTACCCCCTCAGTGTTATTTGGCAGGCTCACGTTTATCCAATGGGTTATGTTCCTCTGCTGCACAAAGTATTCTGCTATCTGTATTGAGACTGATGAGTTGTTGTTTGAGATGAGAAGAACGTCAGAGTAGTCTGCAGATGCAATTGAAAGGAGAAGGAGTATGGCGACCAGTTGTTTTGCTTCCCTGATCAATATTTTCATATCTTCAACTCGCATAAGGATTGCCTTCGTATTTTTTATTGCTATTTGCAGAGCCAGTCTTCAACTTGTGCCACAATGTTCCTTCCAAAAGGAATCAACTTGACTATTTTCTTCCTTTCAAGTGAGCGGAGGTTGCGCAATAGGCTTGTTTTTGGTATTAGCAGCTTGTTCTGTATTGTTGAGCGCTTTGCCCGTCCATTGCTTTTGAATAAAAAGCGCACAATTTCCTTTTCCCTGTCAGTCAGGGTTGACATAACTGCCTTTACTTTTGGGTCTGCGAGCCTTTGTGCAAGACCTGCCTGTTTTTCTTTGGGTTTTCTTTGCTGGGCTTTTGGCTTTGAGACCGGCTGTTGGGGAACGGGAGGTATGGCATCAGGCAGCTCGTTTTTCTTTTTCCTGGAAACAAAATAAATAGAGATTATAATGACAACTATGATTGCAAGCAAAACAGGCAAAACGCCGATTGAGGTTGCCTTTTGCTCAAGCAAAACCTCTGCTGATATTGTCTTGCCATGCAAAATCTGGACTTCAAGCGAGCCTGCCAATGAATCAGTTGCTGATGAGACTATGCATGTGCCAACCGGCAGGGCTGAAAACAAAAAGTCCCCTGCCTGGCCTGCTTTCACCTGCTCTGCGCGGTTTATCCTTTGGTAATCAAAAGGGCTTGAAAGGCAGGTTATGCTTACAGAAGCATCTGGCAAAGGAGAGCCTGATTCTGACACTTTCCCTGTTAAGCTCCCTGCTGGATGGAAAATCAAGGTAAGATTTCCGTCTGAAGGCAAATTAACAGATGCTGTTGAGGCAAAATCGATTCCAGAAGTTGTGTAATAGTCAAGAAGAGAATCTATTTCATATTTTCCATTGTCAAGGGAAAGGATAAAGCCTCCGCTTGAGTCTGTTATAAGCCGGTATAAGGTGTCAGAAGACTTAGAGCTTGCAAGTATTACAAGCGCAGCATTGGAAACAGAAGAGCCATTTGCAAATACTGCATGGCCAAATACTATCCCTTCCCCAGAGGGAACTGGTGGAGGTTCGCTTTCCTGGGCATGGGCAACTGAAACTGCCAAAAGAGTGAAAAGAACTGCGAGCGCAGAAATATTTCTCATGCTTTGAAATTTTATTGTGAGAGTTTAAAACCTAATTCCTTCTGCCAAAGTACTGGTGTCCTCTTGAGCGGTAAGACCTGTGCTGCCTTTTTCTCCTGTCCGAGTACCTGCCTCTTGTGTCGCGTGAGTCTCTTGAATGCCTTTGGCCTCTTGCTTGGCCCTGTGAGCCCTTTCCACGCCCATAGCCTCTTTGCTGGCCTCCCCTGTGCATGTGGCCCCGTCCTTGCTGCGGGCTTGAGAAGCGAACCCTTTTTGGAAGCTTTTCTTTTGTTACTGTGATTTTCATCTGCTCCATTTTGCTGTCAGTGACTTTTTCAATTATTCCAATAAGGTTTGCCTGGTCAAAGAAAACAAAGCTTATTGCCATGCCTCGCTTTCCCATCCTCCCAGTCCTTCCTATCCTGTGCAAGTATGTGTATGGGTCATCTGTCATGTCAAAGTTTATTACATGGGAAATCCCAGTGACATCCAAGCCCCTGCTTGCCAAATCTGTTGCAACAAGCATGTTGGTCTTTTTTTCCCTGAAAGCCCTCATTGCCCTGTCCCTCTTGTTCTGAGACATGTCGCCATGCAAAGCAAGCGAGTTAAAGCCCCTGTCAGAAAGTATTTCATTTATCCTGTCTGCACCTCTTTTTGTCCTGACAAATATCAGAGCCAAATCTGGCTGCTGCTCTTTTAGGAGAACCAGCAGAGCATTTAGTCTGTCAAACTTTGATACTTCAATATAAAATTGCCTGATATTTTTTGCAGACAAAGAGTCCTGGCTTACAAGCGCCTTCTGCGGAGCATTCATATATTTTTTGGAAAGCTCAAGTATTTCTTTTGGCATTGTCGCTGAAAAGAGCAAAGTCTGCCTCTCTTTGGGGGTTTTTCTCAGTATTTTTTCAATGTCCTCAATAAAGCCCATGTCCAGCATCCTGTCTGCCTCATCAAGAACAACTGTTTCCACGTTTTCCAGCTTTAGTGTGCCTCTTTCAATATGGTCAAGCAGCCTTCCAGGGGTGCCAACAACTATGTCAACCCCAGAGGCAAGCGGCTTTAGCTGCCTTTCAATGTTCTGGCCCCCATATACTGCAAGAACCTTTGCATGGTGGTGCCTTGCTATTTTTTGTATTTCCCCAGTTACCTGCACTGCTAATTCCCTTGTAGGGGTCAGCACAAGGGCGCGGACTTTTCCTGGCTTTTGGTGCTCAATTGAAAACACCCTTTCAAGTATGCATATGCCAAATGCGGCTGTTTTTCCTGTGCCTGTCTGTGCCTGGCCTATCAGGTCTTCCCCTTGAAGCAAAAGCGGTATTGCCTTTTCCTGTATTGGAGTTGGCTTTGAAAAGCCCATTCCAACAAGTGCTTTTAGTATGTTTGGGCTTATGCCCATCTTAGTAAATCCCATGTCTTCATCCTCCTTGGCATTTGATATCCCCCTGGGGAACCAGCCCCAAAGGCAAACATGCCCGGAGCTGTCACACAAAACAAGCCAAGTCTGTTTGTTTGTTGATTAGTTGATAGGGGAAGGAATTAAGAAGGGAATGGTTTGTCGCACGAAAAATTAAGTATAAATACCTGTTCATTCAAAGTATAGCATGCGTCTCAAATCAAGAAGGTATATTGTGGTATTAGGCTCTCTGATGTCAGGGCTTGGCAAGGGGATAATCACTTCTTCCATTGGAAAGCTTCTCCAAAGCAGGGGATTAAATGTTTCCCCAATAAAGTTTGACGGCTACTTGAATGTTGACTGCGGCACAATGAACCCTTACAGGCATGGTGAGGTATTTGTTCTTGATGACGGCACTGAGTGCGACATGGACTTTGGCACTTATGAGCGGTTTTTGAACAAGAGCCTTAATGGCAAGAACAGCATAACAGGGGGAAAGCTGTTCAGGAGCATAATTGAAAAGGAAAGAAAGGGTGGCTTTTTGGGAAGGGATGTGCAGATTGTCCCGCATTTGACTGATGAGATAAAGGACTGGGTGAAAAAAACAGGTGAGGAACAAGACTCTGACATTGTAATCATAGAGGTTGGCGGCACTGTTGGCGATCTTGAGAACAGCTACTTTCTTGAGGCAATGAGGCAGCTTGCAAATGAGGAAAAGGTGCTTTTCATACAGCTTACATTTGTTCCCAGCCTGTCAAAAGGCGAGCAGAAAACAAAGCCAACACAGCATGCAAACAAGCTGATACTTTCAATGGGAATACAGCCAAAGCTGATACTGTGCAGGCAGGATGAGCCTCTTTCAAGGGAAGCAAAGGAAAAAATCTCAATGTTTTGCAATGTGCCAATGCAAAATGTGCTGGATGACCCAAAGCTTGACACTATTTATGAGCTTCCCAGAGTATTGGATAGCCAGAAGATGACAGAAATAGTTTTGTCTGAGCTTGGTATTGAGGAAAAGGACAGGGGAATGAAAAAATGGAATTCGCTTGTTGAAAGAATAAGAAAACCAAAAAAGAGCATAACAGTTGCAATAACTGGCAAGTACACTGCAGTAAAGGATGCATATGTCAGCATAAAGGAGGCACTGGTCCATTCTGGAGCCTATCATTCTGCAGGCGTAAGAGTAAAATGGGCTGAAACCTCTGAAATTGAGGCAGGAAAGTCAACCCCTGAAAGGCTTTTGTCAGGCTGTGACGGAATCATTGTGCCAGGTGGGTTTGGCACAAGGGGCACTGAAGGGAAAATCGCCTGCATAAAGCATGCAAGGGAGAAAAAAATGCCATTTTTAGGGCTTTGCTATGGAATGCAGATGGCTGTTGTTGAGTGGGCAAGAAACAGGTGCGGCTTTACTGGGGCAAATTCCTCTGAAATAGACCAAAAAACCAAATACCCAGTAATAGATTTTCTTCCTGAGCAGATGAAAATAAAGGACAAGGGGGCAACAATGAGGCTTGGGGCATGGGATTGCAAAGTGAAAAAAGGGACAATTGCGCATAAGGCATATGGAACTGAAAAGATTTCTGAAAGGCACAGGCACAGGTATGAAGTGAACAATGATTATGTTGAAAAGCTTGTTTCATCCGGCCTTGTGATTTCTGGCACTACCCCTGATGGAAATATTGTTGAGATAATTGAGTGGCCTGATGGCTTTGGCATAGGAACACAGGCGCACCCAGAGCTGAAAAGCAGGCTTGAAAAGCCAGCCCCCTTATTTTTGGCATTTGCAAAAGCCTGCTTGGACAGGAAAAAGAACTAATTTTCCCAATTAACTTCAAAGGGCGCCTCAATAAGCTTTGCAGAGATGTTTCCAATGTCTGCAAAAAGCAGGATTCTTTTTTCATTATCAATATAAAAGGTTGAGAAAGCGCCGTCCTGAGCACTTATTTTTATTTCATATGCCTGCCTTCCTGCAAGCTCCTTTTTCCCAGAGCACCCAAGGGTCACTGGAAGGCTCATTTCTACTTCGCCTGCGCTTACAGTTGTTTTGTAGCCCCAGGAAAAATCATCTGACACTGCAAGCATCCACGGGGAAAAAAGCAGAATTGACTTGTTTCCAAATGTTGAGTTTAACATTGGAAAACCCTCATCCTGCAAATTGCCGCTGTTTGACAGGCAAAGCTCCCTTGGCTGCTGCAAAGAGGTTTCAAGAACAACAAGCCCATTGCAATAAGGTTGCTTGCTGACATGGTAATCAACCTGCTGGCTGCTTCCTGGGCTTGTAAAAAGATAGGAATACTTTTCATCAGCAAGCAGCATAAGCGCGGTGTTCTTGTTAATTGGGTCTTCTAAAAGAGTATTTGTTAGCTCAACTGGAGGGGTTGACAGGAATACATAGGCAGTGAAAATAAAGTAAAGCAATATTGTCATTAGCAGGATAGATGATGTTGGCTTGTCAAGATAAGGGAGCTTGGGAAACTTTTGATATATTGCCTCAAGCCTTGACTTGATGCCTGGCTTAGGAGCTAGTTTTGCCTTTTTTTTCTGTCCTTTTTTCCTCATCCAATCTCCAACGCCTTTTTTCCTTTTGTGTAAGGCCTTTCCAGTCTTTTCCAGTTGCAGAGCGCCACATAAGAAAAACAATTACAATCAGGGCAATGCATGAAGCCCCAACAATCAATAGAGTGTCATCCATAGGAAGAAAGATGGAACCAAACATTAAATACCTGAGCCACTGCATTTAGACCATGAAATTCACAGCATCTGCCCCAGGAAAGGCGATATTGTTTGGCGAGCACTATGTTGTTTATGGCTCGCCTGCCCTGTCAGTGGCAATTGAGCCAAGAAGCTTGGTGGAGTTTTCAGAAGCAGAGCATGGCATTTTGCTAAAGTCTTCACTTGGCAATGGAAAAATCCCTGAAACAGGGGAGTTTTCAGGCTCTGAGGAGCTGAGGTGCTTTTCAGAGGTTGCAAAAAAAATTGGAGGCAAAATAATTTCCTGCACTGCAAGCTTTAAGCCTGGCTGGAAACTTAAGGGCGCTGGCACAAGCGCTTCCCTTTGTGCTGCTTTTGCTGCAGGGCTTTTCCATTTATTGGGAAAGCAGCCATCAGCAGAAGAATTATTTGAAGCCGCACAAGCAGGAGACATGGTTGCTCACAAGGGAAAAGCAAGCGGAATTGACGCAAAAACTGTTTGCCTGGGAGCCCCCCTTGTTTTCACAAGAAGCTTTGACCCTCCAGGGTTTATTGGCAAAAAGACAGGATTTTGCCTTCCTAAACAAACAGTTCTCCTCCTTATAGATACTTTTGAAGGGAAAAAAGATAGCACAGGAAAAATGGTTGAAAAGTTTGCCCAAGAGTTTGATATTGTTGGCAAGCCTCAAAGCGCAGCAAAGGAAAAAAGAGAGCAAATAACAAAAGAATATGCACCAGTTTGGGAAAAACTAAACAAAGCAATCAAAAGTGCTGACGCAAAAGCGCTAGGAAGTGTGATGAATGAAAACCATGCTTTGCTGAAAAACAGGGGGATGTCAAGTGAAGGCATTGAAAAGGCTGTTTCTGCCGCCCTTTCTTTAGGAGCATATGGAGCAAAGCTTACAGGTGGAGGCGGAGAAGGTGGCGCTGTGCTTGTGCTTTGCAGAAAGAACGATAAGGAAAAGGTTTGTACTGGCATTGGCTCTCAAACTTCTTTTGCGTGCCATGAAATTCTGCTTGCCAATAAGGGAGCCTGCGTGCAGTAGAAACTATTATTAAGGGACACAGGCATAATGTGTAAAAAATAGAGGTAATGTGTAAACCAAGAACTTCGGGCGCTTGATATGAGCACTCTTATCAAAAAGTGCGAAAGAGAACCAATATACCTACCTGAGGGAAGGATGACCAGGGCAATTCCTGAGAAAATGCATAAATATGTTGAGATGATGCTTGCTAATTACTATCCAAATTCTCTGAAAAAGTTTATCAGAAGAAAATTTGAGTACCGACCTGAAGACCTTGAAAAGATGAGAAAGGCGAAAAAGTCCCTAGTTAGGGAGTTTATGAGGCTAGAGTGGACCTTTGAGAAGATTGACAAATGCTATCCAGAAGACATGTTGAGAGATGGCCAAAAGCACGTGGAAAAAAGCCATGCACTCCGTACAATGTCAACGCTGGCAGAGATTGGGGAGGGGCCCCCCGCTACTTCTGCAGGAGGATTACATGACATGCCAGAAGACTTTTTAGAAGGAAAGATAACTTACTGGATAAAAGCAGGCAGTGTGTGGAGAAAAGCAAGAACAGAACAAGAGGTGTATGATGACATTGAACAAAACACTAGCAAATGGGTAAGCGATGAAGTGAAACGCATGACAAGGGGGAATGAAAAATATTCACATTACCTTGTGGAAGCAAATAAGCACAGGCCAACAGCAACAGACAAGCAAGTTGACACTTTTGTAAAGATTTCTGAGCCAGAAGGAAAAGACCTTATAAAAATCCTGTGGAAAACAGGCATGCAAGTAAAAAGGGCAGCCAAGACTTCTTGGCTGATGTCAGAACTTCTATTGTATGGAATTGAGAAATATGCTAAAGATGTTGGACTTGAGAAAATGGTTGACTATCTAAAGACCGTAACAATGTATGACCTTAGGAAGCTATTTAAGGGCTATACTTGGTGCGAGCCAAGAGGCTACAATACAAGGGTAATCAATCAACAAGCAAAATCAGGAAGTCCGGTTGTGAACATTTACTGGGAAGAGCGGGCATTCCTTGTTGAGCTTCCTTTCATAACTGATGAGGAAACAGCAAAACGCATAGTACGTGACTCTGTTTTGGATAATGACTACACTCTGCAGTCAATTGGAATAATGGAAAGTATGATGCCTGAACAGCTTTCCGAAAGAAAAACAATTGTAAGGGCAGAGGTTGAAAATATTGGAAATATGAAACAGGGAGAAAGACTATCAGAAGAAATGGCCCGGCTCTATGACAAAGAGCTTACAAAAGGAATTCTCCCTGATTTTGATAGAAAACAGAAGGTGGCTGAAATACTGGGTGGAAAGTATTCGCCAGTAAAACTTGATCCAAAAAATTTCAGGAAAGAGTTCTTACCATATCTTCCTCGAGAAAGTGACGTTTACCCAGAATTAAAAGAACAGAAGGGACACCTGGATGGCTCTTTGAAGTCAATTCACCAAGAGACTGATAAGTTTGTCCGCACGAAGAGCGACCAAGAGAAGATAGTACCAGGATCTTAGTTTTTGGAGAGAACACATTTTTCTTCCCAACTTTTTCCATTTCCAAAAGAAGCTTTGCTGCCTCATTGGGTTTCATTGGCCCTAATTTTTCATCTATGTCAAGCAATAGGAGGGTATGAAGCCCTCTTGAGAGGTTTTGTGCAATTACCTCATAGGCTGCCATTGGCTTGTAGTTTTTCCTCCAATAAGCCAAAGTTACCATTTTGCCGAATTTGTATGCCTGCAAGCCTGACTCGCTTATTGCTGCAGAAATAATTGACGCCGCGTGTATTAACTTTACCTTTATCCCCAGCTTTTTTGCTGATAGCACAAGTGAAACATGGGTAGTTGCAATCATTGGGTCTCCAGACACAATAAGGGCTGTTTTTTGCTTTGAGGCTGAAGCTAGTATTCTTTTTTCTTCTTCTACCTCTTTTCTTCCCAGCACTTCTATTTTTTTCCCAACCAGGCTTTCCAGCCTTTTAATTGTGCCTTTGGGAAGCAAATTAGTGTACTCTTCTGCAAATATTTTTTTGCAGGACTTTAACTCTTCTAACCCTTCAAGGGAAATTCCTTTTTCATCCCCTATTCCTATTCCAACAAGTGAAAGCTGTTTCATACCGGCACATAGGTTGCAAATTGCTTATAAAAGAACTGGGTTAAATTTCGCTCATGCAAAAGCTATGTGACAGGTGCAAAAAGGCAGGACGGGTATTTTGCCCGCACAATACTGCTCTTGAGGCACAAAAAAGAATGAAAGGCATGCTAAAGCAGGACATGTTTGGCCCAACCCCGCCTAACCTTATGGTTGGCCACAGCTTTTACCCAAATGTTTATTGGGGCCCTCTTGTCTGCATGAAAGACACTAAAGACGACCCAAACTCAATGTATGGCATGAGTGCTGAGGAGATAATAGAATTAAGGGCCTCTGTTGTCAGGGGAATGAAAAAAGCAAATGTAAAGCAAAAGACAAGAATGCTTGAAGATGCGCAAGCTGCTGTAATGAGCATAAGGCCTGTTGATATTGAAACAAGGTTTTCAAAAAAGCCTTCATTTGGCCTTAAAACTGACAGGGTCACCTCCCCTGTCGGAGCCTCGGCGCCCATTGAAAAATTAAGGCTTGCTGAAAACCCGGCAGTGCCAAAAAAGGTTGATGAGTTTTACAATGAAAATGTGCTTGCTTCTGAAGCCTTGCAGGAGCTGCTGCTTTCTGGCTTTGATGTTCATTACCTTTCAAAGCTCTTGTGCTCTGGCATACTTGGGAAAAAGCAAAGCAAAAAGCTTGTGCCAACAAAATGGGCAATTACTGCAACTGATGACATTGCAGCAAAGCACCTTATGGAATCAATACGCTATTGCAGGCAGGTTGACCAGCCCCTTATTTTTTCAAATACTTATCTTGACAACCATTTTGAGGTTCTTTTGCTTCCTGGCAACTGGGAATATGAGCAGTTTGAGGCATTGGTCACAAAAGAGCTTGAGCAGAAAAGGGCAAGAGATGCGGTTTACTCTTTTGCCCCTTGGGAAGAGTGGGTTTATGACGGAAGGATAAATGTATCAATAGAGCATGAGGGGTTTGAGGGAAGAGCTGACTATGCCAAAAGCCAGGGAGGGGGCTATTATGCTGCAAGGTTTGCTGTTTGCGAGGAGCTTTACAGGATGAAACGACAAGCCAGAGCAATAGTTTTCAGGGAAATAGGCACAAGCTATACTGTTTCTGTAGGAGTATGGGAAGTAAGGGAAAATGTAAGGCATGCATTTGCAAACCAGCCTGAAAAGCTCCAGACAATGGATGAGGCATTGGCTCACCTTGCAAAAAAGCTTGCTGTTCCTGTAAATGTCTACAGGAAGAAGAGCGAGGTGCTTTCACAGACAAGGCTGACTGGGTTTTAAAGGATTGATTGGAAAATCCATGCATGCCAGACTCTAATGTTGTTAATGAGGTGTTGTTTGCAGTCAGCCAGGCTGCTGGCAACAGAAAAGTGCTGAAAATACGCCTTGAAGTAGGGAAAAAGGTCACTGTTTCAAAAGCAGCTATTGCAAGCGAGCTTCACAAAAGATTCAAGCAGGCAAGCATTGAAATACATGATTGCAGCAAATCTGATTCTGTGGTTGTGAAGGACATAGAAGTGGAGTGAGAAGATGATAATAGGCATTGATGAGGCTGGAAGGGGCTGCATCATAGGGCCAATGGTAATGTGCGCTGCTGCAATCAACCCCCTTGATGAGTACAAGCTCAAGGAATTGGGGGTAAAAGACTCAAAAAAGCTCACAGTGCGCCAAAGGGAAAGGCTTTTCCCAAAGGTTGCAAGGATGTGCAAATATATTACTGTGAAAATAACTGCTGAAGAGATAAGCCAGAAAATGGAAAAATACAACCTTAATGAAATTGAGGCAATGAAAGCTGCTTATGCAATTGACCATTTGCATTTGAAAGGGGCAACTGCTTACATTGACTCGCCTGACAATGTGCCTGCAAAATTCACAAAAAGGGTGCAAAAGTACCTGAAAACAAAAGCAAGAATAATCAGCAAGAACAAGGCAGATGATTTGCACTTGATAGTTGGGGCAGCTTCAATAATAGCAAAAGTGACAAGGGACAGGGAAATTGAGAGGATAAAAAAAGAAGTTGGATTTGACTTTAACTCTGGCTATACTTCTGACCCAATAACCCAAAAGTTTATTGCAAAAAGAAAGGACTACCCTGCAATAAAGCCATATATAAGGACAAAATGGTCTACAGTAGCAAAAACAAAGCAAAAGAAACTGTCAGAATTCTGATTTTACCTGAGCACAACCAGGGGGATTATTCCTGCGTCAAGCTCAGCTTTTGCAACTTCTATTGAGTTTTGCCCTTGCTTTACCTCAAGAAGAGGAGGCGCGCCATAAGAGAGCTGCAATGCCCTTGCCCCAATTATCCTCGCAAGCTCGAATTTGTTTAGTTTTGCTGCCATAATCTCACTTTATAGGTGAAGTTGACTAATTTTGGGGCAAGTGCTTTTAACCCTTTCAGCTATTCGCCTTCCTGAAAGTCCTCATACTCCTTGTCATTGAAAGAATAGAGTATTTTGCCATTTAATGCCTCAAGAGCTGCCTCCCCTGTTTCCTTTTCAGAAAGCTCTTTTTGCGAGTGGCCAGCAACATAGCTTTTTCCTGCAAACTGGAACAATACATATGATTTTTTGGTGTCTGTGACAAATACTTTTGCATTTTCCGAGCCTAATGAGCGCAAAAGGCTGCAAAGCATTATTGACTTGTCAATCTCATCGCCTGCCCTAAGCTTTTGCATATCAGAAAAGTCAAGCCAGAATGAGACTGGCATTGACAGGGTTTTGAATGAGCTGACATATGAGTAGCATGTTTTTGAAGCCTGCAAAAAGTGCTCATCATAAACATAGGGGTGAAAATCCTCTTTTATTGAGTCTAATATTTCCTTTATTTTCTCATTGTGAGGCTGTATCATGCCTTTTAGGTCTACAACTGTCCTAGTCTCATATTCCTCTATTTTGTCCCTGTACCTGTCAATAATGAGCTTGTAAAGGCTTAGGCGAAGCTCATCATCCTCATTTGTCTCTGGTGGTTCTTTGCCCTCATCAGAATCATCCCCATCTGGTTTGGGCTTTTTCATAAAGGGCAAATCAAATATTGGCATAATATTGGTATTTTAGGGCAATTTTATTAAAGATTTGTGGTATTTCGTGTGCCCGGTATGTTAATTAGACAAAATCAGGGCAAGTAAGCTGGCTGACTATGCCACAGAAAAAGACTGTTGAGCCGTCATTATTGCTGTAATTTGTCTCATACTGAGTTTTGTATACGTTTGCAGAAGCATAAACTGTGTGTATGCCTGGCGTTGTGCAAGTGCATGAAAAGCCTGTCTGAGTATAAACCTCAGTCTGTACTAATGGCCGCAACTGCTTTTCCTGAAGTGTGCAGTCAACTCCAGTGAGCCTTGTTGTTGTATAGTTTTCTGCATCCATGTTCCCAATGTTTGAAATCACTACCTCCAAGTCAACTGTTTCCCCTATATTTACAATGAATGATGAAGGAGTTACTTTTACCATTTTATAGTCAGGCCCAAACTCATCATCAACCAGAATACTTATTGCTGCCTCGCAAACTAACCCTGGGACAATAGAGGCATTGCTTGTTGCATCAATCAAGCCTGATTGGGGTGTTGGCGCAGTTTCCTCAATAGAAAAGTTCGTAAGCGGGCTGAATTGCTGCAAAGTTGGGTTTGGCTCAAAATCAGAGCCTATAATTAGGTCATCCCTTGTATACCATTCAAGCTCAGGGCATGCTGTTGGCATTCCTAGCACAGTATTTGTACAGTTTCCTTGTACCCATGACCAGTCGCCAGGAGTAAACCTGTTGCTGTGGTTTATCAAATAGCAGTCAAGCCTGTCTGGCTCTGGCACAACATCAAGCTCTGCCTCGCAAAATGCAGTGCATACTAATGGGTCTGCGCATGCAATAGTGACATTTTTGCCATATTGGGGCACTGGGGCTGTTTGTGCAATAGAAAACAGGCTTGTCCTTGGGCTTGGGCCTTGTGCAGTTTGCTCTGGGTTCAGGCTTCCTTGTATGACATTTGTTGTCCATATCAGGGCAGGGCACATAGTACTTCCATTTTGCCATGTGCAGTTTGCTTCTGTTGTTGCACTCTCACCTGGGTAAAATGAAGGGCCATGGTTTCTAAAGCCACAGTCAATTGCAAGCTCTCCTGGCCCTGGCCCTTCGCCAGTGACATTGAATGAAACACTGCAAGTTAAGCCAGGCACTGTTGGGTCATTTGAGGTTGCAGTTACTTGCTCATTAAGCTGTGGGGTTGGTGCATTTGCAAGGGTAAGAGTGCTCAAAGGATTTGCCCTTGGAGTAGTTGTTGGGCTCATGCTGCCCCCTTGCGCTGTCTGTGCCCATGAAAATGCAGGGCAGATTGTTTCTGATGAGCCTGCAAAGCATGTTCCTTGTACTTGTGCAGTGTCACTTGAATTGAATACCGTTCCATGGTTCAAAAACTGTAACGTGCATGAGTCAGGAATTGCATAACATGTCATTGGCTCTGATACAAAGTTGTTATTTTCATTTGACTCAGCAATTACTCCTGTGTCATCAGCAGTTGCATTTAGTGCGTTTGACCCTAACACTTCACAAACAAAAGTTGATGAGTCTGTTTGCGATGTTCCCCCATTAAGAGCCTGCACAAGAAAGCCTTTTGTCTGCGGGCTTGCATGTATTGACGGGAATCTTGCCCGTGTCACTGATGGGCTTTGCGCATCCCCTCCGCCAATGTTCTGTGTTTTCACTGAATATGTGAATGTCTCAGTATGGTAAATATTGCTTGGAACTGTTATTACTGGTATATAATCTGGCTCAAGGCTTGGTGCCTGGCAGTTTACTAATATGCTTTTGTAGTTGTTTGTTTCGCCGCCTGTTGCTCCCTCATCTATTGTGTTTTCATAATCTACCCATTGCTCAAGAGAATAGTTTCCAGGAGTTGTTGGGCAGGTGAAAACCTGTGTATCAACCTGTTGCGCATTTTGGGCAAGCCCTGGAACATTGAAGAATACTGGCGTGCCGCCATTAAAGCGCACCCTTGTCTTTGAAGCAGTGCTTGTGCCCACATTCTGGTTTTTGGTTATTGCAGTTGCAGTAAATTGCTGGCCTGCTGTTGCTGAAGAAGCTGAAAGGATTGGAATGTAATCTGGCTTGTCAAGGGGCTGAACGTCAATGTTCACAATAAATGTCTCAACCATTGGGCATGTTGGCTGGTTTTGTTCGCAATCAGGGGAAGTTGGCTTATAGTAAATGTCAACTTTCAAGGTTTTTTGCCCTGATGCTGGCGGTGGAGGAACTGTTACTGACCCTGTGAATGCCTGCAATTGGTTTATTGGTATTGCTGGAGAGGGAATGGGCGAAACTGAGAATCCGGTGAAGCCTTGTTGAGTGCTTGATTGTGACATTACAATATTGGTGACTTGGATTTCCATGTTCCTGTTGTTCTGCAGCTTAAAGCCATAGTTTACGGTGCCTCCTGCAGGTGGTGTTTGGTTGCTTACAGTCTTGTCTGAAACAGGCAAGTTAGCACATGTAAAGCGGGGCTTTACTTGGAGATTAATTGGACCACTCAAAAAACCTGCTGGAAACTGTGTGTTTTTATAGAGAAGAACATAATCTGAGTTTGGTGATGGACACGAATAACCAGGTGGAGGAGAGGGGTTGTTGTTATACGCCCTGCCGCTTGAAATGCATGATGTAAGCTCAACCTTGCTTTTGAATTCTGCATTTGAAGTCTGCTGAGATATGCTTATAGTATGTGCTGGGATGCTTCCTCCAGCATAATTTGGAACCAACTCAAGGTTATTGAACTGTCCAATGTTTGAAACCAGAATTATTCTTCCCCTGCAATAGACACCAATATCTGACTTGAAATATGTGTTTGCGTTCTGTGTGAATAAACCACCAGTCAAAGGATTGATATAGTGCGCCTTTTGGGTGCTTACCAGATTTGTGACTCCAGGAATGTAACTATTGAAACCTGAAACACTGCTGAAATAAGGAGGAGTGCGCGCATATAGCTGGTTCATCTGTGATTCTGTTCTCCAGTTAAGCTGTTGGTTAGTAAGAACAGTTGAATATTGGAAAAGACATCCTGGATTGTTGCACTGGCTTCCAAGAGCTGCATCATATATGTCAGTAGCCCAGTTTGCCTGGGGCACTGTAACAGTAAGGGGAATTTGCTCATCAGTGCAATAGACTGTTTTTGTAGCAGATATTTCAGGGTTTATCCTGATGTCAGTATATACCCAGGATGGATATGCACCTGCATAAGTATAGCTAAAATTGCGCATAATGAGGTCAGCTGAAACCAGGCTTGATAGAACTAGTACAAACAGAAAAACTGCAACTGTTTTTGTTGGTCTGCTCAACTTAGCACCTTATCATAGGTTAAAACCAAAATTGACATCAATGCCATTGATTTTACCATAATTGTAAAAACCTGCACCAACACTCACATTTGGCCCAAGGAATGCGTTTGCCCCTACATAATATTTGAACTTGTTGTCAATAAGGGCTGCATTCAGGCTTATTGATCCTATGCTTGATACCAGGGTTGCGCCTGCATCGACTTTTCCAAGCTTGAACGTATCGCTGCCAGTATATTGCCATAGATAAACTCCTGACACATCAAATGCTAAATCTCGCAAGAATGATTCTGGTTCTCTGCTAAGCTTGAAGTCAAGTTGGACATTGCCACCTACTGAAACCTGCTTGCTTGTGTAGTCTTTTTTCTCTTTACCAGAAGATTTCTGGAAAAATATGCCCGCCTTCCCAAAAGCACTTGCCTTTAGGTCAATATTTTTGCTCCTTATTAGTTTTATGTCTGACAATAACGCTACATTTACACCTGTGGTATTGATTAAGTCTGTCAATGAATCGCTGCTGAGAATAAAGTATGTTGCATTGTCAAGTGACAAAAAGAGCCTGTTTACCATTGTATTGCTCTTTGAAAGCAAAAATGAAGTGTAAACCTGCTCCCTTAGACAAAATGCAGCAAGGTCTGAAAGCTGGGCAGGAGAAATCGCAGTTGAAATATCCTTGAACTCGCCTTTGCCCAATGCCTCATATAGAGCTTTACCTTCCTCTGTTTGCCTTGTGATATACTTAAACGCCTCTTTGAATTTCGCTGACTGCATTGCATTTTTAAATGACTCAAAACTAGCCTCACCGTCTACTAAACCTTTCACAATTTCTGATTTTGCAGAAATACACCATGCTCCAACTTTATCATTAATGACTGCCAGATAATTCTTTAACTCTTCTCCGCCGACGGTTTCTGGGAGAGTTACTTCGTAAGTTTCTGGATTCACGCTCGCCCCATGTATTTTGCCAATAGCCTCTTTCATCGCATCTACAAAACCTTTTGTAAATGGAAGCAAATACGTTGGGAAGATTATCGATGGTATATTGATGACTGTGCCAACAAATGCCTGATAGTCAAGAACATATGTTGGCGGAACAAAACTTATGTTGAACTTGCCCCTTGCAAGGGCGTTGTCATCGTCATCATTCACCTTTACTTGGTAGAGATTTTCCCCTACTTTTTCAACTTGACCTCCTGCCTCGCCAATTTTCTTGACAAACACCTGGTCATTTGTCGAAAGATAGTAAACACCTGGCTTAAGGCCTTGTTTTATTGTTGATTTTTCAAAGTCTTTTGTCGCAAATTCACTTCCTTTTATTGCCATGTCAATGATTGTCTTGTCCTTAGCCCCAAGATATTCCTTCCAAAAGGCTCTTTGATTTGTCTCTAATAACCCGACCGTATTTCTGAAAATACCTGCGAAAAATGCAGCTGTTTTGCGAAGTTTCTGGGAATTTTTCTTGTTCTTGACAAGTTCAACCATGTATTGCAGACGCATTTGGTCTTGCTTGCCTGCTTTTGAGATCATATTCTCGATTTGGATCCGGTATTTGTGCACATTCTTCATGTTTCCTTTTGATATTTCCTTGTAAGCCTTGTCCAGAACTGCAACTATTTGTCCCTCAACTGGAAGCGAAACATGGGAAATTTGAAACAAAAACACCATTATATCACCTATTTTCTGATTCCAAGGTCGCTTGGCTTGGCATTAAACCTGCCACCCACCTCTCTTGTCATGGCAACTATATCAACTTCATCTATTTCTTCAGATACATAGAGAGGCAGCCTTGATTCAAACTCCTTGTCATCTTTTTCCCTCCTCTCGTCCTGCTCTTCTTTACTAAAGTAATAGAAGAGACCAGGATAATTCAGCAAAGCTCTTCTTCTCTGGTTTGATGCAGTTTCATCTGTCCATTCATCTGCAGGAGTCTCAGCAATTTCGGCAATGCTCTTAAGATCACCGACCAATCTCCCATCAAGTGAGTAAACCTTGTCTCTAACAATATAGTGTGTTATGTGCATTTTTGCAAGGTCTTCTGGAGTGTAGCCTTTCCAATACCCTTTCTTTATCTCTTTTTCAGAAATTACCATATAGTTTGGCATTCCAAGGTTGTGGATTATGTTCTCTTCCAATTTGGAGCGGTCACGCATTGTATTGTCCTTTTTGTTCAGCGAAAGAACAGAACCGACTCTGTAGTTTTTGCCTTTTGTTTTTGAAACAAGGAAATTTTCAGAGCCAGAGGTGGTTTGGTCATACACCTCTTTCTTCTTTTCACGTGGGCGCTGTGCATCCCTTCCGTCAAACAGGATCCACCTCTTTGAATCTGCATCCTCAACAAGAAGAGCCACTTTTCCTTCTTTTGCCCATTTTTCAAGCTGGGCTTTTTTGTATACCTTGTTACCAATCACAAGGTCCCTGTCAATTCCTACCTCTATATCATGGAATTTGTATATGGCTGTGTTTTGCTTGACCTTGATGCCATCCTCTTTTTTTGTGCCGGGAGTTAGGAAGCTCACTATGTTCCCAGAGGCGTCACGGCCCGCAAAGGCAACAAAAAGATCAAGAGGAACTTTGTTTATCTCATTTTTCATGTCAGGAGAGTCATAAATAGTGCCAAAAACCCTTATCCTTGCGTCATTATATGCTGCGCTTCCTTTCCTTATTGTCAATTCTTCTCCTTTTGCATATGGAACTCCATAGTACTGGACTTTTTCCTGCACTTGCCCCTTTACCCAGCCTGAGTTTATTTCGTCAAATGCATTTGCTACAAAGTTGTATTCCTGGCCTGGTGACAAGCCCTTGTAAACAATGTCAATGAATGTCTTACCCTTAGTCTTGTCCTCTCGTTTTTCTATGGTTCCCTCGATAAGATTGCCATTAGAGTCAACCAAGTAGTTTTCAAGAGCCCCTATGAACTGCTTGTTTTCAAAAGATCCATCTTTTTTCTTAAACTGTTTTTGTACGGAAACTGTTATTTTTGTCTTGTTTTTCTCAACTGGCTCTATTTTTTCTATGTTAAGGTTAAGTGAAACATTGCTGATTATGCTGTATGCTGAGAAACGTGCATCAGAAAACTTTCCTCCTAATGGATATGATGTGGCGCAGACGTAAAGAGCTTTTTCAAATGTCTGCTCTGCCTGCTTGGTTCTTGCATTGAAGCTTATTTGAGTGTTTATTTTGCTGATTTTGTTTGGGTTGAAAGAGTAAATGCCATTCTTATCTTGGCTTACATATTTTCCATCCCATTGCTTCCAGATTTTCTGCGCCTCACTTGAGCCTTGATCTGACAGTGTTTTTATTTTTGAGATGAATCTGTGCTGGTTTTGCGCAATTGTTTCAGAAGAGTAGAATTCTGTAAGCTTTTGATTGACAAAATCGATCTGCTCAGGTGTCCTGTCTCCGCTTTGCTTATAGCATTCGATAGCTCTCTCAATCAACTCGTCTGTGTTGTCTGGGTCAACCAAAAGGACTACTGCCGGCACAACAGAAATTGAAGTTTCGTCTATTTCCTTCAAAAACTTGTGCTCAAAGTCAGGCTCGTTTTTAATTTCCTCGTTTGTCTGCGTTGCAAGTGTATTCAAAAACAGAATTGTGAGCCCTGAGCGGCCGACTGATACTTTTTCAAGCTGGTCTATTGCGTCTTGCGGGTTGTCCAGGTCCTCACAAGTTGCACTAGTTACAATGACAAATGTGCCATCTTCTGCTGATTGCACAAGCCCTGACCAAAAGTGCCTGCCATTGTTGCTTTTGAGGAATTCGACAAGTGATTTTTCACTGGCATCCCCATATCCATAGCGGGAAGCAAGCTCTGAAAAGGATGCTCCAAGGCTGATTATGCTCCTTATTATTTCAACTTCTGCATTGTTCTTTGCATCTTGCTCAGTCAATTCGCCTTTTAGCATGAGTTGTATGAGCTCTGCTGCCCTACCTGTATTGCCTATTGGCTTGTAATGGTGTGCATGGTATAATGGAACATGGACTGAGATTGCAATGTCTTCAGTGTTGCTTGCTGTTTTATTGTCTGGGCCTTTGGCAATATCTAGTGCCGCATCTTTTCCTGTTGGGATTTTCTTGCTTTCAAGTACATTATAGTCAACATCAATATTGCGCTGTGGGATGTCATCGCTAAGCTGCTGACCTAGCACTGGGGGTTTGAAATCCTCACGTGCCCTGATGTTTCTTATGTTTTCCATCAGCTGTTCAAGGTTAATCGTTGTCTTGTCCTTAAAGAAATGGGGTTTTGTTTCATCGTCCTTTGATATGATTTCCTGGTCGGTTTGGTATGGCTTAATTTGCTCTGTGAGCCTGCCTGCAATGTCATCAGCTGGCTTCTTTGTATTCAATGCAAAAACAAGGATCATTCCTGCATT
>CAZOMB010000019.1:0-18102 GCA_964581105.1 Microcaldota archaeon
GCAGGCAACCATTAATTAATTATTCTCCAGTAATCAATGCTATCTTTGCTTGGGGTGTTAATATGAAAGTGGCAGTCAATGGATTTGGAAGAATAGGAAAGCTGGTTGTGCAGGCAGCATTTGAAGCAGGGGCAGTGGGCAAAAAATTCGACATAGTGGCAATAAATGACACACATGACCCAAAGCTCACAGCCCACTTATTCAAGTATGACTCAACCCAGGGCATATTCAAAGGAAAAGTAAAAGGCGAGCCAGGAAAATTCACATTTGGCAGCTATGAAATCCCAATAGTGGCAGACAGAAATCCTGAGAACCTGCCCTGGGAGAAAATGGAAGTAGACCTTGTGCTTGAGTGCACAGGCGCATTCAGAACACGCGAAGGAGCTGAAAAGCACCTTAAGGCTGGCGCAAAAAAAGTCCTTATATCAGCCCCAGGAAAAGGCGAGGGGATTGACGCAACAGTGGTCCTTGGGGTAAATGAAAGGGATTATAACAAGAAAAAGCACAGCATAGTGTCAATAGGCTCTTGCACAACAAACTGCCTTGCTCCGGTCGCAAAAGTGCTTGATGACAAATTTGGCATTGAAAACGGGTTTATGACCACCTGCCATGCATATACAAATGACCAGAACATACTTGATGCAAACCACAAGGACTTCAGGCGCGCAAGGGCAGGCGCAGTGAGCATAATCCCAACCTCTACAGGGGCTGCAAAGGCAATTGGAGAAGTAATACCAAAGCTCAAGGGAAAGCTGGATGGAATTGCCCTTAGGGTGCCAATACCTGTTGGCTCTGCAAATGACCTGGTCTGCAATCTTTCAAAAACAGCGACAAAAGACGAAATAAATGCAGCATTCAAAACAGAAGCATCAGGGCCAATGAAGCGAATACTCGAATACACAGAAGAGCCAATAGTCTCATCAGACATAGTGCACAACCCAGCAAGCTCGATAGTTGATGGCCTTTCCACAAAAACGATAGGAAAAGCAGCAAAAACACTCTCATGGTATGACAATGAATGGGGCTTTTCCAACAGGATGATAGAAATGGCAGTAAGAATGTTCTGAGGGATTTTTTGAAGGTCTCAACTGCAATGGGTGCCAGGCTTTTGCTTTTGCTGCCAATGGCATTTTGCATATTTTTGCTTCTTGACAGCCAGGACAGGACAATAAGGCTTATTGCGCTTGTTGCGTTGATTGTTTTTGAGCAGATACGCGAATGGTCGCTAATAAACAGCATAAGGCCTCTTGCTAAGGGTAATAAACCTTGATATGAGTAATAAAAATATGGATTGAGTGGAACTGCACAGTCTGTTGCCCATTTCCTGACTTTAAAAATTAAGGTGAGGAGAAGTAGGCCAGCGCACCACGCGCTGGCAAGGCGACCAGTTTTCTGTCAGAGACAGAAACAAAAGACGGGCATTTCCTCTGAGAAGAGTTGCGGAAGGCATATATTTAAAGGTTTCCATACGATAAAACACAAAAAATAACAAAGAGGCAATTGGATTGGAAGGCAGAAAAAAGCAAGGCAGCGGACAGATGGCTTCAGACATGCCAAAAGGCCTAAAGGAGCTTGTGGAGCTTGCGCCAGAGAAAAAAGAAAAAACAATCCTTCTTCCTGCTGCAAACAGCAAAAAACCACTTCCTGCAAGGAAAAGGACTGAAAAAGAGCAAAGGCTTGACCAGTCAATAGAAAAAAGGCAGAAAATAATCGAAAAACTCAAGCAGAAAAACCCAATTGTTCACAGCTCAAGGAAAAAAATCTCATCTCTCCTTCCCCTGTTAAAGGGCAAGGCTGCAAGCCGCTCATTAGGCCTTGCAAAAGAGGCAGACAGGATAGAATTTTCCATTGCAACAGAGGCATATACCCCGAAAAAGGAAAAAGAGCTTCTCAAGAGGATGCGGGCAATCAAAAAAGAGATGGCAGGCAACAAAAAGCTTGACGAGGCAAGAAGGAAAATCAACGAGGAAAGGGCAATTCTGAGAAGGGCGATGTCAGAGATAAGGTCCCTTGAGGCACTGCTTGCAAAGGCAAGAAAGGAATGTGAGGATGCTTACCATCAGGTCCTTGCAGAGAGAAAAGCTGCTTTTGAAAAAAGGCAAAAGGACCGCAAACAAAAAAAGCAAAAAAGGTTTGATGACCTTAAAAAGAGGGTAAGCACAGAAAAGAAAAGGCAGCATGACAAGGAAATGCAAAAGTACATGAAAGATTATGACGACACAGTGCCAATGGATGAAATCTGCCAAATAGAGAAAAAAGACAAGAAAAAGCCAGAATAATCCTACCAGTTCCCTGTTATCCTATGGCGCAAAAGCTCCAGATTAAAGCACAAGGCTTCTGTTGGCCCATACCACCAGGTATTTTCAGGCACCACTTTTGTTATGTCTCCAGAGTATTTTTCAGGGTAGTTTTTCATCCATTTGTCAACAAGCCAGTCCCCAAAAACAGAAAGAGGGAACCTCCAGGCAAAATCCTTCCTGATATTTGGCATCAGCTCCTTTTTCCAAAGCGTATCATAATCAAGATTTTTCTTTATTGCATCAGCAGCCAGCTTGCCAGAGGCAAGCGCATGGGTTATCCCAAATCCCATATAAGGGTCCTGAAAGCCAGCAGCCTCGCCAACATAATACCTGCCGCCTATATAGGCAGTTTTCGGCACCCAAGTGCCACCAGAGCCCCCAAAAGAGGCAACCCGTTTCTTTCCCTCAAGAAAATGCCTTATTATTTTCCTCTCTTTAAGCGCCTTTTCAAAGCATTTGGTAAGCTGGGGGATGTATGGCTTTGTAACGCAGGTAACAAATTCCACTTTGTCAGAGCTTATTGGAAGTATATAGCTATACAGGCCTTTTGGCGAATACCTGTCATCAAAAAGTATCAAAAAACAGTCCCTTGGAAAGTCAGTATCCTCAAAAACAGCCCCAAATGCAGATGCATCTGCCCTTTTGCAGCCAGTTGCAACTATATTAGCATCCTTTTCTCTTCTTTTTGATGAAAACTCAAACTTTACTCCCTGCTTTTCTGCCTCCTTGTAAAGGCAATACTCGAGCGAGCCTTTTCCTCCTCTTTCAACAAAAGACATCTGAAAGGTTTTTCTCATGTCAAACCCGATGTCCCTGGTTCTTGTGCAAATATATGCCCTTGGAAAGCGCTTTATTTTCACTTTTGAAGTAATATTCAGGCTTTTCATAAATTTTTCAGGGTCTCCAATATGCTTTAAGCCCTGCAAATTTGCATGGAACCGCATCCCAACATCTGGCTTTATCTCATGCACCCTTGCCTTTTCACCTGCTTTTGCAAGGTTTATTGCGCAGCAAAGGCCAGCAGGCCCTGCCCCAAGTATTTCATGGACCATTGTTTCTCCCCTTTACGAGAGCAAAAGCCTAAGGTAAAAAAGAGGCGATGAATAGGCTTGCGTTGCCTCTTTGCTCATCAATGTGCCTGCAATTGCCTCCCGTGCCTTTTCCGAGGTTGCAGCCTTGTTTATCACAAAATTCAGCAGCCACTTGTTTCTCCCGAGCTTTTGCATGGTATTGCTTGCTGAAAGCTCTCCCCATATCTCATCCCAAAGCCTTTTCTCATACCTTTCCAAAAAGCTCTCAGAAGTGTCATTTGCTTCCAATGCCTCATGGACAGCATTTGCAGCTATTTTTGCAGAAGTCATTGCATTCCCAATTCCTTCCCCTGAAAACGGGTCAACCAAGCCAGCAGCATCACCAACAAGAAGCACATTGTCAGAAACCAGCTTTCTCTTTTTTGAGCCAAGGGGAATAGTCCATGCTCTTATTGGCGAAACAGGCTTTGCTTCACTGAACCTGTCTTTGAATAGAGAATTTTCCTTGATTATTTTGTCCATTGCTTTTGCAAGGCCAATATCCTTTTCCTTAACATCCGCCATGGTCATACCAAGCCCAACATTTGCAAGCCCATTTTCAAGGGGAAAAATCCAGAAATAGCCAGGCATAATAGAATCAACAAAATGAATCTCAATTTTCCCTTCCATACCTTTTACTCCCGAGTAATAAGCACGGTAAGCAATGCAGGTATGTTTTGGGTCAACCTCTGCCCCTCTAACATGCCTTGCAACAAATGAAGAAACTCCATCTGCGCCTATCACTACTTTTGACCTGAACTCCTGCTCACCCTGCCCTGTCCTTGCTTTTACTCCTGCTACTTTGCCATTCTCAAGCACAAGCCCAGTCACTTCTGCCTCTTCAATAACATCAGCATGCTTTTTTGCATTTTCAAAAAGCAAGTTATCATACACCTTTCTCCTGCAAACATATCCTTTTCCTATTTCCTGGCCGCCCCTTTCCATTGCTATCTTCACAACCGTTCCCTCAGGCGATGAGAATACAACACCACACACATCTGCATGCTCTGCCTTTTCAACTGCATTAATCATCCCCAGCTCTTCAAGCATGCCAACTGATTTTCCTGAGATTGCATCGCCGCATGTTTTGTCTCGAGGCCATTTTGCCCTGTCCAGTAAAAGGACTTTTCTCCCCTTTTTGCCAAGAAAGGCAGCAGTCACAGAGCCGGCAGGACCTGCGCCTACAACTATTGCGTGATAAAATATATTTTCAGACATTTTCCCACCCTGTTTTTCTTCTTGTCTTGTTATATACAAACAATAAAAAAGCCCACGCCCGAAAATGTAATCATGCTCAACAGCACAATATTTGGCGGCGTTAAAATCACCTGGTTTGGCCATGCGAGCATAATGCTTGAGGCGGCAGGCCTGGCAATTTATGTTGACCCTTATGTTCTTCCAAAGGGCTCAAAGCCAGCAGACATAATCCTTTATACCCATGGGCACTTTGACCACTGTGTCGAAGCGCCTTCCATTACAACCAGCAAAACAGTGAAGATGGGCCATGGCTGCAACCTGCCTGTGCGCATAATACAAATAGGGCAAAAACAAAAGGTCGGGCCAGTTATAGTAGAAGCAGTGGACGCATACAACATAGGCAAGAACTTTCACCCAAAAGGAAAAGGCGCCGGATTTATACTCCACTTCAAAAGCGCAAAAATATACATTGCAGGTGACACAGATATTATACCTGAAATGAAGGATTACAAATGCGATGTTGCGCTTGTGCCAATTGGCGGCACCTATACAATGGACGCAAAGCAGGCAGCAGACGCAATTGCACAAATTATGCCAAAAGTGGCAATCCCAATCCATTACAACTACTTGTCAGACACAAGGGCAGACCCAGAAGAATTCAAAAAAGCTGTTGAGGAAAAAACCAAAGGACAGGTAATGGTCAAGATTCTCACTTAAGGGTCCTATAAGTAGTAAATACCATATATTTATAAACACTACCACTAATAATAACTCTATAGGGTGGTAGCATGAATACTCAAACTAACATCTCAGCACCAAATAAACAGAACAAGAGCATATCTTCAATGTTTGTAAGGCGTAACTATTTGAAGGCGAAGTATAATCTCTTTCAAAAATACTTTTCAAAAGAGCCAAAAGAACACCTTAAACCCATCTTTGATGACTATTTGGAGGCAGCAAAAACAAGAGAAAGTTTAGGTAACTTTAACAAAGCTGCAAAGTTGCTTATGAAGGGAATAAAAAAATATGCATACCTTCAGGTTGACGCAGCAGTTAGTAAAGAACGCCTTCCGCCTGAAACTACTTCTTTTGCAGCATCACTAGCAGAAAAGTGTGCAGGCAAGGGCAGTTATTATACTGCAATTAATCTTCTCTCCCAGATTTATTTATACGCAAAAAAGGCGGACAAGGAGATTTTGTCAGTTATGATCATCAACTATACTATTCCCTATGTAAAGGGCATAACAAAAGACCCAACCAATGCTTCTGCTTTTGTGACAGCAGAAAAAGCAATTGAGAAAGCTGCAGAACTTGCTCCTCATAGAAAGGATGAGCTCCACAACACAATGGCTGATGCATACCTAGAAAGGGCAAAACACTACACAAAGGATCCAGTTTATGACAATGGCTTTTCAATCGCTGAAAGGGCAATAGACAAAGCAGTGGAATACGCCCCAGATAGAGTAAACGAGTTTTACGATGTCATAGCTAATGCATACCTAAAGAGAGCAGAACACTACGTAGAAGATCCATCATATGACAATGGCTTTTCAATCGCTGAAAGGGCAATAGGCAAAGCATTCGGCTATGATCCTGACAGAAAAAACAAATACTGTGACACAATGGCTAATGCATACCTAGAAAGAGCAAAACACTACACAAAGGATCCAGTTTATGACAATGGCTTTTCAATCGCTGAAAGGGCAATAGCAAAAGCAGTTGATTATAACTCTGGCGAGAAAGACAAATATCTAAATTTCATGGCCAATGCGTACATCAAGAGAGCAAATCACTATTCAAGAGACAAAACATGGAGCACCGGGCTCTCTATCGCTAAACGTGCAATTGAGAAGGCAAAACACTATTCTTCAACTGAAGATATAGATGCAAAGATAGAAGCATTTGTTTCTGAGGGCTCTCTCATCTCTGCCTGAGAACAGAAACACATATTAATCTCAGCTACAACATTTTAGCATGAGGTGTTTAGGGAGGCACCTTCTGGTTCTTCTTGTCATATGCCCAGCCCTGTTCACAGCAAGTTTCATGGATTGTGCCCCATTTAGCGGCCTTGAGAGGTTCTGGTCATCCCCGTCTTACATACAGCAAAATCCAAACATATACAAGGCGCTATTCTTCTATTTCTACTCATTTGACTTTGACAACACAACGCAAAGCCTGCAGCTTCAGGAAATCTCCCTTGCAGACGGCGATTACCTTGCAATAAGGCTGCCAAACGACCGGCTTGCAGAGTTCTCAGAGGCAAATACGGCACTTGACAAAGCACAAGAATCTATTGAATCTGCAAAAATATCTGAAGAGCTTGCGCATGAATACCTTATTGCAGCAAAAAAGAGCGTAGATGAAAACCCTGCCCTGCACCTTGAGTCTTCAAATGTGTATACAATATACTTGTCAATTTTCGACGTAACGATAATACTTGATGCAATAGGAATAAGCGAGTACATAAACTTCTACCCCATTCTTTTCTCAGAAACACTTGAAAACTCTGCAAATGCCTATGACTCACTTAATACAGCTGCAAGGATTTTGGCCCAAAAAACACATGAGCAGCACACACTCCTCAAGACAGCAGGCGCAGGTCTTGCTTCTTATTCTGGAAAGGCAAAGCAAACACTCTTTTATGCAGACTCTCTTCTCCTGCCAGATTCAGGGTTTTGCATACAAGACAGGCAAAATTCAGAGAAAATTGCAGAGTACTTTGCAAGCAGGCCAAATTTGCCTGACTTTTCCCAACAAGGCTTTTCCGCATACATGCAAAGTATTGGGGGCAAAAATGAGAATTCCACAATAATAAAGCTTGCATCTCTTTATTCTCTTCTTGACCAGGCAAACAAAGACATGCAACAAGAGTATGCAGCAAGCATTCTTGATGCTCAAAGCACACACAGGAGCCTTTTGCTGGAGATAAAATCAATTGGAAGTAAAGACCTGCAGCTTATTGGCGACTCGCCGCATCTTGCGCAAGAGGCGGGCGCAGTTCTTATAGGGATGTCATACACTGGGATTTACAGTGGGGTTGAAAAGGCAAAGCAGGATGAAACAGAAGCAAAGGCAGCATTGGATTCTGCAAAGGCATCAGTCCGTTCAACAGAAGTTGAGGGCTATTTAGCAAATGCAATTTCCCATGCAAAAGAGTCAGAACAGATTTCCTCAAATGCGATTTCCTCGCTTGCAAAGATAAGGGCAGATGCACAGTCTGCGGTCTCAGCGCAAAAGCAGCAGGCAGAATCAGCAATTGCCAAAGCACAGGAAATGGCAGATGAAAATGCTACCGTGTTTTCAGATGCGCAGGCAATAGCAGCTGCAAGGCAGCTTTTGTCAGATGCAAAAGTCGAATTTTTGGCTGCCGAGTCACACACCTCTCTTGGGAAGAAGTTTGAAAGCTATACAAATGCAGCAAGGCTTTCGTTTGCCTCAATTAAAGCATATGAAGGCAAAGCAACAGCTGAACTCAGCCAGTCTGCAAGCAAGCAGCTGCATTCGCTCTCTGAGCTCATTTCCCTTGCTGAAAAGGACGGGCTGGATGTTGAGTATGAAAAAGATATTTTGAAGCAATACCAGGAATTGGCATCCCTTTCACAAAAGGCAGATATATTGGTTGCAATTTCTGATGCTGCACAGGACACAAACCAGGTCATTATTCTCCGTTTGTATGAAAAATACTCCCACCTTGATGAAAAATACCTGCAGCTTAGTGAAATGGCAACCGACTTCAGGAAAGCTGACTCATCTTTCTTGCCTGAGTTTGACTTGCTTAACAGGTATTTTTCAAATGGGAAGCTTAATGCAGAATCAGCAGCAGGCCAGCTCATGTCAATAGAAAGCAAAATAAACTCATATCTACTTGAAGGCCAGGCCCTGCTCCCAAAACACCTGTCAACAGAGCTTTCAAAAAATGCACAAGTATTTGAGCTTACACAAACTCCGGTTCTCGGGCAGAAAATAAACTATTCTGCAACAATAACAACAGAAAACCCCGCAGAATTCTCTTTTGCAGGCAAAATCATTTTCACAGCAAGAACATCAGTGCCCCTTTATTTGCCGGATTTTGTTGGAGGGGACAAGATATCAGACTCATTCTATGATGAAGGAAAGACAAACATTGAGCTTTCAGAAGTCCTCCCATACCAAAGATTCTTCTTCAGCTTTGAGTCGGCTGACCAGCCAGCCCAACTGACTTCATCATATGACATTTGTTCAATTGCAACTGAACAAGAGGCACAAATCAACAGAAAAATCGAATTCTTTTCATCAAGGGCGCTTGGGCTTCTTTCAGTTGCAGAGCCTGCTCCAAATTTCTCATCAGATGCACATGCAGCCTACTCTGGAAAGTCATTTCCTCTCAGCGCCTTTTCAGAAGATGGCAAGGAATTTATCAAAGGCACAATAACAGATGTAAAGCAAGGGAAAAACTCGCTTGAGATAAGCTTTAGGGCAAGGCACCCATTTGAGGTTGTTGACAGAGAAAAGGAATATGAAACCCTGCAGCAAGGGGCAAAAAAAGTTTCCTATATAATCGAGCTTTCAGGAATATCAGTTGACTGCCCAACTGCCCTGGTGAGCATTGCAGAGCCTTTTTTAGGTATCTCAAACTTTGCTGCAACATCTCTTGGCCAAGAGGAAATCTCTGATAAAGCCTTGCTTCATGCGGGAAGCACAACATACATGCGGTTTTCTCTTTCACCCCTAATGAAAAACACAAGGCCAAAAGTTCTCATATCATACACAATAAAAAACTCAAGCAGCGCTCTTGAAGAGGCACTGGCACAGGCAGAGCTTCAAGTCGCATATTATAACAGCACAAAGGACGCACTTTTGCTCTCAGAGGCAAAAGCTTTGGCAGCGCAAAACAAGTCCAACCAAGCCATGGAAATACTCTCAAGCATGCGAAAGCAGGCAGAAAAGTTGTCATACTCAAATGCAGATTACCAGCTCTTTTTGCATGAAAAGTCTGTTGCAGAAATGGAAATAACTGCTTCACAATCAATCCAGGCAGAGTTGCTTGGCTCAAACCTGACTGAAGCAGCATCACAGCTCTCATCAGCAATATTTGAATACAGCTCATCAGTTTCCCTTGCATCTGATGAGGCAGATGCAAAAGGCTATGCAAAGGCACTATCAGGGCTTCGCAAGGCGCGCACAAAATTCCATTCATCAATTGCATTGCTTTCATCAAAAAATTCTGCACTTGCTGCAAAAGAATATGCAAAGGCAAGAAAAGACGCCACCCAGTCAGAGGAGCGGGGTTTCTCCTATGCGCAGCAGCAAATCTCAGAGTCGCAAAGGCTCTATTCTCAGGGCGAGCTTTCCCTTTCCCTGCTTTCATCTGCAAGAGCAAGGCATGCACTTGCCAATATTGTTGATTCCAGGCTTGACACAGGCATTCAGCAAAAGCAGCAGGCAGAAAAAATAAGGGAGCAATTTTCAGGTCTTCTTACAAAAACACAAGAGCTACTTTCCACATACTCTTCCCAGCACTCCTCCCTTTCAGGCCAGAGCAAAAAGCAGCTTGCAATAACACCCTCAGCTGCACAAAAGAAGATAACTGATGCACAAAAGCTGTCAGAATCCTCATCAAAGCCAACAAGAACACCGCAAGACTCGCTTTCACAGGCAAACAAGTCATACCAAGACCTTCTTTCAGTCCACCAGTTGCTAGAAAATTCACTTTCCTCACTTCAGGAATCTGCCTCATCCTCCTTAAGGGTGGCTAAAATCGCCCTTTCAGAGGTTCTACAAAAAGCAGGAGAAGAAGATGAACAACAGGCACAGCAAATAAATGACGAAGTTTCAAAGGCAGAGAGCTTTCTTGCAAACCTGCTTTATGCTGATTCTCTAATGTCATCAGAAAGGGCAATCAGGTCATCAAATTCATTTTTAGAGGCAAAACAAAACCACGTATTTGATGTGAAATCAATCCTAATAGCAGCAATATCAATCGCATTTGTCGCAGCAGCCGCATACTATTTCTTCAAAAGGCAAAAGCAGGGAAAAAAAGAGAAAAAAGAACTGCCAAAAGAAGAGCAGGATTAATTTTCATCAGCTGGAAAGCCTTGCAAGCTCACTGTCAATTGCCTGCCTGAATTTTGACAAAGGCTGTGCGCCAATCACAAGGCTTTGCCCAACAGCAAAAGTTGGGCTTGCCCCCATTCCCTTTGAAGCAGCTTCAGCCAAGTCCGACTCAACCCTGTCCCTTGCAGCAGACGACTCAAAACACTGGTCAAACTCTTGCTTGTCAAGTCCTATTTCTTCAGCATATTTCTCCAAATCAGAAACTTCCAATGCCCTCTGGTTTTCATAAAGCCGGTCATGCATTTCCCAGAATTTCCCCTGCTTTTCAGCGCAAACTGCAGCAAGAGCAGCATCATAAGAGCGGGGGTGTATTGAAACAAGGGGCATATGCTTGAATTGTAGCTGCACATCTTCAGGGTATGTTCTAAGGACTTCATCAACAGTTGTCTGGGCTTTCCCGCAAAACGGGCATTCAAAATCAGAATACTCATAAAGCACAAGCTTTGGTGAGCCAGAGCCCCTGTAAGCAATGCCCTCTGAGGTTATGCCCTCATTTATCTTGCCAGGGCAGCCAGAAAGCAAAAGGCTGCCAACAATCACAATCAAAACCAAAGTTCTCATGTGACTGATAAGAAACCAAACATATAAAATCAGGCCTTCTCATTTTTGTGAGCAGATTTTGCCTTTTCCCAGCTTATCTCAAGCTCATCAAGCGCTTGTATCAGCTGTTCCCTTGTTCTGCCTTTGATTCCCTTCCAGTCAATCAAGGCACCTTTTGGCTTTTCAACATTCTTTTGCATTGCCTGGAGCACCGTCTCCTTTTGAACCCCGTCCCTTTCAAGTGCATAGCCTGAAATAATGTGGCCAAGAGCAATATTGCCACCAATCACAATCGGCGTGAATTTGGGGGCGTAGTGCGAGCCTCCAAATCCAACATAGCAGTCAAATTCCACTGTGCTTGTTATTGCTGCAATTATGCTTTTTGCAACGATTTCTCCTGCTTTTTCATTTTCCCACTGCTCTTGGGTGCTTCCTATTTCTGCAAAAAGAACAGGCCTTTCCAAGGAAGGCCCATGATGGTCAACTTCAACAGAAACCTGCCAGCCAAGTTTTGCATCAGAAAGCTCCTTCATTTTCCTTGCGCATTCCTTTACTTTGCTTGCATAGGCAAAATTCAGGGTTCTTGGCTTTCCTCCAAGCTGTGCTTTGCCCCAGTTGCCAGGAGTATGGGCACTGAATGACGGGGTATTGCTTGAGCTTTTGTGCGTGCTTGCAAAAATATAATATTCTGCATCATGCGAAGGCACAATTTCAACAATGCTTCCAGCATACTCTGCCATGCAAAAGTCGTCGCAAGACCAAAATCCCTGTTCCCTTTCCTCAAATCCCCCAATACCAAGCAATGCTGCCTTGATATTCTGGCTTGCTGCATTGTCCTTTGCAATAACCACAAGGGGCTTCATATTCTCCTTTTGGGAACAGGCAATTAAATTACTTGCACATCCATTAACATTATAAGGAGAATTTGACATTTGTATTTGTGATCCAATGGCAGAGCAAGAACCAGTCCCATTTATCCTCAACTCAAGGCAAAAGGGAAGGGCAGACGAGCAAATAAAACAAGCGCTAATTTCTGTTGGCTGGAAAAAAGAAACAATTGAACAGGCATTCAAGAGAATAATGGAAATACAAGAGCAGCAAGAGCAAGAAGAGCAGCCTGAGAAAGAGGAATCAGAGTCCCAGCCACAAGAACAAGGGCCAAGCCAAGATGAAGAGCCTGAAGAGCAAGTTCAACAAGAGAAGCCAGGCAAAGTCAAAGAGCCTGAAGAACAAAAGCCACAAGAACCAAAAAAAGAACCAGAACAGATGCAAAAAGAGCAACCAGAGCCTCAAGAACAAGAAGCCAAGCCAGTACAAACACCACCAAAAGCAGAACAGCCAGAAATGCCCCACACTCCAATGCCCCCAGTAATACCAACCCAAACCCTTGCAAAATCTCCATGGCCCTCTGAAAAGGCAGGCAATGTTCCTTATGAGCCAACCCCACAAGACACTGCAAAACAATCTGATGACTCTACAGACAACCCAGCATTTTCAAACCTTGACAATGCATCAGAAAAAGAGCCACCAAGAAAGCTTCATATCATACTCGCAGTTCTGGCAGTTTTCATTGTTGCTGCAGGTGCCTATTATTTTCTCTTTTTAGTGCCAGGGGCTTCCCAGCAAGAATTTGAAAAACCAGAACAAACTGAGCCACAAATCCCTATGGCAAACGAATCTCAAGAACAAGAGCAAAAACCAGCTCCAGGGCCAGAAGAAACTCCTGACCAAGCCGGCCAGATGCAGGGGCAACCATTCGATTGCGGCAAGGAGAAAAGCTGTTTCTGCACTAAGGCACTGGGCTGTGCGAGAACAAAGGCAGAAATAACCGACACCCTTGCTTTTGGTGCAGAAATAACCACCACCACTTACATGGAAACAAAAGGCATTGAGGGGGGCAAATGCATCCTTTACCGCAAGATACTCGAAAATGACATCCACTACCCTGAAAGCCTGAAGGCTCAGCTTGCTGCGTCGGGCCAGACACCTGAGCAGATAGCAGCAGCAGAAACAGAGGGCAAGCTTCAGGCAGCCGCGCTCGAGGGCAGGCATTCCACGTGCAAATACCTACTCGCGGAATTTGATGGGATGATCAGCGGATGGGCAGTTGGCACATTTTCCATCTCTACACAGGACTGGGAAAAGTATGAATGCACTGGGACATTGAACGACCCAATAAGCATCAGCCAGCCAGAGCCTGAAGAGCAAGTTCAACAAGAGCAGCCAGAACCAGAAGAACAAGAGCAGCCTGTGCAAGAGCCTGAAGAAGAGCCGCTCCCTGTGCCAGAACCTGAAAACCAAACAGAACAAAACATTTCCTTTTCCCACTACAAGACTTACCAGTCAAGCAGGCAATATCCTCTTGATGAGTACTGTGAAATGCAAGGCGGCTTGTTTTACCGTGCCCATTACCGGGAATACTATGGAGGAGAATGCCTGTCTGAAAAAAAGATAAAGGGATTTGCAAATCTCTCTTTATTCACAAGCCACTGCACAGCAATCCCATGCTGCTTCCAAGGACCATCTTCAGAATACAGTATAAAATATGATTACTTTGAGTGCGGCTTTGAATAGCTTCAGTCAACAGCCAGGCCAAACAGCTTTTTCTTTCCCTTTGTGAAAAGCACTGGCTCCTTTCCGTTCTTTTTCTCGTGCACCTCAAGGACCTCCCCGGTGACAATAACATGGTCCCCTGCAGTTGAATAGTTCAATACTTTGCACTCAATATTTGCAGCTGCCTCAAGAACAAGCGGCACAGAAACCTGCTTTGCCTTTACCTGGGCCAGCTTTGCCTCTGAGAACTTGTCAATGTACTTGCCAGACGTGGTTCCGCAAAGCAGAACCGCATCCTTCATTTTCTCACCTACAATTGCAACAACAAATTCCATAGATGTGCAGATAAGGTCTAAAGTAGTGGAATTCTTGTTGAGCGATATCACAAGCAACGGGGGCTTTGCAGAAACCGGGGTTATCCATGCAACAGCACTCAGGTTGCTCTTCTCTTTTGTTGCGCCAACAACAAGAACAGTCTGCCGCGGGTAAAGCAAATGGTAGAACATAGGCATTAATTTGCCACGAATGAATTTAAACTCTTCTTCCATAGTATTTACCATGAAATATCTCATTGCTGCGTTTGCAATTCTTTTGCTTGTATTTTCCTATGGCTGCACGCAAGGCTCTGTGCCTTCACACTGCAAATCTCTTCCTGAGGACAGGCTTGCAAACTGCATATACAACCAGGCAGTAATGGACCAAAACCCGTTTTACTGCTATTCAATAGCAAACATTGAGCAGCGCTCAATCTGCATAGGGGATGCATCAAGCCCGACTGCAAAAGCCACTCTTGAAAAAGCAGCCTCAAAGCAGAGAAACGCAATATTCATGGAAGAAGAAGAGCCTCAAGCCCTACCAACCCCTGCCCCTTCTACCTCTCCTGAGCCTGAGCCGCAGCAAGGAAGCTGTGCAGCAAAGTCTGGTGAAGAAAAAGACAGGTGCTTCAAGTCCCAGGCAGTACAGGAATCAGACCTAAAGGTTTGCGAGCAAATAACTGACTCAACAACAAGGGAATCCTGCATTTCAGAAATAGCAATAAAGACAAAAGACCTTGATTCGTGCAAAGAGCTTTCTGATGGGGATGACCAAAACCTTTGCAACCTCTATGTAAAGGGCGACGAGCAAAAAGGCTGATAAAATGCCAATGGCAAGAATGGCTCCTGTCTCTGCGCAGGTTGAAGAAAAAACCTATAACTTAACTAAATTCATGGAGAGTATATTTACGCAGAAGATACCAGGCAGATACCATGAAAATCCAAAGGAGCTTTTGGAGATTTTTGCCCATGCTCTAAGCGGCTATTTTAATGATGAGAAAAATTATGAGCGATTAGCTTATAGGGAAATCTCCGACACATGGTTCATCACTCTCACAAAAGAGCACAGAAACAACCTTCAGGTGCACATCAACAAACTTCTTGACAAAAAACAAAGGAGAACCATATTGGAAGATAAAGCATGTGACATTCTTGATAAGGCAAATCTCAGCAAAGAACAGAAGCAATGGCTAAGTCGCAATTTGATGGGACTGCTCGAATACCATTCAGTTGATAAGAAATAGTGGCCCCCATTACTTATATAAGCACAAAACCTCCTAATTTAGAACAAAATAATGAATGGGTGATAAAATGGAAATAGCAAAGCCAGCACAAGAAAAGAAGACAACCGTGTCTCCCAGCGCTGGTGGAGAAAAAAAGGAAAGCGCATTTTTTTCTGAGGCATCAAAAGTATACGAAATCCCTAGAACTGAATTTGGAGAGAACCTTGTCACACAGATAGGCAACTTAGGGGGTTACGACGAAGACGTAATTGATTCATTTAATGACGTAAGAAATGGTATTGACAAGTGGCTCACAACATTCTCACCAATAGATAAAGAAGGAAAAGACCCTCTCCGCTCTGATAAATATGCAATAAATGAAAAAGACTTTTGGGATGCTGTAAAGAGTGAAATGTCAAAGGAAAACCTTAACTACAATCAAAGGAAAGAATTCTCCAGGCTTGTGGCAACAGCGTTGTCTACTGCAATAGGAAGCAGTGTAAAAATACCTGAAGGGGTTGCTGTAGCACCTTAATAACTAGAACATCTCATCATGCATTTCATCCAAGTCAGTTGGGCCGAAGAAATCCCACCAAAAGCATCTTTTCATTTCTTCTCCTTTCAAAGGGACTACTTCGCAGGATAAAGAGCTTCCAACCACAACGCAAAGCTCGTCTCCCTGTGCTTTTGCCCTTGCAATTGCCTCTTCCTTTGTAATGCCAGAAGCTGTTGTTGAAAGGTAAAAAACAACCTCAAGAGGCCTTTTCCCTGATGTCAACTTTTCAATCTGCCTTCCCCACATCACAATTTCCCTTTCAAGCCTTGCTGCCTCTGAGCTGTGCTTTGAGCCAATCTTTTCCTTTCTTGACTCTGCAATGCTCCTTTTTGTCCTGATTTCATCAAGCTCCCCTTTGAGCTCAAGCGGGCAGACCATTGCACATACCTTAAAGGGAAAGCCAGAAGATGCAATTGCCTTTTCAAACATTTCTCCCATTGCAATTTTCTGCTTGTCATCCTTTTCGCTTGCAGACTCATAAAGCCTTGCGAACAGGAAAACAGTTGCAAGAAAATTGCCATTTGCCTTGCCTACTATCACGTCTTGCGACGCAGGAATCTCAAAATTCCTGCCAGCCTCTATTATTTTCGCTCTTTTCATTACAAATGGAAAAATCACATAGCCATATTTCCACAAAAGCAATGATAAGAAGAACAAAACAGCGCCTATTATGGCTGCTGCTGCAGATTGGAAGAAAATGCTTGCTGCAAGGCAGAAAAACCCTCCTGCAAGGCTAAGCACAGTATATGCCCTGTTTTCCCCTTCCACACACAATTTATGACTATGAAACGTTTAAAGCCTTGCCATGAAAAACCACTCAGGTGGGGAAATGATTACTCTAGACGGATTTGATTTTAAGGGAAAAACAGTTTTTGTCAGGATTGACATGAACTGCCCTGTTGACAAAGACACCCTGAAAATAGAGCCAAGCCCAAGAATAGCTGCACATGCAAAGACAGTTTCAGAGCTGTCAGAAAAAGGCGCAAAGGTAGTGGTTCTTGCCCATCAAGGAAGAAAAGGAAAGTATGACTGCATCTCGCTTTCACAGCACTCATTGCTTTTAGGGGCACAAGTAAAAAAGCCAGTAAAATTTGTGGATGATGTAACAGGGGAAAAGGCAAAATCAGCAATAAAGGAGTTAAAAGAAGGGCAAATACTGGTTTTGGAAAACGTCCGCTTTTTGGATGATGAGACAAAATACAAAACAATTGAGGAAAATGAGAAAGCAGGGATAGTGCAAAATCTCTCTTCTTTTTGCGATGCCTTTGTATTGGATGCATTTTCAGTGGCACACAGGGCACAGGCATCAATAGTCGGCTTTCACAAAAAACCAGTCATAGCAGGCAGAGTAATGCAAAAAGAGCTTGAAGCACTGAACAAACTCAAGGAGCAGAAAACCCCTGGCCTATTCATATTTGGGGGTGCAAAGCCAGAAGACTCTATAAAAATAATGGAAAACTGGCTTTTAGAGGGAAAAATAAGCCTTGCGCTTTGCTGCGGAGTATTAGGAGAACTTTTCATAATGGCATCAGGAAAAGAACTTGGCAAAACAAAAGAATACCTAGAACAGACTAAAGCAATTGAGCACTTAGAAAAAGCAAAGCAGCTTCTTTCACAGCACAAGGAAAAAATCAAATTCCCGCAAGACATTGCACTGGATGAGAAAGGAAAAAGAAAGGAAATTCCAATCTCCTCTTTGCCCTCAGAGAACAGCATAAAGGACATTGGAGAAAAAACAATTCAAGATTACACAAAAGCAATCTTATCTGCAAAAACAGTGATGATGAATGGCCCTGCAGGAGTATACGAAGAAGACGAGTTTTCTTTTGGCACAATGGCCATCCTAAAGGCAATTGAAAAAAGCAAAGCATTTTCAGTGCTTGGAGGGGGCCACACACTCTCAGCTATTGACAAGTTCAAAACAGATAAGGGAAAATTAGGCTATGTTTCTTTGGCAGGAAAGGCACTTATAGAGTATTTGTCAGGAAAACAGCTGCCAGGCGTCAAAATTCTTGGCTAATGTAGCTTTTCATATATAAACTTATGCCTTTTACAACTATTTACAACACCTCTTAGAAGGCGCAGGCATATCACATTTATAAAGGAAAAAACCCAGAATAGGCTTAGCGAGGGTTAGCATGTTCCTCTTCCAAATCGTAGACAACGCTCCAAAGCCTACAGCGAAGCTCTTGTCTCAGGAACCAGTAAGAGCCATTGAAGAAGTAATATCCGGCCTAAACACAAAGTCCCTGTCAT
>CAZOMB010000020.1:0-16934 GCA_964581105.1 Microcaldota archaeon
CCATAAATATTTTTCCTATGCCCAACTGAAACAACAAACAAAGCCTTTTCCTTATAGTCTATTTTTGCAATTGCCCTGTAATCCCCAATGCGCAGCTTGTATTGCTCGCTTCCAGATAGCCTTTCAAAAAAATGCCTTGGGTTTGCTGCAGCATCTTCAAGCTTGGACAATATCCTGTCTGCTGTTTTATTGTCAAGCTTTCTCAAGCGCAAGAAAGCCTCATCTGAAATCTCAAGCCGAAAAGCCACAGGTTCACTTCCTTTTAATCCCCAGCCTTTGCCTTACATCTGAGCTGGTATAGGTCCTTCCATGGCGTATGTCAAGAAGCCCGCGCACAAGGGATGAACGAAAATCATTGCTATAATTTCCCTCATCATCACCAGATGGGACTAGCTGCAAAAGAGCGCCAATAAGCTCATCATAAGTTTCCCTGCCATAACGAAGATTTGCCAGTTGCTCTCTTCTGTTCTTGGTTATCTGAATGGTTGTAAATTCATTTGCCATATAATCACCTATATATTACTTATATAAGAGTATATAAAGGTTTTGAAGTAATCCTTTGCACAAGGGAATTTGCACCGGCATCCTGCTACAGAAACCTATTTTAATTACAGCCTCGAATTTTCATTGCGGCCAGAAAAAGATTTGAGTGATAACATGGCTACGTCAACTGAAAAAATATTCACTGAGTTCAGAGAGCACTCTGTAGCTGAATTCTTCAAGAAAAACCAGCAGATGCTTGGCTTTACAGGAAAAACCCGCTCATTGACAACAGTTGTGCATGAATATGTCACAAACTCGCTTGACGCATGCGAAGAGGCCAGCATGCTTCCAGATGTCACAATAACTGTTGAAGAGCTTGCCAAGGAGCGCTACAAGGTAACAGTTGAGGACAATGGGCCAGGAATACCGGAAAAGCACATAGGAAAGGCACTGGGAATGATGCTTGCAGGCACAAAGTTCCACAGGTATGCGCAGCAAAGGGGCCAGCAAGGAATCGGCGCATCTGGCTGCACAATGTTTGCGCAAATAACAACAGGAAAGCCGGTGAATGTCGAGTCTCGCTATGACAAAAAGAAAATCTCCTGCAAAATATCAGTTGACCTCAAGTCAAACAGGCCAAAAATAATGGACATTGAAAAAGAACAAGGCGATTTTGGGCATGGAATAAAAATAGTCGGGGAATTTGCAGGGGTAAAGTATGACAGGAGCAGCTTTGGGGTATATGAGTACATAAGAAGGACAGCACTTGCAAACCCGCACCTGCAAATCACTCTAATAGACCCAGACAGGCAAAAGTTCTCATTTCCCCGCTCATCAGAAAAAGTGCCAGAGCGGCCATTTGCAGTAAAGCCGCATCCTTTGGGGCTTGCTACAAATGATTTGATTGAATTTGCACACAGGGAAAAAGAGGCAAGAAGGGTTTCCTCATTCCTTCAGCAAAGGTTCGCCCGCGTATCAGCTGCAAAAATAAATGAGCTTCGGAGCCTTGCCCCAAATGTCAACTTTGAAGCAAAGCCATCTGAGCTTGAGTGGGGCGAGGCAGAAGAGATTATAAAGGCAATACAAGAGGCAAAGTGGATTGCCCCTGCAACAGACTCAGTAAAGCCAATTGGAAAAGACCAGATTGAAAAGTCCTTGAAAAACATACTTGCTCCCCAATTTGTTGTAGTGACGGGGCGGTCCCCAAAAATATACAGGGGCGGAATTCCTTTCATGGTAGAGGCAGCATTGGCATATGGGGGCGGAGCAGGCAAGAAAGGTTTTGCCAGCACGAGCCGCGCAAGAGTAGGCAGTGCGCCTGTGCAGGCAGGAGACGCCCCGTCAAGCGAATTAATACGCTATGCAAACAGGGCGCCTCTTTTGTTTGACAACTCGGGCTGCGCAATAACACAGGCAGTAAAGGAAATTGAATGGAAGCGCTACAGGCTCAAGGACTTTGAAGATGAGCCGCTCAGCGTATTTGTAAACCTTTCAAGCGTATATGTTCCCTATACTTCTGCAGGAAAGCAGGCAATTTCAGATGAAGAGGAAATTTTGCAGGAAATAAAGAACGCAATAATGGAGGCTGCCCGCGATTTGCAGCGCTATTTGGGCGGAATCAGGCGGGACAAGGAAAGAAAGGAAAGGAAAAAGGCAATACTGCGCTATGTTAAGCAGCTGTCAAAAGATTTGGCAGACCTTGCTGGAAAAGGAAAGTCAGGGGAAATAGAGAAAAAGCTGCTAAGGCTTATAGAGACAAAATACTCAAAAGTAATAGAAGAGGATGAATGAATATGAAAAAATCAAAAAAGAATGAAAATGTTGCAAAAAAGCTTGAGGAATTGGGTACAGACATGCTCGGGCAAATTGAAACAAGAACATCCCCAACATTTTCAACATCACTAAGAAGCAGGGGCAATATAATCTATGATAGCGGGCTTGGCTACATAAGGTTAGGGAACAAAGTGGAGGAAAGGACTTTTGTGAACGTAGGGCAAGCCAGAAAATTCATGCAGACAGTTGCAATTGCCTCAAAATGCAAAAAATTCCTAAGGGAAAATGCGCACACTTCAATTAGGGGTCTTTTTTACCAGCTCAAGTTCTCGCTTGGGGAAAACCTTGATGAAGAGCTTTTTTCAGAGCAGTCAGAGTCAAACCCCCTTGTAGAGGACCTTGAGGTCGCGCTTGACGTGAAGAGGGAAGACTTGAACCTGAACACAGACAGGAAAGGGGTAGTGGCAGGCCCTCTTGTGCTCCATGACAAGTTTGGGGGAGAAAAAACAGAGATAGACTGCACAAAGCAGGGGAGAAGCGGCTGGATGGTTCCATCTGACGTTGACAACGGCATGGATTTTGTAAAAGTTGACGCAGACTATGTGCTGGTAGTTGAAAAGGACGCAATGTGGCAAAGGCTTAATGAGGACAAGTACTGGAAAAAGGAAAACTGCATACTCATAACTCCCAAGGGGCAGGCTTCGAGAGGCTGCAGAAGGCTTATCAGAAGGCTGGCAAGCAAAAAGCTGCCAGTCTACTGCTTCAGTGCGGATGCAGATGAACCCATACTGCTTATGGATTCTGACGGTCTGATACAAAATGAGAGAATAGGTGAATACTGCAAAAAAACATTTGAAACAATGGGAGCTGAAAAAACCCCATTCTACGAAAAAGGGGTTGCAACCAACGAAATGGCTCTGGAAGTTGATGCAACCGGAAAAGCGGAAATTGGAAATGTTTTGAATGTTGTAAGGCACCCAATAAATGAAAAGCTTTATGAAGTAAAAAGCGCATGCGGCTTTTCGGTCAAGGTCACAGGCTCGCACAGTGTAATGGTATTTGAAGATTACAAAATCGTGCCGAAAAAAACCTCTAAGTTGAAAAAAGGAGATTTGCTTGTTGCTCCGCTCAAGGTGCCGAACAATGAAAGCCTTAGGGAAATAGATCTGCTTGAGCTTGGAAAGAAATCAAAATGCAGCCTTTTTGGCAAGATAAAGATCAAAGGTGGCAAAATCAGGTTCGGAAAATCAGGGCTTCGCCTTCCAAGAAAGATTGTCCTGACGCCCAAATTTGCCCGACTGCTTGGCTATTATGTTGCAGAGGGTTCGGGGGGTCAGGCTGCAACACTGAGCTTTGACTCAAAGGAAACCAATTATATAAGCGATTCCATCAGCGCAATCAAGGAAGCATTCGGGTGCCATGTGGGGGTTGGTTACCCACACAAGAGCGAAGCGCAAATAAAGTTTGGCGGAAAGCTGGCTGAGCTTGTTTTTGCAGACATTCTCGGGTGCGGGCGCGGGGCTGCCAGAAAGCAGATTCCTAACATAGTTTTCAACATGCCAAATAAACTCAAGCTTGAATTTCTCAAGGGATATTTCAGAGGCGACGGGAATGTAAAAATAACCCCAAAGGGCTGCCGGCTTTGGGCAAACACAGTAAGCAGGAAGCTCGCCTCAGACCTCATTTTGCTTCTTCTCCAGCTTGGCTGCTGGGCAACAGTGGAAAAAAAGAAGCCGGGCAAAAAAGGATGGCTCGAACAATACCACGTTCTTGTTTACAACGTTGAATCGCTTAAAAAGCTCAGAAGTATTGCAGTGGATCTCGAGCCATCAATCTCTAGCCACATAAGCGGGAAAACGCTGAAATCACCGCTCTGCAAGTCGATTCCAACGCGTCTCATAAAGCCGTTTCAGGAGATCATCTACTGTCGGAGCGGCAAAGGCATATCAGACATTTTCGACCAGGATTCCATTTCATTTAAAAAGCTAGGGGCAATTTTCTCAGGCTTGAAGCCGAATTCTGTGCTGAAGAGGGATGCTATTCTAAAAGCCCTTGCAGAAAATCCGGATTCAGCAACAAAGGGACTCTGCAGGCTAACAGGAGAAAAATTCACCACTGTTTTCAAAACACTCAAAAGGGCTGAAAAGAGAAAGCAAGTTGCAAGCAGGAGGGTAGGCAAGAAGCGCATTTGGAAAATGAGGGGAGAGCCAGCTAATGATGCACCTACTCTGGAAAATCTTGAAACTCTCAAGCGGCTTGCGGAAAACGAGATAGCGTTGATACCTGTAAAGGAAATAACAGAAACAAAAGCAAGCGACGGCTTTGTTTATGATATAGAAGTAAACCCGACTCACACGTTTGTTGGTGGTGTCGGTCCTTTCCTGCTGCACAATACTGATTGTGATGCATGGGGCTGGTACATTTACTGGGCAATAAAAACAGGCAGCATGAATTTGGCTTATTTGGGAAGCGACATTGCAACACCAGAGGCAAAATTCGTTGGAGTTACAATGTCTGACATAAATGACTATGACTTTTTAGGGAACCTCACAATAAAGGCAAGAGATGTAGACATAAAAAGGGCTGAAGAAATGCTTTCATATGAATGGATTTCTCGGCACAAGGACTGGGTAAAAGAGCTTAAAACAGTGCTCAAAACAAAGAAAAAGCTCGAGCAGGACGCATTGCAAGGGCCAAGGCTAACTTTTGTAGGTGATTACTTAAGGGAAAAGATTGCAAAGAAGAAATTTTTGGCCTAGTTCTTCTACTTTTTTATTGATTTATAACTTTGGAGGAATTCTACTGTGCTGCGTTTGGCTTTTTCAGGGTCTTTAGGATAGTATTTAGCATAAATCGTATTACTTCTGGTGATAATTAGTTTCTGGAGTTTATCGTATGGTTTCTTGGAAAAGGTTTGCGCATCACCTAGGAACTTATTAGCCAGCAGGTCAACATAGCCAGTGAAAATCTCCCTGTCCTTTTCAGAGCATGCGGTCATCAAGTATATGTCAGATGCCATAAACTTCACAAGCCCATTCATCTCATCCATGCTTGCAAACCCTTTGAGGATTCCAGTTGTCCAAAAGCCGATAAGGCTTCCCATCATTTTCCCATCCTTTTTAATCTCTTCTGGCAGCTGCTCTTCAAGCTCTATCAATGCATTAAAGGCATCATTTGATTCCTTGCAAAAGGCTTTGCAAATGAGTTCAAGTTTTGCCTGCCATGAAGTGGCATTACCGCTTTCAAGAATGAGTTTAGCATAAACTGGGGTACTGATTTCCTGAGCGGTTTCTACCTGCCTAACATCAGACATGCCTTTTGGAAACATTAGATTGTGGCCACTCTCACCAGATTGCTTAAAGAGAACCCCTCCAAAATCTCTTCTCTTTTTATTATTATGATCTTTTATGCTGCCTAGCATGCCATTGCTGGTGGGCATTTTCATTTTTATGGCATTCACACAGGCACCTCACCAAATCAAAAGTTGTGTTGAAGTATGTCTAATAGTATATATAAATGGATTGGAAACAAGAGAAAACCTCTATTTTCCAAGAAGCTTGCAAAGCCTGCAAAGGTTTTTTGAAGAAGGCTCATTGCAAGAAGAGCACTTTCCTATTTTTACCTTTTTTTGCTTTGCAGCCTTTTTCATTACCTCAAGCTGGGAAAGAAATGCATTCAATATCTTGAGCTTTGTGCCTGAATACCTTTGCTCCATTTTGTTTAGAAGGGAACGCACCGATTCCCTGAATGCATTTTTGGAATAAGGGCACCTGTCATGATGAAATAAAAGCCCCTTAAGGGTGGCATAGGCAACTACATCTATTTCAGGAGTGCAGAAAAGAGGCCTTATTCTTGTCACAAGCCTCTTGTCCTCAACTGTTCCTCCAACAGGGCCAAACCTAGCAAGCCTGCCAGGCTCATTTCTCATAAAATTCATCATCACTGTCTGTGCAATGTCATCTGCGTTGTGGCCAATTGCAAGCTTTGCTGCCCTGTGCTTTCTTGCAGTTTTATTCAAAAGATATCTTCTCATTATTCCGCAAAATGAGCAGGAAAGTGCCTCTCCTCTCTCTTTAATCAGCTGGTCAAGGCTTTTTTTGTACTCCTGCTTGAATGACGCCACAAAATGCGGAACCTTAAGCTTTTTGCATTCTTTTTTTGCTGTTTTTATTGCCTGTTTCCTGTAACCCCCTATCCCCTCATCTATGCTTATTGCAAATAGCTTGATTGGAAGGGACTTGGAAATCTTGTGGAGCATATGAAGGACAACTATACTGTCCTTTCCTCCAGAAAGCGCAACTGCTATTTTCTCGCCTTTTTTAAGCATCCTGTGCTGGCGAACAGAGCGCATCACCCTTGTCTCAAACATCCGGGCAAAATGGGGCTGGCATAAGCCTATTTTGGAATAATTAAGAAAAACTGCTGCTTTCTTTTTGCATTTGCTGCAAAGCAAGCCCTTTTTTGCCTTCCAAGTGCCAGAATGCTTTGGTTTTCCAAATTTTGCCATATTATCGTGAGCATAAGTGCATACTATTAAATAAAATCCTTCCCTATGACACTTATGCGGAGTGCGACCATTGTTCTGCTGCTCCTGGCAACAGGCGCGCATTTGTATGGGCTTGAAACCCAGCAGCTTGCCTCATCTGCAAGCATTTCCCTTGATGAGAATGGCACAGTTTCAGTTTCTGGCGGCAAAATGCAGGACCTTGAGCTAAACCTTTCAATCCCATTGACAAGCGAATACCAGCAAGTGCAGGTCAGCGCTCCTGTAAGCTATGACCCTGAGGGAAACCCCTATGTGGTTGTATCTGAGAAAACCCCTGGCAACCCATACACTTATTCAATGAAAGTCAATGTACAGACTTTGGCAAGGAACACAAAATCCTTGCCAGACTCTTATGTGACGCCTCCAGCATATTCTGCTTATCTGGCATCAACAGCAAGGACACAGTCGTCAAATCAGCAGATAAAAGAGCTTGCCCTTAAGATAACTGAAAATGCGCAAGACCCTTTTGAAAAGGTCGCAATGCTTGCAATATGGGTAAATGAAAACCTGGAGTATAATGAGCAGCTTGTTGGGGATGAGCATGATGCATTATGGGCATTGCAGAACAGGCAAGGTGTTTGCGTTGAATACTCCACTCTATTTACTGCGCTTGCCAGGTCAATAAACATACCTGCAAGGTATGTGACAGGCTATTCTTACAGCGAAAGGTTCAACGGCTGGCTTGGCCATGCATGGGCAGAGGCATATATAGGAAAATGGGTGCCAGTTGACCCAACATGGTTTGAGGTAGGCTCCCTTGATGCAGTTCATGTTGAGGCAGGAAAATATGCAGAAATCTCAAAAGAGCCTGCCCTAACAGTATTTGTTTCCCCTCCAGGAGCAGGTGTGGAGTGGCAGACAACAGGCAGGAGCGGGGCATTTGCAAACAACATAGCCACAAACCAGGTTTCCTATTCTACTCCTGAGAGCAACTTTAAGCTTGAAGTTATTGAGCCAGAGCTTGCCCCTGGCGGCACAACCCTTGCTTTTCTTTCAATTGTCGGAGAAGACTACAGAGTAGTGCTGGTTTCGCTTGCAAGCTGCACAGGAGGAACAAGCATTGAAGTAAAAGGCGGGGACCAGTACTTAATACTAAGGCCAGGGCAGACATCAACAGCAGTATGGGAGCTTAAGGCGTCAACAGGCCTTGCTGACAACTATGTTTATACTTGCCCCCTTACCCTGAACTCCCCTTATCTTGAAAACAGAATACTTGATGTGAATGTGGACCCAAGGATAGCAAATCTTGCAGACTATTCTGCAAGCCTTGAGGAGAAAAACACAAAGCCAGGCCAGCAAAACAGCGTTATACTCAGCCTGCCAAAAGCAAGACAGGGCAAGTTTTACACAGTCATTTCAAAAAGCGGGGTATATGAGAAAAGAATATCAAGCTCAGCAGGCAGCATAGGCTTTTTTTCAACAGGAATAGGCAATGTGCCAGTATATGTTGCAGGAACTGGAGGGGGCTTTCTAAGGCTTGAGTATGTTTCAGGCGACGAAGCCAGCATCACAATAGACAGCTTCACTGTACAGGAGCTGGCAGTTGTTGGAAAGCCGGCAACTGCATTTGCATATGTTTCTGCGGAAACCTATCCAGCTGATGTTGAGCTTGACTTTACATTGGGCTACAAGGTAGAAAAAGCAGCTGGAAGGATAAGCAAGCCAACAAAATTTGAGTTTGAGTTTATGCCGCAGGAAATTGGCGCGCAGACTGCAAAGCTTGTTGCAACAGCAGGGGCTGCAAGCGATGAGAAAAACCAATTAGTAGAGGTAATAGAGCCTCCAGACATATCTATTGAATCTGTTGACCAGGAAAAAAAAGGGGATAGGGTACTTACAAAAATAACATTTTCAAAGACAGGAAGGCCTGTTTCACCAAAAATTGAGATTGCAGGTGAAACTTACCCTGTTTACTCTAATTTGGAAGTCGGGCTTGTTGAAGGAGAGTATGAAGCAAAGCTTAGCTGGGAAGACCCTGCAGGAAACAAGTATGTGAAAACAGGAAGCTTTACAGTAAAATCGCCTGGCCTGTTTGACACAAATTCAGAAGGTTGCATACTTGCCCCGTTGCTCATTTTTTTTTCTTTTGCAGCAGCATTTTCAAGAAGGTGAAAAAATGGAACTTGTTTTTCTTGGCACTGGAGGAGGCAGGAAAAACCTGGTCAGCCAGTCCAGGAGGACAGGCGGCTTTAGGATAAATGGAAAAATAAACATGCACGTTGACCCAGGGCCAGGCGCACTTTTTGCAAGCCATGAGTTTCACCAAAACGCAAGGAACATACAGCTCATAATAGTGACCCACAACCACATTGACCATGTGAATGACGCAGGGCTTCTTATTGAGGCAATGTCAAAGTATGGTGAGAAAAACGGCTGGCTCATAGGCTCTAAAAGAGTAATAAAAGGCGACTCGCTTCATGACAAAGGGATTTCGAACTACCACTTAAGAAAGCTTGAGAAAACAATAATTGCAAAGCCAGGCACAAAGCTTGAGCTTAAGATAAAAGGGAAAAAGGCAGTTCTTTTCTTTACAAGGGTAAAGCATGAGGACAAAATGGGGTTTGGCTTTGTGCTTGAAATGGACAAAAAGAGAATTGGCTATACATCTGACACAGAATACTTTAACGGAATATCCGCACAATACAATAATTGCGATTTGCTTATTGTAAACAACCTAAAGCCAAAAAGAGATGGCCTTGCTGGTCACCTTTACAACAGTACAACAACAAAGCTTTTGCAGGAATGCAGGCCAAAGCTCGCAATAATTACGCATATGGGCATGAGCCTGATAAGGGCAGGGCCTGAAAAGCAGGCAAACCTGATACAAAGAAAATCAGGGGTAAAATGCATAGCAGCAAAAGACGGCATGAAAATAGATGTGAACAAACTTAAGAAATTGTAATTACTTGCGCTAAACGGATATCCAAAACCTACTAATTTAAAATCAGTTTGTGGCAGAAAATGACTCAGAGAGGTGGGAGGATGACAACTGCTGAAAAAATAATGAAAAGCCACGATAAAAATAGAGATAAATATCCTGCTTTTTTTAAAAGGCTAGAAAATGGCGATCTCACGCGTTTTGAAAAATGCATGCTAAAAGTACCATTAATACCAAACAAGTTCAAGAAGTTCAAAATGCTTGCTGAAGCTGGCGTTGAGGAGCTTCCTACTTTTGGGCTCATGTACAGTTTTGAACAAAGGATACAAGGTTATGAGTGTTCTAACGATCTGCTTCAAAAACTTCTCCGAGATTCAAGCTCTGAAAAAAGTATTCTTGAGCTTAAAGAAGTTCTCAAAGAGAAGCCGTCCCTTTTTTCAGCCTGGACAAATGTCACTCAAGGCGTTACCTCTTCAACAGAGCAGATTGCATCAAAGTTTTCTGTTGGGAGCGGAAAAAACTGCTATGTAAAGAGTGATGTTACTGTGTATGGTGGAGTCAGATTGGATGGGGCTGAAGTATTTGGCCCAACCATCTTGGCAATGCTCCATATCACATCAACAACTATATCTGATAAGAATATTCAAATCAAGTTGTATACAGTCAATTCCAAGGAAAATAACAAGATCCCGACCCATTTGGTTGTTGAAATACCATCTTGGCCAATATCCCGGGAACATGAATCAATGCTCAGGACAGCAGCAAACCTCATGGACGGTAGGTTTGAAATACTGATTTATGAAAATATTGCAAAACTGTCCCTTGAGCTGAAAAAGCAGCCTGTTGAGTTGTCCTGTACTCAAGAGTAAGCATAACCATCAGTCACCATTTTTCCAGCTCTGCCAGAAACTTCTCCTTGGGCTTGGAAACAAATTTGCCTTTAAAGTAGTCTTTCCACGCCTTTTCAGTCCTTGCTGCAAACTCCAAATATTCACCATATTCCATGAAATTTCAGCCTATCCCTATTATCCCAAAAGCAAGCATCATTATTCCAAATGCAAATGCCAATGAAGCTACATTTATCTTGTGCGCGATTTTTATGAGAACATCAATTGTCAGGTAGCCAAAAACAAAGCTTGAAATAGCAAGGGCCAACCCATCTGCCAATGAAAGGGTCGCTGTTCCTGGTTCTGCTGCCCAAATGAGAATTTCTGCTGCAAAAATTGTTGGTATTGAAAGCAGGAAACTCAGCCTGAATGCGCTTTCAGCATTAAACCCCCTCCAGATAAGGGCAGTTGTTGTTGTTCCTGCCCTTGAAACCCCTGGCAAAACGCTCAAGCCTTGCAAAGCGCCTGTAAGAATCCCATCCTTCCAGGTCACAAGGTCTGCTGTCCTCCATCTCTTGTTTTGCTGGCTTGAAAGCAAAAAGCCAGTAAGAACAAGCCCTGCTCCCATTATTGAAAGCAATGCACCTGCTTCAAGGCCTGGCAAAAAATAAAGCTCAAGCAAAAGCAAAGGAATGCCGACAATTCCTGTGATTGCCACTGCAGTGAACAGAAAGCCAGTATAACTCTTTTTGTGCAAACCAATATTTTTCGGTGAAGAGGCAAATTCCCTGATTATTGACAAAACCTCTTTCCTGAAGTAAATTGCTGCTGCGATAAGAGTGCCAAAATGAAGGTATAAGAGCATTGAAACTACATTGGCAGGGCTTCCTTCAAACAGCGCAGTATAAACAAGCGTGTCCATGGTTTTTGATGAAAGTGGCAGCCATTCTGTTATTGCCTGAACCAGACCAAGTATTATTATTTCCAGTATATCCATGCAAATCAGGTAGGTAAATGCAAAACAGATTAATAAGTTATGGCTCACAAAACCCAAAAAGAGGAAAACCATGGCAATCTGCAGCAAATACTCAAGAGAAGTGGAGAAAAAGTGGCAAAAGCACTGGGAAAAGCACAAAACCTATCAGTTTGACGAAAAAGACAGGAAAAAGCCTGTTTACTCAATAGACACTCCTCCTCCATTCACAAGCGGCGAGCTTCATATGGGCCATGTTCTTTCATATGCTTACTTTGACTTTGTTGCCAGGTACAAGAGGATGAAAGGCTTCAACGTATATTACCCGCAGGGCTGGGACTGCCAGGGCTTTCCAACAGAAACAAAAGTCGAGGCAAAATATGGGAGAAAGCCGCCAGCAGAATTCAGGAAGCTGTGCAATGAATGGACAGGCAAATTCATAAAAAAAATGAGAGGGCAGATGGATTCAATCGGCTTTTCACCTGACTGGAGATACGAGTACCGGACAATGGATGAGTCGTACCACAAAAAAGTCCAGCTCTCGCTTCTCAAAATGCACAAAATGGGGCTTATTTACAGGGCAGAGCACCCTGTTTTCTGGTGCACAAACTGCTGCTCTGCACTTGCAAAAACAGATACAGATGAAATACAAAGGCAGACAGAGCTTTATTACATCAATTTTGAGCTTGAAGGAAAGCCATTGCAAATAGCGACAACAAGGCCAGAGCTCATGCATGCATGCGTTGCTGTGCTTTATCACCCAAAAGATGAGCGGTACAATAAGATAAAGGCAAAAAAGATTACAACCCCCCTTGGGAAACAGGTTCCATTCATTTCTGATTCTGATGTTGACAAGGAATTTGGCTCAGGAGCAGTAATGGTCTGCACATTTGGGGACAAGCAGGACATAATCTGGATGTACAAGCACAAGCTTCCTTTGATAAAATCAATGGATGAATATGGCAGGATGAAAAACGCAGGTGAGCTTGATAATCTCAGGGTCCATGCAGCCAGAACAAAAATACTTGACAAATTTAAAAAACAGGGAAAGCTTGCAAAAAGCGAAAAACTCTCGCAAACAGTAAAAGTGCATGACAGGTGCAAAAAGCCTGTCGAGCTTTTGCTTTCAATGCAATGGTTTGCAAAAATAACAGGGAAAAAGAAGGAAATAATAGCAAATGCGAAAAAAATAAAATGGACGCCTGGCTTTGGCATAAGCTATCTTGTTGACTGGACGAATTTTGTTGAGTGGGACTGGGTGATTTCAAGGCAGCGGGTATTTGGCACCCCACTGCCATTCTGGATAGACAAAAAAACAGGAAAATCATATGCAGCAGAAGAATCAGAGCTTCCCTTCAACCCAGACAAAAAACCAACAAAGCCTGGTCCCAATGGGGAAGAGCTTACAGCAGAAACCTCAACATGCGACTGCTGGGTTGACTCAAGCATAACTCCCCTGATAATAAGCAAATGGCAAGAGGACAAGGAGTTCTTTTCAAGGACATACCCGTCTTCACTTAGGCCCCAAGGAGTTGAAATAGTAAGGACCTGGGCATTTTACACAATTTACAGGTGCTCGCAGCTAACAGGTAAGCCGCCTTTCAAGGAAATACTGCTCAATGGAAACGTTCTTGCGCCTGACGGCAAGAAGATGAGCAAGTCTTTGGGCAACATAATCTCTCCTGACAAGCTTTTGAGTGATTATTCTGCAGATGCTGTAAGGCAATGGGCGGCATTATCCGGGGCAATGGCAAAAGACAGGCCATTTTCATACCAGGACATGCAGTACTCGAAAAGTTTCATAACAAAAATGCTCAATGCAGCAAAGCTTGTGGAAAAATCATGCGAAGGGTCTGGCAAATCAAAGCCTGATAAAAAAAACATGAGATTAACAGACAAATGGATTCTTTCAAGGCTGCAAAAAGTGAAAAAGGAATCAACAGCCCATTGGGAAGGCTCTCAGTTCCACCACGCAATAAAGCTTCTCCAGGACTTTTTCTGGCACGAGTTTTGCGACTTTTACCTGGAGTATGCAAAGCACAGGGTATACCAGCCTGAAAAATACGGTGAAAAGAGCAAAAAATCAGCCCAATACACAATGAGAAAAGTGCTGCTTGAGTGCTGCCAGCTTGCAGCTCCTGTTATGCCCCACTTATGCGAGGAAATATGGCAGGCATTTGAAGGGGCAAAAAGCATCCACCTTTCAACTTGGCCTGAAGGAGAAAAGGAACTTATTGACAGCAAATCAGAGAAAAATGCGCTTTTCCTGAATGAGATTGCAGCAAAGGCAAGGCAATACAAGGCAGAGAGAAAGCTTCCCCTGAACTCAGAAATAGAATCAGCAAAAATATCATGCAAAACCGGGATAAAGGAAATAGAAGAGGAAATCCATGCGACTGCAAAGGTAAAGGTTATTAACTTCAAGGAAGGAGAGCAAAGCATTGAGTTTCCATAAGGGTGCAAATTTGGCAAAAAAGAGGAAAAGGAAAAGAATAAGGAAAAGGCCAATGAAAAAAAGAAAGCCAAGAAAGCTGAGCAGGAAAAAAAGGGCAAGGAAAAAAAGGATGCCAAAAAAGGCAAGGATAAGGCAGGAAACATTCTTGCTTGATTACCCAAAGCCAGAGCACAGGATTGCAATACAAAAGGAGCCTCTTCAAAAGCCTCTTGACATACCAAAGCCTTCTGCAATCGGAAGGATTGAGAAAAAGAAAAGAGTCCCCAGGGCAGCAACAGCCCTTTTAGGGGCAGCGCTTGTCACGATTGGCACTGTATCAGCACTCATTTATGTGCTTGGGATTGACACATTCCTTTCAGCTGGCCTTGCAATTCCTCTTTTTGCAGGCTTTTCAATCCTGTTTTACAACCTTCTCGAGACAGCGCAGGGCTAAAACTAATCCACCTACTTTTTAACACCTTTCTTTAACTAATGTAACATATGAGTGTGGAATATTACAAGAGAGTCATAAAGGATATGAAAGATGTAAAGACTCCTGCTATTGCTAATCTTGAAAACGGATTCCATGTAAGTAAAGAAGGATATAGGGGGAATTTTTACGTTGTCTTGCACTCCTATACGGGAGCATTCAGGGTTCTTGGGGAATTTGTAAGCCATGACAAGAAAGCAGAAAGAAGCAAAGGGGAAAGACATATCAAAATGGAAGGTGCGTTTGGGAAGGAATCTTCAACTGATTTCATATACAAAAAACTTATTGGTGAGGGGGCAGAAGCATTAGAGGTAAATATAATCGCAGAAGTGCGAAGTAATAGTGAAGAACACGTGGATGATATCTTTACATTTGCTTCTGAACTTATGGAGGAAGAAGAAAAAAAGAACAAGCAAAAAGAGTGAAACCGAATAACCCTTCTTTTACAAAGCCTTTTAAACGAATTGGCGCATATACAGGTGCTTTGGCTGGATGGGGATTCCCAACAAAGCCGTTGAACACATTTTGTGTAAGATTCCAGCCTCTTCGCGCAAAAAGAAGGAATTAGGAGTTGCATAGAATGGCAAGGCTGCATTCAAAAAAGAGGGGCAAGTCAGGCTCAAAAAGGCCGGCAGTGAAAACAGTGCCAGAATGGGTCGAATACTCTGCCCATGAAGCAGAAGAGCTGATAGTGAAAATGGGCAAGCAGGGCAAAGGACCGACTACAATAGGCCAGGTTTTACGTGACACATATGGCATCCCCTCAGTGCAAAATTTGTGCGGAAAGTCAATTTCAAAAATCCTTGAGCAAAACAACATCAAGCTCGAATACCCTGAAGATATGTTAAACCTGATAAAAAGGGCAGTAAATATGAGGGAGCATTTGAGGGCAAACAGGGCTGACAAGCATAACAGGACAAAGCTCACCCATGTGGAATCAAAGATACAAAGGCTTGCAAAATATTACACAAAGAGCGGAAGGCTTCCTGCAGACTGGAAGTATGACCCTGAAAAGGCCGCCCTTCTTGTGAAGTGATATAATGGCTGAGAAAAAGAAAAAATCAAGGGTTGTTGACAAGTGGAAAATGAAAAAATGGTACAATATAATAGCACCAGAAATATTTGAGTCAAAACAGCTTGGCCAGCTTGCATCAGCAGACGAGGCAAACATAAAAAACAGGAAAGTCAGGATAGGCCTTGGCGACATGCTTGGCTCCTTTTCCCACTCAACAGCATATACTGTTCTCCACTTCAGGGTAAAGGACGTAAAGGGCAATTCAGCGCACATGAAATTCATTGGCCATGAGCTTGTGCCAGGGTTTATCAGGACACTTGCAAGAAGAAGGCGCTCTATAATGAACCAGGTTGATGATGTCAGGACAAAGGATGGCGTGGCTGTGAGGATAAAAACAATCTGCGTTTCAGGGTTAAGGGTGAGCGAGGCAATCAGGACAGATGTCAGAAGGGCAATCTCAAAAAGCGTAAAAGAGCTTGCAGCAGCAACAGATTTCCCAACCCTCGTGCAGGAAATGGTATTTAACAAGCTGTCTGCAAAAATCTACAACTCAATAAAAAAAATCGGTCCCATAAAGCGCGTTGAAATAAGGAAAAGCGAAGTCAAGGAAACATTTGAGTGAATGGGTCTTCTTACTTTTTCAGGAACTTTCTGAAAAATACATTCTCAGGAAAGTATTGGGCCATGTATTTCCATTCATTTGGATAGTGCTCTGGTTGACGCTCCTCCCTGATGCTTCTTCTTTCTGGAAGTATTTGCTCCCAATAGATTATCTCACCCGTAAAGTTGGTTCTGTAAACTATTGAGTCCAGCACATTGCAGAGCTTAAGGTCGCACCCATCTATCTTACTGTTATATATGCGAGTTCCTTTAAGCATTGAAAGCAAAAGTACTTGGCTGTCTTCAACATATGAACCGCCCAATACTTTGCTTGCAATAATTACGCTCTCCCTTTTCTTTCGTTTAATGAAACATGGCCCTTGTAGGACGCTTCCTAGAAGAACATAACACCCCTTATCAATAAAGATAAGTCCGTGTTCAGGGTGCAGGTGGCAGGTTATTTCAACTATTCCGCCTTCTTTTCCGTTTGGGTTTTTATGCTTGTAAACTATCCTGTCCGTACCTTTGACGTGTTCAACCTTGAATGATTTTGGTTTTTTGTGAAATGCAGTTCTAATGCTTAGTGACAAGTCTTCAACTTTTAAGTCGCCATATCTCGGAACCTTTTTAATCAGGTTCTTTAGTTTTTCCATCCCCCTTTTTGTAAGAGGCCAGCCTCTTGGGGTATAAGATCTTTTTCCTGAACCTCTTTTAATGCGGTTATCTCCAAGTTTTGGCTTGTAAGGACTATCAGGGTCAATTTCTCCTAGAACTTGCTTTGTCTTTTTGTATAAGCTTTTGGTCAAGTACCCACCTGCTCTTATTGTGTGAAATAATAGTATATAAAGGTTTGCTCTACGGGTCGTGGTGCGTTAACTAGGATGCCTGTTTTTTTGATTGAGGTTCTTATTCCCT
>CAZOMB010000021.1:0-16737 GCA_964581105.1 Microcaldota archaeon
CGAAACAAAAGGGCTGTCGCGTTGGGCAAACTGAAAAAGGGGTATAAGGCTGATATTGTAATAAATAAGCCAGCGCAATTGGTATTGGCAGTTGCAAAGCTTGGGGCTTGACATGGCAAAAGTAACCATTTATGGTCAGCCTTCAGGCTGGGGATACATCGAGCACAACCACCTTTCTATAATGTGGTGACAAATGGTAAACACACTGGCATAGAGGTCTGCAAATGTTTATAAGCGACAGATTTGGATGAATAAACATGAGATTACTCTTTGACACAAATGTTCTCATCCACATTGAGGATCCAAAGAAACTTACTCCTGAGCTTCAAGAGCTCCTAGCGCTTATTAGAAAACATGGGCATGCCATTGTTATTCATCCCTCTTCTTTTGAAGACATTTCAAGAGATGAAGACAAAGGAAGAAAAGAACTTATCCAGTCAAAGTTTAAGGGATATCCTCTTGTAGAAAAGCATGCTCTAACTTCGGACTTTTTAGCTCTGCTTCACTCAGGAGATACGCCAAATGAGCGGGTAGACAATGAACTCCTTTTTGCCCTCTACAAAAATAATGTGGACTTTTTAGTGACAGAAGACCAAGGCATCCCAAAAAAAGCCCTAAAGGTCAGTTGTGGTGAGCGGGTATTGACAATAAATGACACTCTGAAATATCTCAAATCTCTGCATGAACGATGGACTCCAAAGCATAATGTTCTAAAAACGGAGTCTGTTTCGCATTTAGATATCAAAGACTCGTTTTTTGACTCTTTAAGAGAGGATTATGGTCCTTTCAACAAATGGTTTGAAAAAATATGCAGAAAAGACCGCAAGTGCTGGCACTATGAGGAAAATGGCAAACTTAAGGCGCTAATGATAATTAAGGAAGAAAACGAAGCTATTGAAACCACTGTTCCTTTACCAAAAAAGAAAAGGTTGAAGATTTCCACCCTAAAAGTTGACATGCGTGGCTATAAAACAGGCGAGCTTTTTCTAAAAATCGCCTTTGAATATTGCATGAAGAACAATATTCCAGAGGTTTACCTGACTCATTTTATAATAGAAAACGACGCACTCCTTGCCCTACTTGGTGAGTTTGAATTCACAGAATATATTCACTCTAAAAACAAAAACAAGAAAGGAGAGGCTGAACGCGTATATGTAAAGAGTTTTATTCCAACTAAAGAAGACCTTAAGGATCTTCATGCTCTTCGCTTTGCCAAAAAATACTATCCCCTTTTCAGAGATAAAATTCCCAAGAAATTCTTAGTTCCGATTAAGCCAGAATACCATAACCGTCTTTTTCCAAATTATAAAAGAGAGCAGCTGGTTTTGAGTGATTACCAGATGACTCCCTTTGGAAACGCTATAAAAAAGGCTTATCTTTGCAGGGCAGGAATAACAAGGATAGCAGCTGGCGACATTCTAATCTTCTATCGCTCTGATGATGAAAAAGCAGTTGGGTGCATAGGGGTAGTTGAAGATACACTCCGCTCAAGCAAAGCAGAAGAAATAATCAGGTTTGTTGGCAAAAGGACTGTTTATACTGCCAAAGAGGTTGCCTCAATGGCATCAAAACCAGTTCTAGCTATCTTATTCAGACACCACATTAACCTTCTAGCTAGATTGAATCTTAAGGAGCTCAGCAAGCGCGGAATAGTGAAATCAGCGCCACAGACGATAATGGAAATAAATAATAAGCAATACGGAGAATTAAAAACAGGGTGCAAACTCAATGGACATATTGCTGTCTCTTAAACCAGTCTACGCAAAAGCCATCCTCTCTAGAAAAAAGAGGTATGAGTTTCGGCGTGTAATCTTCAAGAAGCCCAGTGTAAAAAAGGCGTACATCTATGTGACTGCGCCTGTCAGCAAAATAGTGGGCGCATTTATGATTGGCAAGATAATTGTTGATACTCCCAGAAAAGTATGGCAAAAGTGCAAAAAATACGCAGGCATAACTGCAGAAGTCTTCTTCAAATATTACCAAGGCTGTCAAACAGCGTTTGCCATCCAAATACAGAAGGTACAAAACTTCCTCCATCCTCTTGATCCCTACTCAAAACTTCCCAATTTCAAGCCCCCACAGTCATTCTGCTATATAAATTACGAACTGTATCCAGAGGGCATTTCCTTAGAAGGTAGAATAAGGAGCCTCTTTCTTAATTTAGTCCGTTATTTTACTAGCTAGAATGTCAAGAGACCAGCTCTAAAGTCGGCAGTATTCTTGGCGTGTGGCTAAAATGGGTTGATTTCCATGGCATCTTTGACATTTTATGGCGGCATTAAGGAGATTGGCGGCAACAAGATACTGCTGCAGGACCGGGATACCAGGGTTTTCCTTGATTTTGGGATGAGCTTTGGGAAAAGGAACATGTTTTTTGAGGAGTTTCTTACCCCCAGGACTGCGAATGGGATAGGGGATTTTCTTGAAATGGGGCTGATTCCAGACATTAAGGGTGTTTACAGGAATGATTTGCTCACGCATTTTGGCAGAAAGGCAGAGGAGTGCGAAATAGACGCAGTATTGCTCTCCCATGCACACGCAGACCATGCGAATTACATCTGCTTTTTGAATGAGGAAATACCGGTTTATTGCGGGCAGGCTGCAAAGGGGATTCTCGATGCTGTGCAGGAGACAAGCCAGCGCAAGATTGAAAATGAAGTGATAAATTTCAAGAAACGGCCGCTTTTCAGGAAAGACTTCAAAGCCCCTCCTGTTGAGCGCAGCTTCAGGCTCTTTAAGACAGGTGACAAGCTGAAAATTGGCTCTATTGAGGTTGAGCCTGTGCATGTTGACCACAGCGTGCCAGGCGCCTATGGCTTCATAATCCATACAAGTGAAGGGACTGTTGTTTATACTGGGGACCTTAGGCTGCATGGCAACAACCCCAAAATGACGCATGATTTTGTAAAAAAGGCCCAAGATGCAAAGCCAGATGTGATGATTACAGAGGGCACAAGGATTGGGAGCAAAAAGGATGACAGGACTGAAGAGGCTGTTTATGCTGAAAGTTCCAAAATAGCCAAGCAAACGCAGGGCATGGTGCTTGCTGACTTTAATTTCAAGGATGTTGACCGGTTGCGCACGTTTTACAGGATAGCAAAGGAGGCAGGGAAAAAGATGGTCATCAGCTTCAAGCATGCCTGTTATCTTGAGAAGTACTCCAAAGACAGGAAACTGAACTGCCCTGAAAGCAAGGATGAGAACATATTGATCCTAAAGCCAAAGAGAATGACTGGCACTTATGATGAAAGAGATTATGCTGAAAAGTACATCAAGGAGCGCCTGGATTACCCGAATGTTGTAACTGCTGAGGAGGTCAGGAAAAAGCAGGATAATTACCTGGTGGTCCTGAATTTCTGGTACTTTAATGAGCTTGTTGACCTCAAGCCAGTCAAGGGAAGCACATATATCCATTCCTCTTCAGAGCCTTTCAATGAGGAGATGGAAATCAGCGAGCAAAGGGCTGACAATTGGCTTGCAAAATTCAATTTAAGGCGCGAGCAGTCGCACTGCTCTGGCCATGCGTGCGGGCAAGACCTCAAAGAGCTGATAAAAGCAGTGGATCCAAAAGTGCTTTACCCAATACACACAGAAAAGCCAGGCAAATTCAGGGATTTGACAATGAAGACCAGGATGGTGAAAGAAGGGCAGAAGTATGATGTTTGAATGGGAAGGAAATTTCGGTCTAAACCCACCGGCATCGTACCGTCTGCTAACCTTTATAAGTGCCAAAAAGCAGTTTTTTGCCTGGTGATCTTATGGCAGACTGGCACAAGGACAAAAAGGGCTATCCGCGCTTCAATGACAGCAATAAGCTTGTGCATAGGTGGAAGGTGGAAAAGAGGGATGGGCGCAATCTTGGAAATGGCGAGGTTGTCCACCACAGGAATGAAAATAAGGGGGATTATTCAAACAGGAACCTGCAGCGCACAAGCAGAAGCTCGCATTCAAGGCATCATGCAAAGAAACGCGGCTGGTGGTAAGGCAATCTCTTCAAAAAGACCTTGGAAAAGGGTAGTAATTGCTGAAGATGCGAAGGCTTGGTTCGGCAGGCACGAATCTTGTAATCAGTGTTTAACTCTTTTTAATATAGGAAGAGAAACCTTATTTTTCTCCATGTGAGTCAAGGCTATTTTAACAGCTTCTTCACATCTGTCCTGCTCAGTTCCGTATTTTTTCTCTATGTATTTCTGAATCTTTCTGGCAGCTTATTCCTTTATCAGCCAGTTCAGCTTCTTTATTATCTTGCGGAGCTTCTCTTCCTTTACTCTTCCCAGCTTTTTCTCAAATATGCTTGTTCTGTACCTGCTGATTGCGTCAAAGCGCACTGAAGAGGGGTCTACAAGCCGGTTCATTTCCATGTCTTTTTCGTAATCAAGCTCTACTCCGCATTCGTGCTTGGTATCTGTAGTAAGGTGCAGGCAAATCGGCTCGTTGCTTGAGTCATTGTATTTGTTGTTGGAAATTATGAGCACTGGCCGCTTGTGCGCTATGTTGCTTGCCGTGTGCCTTGCTTCGCTTGCAAGCCATATATCGCCACGCTTGAAGTCTGACATCCGCATCACTAGTACTTGTTCCAGACTGCGTCTTCCTTTGGGTCTTCCCAGATGCCCCGGTTGCTTTTTTTGGACATAAAGCTGGCTATACCCTTGCTTTCTGACTCCCTTGTACGCAGCTCCTCCTCAAGTTTCATCAGGCCCATTCTCACTACCTCTGCCTTTGAAGTGGCATAGCCTTCCTTCATGCAAATCCTGACTATTTTCTCAAGCCTTCCTTGTAATGTCAGTGCCACTGGCATACCCATATTTATCACCTATTATGTGTATTTAATAGATATTTAATACATATTAGATATATAAATATATCCTTTAATTCATGGGTGAACATTCAAACACCTTCAATAAATCTATTTTTAGGGTTTATAAAAACAAGCAAAGGGTAGCATGCCGGTGAACAGCGCCCAATACTCCTAAAGAAGGCCTGGAAAAAGCTAGTGATTGGTGAAGATGGGAGGGGAATTGAGACTAAGAAAAATGAAACAAAAAGAGAATGAGAAAATAGCTGGAAAATCAATTTCCTTTGAGCAAAACAGTGTCCTTTCCCTTTTTGAAGCCAGGATCCAGCCTCTTTTTCATTTTTGAAAGGAGGAGTTTGTAGTCAGCTGTCTTATTTTTGGCTTCGTTTTCCAGCTGTTCGCACATTTTCTTTAGATATTCTTTCTTGCTGTCGTTCAATTTCAATTCACTTAATATTTCCATTGACTTTAATGCCTGTTCCCCACCATTTAACTTGACCATTGCCTCAAGAATGTACTGGGCTGTTGTGTCGAATATTACATCATGCATTTTAGCAGTATTGTAGGTATAAGCAGGTGAATCAAGATGCTTGAATGTTTCAAGTTCTATGCCTTCTGCTTTAAGTAGGTCTATGCAGCCAAGTTTTAGTATAAGTGCATCCTGGAAAAGCACATTCAAATGCACTACGTCTTTTGGAGCCCCAATTTCGCCAAGTGCGGTTGCCATTTTGGATGCTCTTGCAGCTGATTTCATTGTACTTTCACCATCTTTTAGCTTCAAATTCATATTCTTAATCAAATATTCCTTTGCTTCAGGTATTTCCCTGAGAGATTGGATAACTGCTGGATCTGGATCGAAACCATATACTTGTTCTAACAGTCCCTCTATTTTGTTATCTTGATCATTCATAAGTTCACCCCTGTTAATCATTTTTTTTCCACAATCAATATTTAAAGCTTGTTATAAGGGCAAGCAAACCTCTGTGCCGGTGAAGCAGGGCTCAAATAGGCACTTCAACGCTGATTTTGCGCACGCGGGTCACTGGCCTTACTTTTTTCCTTCCTCCTTCTTTATAGGCTTTAAGCTCAAGAAGGCCCATTTCAGACAGGATTTTGGCGTCAGTAGCCACTGTTTTGATGTCCTTTTTCATGCTCCTGGCAAGCTCATAAAGAGAGCCTGGCTTGCCCTTGTGAACCTCTGAGAGCATGCTGAGCCTGCCCTTTGTCATCAGGCTGCGGAGGGCTTGCAGGCTGTCTACGTAGATTATCTTGCCCTCTTTCTGGGGCACGCGCCTTTCAACGTCCCTTATGGTCTGAGCCTTGACCTGTTTCCAGTCCATTATTACCAATTTTACCATTTTACCATCCTGTTTTGCCTATGTGCTCCTCCAGCATCTCGTCAAACTTCAAAAATGCTGCTTTCCAGTCCAAATCAACATATTCTTTTTTATTGCGCCAGTGGATGTGCGGCTTGCCATGAGAATTTTCCACTGCGAACAGCATCTTTCCATCTTCAGACATGCAGCGGAAAGTGTACATGATGCCGTCGCGGTATTTTGGGTCGCCAATGTCAATGATTTCAACGATGGCAATGCCGCCGTCTGGGAGCGGCCTCTCGTATTTCTTTATTATTACCTTCCTGCGCTTTGCCACCCAATCACTTTCCGCAACCAACTCCAGCCGAATAACCTCGACCATATTTGGTATGCAATACCATATATTTAAGCCTTTGCCTTTGCAGCTCAAAAAGTCTGAATCGTGCCTTTATAAACAATCTTAGAGGGTATGGTGCCAGTGTGCCGGTGAAATTAGCCTCTTGAGCCATTCCCCATTATTTCCCTGCACCCAGAGCTAAATTTTACAGGATTGGGATAGGGTTGGCTGGTTTTATTGAGAAAAATCCCAAGTTCAAAAACGAGATTTTGAATTCTGAGCCGTTAATTGAGGAGTTCAACAAAACCTATTTTTCCTAAGAAAGCTCGTAATTGCTGAAAATAAGGTTTTGTACTTGGCTTAGAATTCAAGGTTTGGGCTTCTCTTGTTCCCCGTCGTGAAAATATTTGCCGGTAGTGATTTCTAATTGCCCATTAACGCACAACTTAGTTAATTATTTAAATAATCATTGATGAACGATTTAGCCGCGTGATGATATGGATGAACTTGAAGCTATTAGAAAAAAGAAGATGGATGATATGCTTAACAAAAGCAAAGCCGATAAGATTAAAACCGAAATTAAGGTTGATGACAACAGCTTTGAGGAAATGGTTATTGGGCAGTCAAAAAAAACTCCCATAATTGTCGACTTTTGGGCAACTTGGTGCGGCCCTTGCGTAATGCTCAGCCCTTTGCTGGAAAGGCTTGCAAATGAATATAAGGGGAAATTTATCCTGGCGAAGGTGAATGTTGATGAAGCTCCAATAGCAAGCCAAAAATATGCCATTCGGAGCATACCTTCTGTCAAGCTCTTCAGGAATGGTGAAATTGCCGATGAATTTGTCGGTGCTTTGCCTGAAGCAACAATCAGAAGCTGGATTAACAAAAATTTGGGTGAAGAAAAATAAGCAAAGTGATAAAATGGAAGAACAGAAAATTGGTTTTATCAAGAATTTTACCCCAATCTGGTTTGCAACCGTCCTTGGCTTTGGCGGGATAGCTGTAGCCTCGGTTTTGGTGGCAAAAATATTTGGTTTATTGTGGTTGAACCCTTTTGCTGTTTTCCTGGCTTATTTTAATCTCGTCTTATTCATATTCCTATTTTCAGTCTGGATGCTAAAACAACTTCTTCATTTTAATTCCTTTATCGGCGAGTTAAAACACCCGATAATAGCCGGTTTTCATTCTTTGATGCCCGCAGCAGCGATAATGATTGCAATTAATTTTTCAAATATTGGCCCGGCTTTTTTCCTTTGGCAGTATCAAAACATTTCCATTTTCTTTTGGATAATTGGCGCTGCTTTTGAATTTGTCTTATTGACATTAACCGTTTACTTCCTAATCGTCAATGAAAAAATGCATATTGACTTTGTTAATGGCGGGTGGCTGGTTCCGCCCGTAGCCGCCCTGCTAACCCCTGTTGCAGGGCTGAAATTAGTTGAGTTCATCTCATATGGACCTTTAGCAAAAACCGTCTTATGGGTCAACTATTTTTTCTTTGGGGCCGGGTTATTTGTCTTCCTTTTGATTGCTGTTGCTTTGTTTAGTAAAATTTTCTTTTTCAAAAAATTAGATCCTAAAGTTTTCCCCTCTTTTTGGATCATATTGGTTCCCTTTTCCCTGATAGCCCTGTCCCTTTCTCTTTTTGCCAAAGAGACTGGCATTTACTTGCCAGAGTTCAAAAATGCCCTGATGGGGATAACTTCTTTAACTAATCCAATGTTAATTGGGGCGGGAATATGGCTGTTAGTTCTTCTTATTATTCTGACTTATCATTATTTGAAAAGAATTGAACTCCGTTATGGGGTAGGTTGGTGGGCGTTTGTCTTCCCCACAGCTTCTGTTTCCATTGCTTCCCTAAACCAGGCAGTCTTGTTCAAAGACTCATTTTTTGCTTATTGCGGATTTGCCGTTTACTTGTTTTTAATTATAATCACCCTGGTTGTCTTGTTAAGGACGATTAAGAGCTTTTTATTAAAAGCGAAGGGTGTTCACGCAAATAAGGCATAATAGCAAAAAAGGAGCCATATGTGCCTGTCTATCAGGCAGTGCGATTGGATTGGGTAGTGGTGTGATAAAATGGAAGGAAAAAGTTATGATTTGATCATAATAGGGGCAGGCCCTGCCGGTTTGACTGCCTCAATTTACGTTTCCCGTTTTGGTATTGACCATTTGGTTATTGGCTCTTTATTTGAAGGAAGGATGGCTGAAGCCCATATGGTTTGTAATTTTTCTAGTGAAAAAGAAATCAAAGGCCCTGAATTGGTGAAAAAAATGGAAGAAAGCGCCAAGGCTTTGGGAGCCAAAATAGAATTAGACAAAGTAACCAATGTGACCAAAAACGACAAGACCTTTTCAATCAAGACAATGCTTGGTAAAACATTTTTTGCCAAAACCCTGCTTGTGGCACTCGGAGCTGAGAGAAAAAAGCTGAATGCTGCTGGTGAAAAAGAATTCTTTGGCAAAGGGGTTTCTTACTGTGCCACTTGCGACGGCAAGTTTTTTACCAATAAAATCGTTGCTGTGGTTGGTGGAAGCAGTGCCACTGCCACCACTGCTGATTACTTAGCCGATTTGGCAGGAAAAGTGTATCTTATCCATGGTGAAGATAAGTTAAAGGCAGATAAAAATTGGCAGGAAAAAATCAGCAAAAATCCCAAAATTGAGATGATTCTAGGCAATAAAATTAAAGAATTGAAAGGCAAAAATTCCTTGAATGCCTTGGTTTTAGAAAAAAACCACCGGGAGAAACAAGAATTAAAAGTCGATGGGGTTTTTGTAGAAATGGGAATTGTTCCGAATTTGGGGATTATTGATGAATTAGGGGTAGAAAAGGATGCGAATGGGTTTATTGAGGTTAAGAAGGATAGTTCAACCAATATCAAGGGAATGTGGGCAGCAGGTGATATTACGAACGGTTCTGATAACTTTCGCCAGATTATCACCGCGTGTTCTGAGGGAGCGATTGCCGCCAAAAGCATTCATGCCTATTTGAAGTTCCATTAGAATCCTTTTTTGGGCAAAAAGAGATGTCCTCAAACTGCGGGCTCTTCCTGAAAAACAAGATGCTGTTGCGCTTATTATACATAAGCTTAAAATATTCCTATCCAATAAAATGCTTGGCAACAAACATGGGATAGGGATCTGCAAGCTGCCATATAACCGCAAATTTCAGATGCTTTAAAAAAGTTTGAGTTGGTCGAAATAGTAAAATTTTCATGCAAGAAGATAAGCAAAGAAGAACTAATAACATGTGCGTTTAGTCTGAGTAGAACTGAATATAACCTCTTAATTTTTCTGTTAAAAAGCGGCAAGGTACATACTGTACTTCAAGTCTCTAAGGCAATGAAACTAGAAAGGACAACAATCCAAAAAGCAATGAAAAATCTTGTTGAGAAAGGACTGGTTAATAAGGCACAGAAAAATTTAGCCAAAGGAGGATATAGTTTTTTGTACAAGCCAAACAATAAAGATGAAATTAAGGGTAAAATGAAAAAGATAACTCATACTTGGTGCAAGGGAGTCGGAGAAGCAATTGGCAACTTATGAATTTTTGAAGGGCCCGGGAAAAAAAGTAATAGTTAAAATAAAAACCGTTGAGATGAATAAGGAGCAAAAGGAGAAATTCATGAGATTGGCGAAAAAAGGATGGAATGCTTAAGCTGATAACATGAAAATAGGAAATTTCCTGGATAGAAGCAATATAATTGCAGTTATAGGGGTTTCTGCCAATCCTAACAAATGGGGATGGAAAATATACAAAGCATTGAAATCTAGCGCCTTTAATGTTTATCCTGTAAATCCAAAATACAGAATGATAGAAAAGGATGTTTGTTACGCAAAACTGCAAGCGCTCCCCCAAAGGCCGGACTTAGCCATAACCGTTGTTCCGCCAAAAATTACAGAACAAATTGTAAAGCAGTGCAAAAACCTCAAAATAGGCAAAGTTTGGATGCAACCAGGCTCTGAATCAGAAAAAGCCATGAGCTTCTGTAAACGTAACAATATCATGGCGGTTTACAATGCTTGCTTTGTTGTTGACGGATTAAAGAGAAAGCTTTAACCTGAATTGTTTAAAAAGGCCTGTCAAAGGGTTGTAATTGCTGAAGACGGGGAAGGAAATTGAGGCTTGAAAATAAGCTATTACCTAATCTCCTTGATTTTTCCTAATGCGAGCTTTTTTGCAGGCTCAAAAGAGGGGGTTTGGGAGACAAGCGCATGCATCTCGACTTTCCAGGTCTTTGCCAGCCTGTTGACAGAGGCTTCAAATTCTTTATAGGTGAATTGCTTGTCATAAAAGGAAAGCTTTTTTTCAATTAGTTCCCTGCCAGGCAAAAATCCCTGGCGCAGCAAAAATGACAAGTCATACAAGTCGCGTGCAGAGGAGCGGGTCAGCAATGCGCGCACCTTTTCTGCGGCAATCTCTTTCCTGTGCATGATAAGAAGCGAATAAGGCATTATATCAGAATAAGCAGGGGTTATCTCCACCCTGTCAGGCTGCAATAAACACCTCTCCCTTGCTGAAAAGTCCATGCTAATGGAGCACTCGCTTATTGGCTTTCCATTGTAAAGAGGGCCCTGCAGGCGCAGCTTTGCACTGTGCGAGCCTTTGGCTTGCTCTTTTTTCCAGCCAATTGCCCCAAAGCCGGCTGAGGCAAGGTATCGTGACATGGCATCATACTCAGGCAGCGCCGCCCCATTGAGCGTGAAATCCAAATCCTCTGAGTACCTTGGAAGCAAATAGGCTTTCTGGAGCGCAGTGCCGCCTTTGAATGCGCCTAAAAAGCCCTGCCTGCCAAGATAGGAGAGAAGCCAATGCTGAACATAGTCCTTTTCCTTTTGCCCGGCAGTAAAGCCAGGCTCGCCGCCTTTTTCAAGCAATTCGCGGGTTAGCATTTTCAACCTCCTTCAGCCTTTTTTGCATTCTTTTATTACACATCTTTTTCACTTTCCAAATATCCACATTTTCAAGTGCTTCTGCAAGCACTGCCAGCGGACAGGCGCGCGGAAGCCTCAGGCAGTCTGCAAACGCCTTTTCTGGTGCTGCAATTGGAATGCCTTGCTTCACTTCAAATCCAGTGAATAAATGCCTTTTCAGCCTATACTCCCTTGTTTTCCCCCCTGGAAACTCATACTTTCTTGCCTTCCTGCACACTGCAAGCTGAACAACTTTTGGTATTTGCGTGGTCAAGCCATGAACATGGAGAGCTGAATGGAAGGAAACATAGCATGGGTAAGATATCTGGCAGGCAATTTCAAGGGGGGTTGTGCCTGCCTTGGCCAGCCAGCCGCGCTTCACCTGCATGATTTTTCCGGCTTTTTTCAGGCGGTAAAGAACTGTGTTCGCATAAGCTGCCTTCCCATGCAGCTCTGATATGAATTCACATGTCCTAAAGGCAGGTTTCATTTTGCTCAACGCTTCATCAATAGTGCCCATAATATATCAAATTTGATATGTTACAGATACTTTTTATTACTATGCCTTCCAAACTGTGCACACAATGTATCTTAAACTGTTCAGGAAAGCCTGGAATTAGGGCTATAATTGCTGAAGATGGGAAAGTGATTAGAGAGTTTGACAGAAGCTTAACCAGAAAATCTATCAGTTTATTGCCCAGATTGCAAAGTTAAGCACTGCTGCGAATGACACCCAGGCAATGTAGGGAACAAGGAGGTAAGCTGCTGTTCTGTTGATTGCATAAAAGCTCCTTATTGTGAGTGCTATGAAAGCCCAGAGGAAAAGTATGCAGACAAGCCCGTAAAGCGGGGACTGGAGGCCGAAAAACAGGATGCTCCAGAGTGCATTCAGGAAAAGCTGGGCTCCGAATAATGCAAGTGCAGCGCGCACCGGTCTTTTTTTGAAGCCTTTTTGCCAAATCAAATAGCCTGAAATTCCCATGAGAAAGTAAAGGGTTGTCCAAACAGGCCCAAAAACCCAATTAGGGGGGGAAAATACTGGCTTGGAAAGGGTTGCATACCAGCCAGTGATTGCAGGGAACGTAAATATTGAGCCAATTAAGCCTGCCAGGTTGCAGAGTATTATGAATGCAATAAGCATTGTCCAGTTTGTTTTTGGCTTTTTGATTGCCATGAAGGGCATTGCGCAGAAAAGGTTTTTACTTGTTTCACCTGAAAGATTGGTACCATTTTTCATATTCTTTATGCGTGGCAAAGCAGCGGATTACATAAAGGGTGTCTTCTTTTTTGAATATTGTCTGCTGGGCTTGAAACCTACTTGGGAAGCTGCCTTCTGATGCCCTTTGCCAAGTCAAAGCCTGAGTCATAGCTGCAGATTACGTCAACGCCATTGGAAACCATGGTGGCTGCATGGTAAGCGTCAGTGGTGCCAAGGCCGTTGTCAATGAAGCGCAACACGCAGCCAAGCATCTTCCCATCAACAGGCAGCATGGCAAGGTTGGGCATCCTGCTGATGCTGGAAAAGACTTCCTTTGCCCTTTGCTTGCTGCGGTTGGAAAGGAAGAAATGCAGCACTTCGTTGAGCACAAGCGCGCTGGTCTGTGCACGCATTTCGCCTGTTATTACCCTTCGCAGCTGGCTCTTGCACTCCTTGTTTTCCCTGCCTTTGGAGTCATAAGCGTGGATGAATACATTAGCGTCCAGGAACATGCAGCCATTCCTCCTCCATCTTCTTGCGCGACTTTTCAATCAGCTTGGCAGTCTTTCCTGCGCTTGACTTGTTGTGCGATGTCAGCCTCTCGAACTCCTCAAGAAAGGCAGCCGGTGTTTCAATGACTGCCCTGTTGTCCTCAAGCCTCACGTTCACCTGGCTGCCAGGGGTTATCTTCAGTGCGTCGCGTATGTATTTTGGTATGAGAATCTGCCCCTTTTCGTATACTTCTGCCATTTAATCACAGGTTATACTTTAGGTATAACTTATTTAAACCCTTCTTTTTATTCTAACCATTTCAATACCTTCAATAAATCCAGTTTTGGGATTTATAAACTCAGGCAAAGGGCGGCATGCCGGTGAACAGCCCTGATGCCCCTAAGAAGGCGGGGGATTGAACCAAGGAGCTCAGCTCATAATATTTACAAGCTCGTAAATTAGCTTGTTTACCTTTCCCTCTCTTTGCTTTACTTGTGCATTGACTTTTTCATGCGTAAACTCTGTTTCAGAGATTCCTGGCCCATAATTTGTGACAATTGCAAGGGTTGCGTTCCTGACATCCCAATCTTGTGCGCGAAGTTCGTTTATAAGTATGGTTTCGCCTGTTGATGTCATGCCCATAATATCAATCCCTAGAATGCGGTATGCCTTTACCTCGCTTATAGTTTCCAGTCTTGGCCCCTGGACATCGCACAAAACTGCACCTCCTTTTACCTTTATATTGGCTTTTTTTGCAGCTTTTTTGATGTCTTTAACAAGATTTTGGCTGTAGGTTTTGCTCATGTCAGCATGCACTGGAAAACCTCCAGACCCATCAAAAAAAGTCGGACCATTATTGAACCTTGCAAAATCTTCCACTAGGACAAAGTCGCCAACTTTGTATTCTCTTCCCCAAAAAGGAAGAATTTTCCTTGTGCCCAATGAACCTACTGCAGAAATGGACACAACGTCAGTAATTCCAATTTTTCTTATAAGTGCATCAATGTTGGACTGGTGGTTTATCTTATGCGGGGGTATTTCATGGTGAGGCCCGTGCCTTGACAAAAAGACAACTTCTTTACCATCAATGTCTCCTTTTACTATTCTTACTGGTTTTTGACCATATTTTGACTCAATTTTCTCTACTTTTCCATTTACCAACTTTTCAAGCCCGCTTCCGCCTATTATTGCAAGCTTTCTAGGCTTAGTGATTGGTTTTAACATATTAACACAACTTTTAGCTTTTGCCCTGTATCAATTGCTCAACAGCCTCATTTGGTATTTCTACATACCCAGAGTGATTTTTTTCTCCCAGGTTTATCTCTGCAATGAAACACTTGTTATGCTTGCGTGTAGCAGCAAGGTTAATTGCAACACGTTCAGTTGGGATTTTTACTAATTCCTCTTTTGTGTACTCAAAATGCATATTTGCAACCAATTTTCTCTTGTTGCCAGTAGCTATAGAGCCAGTAGAAGTCGTAATTCTATTGCCTATGAAAAACTCTTTTGGGGAATTATATCCTACTTCATCTCCTTTATTCCTCCCAATAGTCCAGTTAAATCCTGATTCACGGTATGATAGTTGACGATATTCTTGTCCTAATGCCTGCATGACGATTAAAAGTTTGTCTCTCTGATTTTCATTATAAAGGCAGATATTGAGAATCCTATAGCTGTAATATGGGAAGAGATGTATCTTATTAGCTTTTTTCAAGGCCTTTCTTATATTGGAAACCAGCAATTCTCTTGCACTCGAGAATTCGTCATTGTTTTTAGGTACAATCTTCTTACTTTTAATTGCATTTGCTCCCATGAAAATCTACCTCTTGTGGCAGATTATGATTAGAGCTGTTTATAAACTTGTTGCCACTCCCCTCTGACGCAGCATTTTATACCCCTTTTGCGGGCAAATCGGCCCGTTTACCCGGTCATCAAGCCATATGTTTTATATTCAATTCCCCGCCTAATGCATATGAAAGGGTGATATAATGAAAGGAAAAGTGAAAATGTTCAACACAGGGCGCGGATTCGGCTTTATAACCGGAGACGACGGCAAGGATGTCTATGTCCACACCTCTGCAATTGAGGGCGGCGCAGCACTCGCAGAAGGCGACGCAGTGGAGTATGAAGTTGAACAAGGCGAAAAAGGGCCTCGTGCAAAAGGCGTGAAAAAAGTCTGAAGAGTTTTTTCAGAATTGGAATCAAAATTCCAATAAGATGAAAAAGGTTTAAAGGCGCTCAGCGTCTTTTATTTTTGTTTATTGGATAGGCTGGGCCATTTGTGGCGTCTGGCAAGGCATGGTACTCAGAAGAAAGCCTGGGAAGTATGGCAGGAGAATGTTGGGAATTGAGTTGAAAAGCTATTTGGGCCCCTGCCTTTTGATGCCCTTTTTGTTGTCAAAGCCCCTGTCAAAGGTGCAGATGGTGGAAATGCTGTAAACGCGCATGGTGGCTGCGTGCATTGCGTCACGGGGCTCCATGCCCTGCTCTAAATAGGTTGGAAGCCTGTTCAGGACGCGTTCCTCAACTGCAAGCACCTTTATCCCCGGGTTTTCCAGGATGCTCCTCATGAATCTTATGGCAAAGCCAAGCCCTCTTTTTGGGATAAGTACATGCATGGCCTCGTCCATCACAAGCGGGCTTATGGCCGCGTTCTGCTCGCCTCTGGCTATCCTTTTGAGAAGATTGCGGCAGTCTTCCCCTTCCTTTGAACGCGTGAAGATGCTGCACAAAAATATGTTAGCGTCCAGGAACATCCTTTATCATCTCCTTCAGGCGCTTTTTCTCCATTTTGGCTATGTAGTTCATTGTTTCTTCAAATGTCATGTCCGCTCCTGCGCAAAGCTCATCAAACTCTGCTGCCCAGTCATCAGCTTTTTTTACCAGTATTCCCTTATCCTCCATTTGGAAAACAACTTTTGTGCCTGGGTACATTTTCAATGCCTCGCGCATGCGTTTTGGAAGGGCGATTTGCCCCTTTTCGTAAATTTCAGCCATATTTCCACCAGTTATACTGTTAGGTATAACTTCTATATATTCTTTTCTGCTCTTCTCTTCTGAAGGCATCAAAATCACGGAAAAAACTCGAAAACACAGCTTAAAAACCTTCACAGACCTCTGTGCCGGTGAAGTTCCAATACTTTTAAAAGCAGTTTGTGGCAGAAGATGCACGAGAGAGGTGGTGGGATGAAGCAAGATCTTGGAGTTGTTGCTGTTTCTGATGTTAAAAAGGAGCTCTTTAGCATACTGAGCAGATTTAATGGGGGGAATTATCGAATAAAACGCAAAAGCAGCCCATATGATATGATTGAGGTTTATAGAGTAGGAAGAACTTATAGGGAAAATGAAAAATTGAGCAAAGCCATTTTTGTAAGTAAAGCAGTGAAAGAAAGTGCAAAAACTGAACTTTTCTATAAAAAAGACACAAAGCTTATTTTGCAGATATTGGTATCAGACAACGAATACAGCGTAGAGCCCTTTTTCGGCGCGGGGAGCTGTTTTGAATATTCTCCAGAGCAAAAAGACCAGTTTCTTGCCAAAGTGCAGGACCTTGCTAATCAAATTGTGAGAATCTGGAGCCGTTCCAACAATCTGCTTTGAAGGAAAATGTCAATCCTTTGCACCCTGTTCTAGTTGCCTAGGCGCGGGAGACCCAATGTCTTCAGACGTTGGATGAAAGCGC
>CAZOMB010000022.1:0-15525 GCA_964581105.1 Microcaldota archaeon
CAAGGTGTAGTTCTTTACATGAGGCAGGAAGGAAGAGGCATAGGGCTTACAAACAAAATCAGGGCATATTCCCTTCAGGACAAGGGGCTTGACACAGTGCAGGCAAACCATGCGCTTGGCTTTCCCTCTGACTTAAGGGATTACAGCGCAGCAGCAGAAATGATAAAAGAGCTTGGGATAAAGTCAATTGTTCTGATAACAAACAACCCGGATAAAATGAAAAACCTGATAAAGCACAAGATAAAGGTCACAAAAAGAATGCCACATGAGTTTGGAAGGACAAAATACAACAAAGGCTATTTGCGGGTAAAGAAAAAGAAAATGAAGCACATGCTCTCAGAGGTATAAAGGTTTATAATATATGGATGGATTTGAAAACTGGGGGGATGAAATGAAAATTTTGATTGTTTTGGCTTTGTCTGTTATCATGCTTTTTGGCTGTACACAAGGGCAGACCGGGCAGCAAGTTCAGCAGCCGCAAATACAGGAACAGCAGCCAACAGGGCCTTCTGATCTGGCCCCAAGTGCACAGGAAAGCCAGCCTGAAGCACAGGAACAGGAGGAAGAGGAAGAAACTGGGCCAGAAGAGCAAGAAGTTGCAGCTGAGGAACAAGAGCCAAAAAGGACCTGTTCGCTTACTTTGACTCCTGACACAATTTCTGCAGGAGGCTCAACTGACATTGGCTTTTCTGTATGGGAAGAGGAACAAGGCCCAGCATTCACTTACAATTGCGGAGAGGAAATACTTGAAATATCAAGCGGAGGGCTTACAACCGGCTCAAGGCTTTGCCAGTTCAATGAAGTTGGAGAGCATATGGTATGGATAAAAGCTGACGGGGAAATATGCGCAAGTGCTATGCTTACAGTGCAAGAGCCAGTTGTAGATCAAAGCTGCTATATAGAGCAGTCAAGCATTGAGAAAAACCTTGAGACATATTATTACAAGGCAACAGTGCATTTTGAGGGATTTAAGCCAGAGGACAAGCTGCAATGGGTGTGCGACTATACAACTGCAACAAAAACGCTTGGGGGCGATGAAATATTCGGCATGCCGCTTCAGGAAACAATCTCATGCAACTACAATTCACAGCCAAAGCTTGATTACATAGAAGTCTCAATTGCGGGGGTTTCTTGCGGGAAAATTTCCACCCGCTGAAGGGGATAAACCCTTTTAAACTCTTTGCGTTAACCAAAAGCGGGGGGATTTGATGAAAAACCGGTTTGTCACATTAATAGTATTGGCAATGCTTGCAGCAAGCGTGTTTTCTGTTTATTATCCTGAAATTGAGATGAAAATTGACCCTGGGCTTTTTGAAGAGATTCCTAAAGTTGGGACAGAGCCTGAGGCAGGAATGCTTGGGGGACTGGTAATAGTTCCAGGCATATTCCTTTTGCCCAATACAGTTGAGCTGTCTGCAACAAGGGAATTGCCAAGGCTATTGTATATTGAAGCAGCAAAAGTTTCATCATCAGACAAATATGACATTGTTGGGCATTATTTTGCAAAGCCAGTTGGAGAAACAGAATATGAATCACATATTTATGTTTACAGTGTTTCAGGTGGCACGATCAGCCTTGTTGCGCAAAAGGAATATCAATACGCAGGCAGGGATACTAGGCTAGTGGATATTTCCAACCCCTATACAGGCAAGCTGATGATTGGCGGCTCATACCATTATTCATCTGGCAACTTTTACCCCCATCTGGCGCAAATGACCTATTCGGGAGCTTCGCTTGGCACCCCTGTTACGCAATCACTTTCAGGCCTCCCAACATCAACAAAAAGAAAGATTATTTCAATTGACTCAGGAAATGTTGCAGGCGATTCATCTTCTGACACTGTAATGGCACTAAGGGAAGGCACAGGAGATGACACAGCTGCAGCAGTTGCTGTAAAGTCATCTTTGGGAAACATGCACTACCCAGTTAGTGAGTACTATTATTATGATGAAGTAGTAGTTGGCGACTTTTCCACTGCATCAGGCAATGAGTTTGCATATGTTAGCTATGACCCAGAGCTAAATAAAGTTGCAATTTACCTTTTCAAGGTTGAAGCAGGGGCAATTTCCAAGCTTTCAAGCAAGAAGTTTTTCACTTCTGACAACCATGAGTTGCTAAACCAGAAGGCAGCAGCTGCAGACCTTGACAATGATGGCTATGATGAGCTTCTTGTTGCCGGAGCTTATGAAATAACCAACAGTGGCATGTGGGATTCATACTCTGACGCAGTGCAAGTATACAAGTACAGTGACACAACTGGCTGGTACATCAAAAACGAGTACCTTGATACAACTGGCAGTGACAATGGCGTTGCTGTTGACATCAGCGCAGTTGACATGGACAGCGACGGGGATTCTGAGGTCATTGCAATAAATGAATATTATTATGATGGCACGGGCGGCTCAGTTGCAAGGGTATTGGTGGACAAATACCAGTACAATGAAGAGTCAGACATGGAACACCTTTCAACTGCTGTTATTGCCCCAAGCAGCCCAGCGCATGACAACTATTATTCGCACAAGTCATCAGCGTTTGCTGACTTTACAGGTGATGGCAGGACAGACCTTGCTTTGGTTTACTATGACAAAGCCGATACAACTTACAAGCTTGCAATTTACAAGCTTGGCAAGGACACAACAAAGCCAGAAGTTGAAATCACTGCCCCGTCAATAGACACATTTGAAAATGAAGGGGCACTCAAAGTTACTGTAAATGTTGAAGATGTTGCAAAAGTGGACGACTCATCAGTAAAAGTAAAGCTTACAGGCCCAGAAGGGTATGACTCTGGCTATGTGGCCACTGAAAAATCAATGGTATTCTGCATTTTTGGCTTCAAATGCCCGCCAGGCACAAGCTATAATGCAGACCTTGACTTAACTGGACTTGAGCCAGGCGAGTACACAATAGGGGCAGAGGCAAAGGACAACTCAGATAACTTGGGCACAGACACAAAGGAAATTACAATTACTGCTGAGGGCGTAGAACCTGAGCCTGAAGAAACGAATGCAACAAACGAAACAGAGATTGAGCCAGAGGTTATCCCAGAAGCAGAGCCTGAGCTTGAACCTGTTGCAGAGCCAGAACCAGAACCTTCTGTTGAAGCAGAGCCTGAGCCATCTGAAGAGGCTGAGGCAGAGCCTGAAGCAATTTCAGAAGAGCCAGAAGCTGCAGGAGAAGAGCCTGGGGAAGAGGCAACAGGAGAAGAGCCAGAGGCTGATGCACAAACACAGGCAGAAGAGCTTATCCAGGAGCTTGAAATAAAGATAACAGTTGCCCATGAGCAGGGCTATGACACAAGTGAAATGGCAGATGCTCTTGACGAGGCAAGGCAGCACCAGCAAGAAGGCAGGTATGTTGAAGCAGCCCTTGAAGCGCAAAAAGGGGTCACACAGGCAGACGAAGCCCTTGTTGGCCAGGAGCCTGAGCCAGATTACACGCCTTACTTGGTTGGAGCACTGATAATAATTGTGCTTGCCGTAGGATACATGATGCTTAACAAGCCTGCGCCAGCAAAAGCACCTGGCAAATCAAAGAAAGGCAAAGGGGGAGAAGAATGAAGGCCCTTTTGCTTGTTCTTGCACTGCTTTTTGGCTGTGTTTCCCAGCCTGTGCAAGAGCCTGCCCAAGGCCCTTTACAGGAGGTTGAAGTGCCTCCAGTTGAAGAAGATGAACAAAAAGAGCAGACAGGGCAAGAGCTTCCTGATGAGGTGCCAGTCCCTCCTTCTGAAAATGAAACTAACACTACAGAGCTTGCAAACCCTGCTTCAGTTTATTGCATTGAAAATAACGGCACTCTTGAGATGAGAACTGATGAATTAGGGACAAGCGGCTATTGCATATTTGAAAACGGGGCTGAATGCGAAGAATGGGCCTATTTTAGAGGCGAGTGCAGCCCATCTGAAGAAACTGATGCTGAGTTCCACCAATGCCCTCTTGAAAGAAGCGAAATCTGCACAATGGAATACAACCCAGTTTGCGGCCGCTCACTTGAGCCTACAGGAACACCATATTACAAAGACTATGCAAGCCCGTGCATGGCATGCTCAAAAGACAGCAATGCAATTGGCTACTTTTATGGAACCTGCGAAAGCCAGGGCAAATAAAAACATGAGCTTCCATAATTTCCCCTATGAAACTACTGGAGGCTAAAAGGAACAAGCTTCAAATACCTCGGCAAAAGGTTTTCAAGCCTAACCTGTGGAGGCAAATAAGTGCCCTTACAGGCACAGTGGCAATCTCATTTTTTCTTTCCAGCGAACATGCAAAAGCGCAGGAAATAGTCCCTCTTCCGCCCCCTGACTCAACATATATGTTTGATGGCAGGCTGTTTGAAATCCTGGCAATGCCCTTTTTTCCTGCAAGCACAATAGAAAAAGAGGGGATAACTGTTCTCATGGAAAAGCCGGGCTATGAAAACAAAGTAGAAAGAATTACTGAGATTATCAGCGAAGTCAACCAATACCTTGAAAACAAAGTTAAAACAGTGGTGCTCAGGGACAGCAAAAATATGCCTCAGGACTGCAAAGGCTATGAGCTTGATGTTGTTGGCATGATGCATAACAGCACATTTTACAGTGTAATCAAGCTTCTTGATGATGGCAATGAATTAAGGGCAAAAATAATTCCATTCCATGAGGCTTGCCACCATTATATTGACAATTGCAACAAAGACACCACCGGATTGGAAAGTGTTTACTGGGAAATCCTCAGGTTTGCGCAGCAAAACTCTGAATTGCATGAAAAAATGGCAACAAAATGGTCAACTGAAAAATGGCTTTTTGAAGGCAAGCCATTAATCCGCTTGTTTGATATTTCAACATTCATGCCTGGCTCTGACCCTTATGAAGGCCACCCATATGACTTATGGAATGACCTTGCTGCAAATGGCTCAGACATTTTGAAATTCTTTCACAAGCAGCTCTTCCTTGAGCTTGACAAAATAAATAAAACAGACCCAGGGCAGTACAAGCTTGCAATAAAAGGCTATAAGGAAATAATTGCTTTTTGGGGAGAAGACAGAATTTTCCCTTCCCAAGTATACAAGAGGCTGAAAAACGAAACTAATTAAATCCTTGCCTGAGAAGCACTTTTGGTGAAGAAATGGTTGTTAAAAAAACAGTTGGCTTTGCAGGCCAGCTTGGGACAATGATAGTCTCAAGCGCGCTGCTGGTCATCTTAGGGCTGATATACTTTATGGTCAGCCTCTGGATAATTAAGACCGGCTCGGCTATGCTTGGCTATATGGTTGAGGGCAACTGGGCTGTCCTTTCAGCCACAATCCTCAGCGTAGGCGGCCTAATAGGCAGAACAGACAGATAGGTGTGCGTTTCCTTGAAAACGAGTGCCTATTGACCTAGCAGTGCTTTTTCACAAATTCCCCTATTTTGCCCATTGCCTCTTCCAATTCTTCTGGCTTTGCAAGGAAAACCAGCCTAAAGTACTTTGCAGGCAAAACAGGCGAAAATGCTGTTCCTGGCACAACAAGAACGCCGGTTTCCTCCAAAAGAGAATAAACAAACTCCTTGTCTGTTTTGAATTTTTCTGTTTCAATTTTGGGAAATGAGTAAAAAGCAGCAGCAGGCTTTGCACAGCTTACCCCTTCTATTGAATTAAGCCCTTTATGCACAATGTCCCTTCTTTTTCTCAGCTCTTCCTTTAATTTTGGCAAATGGCTCATGGGCCTGGTATAAGCAGCCAATGCGCCTCTTTGCATTTCCCAGTTTACGCTCAATCTCTGGTTGCACAGCTTTACAATCGCATCCCTTAGTGGCTCCATTTCCTTGCCATGCATTGCAAGGTACCCGACCCTTGAGCCAGGGTAAACAAAATTCTTTGAAATTCCGTTTCCTGAAATCAAGGGAACATCCTTTGCCAAGGTTCTCATATTAACTGAATGCTCATCATCAAGGGTTGACTTGTCATAGATTTCATCTGCTATTATCGGCACCCCATTCTCCCCAGCAATATCAACAATTTTTTGCAAAGCAGACTTAGGGTAATTTACTCCGGTTGGGTTATTTGGGTTTATTACAACAATTGCCTTTGTTTTTTTGTCCATCTTTTTCCTGATATCCTCAGGAATTGGCATAAAATTCTCATCAGTCTGATAGAAGTTGTCAGTTCCCCCAAGCACCCTTGCTTTTGTATTGTAAAGCGGGTAACCAGGGCTTGGGAGAAGGATATTTTCCCCGGGGTTCAAAAGCGCCTGGAAAAGAAAGTCAATCCCTTCAGAAAGCCCTGAGTGAATTGTCACAAAATCAGAAGTTATGCCTTCAATCTTTGCTATTGCCTGCCTAAGCTCAGTGTCTCCTTCAGAAGCACAGTAACCAGAGTATTTTGGCTCATGCAAAGCTTCAATTATTGCATTTGTAACATGCTCAGGCGGCTTAAAGCCAAACTGGTTAGGGTCCCCAATATTGAACCAGTGCACCTTTTTGCCTGTGCTTTGCACTTTCCTTGCTTTTGCTACTATGTCCCTTATCTCATAGGAAACACAGTCCATCCTGTCAGCAAGAACTACACCCATAATCCCAATTTGGCATGAAATTATAATAAGCCAGGCGTTTGGCAATTGGCGTATATACTACGCCCAAATCAAAGGTAAATTTTTAAGCAGGTTATTTCAGAATATAGATGGGAGAGAGTATGGGGCCAGATATACATTCAAACTGGAAGCCAAGTGATTGGACAACAGCATATAACGCGAAACAGAGACGGGAGAATGATGGAGGGTCAATCCCGGGTATATTGGGTATTCCGATCGGGTTAGCTATCATTTATACATTTGTTTGTTTGTCCTGGGACTATAAGCCCGGAAAGTTCAAGTACTCACTAAAAGAAATATGGTGGGAGTTCAAGCCTATTCATCATCTTTTATTTGGGCCGACTGAAGAAGAATTAAAAATAAAAAGGATGCATAGAGAACAACAGAGAAAAATGCATGAAGAATGGAAGAACAAACAGCAAAAAAAGAACAAAGGAAAAGAAAATAAAAGAAAGAGAGGGGCGATTTTTGACAAAGAGGGCAGGGAATTTTACAAATTTGCACTTAGAGATACAGAAAAGGCAATTAGAATTAAAGAGAATTCAGTAATTAACTCAAAAATACCTTCAAAAGCTTTCTACTTTAACAGAGTTTGATTACCAAATCCCAGGAACCAACCTGTACTTCACTTTCCTGCAATATTCCTTGTAACCGGCCAGTTCCCTTCTCAGCACTTGCTCCTCATTTTTTATTCTCAGCACAAGCAAAGGCGTATAGAAAAGCAGAGGGATAATGCCAGCATACATACCAAGAGCAATTGGGGATGCAAGTATCATTACTATTGCGCCCACATACATTGGGTGCCTGATAACAGAATATGGGCCTGTTGATATTACTTTTTGCCCCTTTTCCACCCGAATTGTTCTTCCAGCCCAGCTATTTACCCTAAAAACCCAGAAAATGAACAAATAGCCAAGCAGCACAAGGCCTGCTGCAGCAAGCGAAAGCTCAGCAGGCACATCAAGCCAGCCAAACCTCTTTCCAAAAGCAGGAAGCAAAAAGCCTATCAAGAAAAGCGGCATGCCAAGCTTTTGTATCATCTGCTGCTCTATTTCCTTTTCCTTCATTTTAAGCCTTCTTTCAAGGAAAGCAGGGTCATTTTTCAGAAAATAGGCAACCACAAAAAGCATGGGAATAATAAGCACAGTCAAGTAAATCCATGCCTGCCAGTAGTCAAGCGTGCCAGCAGGAACGAAAAAAAGGCCAGCAAGGATTAGGAGCGAGCCAGCAAACCATAGAATTGTTTTCAGGCTTATTTTCATTTTACCTACCAATCAGCTTATCAAAAAGAAAGCAACTGCCGTGATAAGCACAAGGGCAAGAAGGCCAAGTATCAGCGCCAGCTTGAAGTTCCTTTCCTCTTTTGAAAGCTGCCCCCATCTCTTGTGCTTTCCCCATTTGTCCTTGTTTACAAGCCCCACCACAGTGAAAACAATGCCCATTGCAAAAAACCCGTAATTTTCAAGAGGAAGCCCTATTGCCAGCCAAACTATTCCCATATAGAAAAATGCCCGGTAATCAGGGATGTGCTTTTTTCCTTTTTTCCAGTACCAGAAAACAACTGCTAAAAATATTACTAGCAGAGCAACTAATGCAACAAGTATGTATGGAAAGGCGTCACCCATGAAAATCACCTGCATTAGCCTCACACACAATATTTATAGGCGTTTATGCCTGTCTATCTTCTTTTTTCCTTCCTGAATTCAAGGTAAGAGTAAACTATGCTGAATACTGAGGCTGCTATCAGCACTCCAACAGCAAGCATCAGGCCATGTGAAGGATAAGCAATTCCAATCAATGCTACAAACCCTGCCAGCTTGAACAGCTTACCAGTAATCTTATGTGTCTTTTTCCAAACTCTTTCGCTGCTCAATGTCCAAGGTGTCCTTATTCCAACAAACCAGTTTCTTTTTGCCTTGCTTATCACTATGCCAAGGTAATAAAGAAGCACAGCAAATGCAGGTGCCAAAAGCCCTGTCATGTTAAATGAATAGCCCAGGTTAAAGCCAATTGAAAGCAGGTGTATATACAGGAAAAAGCCAATGAGCACAACTATCATTCCATCATACTCTTTCTGGAACTTTTTGTAGTTTTTCCTCAGCGGGTCTATTATTGGAAGTATAATGAACATTGCCAAAAGCACAAGTGAAATGATTGGCATAAGATAAGTGCCTATTCCTTTTGCCATGTGCCCGTCAGCATCCCCCTCAATATTCCAGTGCGACGCCATTTTGTCAGGCAAAAGAGGGCTAGCCCAAAAGCTCACTGCAAACAAAGCAACAACCAATGCAAGGGCAACAATATGCATGAATTTCATTTGATCAGCCTCAAGCAAGATTGTCAGATTAGGCTAATAAGTGTATTGCTTTTGCAAATCCCTCTGAAAAGGCTTTTAGAAACACTTTTAACCCTTGGGTGACATGCTTTTGCAGGTGGTTTTAATGAAGTTTTTCCTGTGCCTGGTTGCTGTTTTTCTTGTTTTTTCCTGCTCTTTTGCATCTGATTCCATCCCAGTAATGGCATCAAGGTCATTGCCAGAAGCCTGTGATCTCAAAAGCATTTACCTTACCAGTACAGAGCATCCTGACATTGGTTGCGCAGTCACTGCATCTGGAGGCAACGGCCATGCAAGCCATGTTTATGCAGTTGGCTTTGATGGGCAGAACCTTGACATGCTTGCATCAATGGAAAACTATAAGCATGGGGAAGATTCGACTTATGCCACTTACCTGTGCCAGCAAGCTCCAAAAGGGCCATACTTTTACCTTGCAGGGTATTATTCCGGAAAAGTGGGCAGTTCTTGGAAAAACCACCCAATTCTCCTGAAGCTCAAATACACAAGCAGCGGCATAAGCAAGCCGGCTGCTCCTGAGAGCCTTCCAAACCTTGAGCTTGAGGGAAAAATGGTGATTGATGCTGATGCTGGCTATTTCACAAGCACAAAAAATGCTGTTGCCCTCATGCTTCGCGAGTACAATCAGTATGACCAAAAAGTAATCTCATTTTATGCAAAGGCAGGTTCTTCAGGCTACCTTTATACTTTTGAAACAGAGGGGGGCACTTTCCCTGATTATGATGCCAATAAAGTGAAATTCGGAAACTTTGCAACCTATCCAGGCAATGAAACAGCAGTGGCACTGAGTGAAATCCCTTCCCCAAGCCCAGACATGCTGTCAATTGGCAAGCTATACCTTTTCAGGCTGGAAGGCAGCACCCTGTCAAAAATATCTGAAAAATCCCTTACTACTTCAACGGGAAAGCTTGTTGGGGTAAGCTCTTTGGCAAATGCTGACATTGACTCTGACGGCTATGACGAGCTTATTGTTTCAGGAAGGCACTGCCAAAAAAGCACAAGCCCTCATTCATGTACTGATGCAGTCCTTGTTTACAAGTACAAGGCAACCGGATGGCAGCTTGTAGGCGAGTCCCTGAATTCAACTGGCTACAAGGCAGTTGTAAGCCAAGCCATTGACACTGACAATGACGGGGACAAGGAGATAGTTTCCTTGATAAGGGTTTCAAGCAAGGAGTATGCTGCAACTGTTTTTGAGTTTGACCCTGAATCAGTACAAATGCAAAAAACTTCAAGCAAAGACCTTGAAATTGATGAATCGTTCTGGGAATTCCGGTCAGCTTCAATAGCAGATTATGACGGGGACGGAGGATATGAACTTGCTTTTTCGCACAGGAGCGCAAACGGCCCAACCCTTGCCCTTTATTCATTGACACAAAAACCAGCCAGTATACCCATAGTAATTCTGCCTACAATCCCAACAGTTCCAAGCTCAACACCAAGCTCGCGCCAGGTGCCAATAATTCCATCACATACTGTAAACCAGACAAATGAAACAGATGAAGAACCTGTTGTTGAGGTTGAACCAGCTGGAGAGGAACAGACAGTTGAAGCAGAGCAAATAGCTGAAGAACAGCCTGAGCAACCAACTGTTGAGCCAGAGCCTTCTGAGCAGCCTGAGCAAGAGGTAGCTCCCCAGCAAGAGCAGGCACAAGAAGAGCAGCCTCCTTCAGAGCCTGCACCAGTGGCAGAGGAAGGCACAGCACAAGAGCAGGCAGATGAACTGATTGAAGAGCTTCAGATAAAGATTGAGGTTGCACAAAAGCAGGGCATTTACACAGGTGAATATGCTGGCAGCCTTGAAGAGGCAAAGCAGCTCCAGGAACAAGGCGATTATATGGAGGCAGCACTTGAAGCTCAAAAAGCAGTTTCACAGCTTGACACAGAGCTTGAAAGCAAAGGAACCCTAAAGCCTATTTCAAGCCAGGGCTTTTACCTCCCATGCCCGGTTACTCCAGTACTAATAGGAGCGCTTTTTGTGGCTTTTGCAGCCTCAAGAAAAAATAGGGTGGTTTGATGAGATTTGCAATACCAGTTGCTTTTGCAGTTATAGCACTGCTTTTCGGCTGCCCAGGAAACAATGATGACCTTGGCAATGACAATCTATACCCATACAAGGGAATAACTGTTTCAAAGGATGAAATACCACAAGAATGTGAAGGCCTTGAAGACTGCGACATGTTTGCCTGCATGGTTTCCCAGTGCTGGTGCAAGGAAACTGCCCCTGAAGGCGGCATAGTTTTCCATTCAACCAATAAAGCTAATGATGAAGCAGATGCAGTATCAATAGCAGAGGAGTACTTAATCTCTGAAAACCTGGATTATGATGAATCAAGCCTTGGGGCAGTAAAGCTGAATGGCCTGTTCTACAATGTGTTTTATGAAATTGAAGGGGATGAACAGGTGCTTACAATAGCAATAGACGGCACTATAATGGAAACTGTTTGCGGCGTGTGAGGAAAATCAAAGAAGAAATCAATAGAATTCCAATGAGAAAAGCACATTTCATGGGCCAACCACCAAAAAGGCTTCTCATGTTTATTTAAAGAAAAGCCTGTTTTCAATTAAGCAGAAGTTAGGGATTTGCAGGCATAATTAGACACTAACCCTTTTCTTCTTCCTTGTCCTTTTTGTTCTTGGCAATGCTTGCAGCAGAGGTAGGCCAAACCTTTTCCATGGCAACCTTGTCAGACATGCCGCCTGCCATGAGTTTCTTGTACTTCATGCGCCTGTCAGTAGAAGTTTCCTCTGGCTCTTCGTTTGTGTTTTCCATGGATAAATATAGCACTGCTAATCTATATTACCAGCTGCCAGGGCCTGTTTTTTCTGGGTGTGGTATTTTACAGGTTAATCAGTGGGTTTTTAATAAGAACTAACCATATTTGCCACAAGAGGTGGGGTTTCATGATGCTTAATAAAGAAAAACAGATTTTTCCTAAAAACAATGACAAGTTCTCAAGTGCAAGAAAATTGCTGGTTTCCGAAATAAAAAGGGCATTGGGAAAATGCGGAAGACAATATACTTATGTAAAATACAAGCCATACAACATTTGCCTCTATAAGGAATCCAACAAAATCAAGCTTCTGGTAAACCTTGCCCCTGTTTTGCCTGAATATAAGCCAACAGGGTTCAGTACTGTTATTGGGGAAAAGGGCGGCGAACCAGTCAATTACACCACACCAAGCAAGTTTTTCTCAAACAGCAAAGTTAGATTGCTTGCAAATATCCATGTTGCCAATAAAATAGAAGAATTGCTAAACCTTGACACTGATACAATTACAATCAAGCTACCTTACGAAAGAAGGCACGACTTTTGCTTCCTTGGAAAGATAACGGCAAGAGTGCACAAAAAGGATTATTCCTGGCATATAGAAATGCCAAAACAGGCCATTGAGATTCTTGAATCTATAAACAGGGAAAAATAGAAGCCCAAAAGGACATACGGTTGATTAACATTATGGTGGAAAAATGGATGCAAGAACCTCACTTGTGCTGGTAAATGCCCCAAAAGAGCTTTCATTTTTTTATAGGCTGAACGGGAAAAAGGCATCATACGATGACCACAGCCCAGATGTATTGATACGCACAATGTCTGTTCCCCACTTTCTTACATACAACCTTTACAGTGAAATCATGAAAAAGGGCAGCAAGGCCTCTGCTACTCTTGAGAATACATGGAAAAATAATCGCCCATTTAAAAAAATAGCCAATGCGATAAAAGAATTCTACAAGGAAAAGCTCCGCTTTGATGCTCATTATTACTTTGGTGTTGAAGAAATCTCACCGGAGTTTATAAAAGAAAAAACCTTACTGGAAGAAAAAATAGCCAAAGCCAAGGAAAAGAAAGATGTTTTTCTTGTCAGGCAGTTGAAAGATGTAAGGAAGGAGCTTAATAAGAATCATAATCTGAAGGGAAGGGCGACAAACAACATTGTAAACTATACTCGCCTTATGGACGAGTCTGACATCATAACCAAAGACTGCGAAAAGCTTGTCAATGAAGGGGAAAATATCCTCAAAGACCATCGTTCTTTTGCAAAACAGGTTGATGCTTATTTCAAGGGGCAGGAATCCCTAGATGAAGTGAGCAGCTACAGCTTCAACAAGATCCTGGATGACTTGAATATCAACAGCTATGTCCTGAACAAGATTATCCGCCATTTTGACCACTCACGCGAAGGCAAAATACTCATAGGCTCCAAGACAGTATATGAACCCGAATACAAGAAACTCCTGGGGCAAGTAGCAAAAAAAAGCGGGCTTTCCAAAGACAAGATAGATGAAAAGGTGCGCAATTACATAAAATTAAGGTCAGTGGAAGAAATGCGAGGGGAGATTGGGGAGCCAAAGCTGTACCTGGGCGCCAAGCTTGATGAAAAGCCAAAACGCTCTAGTAAAAAGATGAGCTCAAGAACAATCAAGATATATCACAGGGGCCTGCCAGTTGAAATTGAGCAGGTTAGAGACACTTTTCAGGAAAAGACCCGTGAAAATGGCCAAACAATCAGCCTAGAAACCCCCAACTATTCTGCTGACTGCGGGATTGAGGTTCCGAAAAGAATCCCGTCTGTTGTTCTGACCGGTGACCTGCAAACCATTTATTCAGTAAAAGAATGCATCAACAGCGAAATAATAGTAAATATCATCACTCCGCGCGTAAAAACCTATGAGGGAGGAATAGAGACAGGCTTTTCTTAATTTAATTCCTTTCTGTCTTCAGCAATAACGCAGGGCAAAGCTTAAGCATTCTCTTTACTCGCCTGCTTGAAACCCCGTTTTTCCAGGGCTTTTCGCACTGATGCTTTTATATACTCGTGGTTCAATATTATATTCGTAGAAATGAAGCAAAATATTAAGGAAAATTGCTTCATGGCTATCTACTTGTAATAATTGAGTAGAAAAATTAGTCAATTGGAGGATTGGTAATATGGCAGAAGACGAAACAAAGCCAGAGGAAAAGCCAGAGGAGAAGCCAGAAGAGAAGAAAGAGGAGAAGCCAGAAGAGAAGAAAGAGGAGAAACCTGAGGAAAAGAAAGAGGAAAAGCCAGAAGAGAAGAAAGAGGAGAAGCCAGAAGAGAAGAAAGAGGAATAAAATTAGATAGGGGGGATAAACCCCTGCCTATTCTAATACTTATTGAGTGAATCACCTACATTCTTAAGTTAGGAAAGGAAGTAAGGGTGAGATTATTTTAGGGTTAGGAACAAGGCACAAAGATTGTTTTATTTGCTTTTGAAAAACTCCATGATAGACTTAATGATGCCCTCTTCTTTTTTCTCTTTGCTTGGGGTTGCCGCAGGCTCTGCCTTCCCATCCAGCACTGCTTGAAGCCCCTTCAGCTCGTGCAGCGATTTTTCAAGAGCCGCCTTTTCAATTCCTGCAAGCTTTTCTTTCATCTGCCCTATCTTTTTTGTTCTTTCCCATTCCCCGCTGTCCTCTTCAGCAGTTTTTCCAAGCTCAATAAACCTGCCGGCTGCAGCTTTTGCCTCTTGGGACTGTTTGGACAGATAGGCAAGCACAGCCAAATCAGAAATTGGAAGAAAATCAGTTGAATGCAGATTCATTACCTGCCTGAGAAAATGCTTTTGTTCAATGACTGCCCGAAAGCCAGCCAGGTCAATGCCAATGTGTTGCAGCCTTTTCTCGTTTTGCCCGCTTATGTCATAAAGTTGCCTGCTTGTTTTTTCTTTGAGCCCTGCCTTTTGCAAGAAGGCTGCCAGCGATTCGGCGCCCTGCGTTGAGATTTCCGGAAAGCCAAGCTTGTCCAGCCTTTCTTTGCTTATTTTTGCCAGAAGCTCTTCCAGGGGCATGGACTGGAGCGCCCGTATGCAACTCAGCCTGATTTCAGCCAGTTTTTCACCATGCTTCATCATCTCAATGTGCCTGCCTGCCTTTTCCATGTCTGGCTGAGGACCTTTTTCCAGCCATTCCAAATCAGACAGCTGCATAGACAGGCTGCGCTTTGCCCTCTCAGCCTGCGCCCTTTTTTTCAAGAGCAGCTCATTGACTATCAAAAGCCGCTTGCCCATTTCAAGCAGCCTGTAAAACTGTGCTGCCTCGCTTTTGGCCTCTTCTGCATTGCTTGACCTGAGCAGCTTTATTATTTCAGCCATTTTCCGGCCATGCTCAAGCGTGATGTGCTTATTGTCATATTCCTGCACCAAATGCTTTTCAAAATTGTTCAGGTCCTTTGCCTTGCGCCGCACTTTTCTTGAGAATTTGACTTTTACATCAATTGCCGCATACTTCTTTTTGTCCCTTTTGCTGCTTACCTCGCTGATTTCATCTATCATGTCTGCCAGGTCTTCGCAGTCTTGCAAAAGGAAGCTGTATTGCTTGCCTCCTGCAGCAACAAGCTTTCCCTCAATCTGCACCTTTTCTTGCACAAGGGACTCAATTTCCCTTTTTTCTGCCAGCAATTGGTCAGCCTGCATTATTTCACCTTATAAACTGGGGATATTTGCGTCAAAAACAAAAACACAGCAGCAAATGCGAGAATAGCCTTTTTCATAAGCAAAACTAGGGGCAAGAACTCTTTTAGTGGTATTGGAACTGCCAGCTGGCACTGGAAAAAAGTGAGTTGACCCACGCCTGAAGGCGTGGGCTTCTCCATGTCTTAGCAGAATGCAG
>CAZOMB010000023.1:0-14382 GCA_964581105.1 Microcaldota archaeon
ATATATAAAGCAATAATGCATAGTTGTTTCCCTGTTTTTTGGGTGTTTGGGATGAAAAAGTTCAGGACAACTGAGGGCATAAAGATTCCGGCAAAGCTCATAGACCAGGTAATAGGCCAGGAAAGCGCAGTAAAGATAGTGAAAAAGGCAGCGGCCCAGAAAAGAAATGTAATGATGATGGGAGAGCCTGGCACTGGCAAGAGCATGCTTGCACAGGCAATGGCAGAGCTTATGCCTGTCACAAACCTTGAGGACGTGCTGATTTACCCTAACAAGAATGATGAGAATAGGCCAATAGTAAAGCCTGTGAGAACATACCCAAGCGAAGAGGAAATAAGAAAGAGCCCGCAGCTTGCGCAAATGTATTCTGCTTACAGGCAGATGCAGAAAATGGTCAGCAGCTTTGGGCCAAAAAAAATAAAGAAGAAGCAAGAAGACATTGGCCAGGGCAGGATGATACTTCAGGCAACAAAAGGAAGGGCAGCAGCCCGGGGAGGAGGGGCAACTGGAGGCATGTTCTTTCTTTTCCTTTTGATTGCAGTAATAATTTTCCTTTATGTGACTGGCTCACTTAACAATGAGAACAAATGGTTTGTTTTGGCAGTTCTTTTGGGAGGCGGAGTATTGTTTTTGCTTTACAGGTTTACAACAAGCTTTGGAAAGAGGATGGGAATTGTCGAGTACAATGAGCCAAAGCTGATTGTTGACAATTCTGGCAAAAAGAATGCACCGTTCATTGACGCAACAGGCACAAGGGCAGGCGCATTGCTCGGGGACGTCAAACATGATCCGCTTCAAAGTGGTGGATTGGGGACTCCTGCGCATTTGAGGGTTGAAGGAGGGGCAATACACCGGGCCAATAAAGGAGTTCTTTTCATTGATGAGGTTTCTTCATTAAAGCCAAGAAGCCAGCAAGAGCTTTTGACAGCAATGCAGGAGAAAAAGTACTCAATAACAGGCCAGTCTGAGACCTCTTCTGGGGCAATTGTGAAAACAGAGCCTGTGCCATGCGACTTTGTGCTTGTTGCAGCAGGGAATGTGATGGATATGAGGGGAATGCACCCTGCGCTCCGCTCAAGGATAAGGGGAAATGGCTATGAAATATATGTTCAGGACACAATGCCTGATACCCCTGAAAATGAGGAAAAATATGTGCGGTTTGTTGCCCAGGAAGTGACAAAAGACAAGAAAATACCGCATTTTACTTTTGACGCTGTTAAGGAAATAATAAATGAGGCAAGAAGAAAAGCTGGAAGGAAAAAAAGGCTTTCATTGAATTTCAGGGAGCTTGGCGGCCTTCTTCGCGCTGCTGGCGACATTGCAAATGAGGAGAAGGCAAAATATGTCACTGCAAAGCATGTCACAAGGGCAAGGAAAATTGCGCAGACAATAGAGCAGCAGATGAGCAGAAGGTTTGTTGAGTCAAGAAAAGATTACCAGATATTTGCATCAGAAGGAAGCATGGTGGGAAAAGTCAATGGGCTTGCTGTTCTTGGAGATGCCTCTTCAGGGCTTGTGATGCCAATTGTTGCTGAAGTTGCACCTGCTTCTTCTAAGTCTGAGGGAAAGCTTATTGCAACAGGAAAGCTTGGCACAATTGCAAAAGAGGCAGTTGAAAACGTTTCTGCAATAATGAAAAAGCATATGGGCAAGGATGTTTCCCAGTATGATATGCATGTGCAATTTTTGCAGACTTATGAAGGGGTTGAAGGGGATTCTGCGTCAATTTCAGTTGCAGTTGCAATAATTTCTGCAATGGAAGGAATAGGGGTAAAGCAGGATTATGCAATGACTGGCTCTCTTTCTGTGAGGGGAGAGGTGCTGCCAGTTGGAGGAGTTACTGGAAAAACAGAGGCAGCAATTGAAGCAGGAATAAAAAACGTGATTGTGCCCAAAACAAATGCTGGGGACATTTACCTTTCAGGGGGGCTGAAAAAGCTTGTGAAAATTGTGCCAGTTGAGAACTTTGTAGATGTTTTGAAAAATGTTCTGGTTGACTCCAAGAAAAAGAAAAGGCTCATCAAAAAAATGGAAGGAATGCTAAAAGTAAGGAGAAGGAAAAAGTGAACAGATTGCTTTCTTTTGTTACAAAGTATTAAATAGTGGGAAAAATAGAGCTTAGGCTGGTGAATAATATGCAAAGGGATTTTCTTCATACGGCTGGATGCAAAGAAGAGGCTAGTTTTGCCACTGGAAATCCGCTGCATGCTTTCAGACCCTAAGTCAAAGCTGATTCTTCTTTCAGTCAAAAAAGCGAAAAACGGCAAGTGCGAGCTCTTGATTTGCTCAACAAAAGTAGATTCTGATTGCTATCGTGCTAATTCAAAAAATGTAAAGGAAAAATTGGAGGTATAAATATGGAAATGAAAAACAAAGGGGGTTTTCTTCACTGTCAAAGATAGTGTTGGAAACAGAGACAGGAAACCAAAAAACCTGATAGAACTAAAGGCAAAGCTTCTTTGTGAGGGGATTGGACCTGATGACGAAGTTGTTGAGCTTTTTAGAAAACAGAACCCTTCGAACGTAAAGAGGGGAGGGTTGAGTTCTGGGGGGAAAATGAAAATCGCCGCAGGTGTTTTTGTAAATGCCCCATTTTACAGAAAGAGGAAAACTGACCTGCAGGCTGTTGCAGATCCACAGAACAGGGAAGGAATACTTGTCATGATGGACAGCGAAGCCCTATGCAAAGCAGAGGCAATAGTCGCGCCTGCATGGTACAAAGAAAAAGTTGGAGGTTTTGAGATAACGCAGGTACTTACTGCACACAACCGCCAGCTTGCAGGGGCAGTTTATGAAAATTGCGCACTTTTTGCATTGGGCAAGGAATGCAAGTTTTGTGTAATCAATCGCAGTCTGCAGGAAAAATCTCCTGCACTCGTGAAAAAGAGCGGCAAGCTGATTGTATCTGCGTTGGACAAGATACCTCTGGAAGATTATGGGGGATTGACACTTAATGGTGGAATGACACTTAAACCAGGAAGAGGCATGGAACTGATGGAACCAGTGGTAAAGGAGGTGTCTGCAAAATACCCGAATCTTCAAATTGCAGTGGAGATTACCCCTCCAGCAGACTTAGAGTGGATAGACCGGATGGCTGATGCTGGGACTTCAAGCCTGATGATGAACCTAGAAATGGTCAGCAAAAAGTATAGAACAAGGATCATACCGGGAAAAGATGAATACTGTCCGAAAAGGGCTTACTATGCGGCGTTTGAAAGGGCAGTCAAGGTCTTTGGACCAGGCAAAGTTTCCACATGTTTTGTGGTTGGGACAGAACCTGTTTCCATGCTGAAAAAGGCTATTACAAACGTGGTTAGCATGGGAGTGATCCCTTCCCCTCTTGCAGGAAGGTATTTTGAGGACATTCCAAACTATCCATTTGCCCCAAATGTTGACTGGAGAGTTTTCCTTGATTTGGTCCGTTTTGCGCAGAAGCAGACATTCGAATATGGAATCAAGACTTTGGATAAAGCAGGATGTGTTGCTTGTGGAATGTGCGACCTTATCAAGGATTTGGTAGGTTGAAGAAAGTAGCTTACCCTTTTGCCAGCACTCTTTCCTCGCCTACTGAGGAGATGTCTTCCAGGGGAATTGAGAGCTTTTGCCCTAATGGTGAGCGAAGGATTATCATTGACTCTTTTGGGTCAACTCCCATTATCTTTCCCATGTATGAGCCATTCTCAGAGAAGATTTCCTTGCTTTCAAGCTTCATCCTGGAAACAACGTCAATTTTCACTGACTTCATTGCCCATATTCCCAAAGCCCCAAACAGCATGCTGCCAACTATTGCCCCCAAAAAGTTTGAGAATGACACATAGGGGGCCTCTAAGTTGAGGACCCAGTCGCTTGCCACTGACAATATGAACCACATTATTACTGTGGTGATTGCATATAAGCCGTATTTTGAAAGCTCTATTTTTCTCTGCTCTTTTTCATTGAGCAGGTCAAGCACTTTGCCTGCCAAAAGAATCATGAATGAAATTGAAAGCAGGTTTGTAAGGGTTTTTACCAAAAGCGCGGTTGTTTTCACTCCGCTTAGCCCTTCTTCAACTGCCCCCATATAGCGCTGGTATGTTGCCCAGCCAGATATTAATAGCATTATGAAAAAGAACAAGTACACTATGCTGCTTATCTTGTCAACAGAGAATTTGAATGCTGATACTGCCCTTATGAAGCGCTCTTCCAAGCCAAATGCCTTTGCCCCCAAGTAAATAGCCAGTATTGCTGCAACTAATTCAATTCCCAATCCCAAGTACCTGCTTGCTGCAAATAATATTAGTATTAGGGCAGGCGTGCCAAATATGAGCCTGGCATAGTGGGGCTCTTTGAGCTTTTCAAGTATTACAAAATAGGTCTTTTCAAGCTCTTTTGCCTGTTTCATTACTACTATTTCAACCCCGTCTATTTTCAGCCTTGAGCGGATTATCGGGAGAATCTGCTCATCAGATGCGCCGTCTGACACAAATATGCATGAGTCTGCAGGGAATTCTGAGAGCACTTTTTCAAGCTGTGCTGATACTTCCTTGTCAGCAGCATATCCCAATGAAGGAGAGCCTGTCAGGGTTGCCAGCTGCGCGCTTGTGTCAGCTGAAACTGAGTCATAAATTGTTATTGCCTTGAATATGGTGTTTGCATCAGTGTCTGTTGGGTCTGCAAGAACCAGCTTGTTTGCAGCATCCAGATTAGCCTTTCTGCCTATTATTGGCCCTGATATTTTTGCCTTTTCATACAAGTCATTGTCCCTGTCTATGCAGATGACTAGCTTGCCCTTTTTTGCTGCCATAGGTGAAGGATTTGACAAAAGCCATTTAAATATATAGCCATTGAAAGACAAATCCACTTGTTTTGGTTGATACTATGGAAAAGAAGTTTGTGGCACCTGGTGACCTGATTGGCACAGAGGAAGAATACCTGGCAGGAGCTGGCACCTACTCTGAGAACGAGAAGATATATGCTGCTGTAGGCGGGAAGCTGGAGGAAAAGGCCAGAAAGCTGTCTGTTGTGCAGGAAAAGCCCCTTCATGCGTTTGGAAAAGGGGACATAATCATAGGCACAGTTGAGAATGTTGTTGAGCCGATTGCGCTTGTAAGGATACATTTTGGGAGCGGAAATGCGAGGTTTGGCCATAACCCTGGCTATGCTGTGCTGCATGCTTCAATGATAAAAAAGGGCTATGTGAAAAATGTCAGGGACGAGTACAAGATAGGAGACATTATAAGGGCAAAGATTGTTGACATAAGGGAAGGCGAGCTTAGGCTTGCAACAGATTCTGACGAGCTTGGGGCAATAAAAGCATATTGCGCAAAAAACAGGAGCCCAATGAAGCTTGAGAGCGGGATATTGAAGTCTGAGGTTGACGGCTGGAAGGACAGCAGAAAGATTGCAAAGGATTATAGGAAAGCCGATATTAACTTGTGAGGGGTTGTTATGGAAATTGAAGTAATCAAAAATGAGAAACAATACCTTGAGATTGCAATAAAGGGGGATGAAACAAGCATTGCAAATGCATTAAAGGAGCTTCTTTTGGAGGACAAAAAGGTTGAGTTTGCAGCATACAGGATGGACCACCCCCAGGTTGCAAGCCCTGTTTTAATGGTAAGGGTAAAGGAGGGAAATGCTCTGTCTACCCTTAAGGCTGCTGTTAAAAAGCTGAAAAAGCATGCAACAGATTTCAAAAGCTCCATAAAGTCTGCAAAAAAGCCCAAAAAATAGGGGTATTTGATGAAAAAGGGCATCTGGCTTGACAAGCTTGGAGTATTTTCAAGACAAAAGTTCATCTACTTGCTAATAATAGTATTTTTCTTATTGTACTTGCTTTTTGGCAACTGGCTGTTTGGTCTTTTTGTTGGCCTGCTCATACTCTGGGCTGTTGCCCTTGAGTTTTTGCTCGGCGCAAAAGAGCATGGAGTGAGAAATGAGCTTAAAGAGACTGCAATTGCACTTTTGCTTGCTGTTGGCCTGTGGCTTGGGGCTGGCTTTGTGCTTCAGACTCCATCTCCATTGAATGCCATTGTTTCCTGCTCAATGCTGCCACATATACAGAGGGGAGACATGGTAATACTCAGCGGCGACAGGCTTGAGGCGCCCCAAGAGGAGCTGGCATCCCTTGCAGGAATTGGAAGTGCAGAAGTTTATTTGGGGAATGAAAAGGTAACAACTGTCCCAGGCTCCTTGTATTCTTATTGCGCCCAAAACCCATCAAAAGAGCTTTGCAGAGATTTTGCCTTGTCTCCACAGGATTATACTGAAAAGCAGGGAGAACTTGTTTTTGGCTATGCAAAATGCCAGAGCATATACCCAAAAACTGGAAGAGCAGAAAACGGGCCTTGCGTAGAATGGCTTGAAGTGAATGGCAACAGGTATTATGAGAACTTGGAAAATGATGTTGTTGTTTACCAGCCACAAGCTGATGAATATTATGCAAGGGTTGGAGATATCATCCACCGGGCATTTATCAGGCTGAAAGTAGGCGAGCAGGCATACTTTTTGACAAAAGGGGACAATAACCCGGTATTTGACATACAGATATATGATTCTGCAAGTGGCATGGGAAACAGGCCAGTTGATCTTGAGCGCTCAAAAGGAAGGATTTTGTTCTCTGTGCCTTATGTTGGGTATTTGAAGCTTTTCATTTCTCCTTCTGCAATACCTACTCCCCCTGGCTGTGACAGGCACTACTCAAAATGGGATTAGCTATTTCTTGAGTTCAGGTTACTTTGCTTTTCAGCACTTTTGTTTTCTCATTCTGCACTTCTAGATATGTATAGATAGAGGCACAGCCAGGCAAAATGAATGATGCCACCTCAACAGAAACTAAACCTGCCACACCTGCAATGATTGTAAAGGCCGCCCCTAAAACTGGAATTAAATTGAGCTTGCTGTTGAAACTTATCAGGTCATTCAGGGTTTTTTCTATCCATTTGGATTTCTCTTTATTGCGCCTGTTGTAAATATGCTTTTCAATAGCTGATTTTTGCTCTTTAATATTTGAAATGTTCTCCTTACAGATATCAAGTTTCTGATTTGCAAGAGCTTTGTACTCTTCTATGAGTCCATCTGTTCTTGAGCATGATGGATAGGTTTCAAACTTCTTTTCAAACCTGTCATAAATTTCATCTATTGATTTGTTTGGAAAAGATCTGACCTCTTTGAGTGCACTTATGAAGCGCATCCTGTTTCTTTGCTCATCATCAAGCCTTTCAACCAGCTCCTTGTGCTCCTTTATGCTCTTACTGAGGAATTTCCTGTAAAGCCTTTTTCCCCTGAATGAGTTAATAATCACTTCCTTCTCCATGCTTTTCACCGCACTGGTGCTTCATTCGCTTTTTCCTGTTAATTTGCTGATTGCCCATCCTGTGATTAATGATGCTACTCCAACAGCACCGACAATCATGCCTACTCTGCCGTCAAAAGAAGTTATGGCAAATCCGGCTACTGCGCCCCCTATGCCAAGAGTCATTAACAATAGCCCAGGATCAGTCAGGAATTTTACTAACTTGCTTTTCTCTTTATTTTCAGTTTTTTTTTCTTGCTTTTGTTTTTTCTTGCTTTCATGAGTTTTCACATGGTTGTTGTCCCTTCTTGAAACTGGGACTTTTGTGTATTTACTGGACATAGTAGGTCTATTTTCACTAGTATTAGAGCTGCCAGGGCCTAAGCCGGGGTCTTGGCAACGCCTGAGAGAACGTACCATAGCTAAATACATAATTAGACATGTTTATAAACTTATTGCAACACTTCAGGTTCCAATCCATAGTAAATCCTTCTGTTGTTTTTTCCCTTGTTTTCTGCCTTTAAAAAGATGATTTTGCCTATCTCAGAAGTGTTCTTTACATGGGTGCCACCGTCTGCCTGATAGTCGACTTCGCCTATTTTTACCATTCTTAACTGCTTTATTTCAGGAGGAAGGGCTGCTGCAAGCTTTACTGCTCCTGGCACCTTGAGCGCCTGTTCACGGGGAAGGAAAGACACTGATACTTCCTGGTTTTTTGTTATCTCTGAGTTTGCCTCATCAACAAGCGCCTGGAATGCAACCCTATCAAAGTTTTCCATTGAAAAGTCAAAGCGCGTCTTTTCATCGCCAATCTGGTTTCCTGTTATTAAAATTCCGCTCTTGTGCATAATTGCTGCTAATATATGGCCAGCTGTGTGCATTCTCATGAGCTTGTGGCGCCTGTTCCAGTCAAGTATGCATTCCACTTCATCGCCTTGCTTTAGGCCTTGCTTTGAAACTTCGTGCGAGATATTCCCCTTTACTTTTACTACTGCTATAACAGGAAACTCCTCCCCATTTTTCACGAGCTTTCCAGTGTCCCAGGGCTGGCCTCCTCCTCTTGGGTAAAATACTGTCTTCTCCAGGACTATGTATTTTTCCTGCTCTACTGACATTACTTTTGTTTTGCAGGACTTAAGGTATGAGTCATTAAGGTAAAGTGCCTGTTCCATGGGGCAGATTAGCTCAAACACGTTTAAAAACATGTGTTGGCAATAATGCAATAGGAGTGATTCAAATGTTCAAATTCACGGTTGATGACGCCAAACGCTACAAGAATGCAACAAGCGCAATAGTGAATCTTATAGATGAGGGGGTGCTTGAAGTAGGCAAGGACGGGCTGTTTTTAAGGGCAATGGACCCCTCGCAAATCGCCATGGTTTCATTTACAATGCCAAAAACATGCTTTGTTGAGTATGATGCCACCACTCCATCTTCCAAAGTGGGCCTGAATTTTGACAACCTTTCAAAGATACTGTCAAGGACAAGGGGAGAGGAAAAGCTTGAGATTTCTCAGCAGGAAAACAAGCTGCAGCTTTGCTTTATGGGAAACATGAGAAAAAGGAACTTTAAGGTGCCAATACTTGACATGCCTGCAAGCACATCAAAAGAGCCTGCAATTTCCCATGATACAAAAATTATTATGAGCAGCAGCCATTTCAAGGAAAGCCTGAGAGATGCTGCTCTTGTGGGGCAGCATATAACACTTAGCACAAGCGAAAAAGGCCTTTCAATTGAGGTGCATGGCGACTCATCTGACCTGACAGAGGAAAACGAAAAAACAGGCGAGGGGATTACTGAAATAAGCGTAACCAAGCCTGCAAAGGCAACTTTCCCATTGCAATATCTTGAGGACATTGTAAAGGCATGCCCGGAAAACTCGCCTTTAACGCTTCACCTTAAGACAAATGCGCCAATGAAAGCAGAATATGAAGTAGAGGGCGCAAAAGTGGTCTATTACCTTGCCCCAAGGATTGACAGCGAATAGTTGCTTTTCATGCACAAGATAGCAAAAAGGAGAAAGAAACTCTTTTCAGGCGCTAAATTCACAGCTGCGCTTTTTTGCAATGAAGATGCTGCAAAAGGCCCAAGCCCATGCTTTTCCTATTTTTCTGGCTGCAATGTTGATGGCTCTTGCCTTGTCCTGAAGAAAAATAAAGGGGTTCTTTTTACAAGCAGGATGAATTATTCACAGGCAAAAAAGGTTTCATATTACCCTGTAAAAGTGCCTGGCAAAAAGCCTGGAAAAGAGCTTAAAAAAGCCTGTGGGAGCGGAAAAGTTGCAATTTGTGCTTATGAAATCAGTGCAAAAGAGTTTCTGTCACTTAAAAGGAAAACAAAGCTGAAGCTGGTTGATGAAAGCAAAAAGATGCATTCTGCAAGGGGGCAAAAGTCTGGCAATGAAGTTGCAAAGTTAGCCGCATCAGCAAGAGTTGCAAGAAAAATACTTGCAAAGTTAAAGCCATGGAAATACAAAACAGAAAAAAAGCTTGCAAATGCATTGAAAATAATGGCACTAAAAGCTGGAGCAGAAATTTCATTTGAGCCAATTGCTGCAACCGGGAAAAACAGCTCATTTCCGCATCATTCTCCTGGCAAAGCAAAGCTGCAGGATTTTGTGCTTGTTGACTTTGGGGTAAAATACAATGGATATTGCTCTGACCTTACAAGATGCTATTTCAGGAAAAGGAAAATGAGGGAAGAGGAAGCATATGAAAAATGCAAAAAAGTATTTGATGAAATGCTGATTGGCCTTTCAAAATGCAAAACAGGAAAACATGCATGCAGGCTTTCTGAAAAGCTTATGGAAAAGCACAAGCTTCCTGAGATGATACACTCAGTTGGCCATGGGATTGGCATTGAGGTGCATGAGTTCCCAAGGATTGGCAAAAAGTCAAAGGATTTGCTTTCCGGAACAGTAATTGCAATTGAGCCTGCCTCTTACTTTAAGGGGTTTGGAGTTAGGTTTGAGGACATGCTTGTGAATACAAAAAAAGGCTGGAAAAGGATTTAGACCAGCAAGTCTGCATATCCCTCTCCAAAAACCCTTTTGTTCTGGACCATTGGTTCGTTTATTTTTGCAATTTTTTCCTTAATTGCATTTTCCTGCCATTCAAAAGTTGCCTGCTTAAGAGCAAGGCCGTAAATCTCAAGTGCTTTAAATTTGTCATTATGCTCAGTTGCAGAATCAGCAGCCTTGAGATAAGCATCATGCGCATCCCCATGCAAGTTCCCATCTGAATAAAAGTCCCCTGCCTTTTTGCCTGTTTCAATTGCCTCTTTGTATTTTCCCTTCTCTAGGAAAAGTTTTGTTGCTTTGTCCATAAACTGGCCTGCTTCTCTCTTTAACTTGGCAGCACGGGCTTCATCTTCAGATTCGTTTGCCTGCCCTTCATAAACAAGTGCTTTGTAAACAAGAAGATAGGCTTTTGTGAGGTTGCTTTGCTCTCCAAGGAATTTTTCAATTTCTGAGATGCTTTCCATCCTTTCCAATGCCTCTTTAAACTCCCCTTGCTTGGCATATAGCTTTGCCAGCTTTCTCAATTCATACAGGGCCGCAGTCTGGTTATTATTTGCAGAATAATGCTGGAGCTTATCCTCATGCGACATTATTCTCAATTCTGAGATGTTGTGCTTAAGGATTTTTGCCTTTTTGACAAACCAGTTTTCACTCCCGTTTTTGCCAGGAGGATTGAGTATTTTGGTTAAATGCCCCATAAACACACCTGTTTCTACTTTTTTACACAACTGGTATTTAATGGTTTTCATAGCAAGGCACAGGAGATTTACAAAGGCTTTTTAAGAGGTTGCTATGAATATGCACTGCACAGGAGAAGAGTTCTACTCGAAAAGAGAGTGGTTTCATGAAAATTGTAATAGCAGACCCAAAAACAGGAAAAGCATATGGAATAGAGGTGCCAAAGGACAGGGAATCCAACTTTATTGGCAAAAAGATTGGTGACAAGCTTGAAGGAGGCACTGTTGGCGCAGAAGGGTATATGCTTGAGATTACAGGCGGAAGCGACACTGCCGGCTTTCCAATGAGAACAGATGTTGGGGGCCCGAGAAGAGTCGGGATAATACTTTCTGAGGGCACTGGCTTTAAGAAAAAGGGAAAAGGAATGAGGGAAAAGAGAAATGTCAGGGGAAACCTGATTTCAGACCAGATAATCCAGGTAAACGCAAAAGTGACGCAGTATGGGGCAAAAGGCCTTGAAGAGCTTTTCCCAAAGGCAGCTGCTGGTGAGAAAAAAGAGAAAAAGTGAGGGATGCTAATTGCAAGCCGAAGTAAATATTGGGATGGTTGGCCATGTTGACCATGGAAAGACCAGCCTTTCAAAAGCATTGACAGGAAAATGGACAGACACTCATTCTCAGGAGCTCAAGCGAGGCATTACAATAAAGATAGGATATGCTGATGCGACTTTTTACAAGAGCAAGGATGGCAAGTCCTATGCACCTGAAAGCCAGGCAAAAGAGGAAAAGGAAAAATGGCAGGTCTCAAGAAGGGTTTCGTTCCTTGATGCTCCAGGGCATGAGACTTTGATGACAACAACAATTGCAGCATCAAGCATTATTGACGGCGCTGTGCTTGTGATTGCTGCCAATGAGAAGTGCCCGCAGGCACAGACAGAAGAGCACCTAATGGTTCTGGATATATTAGGGATAAAAAATGTTGTGGTTGTGCAGAACAAGGTAGATTTAGTAAGCAAGGAAAAGGCAACTGAAAACTATTTGCAGATAAAAAAGTTCTTAAAAGGCTCAAGCGCTGAAAAGGCGCCAATAATACCGATTTCTGCTAATTACAATGCAAACATTGACATGCTTGTAGAGGCAATTGAAAAAAACATACCAACCCCAAAAAGGGATGCAAAGCTTCCTGCAAGAATGTATGTTGCACGCTCATTTGACGTGAACAAGCCAGGTGCAGAAATAAGCAAGCTCAAAGGCGGGGTTTTAGGCGGCTCATTAATACAAGGGACCTTGAAAAAGGGAGATGAAATAGAAATCCTGCCAGGCCTTGCAAGAAAATCAAAGGACAGGGAAAATGTTATTCCCCTTGTGCTCAAGGTACAGGCTTTGATGGCAGGCAATCTTGTTGATGAGGCAAAGCCAGGCGGCCTTATAGGGGTTGCGACATCCCTTGACCCTGCAGTTGCAAAGTCAGACCACTTGGTTGGCAATTTGATAGGCAAAAAAGGCACTTTGCCGCCTGTTGTTTCTGAAATTGAAATGCAATACTCGCTTTTGAAAAGGGAAGGCTTCAAAAACCCTGCACTGAGGATGGGTGAGCCTATTGTTGTTTCATCAGGCACTGCAACTTCTGTTGGTGCAATCAAAAAGCTAAAGTCAAACAAGCTTTATATGACTCTTAAAAGGCCGATTTGCGCTGAAAAGAAAAGCAAGGTAGCAATTACAAGAAGGATGGGGCAGAGATGGCGCTTGGCTGGCTTTGGGATATTAAAATAGCTAAAGCCTGCTGATAATCTTCAGGGCTTTTCCTCCTGATTCATAGGGAACTAATAAATGATCGTGAAAATAGCCAGAAAAAAAGTTTGCAGGGATTTTTTCCTTTGCAAGGGCTGATGATACTGCGGCAGTTATCCCGACTGCCTGCAAATCAGTGGCTGCAAAGAGTGTGATGAGCGCAAAAGGCCCAACAAATTCTTTTTCAGAATACTTTTGCATTGGCTCTTTTGCAGCCCCAGTAAATACTGCTGTTACTCCTTGTTTTTCCCTTACAATTGCTTTTATGTGGTTAAGATAGCCTGCAAGGCCCATTATCTGCGCTTCTGGAAAAGTTCCTACAAAAAATTTCCCTTGTTCAAGCTTAGGGCAGAGGTTCATTTTTCCCATGCACTGAGTTTTGGCGTGCAATTTTAAATATAGCCTTGCCAATCTGCTTTGGTGTTAACATGAACATTGCAGGCATATGTGCTGTATGCGGAAGGACGGCAACAGAAACATGCAAGAGTTGCGGCAAGCCCAACTGCGGAAGCCCAAAGTGCAAAATAGGCTTTGTTTGCGTCCACTGCGCAAGGGGAAAGGAGATTTAGCTTATTGCAGATTCGCCAGCCACTGAACCAAATCATTTGACAAAATTCTTTTTGTGGAAGGACTAAGCCGCATATAAATATTGGCTGCCTATTTTTCCTATGACCAGATTTGAGGGGAGAATGCGAAAGGTCAGCTCAATGACACTCGATACAAACGTGATAAGCGACATCCCTGCTCTTGCCTATTATGAGCAGGTCTTGAAGACTAAGTCCATTCCGAAAGATGAACAAGACTACTTCCATAGGTGCAGGTCATCCAAAAAAGCCATTTTTATCATGCTTGATTTTGCAATTGAACGTGTTGGCTTGCGGATTGTCTATAAGGAACTTCTTGTTAAGCCCCCGTTGCACATGCTCTATAAAAAAATCTTTCCCTATGACGCAAAGGTGGACAAAAGGTGCAAAAGGCTTGCTGATGCTTATGTCAGGAAGCTATCCATCAATGCTGCAGATGCACTGGTGGTTGCCATGTCAACAACAAACAGGCTGGATGTTCTCCTTAGCTGGAACAGAAAGGACATTGTAAACAGAAAAAACCTTGAAGCAATTGAAAGGATAAACAAGTCTGCTGGCCTCAAGACCTCTGAAATACTGACGCCAAGGGACTTTCTTGACAGGGTAATAAAAACTGACAGAAAATCAGTTGCCCTCAGTCCTTCTCCGCTTCCTCCAATATATCGTGTGGACTCTTACCTTTCCAAACATGGGATCTGAGCTTCTCATCAAGCTCGTGAGGCTTGCATTTCAGTACCTTGAGAAGCTTAGTATATGCTTTGATAGAGCTTTTGCTATTCGCAAGCCTCATGAACTCCTTTGTCTTTCCATTGAACTTGTGGCAAGCAGGGAAAATAAGAACTGAATCATCGTCTTTTCTATTTCCCATAAAATCACCAAGATACTTTGGCTTGAAGGACTTATAAAGAGTTTGTGCTGGAAAAAGGACAACCTTTTTATAGGAATCAAACTCATATGCTTGTTTATAAATATTGGCATGCCCCGGTCGTGGTGCGTTAACTAGGATGCCTGTTTTTTTGATTGAGGTTCTTATTCCCT
>CAZOMB010000024.1:0-14164 GCA_964581105.1 Microcaldota archaeon
CTAGAAACAAATGCAAAAGAGAGACTTGAAAACTCTGGGCAAGCATTAACTGTCGCTATATTTGGTACAGTCTTTGCATGTTTTCCATTTGGTGTAGCGAAGGCAAAGCCGAATTACTCAATGGATGAAGCACTACCCCATGCTCTAATTATAGAAGGACTTGTAATTATAACTGCAGGTATATTGTTTGTTAGGGAGTTGCTTTCTAGAAAGAATTTAGACAAGGCAACTAAGTTAAGTAATTCAATATATTCTGCGAGAGATGGAGCAGAACGCAACTACCCAAGAGAATAAATCATTGGAAATAGTTCAAACTGCCTCTTGAAGTCAGAGGCATAATTTTCAGCTGACCTTTGCCACAATGACTACGTAGTTTTTGCCCCATTTTTTTGCGCATTTGGGGCAGGTTGTGTACCACATGTACATCTTTGAGTATTTCTTGCCTTTGTTTTTCGCGTACTTGTCAAAGTTTTTGCACCATTTTCCTGTTTCCTTAAAGTCGCCTTCATATACTTTTGTAAGGAACTTGCCGCTCATTGTGACATTGTTGCAGCCTGGTACCTGCTTGTCAACTGCAACATAAAGGTCCATGTTAAAAGGAGAAGTGTGGTCAGAAAGGCCCATCCAGCCAACTGACTTTGCTTCTTGCTCCTCCATTTTTTTCATGAGTTTTGTAATCACTCCTCCGAAGTTGAGTGGAACGTAAAACAGGCAAAATACTTTGTCTTTTACGAATTTTTTTGCTTTCCACGTGTGTAATTTGCCGTCCCATGGCTTTGGGCTGAACTTTGGGCAGCATTCTTCTTCCATTAAATCACCTTTTACTGAATTCTCTGGTGCAATTTAAAAAGCATGGCCAAAGGCACAGTAATTTATTCCCTTGCATGGCATTTAGTGTGCTGCTTTATTGCGGCGGATAACCGATGTTCTTGGAAAAGCTAGAGCATCTTTGAGACTTCGTCTTCTTTTATCCTTTTCCTGCATTTTTCCAAGTAAGAGTAAACTGTTGAGTGCCTTGAGCCTTCTATGAGCTTGAATACTGCGTTTAAAGCATAGTCTATTGTCTCAAGCTTTCCCAGCACTGCAACTGTGTGCCCGTAAATTGATATGTCTGCACCTACTTCTTCTTTTATTATTTCCTTTGTCTTTCCCTTTTCCCCGATTATCCTCCCAAGTATCCTGTGCTGCGCCTTTTTTGATGACACATAGTCGCGAAGGTCAATTACCTTGAATGCATATTCCTCTGAAACAAGCTTTAGGGCAACTTGTGGCTCAAACCCCCTTCCAATTGCCCTTACTACGTCTTTTGCAATGTACTCCTCAAGGCTTTCCCCTTCAATTTCAACTGCCCCGTCCTTGTCAACATCAAGGGTCACTTTCATCCTTTGCTCCAAGTATTCCTTGGTCTGGCCTGATGCCCCAATAAGTGTTCCTACCCTTTGTGCAGGTATTTTCACTATCTGCATAATGCTCCCTCAACTTTTTGATGTATGCACAGGTTTATTTAAGTGCGTGCACCTGGCTCTTTTCCCCACAACAAATGCCTTTTAAACACTTCTAAACAGAAATTGAACAAGGTGGAAGGTGCATGGCAAGGAGTTACAAGCACAACAGGATTAGACATGATAATACTCTGCAAGGCATAATAAAGAAAATCTTTGATGTTGCCAAACAATGGAACATAACAAACCTGCAATTAATGAAAGGCACAGATCCTAGATTTGGAAAAAGATGGAAGAACAAGAATCCTGACGTTGAAGACAGGCTCAGAAGCTTTATGGCCTACTTTTTCCAGCAAATGGGAAAAACAAACAATCCTATTGAAATTGGAGCCAAGTCTGAAAACGAAACCAAGATTTTCGAGTTTTTAGTGCCTCCAACGCAAGATATGGCACTTGGCAGCAACCTTGAGGAACTGGAGAAAAAAGCAGAAGAACATGGGATTAAGATTGAAGCTTGCGATGGCATATGGCAGATAAAAATCCTGCCAAACTATGAAAAAAAGCCCAAAATTGAGGAAATTGATACTAGTGCTGATGAAAAGCAAACAAGGAGAGACAAAGATATTATACTTGAAGAGGTGGAAGAGAAGTTTATTGAAATATGCAGTGATTTTGACCCAGATTTTGACCCAGATCAGCACTTGACACCCGTAATTTCAACTGAGGACATAGAGCGCATGCTAGAAGATATATCTTACGGAAAATACGACCTATTTCCTCCAAAGATAAACGTTTCCTGGCAGGCAAGAGGCAAGGAGCTTAGATACAGCAAGGCAGTATTAGAGGAGTTGTTTGACACGGCGGTGAAACTGCTTGCAGACAACAAAGATGATGAGACGTACAAGAATCCTGAAATCTGGATAAAACTTGATTTTGGCATCCTTAAGGTCGATTTCCGCCCGCCAATAGAAGGACAGGATATTTCAATCAATGAGAAGGAAATAAGAAAGGTGCTTGACCCTCTTCTCCAAGGCACAGACATTTGGTTAGAAACCAGCCGTTTAGAGAATAGTTTTACACTTTGCCTGCAGATAAAGCCTTTGAAAATAGAATTATCTGAGGTTACGGGGGATGAGTTGTCAGAGTTAATTAATGCAGCTGCAAACCGTGAAGTTCTGTCTTTGGATTATGGCACAGAATTTAAATTAGCCAAAAGGAACCTTCCTGCCTTTGCAGAAAAATTGGTTTCTGCACTTGACATTCTTTATATCTATGGCAAAAAGCCAATAGAAGTTCACTCAACACGCGGCGGAACTCATATGTCTGCCCTTATTACAGTAAAAGAGGGATTGGATGACCCGGTGATTGCAGAACTGGGACGACTTGCGCGGCTGGCTGGGCTTGGCTTTGACACTGGGCAAGAATGCTGCGGCGGAGGCTCGTCGTTATATACTGGAATCTATGCCACCCATACCAAGCATTACCGGAACAGGTTAGGAACAGAGCTTGACTCGAAAGATCCTCGCAAGAACAGACAGGGAGAGTCATGATAGCTCTCACATGAAATCAACAATGGATTTACTGAATGATTTGAGGGGAAAACATGAAACAAATACAAAATTACTCGAACATTCCAATAGATGGCAAAGGTGTTTTACAAATAATAGCAGCTGTGAAGAAAGATATAATTTTAGATGTGAAAGGAGGCTCTAAAGAATTAGCGTTCGGCCTTGCAATACCTAACAGGCAAAAAAGGAATGTTGCTAATTTTGCAGCAGAACTGTTTGAAAATATAAACCCTGCGAATATGAGAAGATGGGACAGGCACGTGTCAGTCAGCGCCAGCAAAGACGGCTCAGAGCTCAAGATTTTGTTCGAAATACTTCCTCCCGGGGAGAACATGCGCTTCATGCAGTCATATTTTAGCCATATGAAAAAAGTTGCCAAAAACAATGGTATGAAGTTTTACGAAGCTGACAGCAAAGGCTATCTTCTTGAGATAAAATGCGAAACTGCCCGGGAAGTAAAAACTGAAGGAATTAGGGAAGATTTACCTAAAGGCAAGCTTTCAGGCAGAAAGCTCTGTGAAATACTGGAAAAGAAGGAAGGCGATTACGTATGGATGAAGAAGGTGGGCAAATCCCCGGACAACCGCACTTACAATGTGGATGGGAAGAATTTTGAGGCATTCATGAATTCTGTCGTTAGGGCAATTGACATAGCAGAGCAGCAAACCGGCTTTTCCCTTTTCCGCGACTGGGAGAGAGATGCCACTGGAATTGCCCTTGATTTCCAAGATAAGGACGGGGATTTGACGCAGAAACTGGGAAACATTGCAAACAGATTTGGAATTGATTCGGATGTGCATGGTGACAATAAGCATGTTTCGTTCTATATTTATGAATATGGCAAGGAGCGCAAGAAGAAGGAAGCCCCGTGGGAGACTCTTGAAAATATCCTGGATGGCACTGAGAAAGGAGTGCTAACAGGGAAAAAAACAAGAGAAATCATCTCAAGTTTTGAATGTCTACGTATTTCGAGTTTTTCTTCAAGATTCCAACACTCGTTTTTCAAGCTGAGTGAGGGTCAGCTACATGACATTGCCGAGTACCTGAATGATGAGTTCAATATCCAGAAAATGAACTGTTTTGCGGATAAGGGCGGTGGCAAATTAGGGTTTCTCTCGGATTTTCCAGAGCTTTGTTATGATGAGGTCGATGTAAAACTTAAGATTGCTGAACTGGAGAAAAAAACAAAAAAAATACCTGGTTGCATCTTAGAGACTGATTCTGTAGCCACTAACAACTCAATAAAGATCATAGCTACTCTTGTTATCCCATTTCGTTTTGGTGAAAAGCAAGCCGAGCCCATCTCTTCAGATGGCCAGTTTGGTAAAGGGTGGATTACCGGCTTGGGGATAAGCAGTGTAATCAATGAGAGAAGAATTGAAACCCCTGATATTGCGCATGTTAATCTCCAGAAGGGCTTTCTCAGCTCCAAATACCTGTTTTATGGCAATTTTTCTGAATTTCTCAATGAGGTAATAGGGGAAAGAGGAAAAAGTGAGCTCGAGATTTTTGGATTCAGGAAGCCAAGCGGAGGCAATTTGTATTTTGTATATTCAAACCTGTCTCCTGATGCGAAAACAGAGCTTATTAACAAAATGGATCTCAAAACCCTTGAAACTGGCGCAAGAGTGAGTCGCGGCCTAGATGGTTTTTCCCTCATATTGCCATATTGGGAGAAAAGGGATCCACTGTGGGACTATGAGAGGGGCGGACTGAAACGCGGACTTTGAGGGGAAAACATGAAACAAATTCAGCATAAAAATCAAACAGGCGCTTTATCTATCCTTCAGAAAGCAGCAAAGGACAAAGGAATAAAGCTGTCCACTCCTCCAGATGAACTGTTCAGAAACACAACATTGTACATGGCAGGACTTGACGAAAAAGAAAAGAGACAGCTGATAAGGCAAAATCGCTATGATTATGATAAAGCAGCAAAGCATGAAGAAAAGAGAAAGCAAGCAGATGCAATGATGGACATGGGTAGAAGCTTAACTGGCTTTCAAAAGGAAATGCTGTCTTATTTTGCAGAGTATTTGTTTTCCAAGATTCAACCAGCCAATTCTTCTTTCATAAAGCCAAAACATGGAATGCCGCGCCTGAGGGATGTGCAAACCACAATCAACACAACCGCATTTGTTCTTGACGATGGCAGCACATGCCTGACACTTGAGATTTCAGGATTGGAGAAAAAAAGGTTCGAAAAGCAAACATATGAACTTATTAAAGAAAATGCAAATGATTTTGGTCTTGAGTTTTATATCAACCAGAGCGACAGGTTTGTAATCAAAATGCCTTCTGAGGAGGCAATGAAAGCTAAGGCAAGTGAGCCAAGCACGATTAAATTCCATTATAATGTTGGGGAAGAAAAGCAAAAAATCAAAGAAAAAGAGCCCCTGGTTGAAGAAAATGTTGTTGAGGAAAAAAAGAGTGAAACAGCTAAGGAAATTGATAAGTTACAAGATAAGCTTAACAAGATATATGATGAGCGTGAACCTGGAGAAGATGAAAAGCAAGATGAAGAAAAAAGCGAACTGGATGGAAAGGAAATAATGCTGATTTTAGGTGGGCTTGATATTGAAGTTATGGAAGATTCTCAAGATTTTGAGAAATCTGAATTTGCACTAACCAGAGATCAGTTTATGAGTCTTCTCTCATTACTTTACCCAGCTAACAATGTATGGTGTGTGATAGAGGATGGCGAAGCTAGAATTGAGTTTGGGTATGATTCCTCTCCGAATTTGCTTGGAGCAGAGAAAAGGGCAGAAGAAATTGGCTGTGAACTCACCATAATGGATCTCATGGATAGAGCTATTGTAACTCTCCCCTTTGTTGAAGATAGCCCGCAAATAGGGAGCGAGAATGAAGCAAAGGAGTCTCTGGAACTGGTTTCGTCAGAAGAAATAATGCAAATGATGTGCAAGATTAATAGGAGAGGGAGATATGGCCTGAACTTCTCGACTTCAGCAACTGCAAAATTCCATGAAATTGACAGAGAAAAACTTGAGAATTTCATAAAGGAAGCATTTAAACTGGTTGGCAAATATGTTTTGAGTGACAAAATCAGTATCCATTACAAGTATGATAAATCGCGTGAACGGGGAATAACCCGTATTGATTTTAAATGCAGTTCCAGCTTGGACAGGGAAAATGCAGTGCAAAAGCTGGAAAAGGAGATTGATGGAAGCAGCATGGAACTTGTAAGTGATAAAATGAGTAAACAGGGCGAATATTTAGTCGGCCTTACGATGACAGTGGAAAGGAACAGAGGACATCTGCAGCCTGTTTCCGGAAAAGATGTGCACTATAAACTAAACCGTGAGGCTGATTGGTGCGGATTGAGGCTTGGGGAAAATGAAGTAGATGAGGGCTATTATTTCATTGACTTTAACCATTTTGAGATGTTCACAGAAAAGATGATGGAATACTATGCACAAAACAAATTTGAAAGCAACTCAGTGACTCCCACATTATGTGGTGACGTATGCCGGGTTAGGTTCACAAATGTTAAAATTGATGAGAAAAGGATTAAAGAATTAAGAGAAAGTGCATGGTACGCTAATTTAGGCCTTGAGGTGGATGGTGAAGAGATTGTTGTGACAATACCATATACTAGACGCTATAGGGAACAAAAAAGAGACCAGGAGAAATTTGGCTTCTGGGGATAGGACTACATGAAATCTGCAAGGCCTTTTTGTTTTTCAGGCTCTTCCGTGAATACGCTTTCTATGTCATTCTTCAAAACCTTTATTCTTTGCCTCATGTAAAGCGGCAAATTGTAGCGCTCTGCCAGTTCCTCTGAGTGCTTGAGGTATTTTTTTATTCCGCCTTTGTAAATTGTCAAAAGAAGCTTTCCTCCGCATTCATTGCATTTTCCTGTGAGTGGCACTCTTCTGTACTTTCTTTTACAGTCCAGGCACCTGAATTCTTGCTGGGAAAATGAGCGAAGGTTGCCATACAAGTCTGGCAGGAAATGGTGGAGGAGAAGCCTTTCAGCTGCATCTGCCGCGTCTACTGCGCTGATTTTTTCCTGAAGGGTAAACTGGGCATTTATTTTCTCGTGCATGTCCTTGAATTTTAAGTAAGTGCTTTGCTTTGGTCCTGAGGAAATTGAGGAGGTTTTGTGAGTGAATGGGAGGGAGCTGTATTGCGAGGGAGTGCCAAGAAGCTTTTTCACTGTGTCAATCTCAAGTTCAGATGGCTGGGAATACTTGTCAGAAAGCTCATAAAGCGAAAGTGGGTAGGAAGCGCAGCATTCCATTGCATGCGCCTCATCATCAACTTCGCTTGGGTTTATTTCAGTTGTAAGCACAAGCGGGGCATCCATTGTGCCGCCCCTGGTTGCCGGAAGGAATTTTTTTGAGAAATTCAACAGGCCGTCCATAAGAAGTATTACTGTGTCTTCATCTCCATCTGCATTGCGGCGCTTTGCTGTGTGAAAATAGGGATGGCCAAATCCCACGTGTGCTTGGGTAAAGCCTATTATCCTTGCCAATACCCCTGCAGAAGTGTGAGGCGACAGGCCTATTACCAGCTTTCCAACAAGGTCTTGCTCTGTTTGCAGCTTGTAAAAGGGAGCAAGGCCGTAAAGCTTGGAAAGCTCGTCATCTATGAATGCTGCAACTGAAAACAGGTATGTTGCGCCTCTTTTTGAAAGAATTATGTCTTGCGGCTTTAGTGCTATTTCCTGGTCTGGCTTTGAAAGAGGCTTTCCCTGCAAATCTTTTTCATAGCCAAGCTTTTTTGCCTGGTCAATGCTTATGCCTATTTCTGAGGGGCGGAAGTGAGTGAGAGGTATGTCTGTTGCGTCAAACCTGCAGGTTCCGTCCCTGAATACAAATACCTTGTGCTTTGCGCGCAATATCCCTTTTTCCAATGGCTCAGGCATTTTTGACTCTGAGAACATTCCCTCCACACCTTTTACGTCAAGGGCCTCTTCAGGCTTTATGCCGCATTTTTGTGCAGCCCTTTCAAACAATTTCACTATGTCAATTGTCCTTTTGTCCCAAAGGTTTGTCCTTGCATTGCACCAGGAGCAGGTTGCAGCCCTTGAGGGCCTTGAGCAGCGCGAGCAGGTGCGCTGCAAAACGCAGTGGCCTCCGCATATGCAGCCAGTTGAAATTGTTGTGTTGCCGCATGCCCTGCAGCGAAGCTTTGCAATCTCAACATCTATTCCCTGGCCTTCCCTGTCGCCCCTGGCTTTCATCCTGTTGTATACTTTTGTTACGCTTGCATTTTTGTCAACATGCACTCCGACAGGGAAAAGGGAGTTTACGCTCTTTTTCATTTTTCTTTCCCTTGCCTTTTCCGGCCTTCCCATCCTTGTCCCTATGTATGTTGGGGCCTTTGGCATTATTTTCATTCCCGATATGTGCTGCAAAAGCTCAAGCACCGGCTTTTTTTCGTCAAAAAGGGAATCGAATTTCTCGCCTGTTATCTTTTTGTCAACCATTATTCCCATTGTCTTCAAAAGAGCATATGCATGCTCTCCTGGTATTGTTATTTTGCCTTTTTCAGCTGTGTGTGGAATGCAAAGGTCCTCAAGGACTGATTTTGCAGGGGATGACTCAAGCTCAAAGCCATTTAGCTTAAGTATCCCGTAATGCGGCTTTCCTGTTTTGAGCCATATTGCAAGCTCGCGAAGCTGGTCATGGTCTATGTCATGCCAAAAGTATGTATAGCGGGGGTGCAAGGCAAGCTTTTTTCTCCTGCAAAGTGAAACAGCCTCACCTGCAGACAAGTCGTGCTTTACTCCTTTTACCCCTGCTTTTTCTGCCTCAAGCTCAAAGCGCTCTTCACACCATGCACAAGGGAGAAGAGGGTGGTTTGATTTTATGAAATCGCCTGCTGAGATCAATAAATCGCCAAGGAAAAGTATTTTTGCAGTTTTTGGCAGCAAGTCCTGTGCCTGCTCTGAAGAAGTCAGCTCAACCACTGAGCCGTCCTTTAGCTTTACTATTGGGCCAAGTATTGAGTCGCAGGGAGTAACAACACAGCTTTTTCCAGGCCTTTCAATTTTCATCTGTGTCCCTATTGCAAGAAATGAGTCCAAGGCAACCATTGAAGCAGGGTGCACTGCTTTTCCCATTATTCCTGTTGCCCTTGTCCTGCCATAGCGCAGCCTCCAGCCTCCTTTTGCTGATGGGTATGAGAATATTGCCCTTCCTGCAACTGACTCCTCAAGGTACCTGAAGTTTGGCTTTGGCTGGAAGCTGCCTTCTTTTCTTGCCACTTTTACAAGCTTTTCAATCCAGCCCCAGTCAAGCTTGATTTTTTTTGTGTACTTGTTTACTTTTGCAGCCTTTTGTGCTATTCCTTCGCATATTACCAAGGCAATGCCGCTTCGTACCCTGTTTGTTGGCACTTCTTTCATGTCCCTGTGAACTGCCACTTCATGCACTTCTGTCGGGTCGCCGTCTATGCAAACCGGGCAGCTTTTTACTATATGCCTTATGTCATCATCAGGTGGCTTGTACTGAAGGTGGGCTGAGCGGCTTCCATAAACCCCTATTTCCTCAACATACCTTTCAATCAAAGTTTCTGTTGGCCTGAAATCCCCCACTCCTAATTCCCTTCTTGCAACATCCCCCAATACAACTGCAAGAGCCTGTATTGTTGCGCCAGCAGACCTTATTGGGCCTGCAAAAAAGATTGCCAAATAATCGCTGCCGTCAGGGTTTTGCCTTATTTCAAACTTGCTTATCCCTTCTGTTGGAGCTACCAAAACGCCTTCTGTGAGTATTCCAACCCCTGTTCTTACAGCCTGCCCAATCAGGTTTTGCTTTTTTCCCTTTATCTTTTCAAGACCTGGCATTTGGGCTGCAACTATTTTTTTCACAACAATATGGGCAATTGTCTGCCTGCTTTTTCCCTCTTTTTCAAGCGAGCGTATAACTTCCTGTATTCCTGGGGGGCCGACTATCCCCTCAACCCTTGCTGCAACGTCTGATGCCTGAGTTATCTCAACATCAAGGGACGGATCAAACTTTTGCTGCCTTGCCTTTTCTGCCACAGAATAAGCCTGGTCAAGCTCTTTTTTCATTAAGGCAAAGTATTGCTTGATTTCATCTGTTTTTTCAGGTTCCATTTATGCACCCATAAAGCTTATGTGGTGAAGCTTTGCTTTTTTTGCCTCAAGTACAGGAACAATGCCAGGGGTTGGCAAATGCCCAACCCTTACCTGGTAATCTGTCCTGTCCTGGAAAGTTCCGCTGTTCACAAGCAAGGTTCCCCTGTAAAGCATGTACCCGTTCTTGTGAACATGACCCATGTGAACTATGTCTGGCTCTTTGTCAATAACCAGGTAGTCATTTTCTTCTGGCACAATAACATTGTCGCCATAAATAGGGGAAAGGTGCCTTCTTTTCATAAGCTCCATCATTGCATCTTCTGGCTTTGAGTAGCTAAGCCCGCTCATTCCTGCTATTATGGAATCCAAGGATGCTCCATGGTATAAAAGATGCTTTAGCCCCTCTATTTCAATATTTGACGGGTTTCCCAACCTTACAACCTCTGACTTCATGAGGTCATTTGCTATGCATGGCTGCGGCTCTGCTTTTCTTACTGCATCATGGTTACCAGGCACAACCACAACTGTTATGTAATCAGGTATTTCCTCAAGCGCCTTGTCAAAAAGCTCATATTGCTTGTAAATGTCCTTTACTGCCAACTCCTGCTCTTGCCCTGGGTAAATGCCAATTCCGTCAACTATGTCCCCGCAAACAAGCAAATATTTTACCTTTCCTGCAAGCTCCTGCCTTCCTTCAGAGCCATTCAGCCAGCTTGAAAAGCGTGAAAACTCCTTTTCAAGGAATTTCTTGCTTCCAAAGTGAAGGTCAGATATATAGGCAATTGCAAGGTCTTTTTCTGTTTTTTTCTGCTCTTTTGCTATTGGCATCTCAGGCCAGGTGATTGTATCTGATATGAAAAGAGCATCAGCGTTTTTGCCGTCAAATGCAACTATGTCATCAACAAGCAGCCTTGCAATTGACTTAAAGCCGTCTGTGTCCTTTGGTATTACCACTTTTGCAGCGCCTGTCTCATCCTCTACCCCAAGCAGATAGTTTCCCTTTTTTGTCATCCTTTTCCCTGAAACCATTGCAATGAGCCTGACCTTTGAGCCTTGGGTTGCTTTTAGCCTGTCTGCAGTCACAATCGGGTTTGGGGTTATCCTTCCCCTCAGCACTTTTGATATCCTTTCAAAGCGGTTTCTGAAATGCGCAACAAAATCCTCAAGCTTCCCTGTGCACTTTGACTTTCCTGTCACATCTGAGCTTCCAATTACATGAAAGTCTGCTTCATATTCTTTTGCAATTGGCTTGAAGTCAGGCGACCTGCTCACAGTTGCCTGCACAGGTATTTTTTCATCCTCAGCCATAAAGCTTTCAATCATTTCTTTTGCCACAAAAAGAGAGCCTGATGAGATTATCTTGCTAATCACAAGTTCATCAATTTCATTTTTCTCAAGAAATTCATAGGCCTCTGGGGTGAGCCTTATGTTTTTTTCATAAATCAGCTTTATGTCTTTCTTCAAGAAATCACCAATCTGCCTTAATGCCTAATTCGGCAGGCAGAGTTGCTGTCCTTCAACGGAACCTTGCTCCACAAGGCCCCATCAATTTGTCTTTATTGACTCAAGCGCTGACAATATTGTCCATATCTGGGTCCTGGCATGCATTGGCATGTTTATGTCTTCACTTATTGCTTCAATTGAATAGACTGCTGCGCCCACTCTAGTTGAAAGTTCTTCTGGACCTTTGAGCTTTTCCTTTGCCTCTGCAAGCGCCCTTCTTATGTTCTTTGGGACTGATGTATCTGCTGTAACAGCTTCTATGAGCTCTATTACTTCTTCGACTTTTGTTTCCATGCCCACACTTCCGGCTAAAGGTGTTTTCCATTGAAAAGCCAACTTCTTAGATAGAGAAGATTTAAATAACAATTGAAAAAAAACAGGCCCGATGGGATGGAGCAAACCACTGAGTTTGCGACAGATTTGGCGCTTGCGCCAAACATCGGCACGTTGAACGAAGTGAAACGGGCCCGATGGGATTTGAACCCACGACCAACAGATTTCTTCACCACCGCCATACTCTTTTGCAACGCGGGGGTGAACCCCTTCAGAGAATCCATCCAGCGAACTTCGGTCGCCGTCCGGGGATGAACCCTCAAGGGGAAGCATATGACATGCATATGCCCCTTAGGGTTAGAAGTCTGCTGCGCTATCCAGGCTGCGCCACGGGCCCGTGCTCTTAGTTGCCTCTCAAATACTTATAAAGCATAAAGGACAATTTCCCAATATGCCTGAATCTTCTTCAGCAAAGAAAAACAGGGCCTTTGCAATACTAAAAGGCCTGAAAAGGCAGTATCCGACCGCAAAATGCTCCTTAAATTACAAAAGCCCGGTTCAGCTCCTTGTTTCAACTGTATTGTCAGCACAGTGCACTGACAAAAGGGTGAATATGACTACTCCTGCTCTTTTTTCCCGTTACAAAACTGCCAAAGCATTTGCAGAGGCAGATATCAAAGAGCTTGAGGGGCTAATAAAGTCTACTGGATTTTACAGGAACAAGGCAAAGAACATAAAGGCAGCTTGCAGGATTATTGTAAATGAGCACAAGGGACAAGTCCCTAAAACCATGGAAAAAATGCTTCAATTGCCAGGGGTTGCAAGAAAAACAGCAAATATTGTGCTTGGAAATGCCTATGGAGTAATTGAGGGAATACCTGTTGATACACATGCAATCAGGATAAGCCGGCTTTTAGGGCTTACAAAAAGCCGCAACCCAGTTATAATTGAAAGGGATTTAATGAAGCTTCTGCCAAAAAAGGAATGGTGCAATATGTCAGACCTGTTTGTTCACCATGGAAGGGCAATTTGCATTGCAAGAAGGCCGGTTTGCAGCAAATGCCCTGTTTCAAACTTGTGCCCAAAAAATGGGTTGAGGAAAAGCGAGATGAGGTAATATGGATTGGAAAATTCGTGCAATCTTTCCTGGGTTGCTCCTGTTTGCTTTGTATAGCCAGGGAGTATCAACTAATCTTCTCCTTATCCTTGCACTATTTTTTGGAATCCTGCTGCTTCTGAGGGATAAAATCTGGAAATATTCGGAAAAAACGGCAAAAAACATTCCGCTTTTGCGAAACTGGCCAGCATGGGCACTGTGGATTCTAATTCTTCTCTCGTTTATTACCATATATTATTTGCTAAAGCTGATTATCTTTTCCTTATTAAATTCACTTGGTTTTGATATGGAAGCAGAACTTATGTCTGCACTTAATGTAACAGGGTGACTCTATGCCAATATTTGTAATCAGTGCAGAATCTGCTGATTTAGCATCTGACAAATTTTTGAGGAAATTTGTCATACATGAGCACCATGCAAAAAACCTGCACTGGGACCTAAGGTTAGAGATGCAGGGGGTTTTGAAAAGCTGGGCTGTGCCAAAAGAGCCCTCTTTAGACCCAAAAGTGAAAAGACTGGCAGTTTCTGTTGATGACCATGAGCTTTCTTATGCTGATTTTGAAGGGGAAATACCAGAAGGAAATTATGGGGCAGGAAAAGTGAAAATCTGGGATAAAGGAGAGTATGGGCTTATTGAAAAAAAGCCAGGTAAGCTGGTTGTTGACCTAAAGGGCAGTAAATTAAAGGGAAAATACTGCCTAATTCAGCTAAAAGACAGTAAAAACTGGCTGTTTTTCAAGAAAAAAGAAAAATAAGGGCTTGGTTAGCCCTTTTTCTTTAGTGCTTTTTCCTTTGGGTGGAACTCGCTTTGCTCGTTCCACTGCAGGAAAAAACCCTTATGGTTTTTTCCTTCCTTTTACCAGCAGGAAGTACACTGCTCCAATAACTATCAGTATTGCCAGCAGAATTACTGCCAGGCTTATTCCTGATAGAATGCCAGTAGATTCCTCTTGCTCTGGCTCAGCAATTACTACTGGCTCATCAGGAGTTACTGCTGGTTGTGCCTCTGGCTCTGTCTCCTCCCCTGGCACTTGCTCCTCTGCTTCTGGCTCTGCCTCTTCTTCAGGTATTTCTGGCACTGCTGCTTGTTCTTTGCTGGCAGCCATGGAATAAGTTGTGAAGTCTTCTACTCTTGAGGGGGGCACCCATGAGGAAACAGAGTATGTAATTGTCTTTGACTCTCCTGGGGAAAACT
>CAZOMB010000025.1:0-14060 GCA_964581105.1 Microcaldota archaeon
ACATGTCGCTTTCAGCAATCCTTGCAAAGCCTTCTATTGAAGAGCCGTCAAACCAAGTTCCTCCATGCAAGACATCTTCAAGCCTTTCAACAGTTATTTCACACATTTTAGGGTTGCCTGCAATGTCTACGAACTCCAGGTCAACAAACTTGACATTCTTGCTTTTTGCGTCCTTTAGCACCCGCTGTGTCTCTTCCTGCGTTATCTCCCCTAGCATCTTCACACCCCCTGTTGCATTCTGTTGCTGCTAGCTCATATATATAGTTAATTCTGAAAAATAGCAAGAAATAAACAGAGCCTTTTTAACTTCTATGCTCAAATGTCTAATAAAATAAGAAAAAATTGAAAGAAGGTGGACAAATGTTGGACAAGACAGACGAAGAAATCCTTCATGAGATTCGCTCAAATTCCCGCCAGTCCTTCAGGAGAATAGCAGGAAAGCTGCACATGCACCCAACAACAGTCATCTCAAGGATAAAAAAGCTGGAAAAAACAGGCATAATCAAAGGGTATGGGGCAAACCTTGACCTGACAAAGCTGGGCTTTGAGTTCATGGGCATGGTCCAGATAAAAATCGCAAAAGGTGCAATGCTTGAAACCCAGAAGAAAATAAGCAAAATAAGCGGGGTTGTAGCAGTATATGATGTCACAGGGGAATATGACAGCATTGCAATCATCGCAGCAAAAAACAGAGAAAAATTCTCAAACCTGATAAAGTCTTTTACAGGAATACCGCATGTTGAGCACACAAATACGCAAGTCGTACTGAAAATAATGAAGCCAACCTGGCAGTTTGAGCCTGTCTAAACAAGCATTACAGCTCACTTGCCTGCCCTTACAAGCTCGCTTCTTGCCTGCTCAACCTGGTGCCTTGCAACATCCTGCTTTTTCCTGAAATTGGGCAAAAGCGAGTTTGAAAACCTGATTGGCAAAAGCTCGTCATAAATGCTGCTCATCAGCTCAAAGTAGCGCTCTGCCTCCTTTGCCTTTCCCTTTTTCAGCATTTCAAGCATTTCCCTGCGAAGCTCGCCAACAAGGTCGCACAGGCCAAGCAAATAAGCCTCAAATGGCATTTTCAGCTCCTTCCATGAAGTGAGCGGCTTTTTTTCGACAGCAGCCAAAAGCAGCTTTGCCTCTGCTATCTCCTGGTAAACCTGCGAGAGAAGGTAAGAAAACCTCTCAGTATTTGCAAGGGGAGAAACTTTTTTTTCTGCCTGCGAGATTTCTTCTTTTGCCTCTTTTACTTTTCCTGCATGAATCAGCTTTATTCCATTTGAGCAGTGCCTGATTATCTGCCTTGTAGAGCCAAGTATCCTGTCCTGTTCCTTTTCCCTTTTTTCAAGCTCTTTTACTATCTTTTCTATGTCTTTGCTAAGGTCTGTTTTTCCCATTTAATCTCCCCCCACGATACTAGGTGAATTGTTAAAACCATCATTTAAAAACCTCTGCGGCAAAAACGCATCATGAAAACAGTGGTTCTCTCATTAGGTGGCTCTCTGGTAAACCCAGGCAAGCCAGACAAGCAATATGTAAAGTCGCTTTTCAGGGTGCTCTCCTCAACAAAATACAGGTTTGGCATAGTAGTTGGAGGCGGCAAGCTTGCAAGAAAGTGGGCAGGCGCAGCGAGAAAAAAAGGTTCCAGCGAGTTTGAGGCAGATGAGGCAGCAATAGATGCAACCAAAAAAAACGCCCAGTTTGTCATAGATGTGGTAAAAAAGAATGTCAACCGGGTTGTATGCAACAATTTTGAGCAGGCGCGCGCACAGGCAAAAAAGCACCGCTTCATTGTCATGGGCGGGACAATTCCGGGGATAACAACAGATTCTGATGCAGTTCTATTGGCAGAATGCCTCAAAAGCAAGCGCGTGATAAACCTCTCCAATATTGACGGGGTATATTCAGCCAACCCAATCCGCCACCCAAACGCAAAGAAATTCCACAGGATGAACTATGCCCAGCTAATAGACTTGGCAGGGAAAAATGACATGAGAAAGGCAGGAACGCACTTTGTATTTGACTTTTTGGCATGCAAACTGCTTGCCCGCTCAGGAATATGCGCCCATTTTGTGCATGGGAAAAACCTCCTTGATGTTCGAAAAGCAGTTGAAGGAAAAAAGCATGGCGGAACAGTTGTAAGGTAAGCTACTTTTCAGCAAAGAATGAAAGGGTTTGAGAGAATTATCATAGTATTCCAAGCAGCATGGAAGATAATGCTGGGCAAAAGGTTCTTTCCATTAAAATAGAAAAGTGCGCCACCAGCTATTCCAGATATAATTATGGCAAACATATTTCCTTTTCCGTGAACTAGGCCAAAAAGAATGCCTTGAAGAACAATCCCAACCAAAACTAGGGCTAAAGACAATCTTCCAAATTTCCATTCCTTTAGTTTACCTTTTGCAGTCAAATTGAAAAGTTGCAGCAAAGGTATGATCAACACTCCGAATATGAACCCCCGATAGACTATCTCCTCATTTATAGGTGCGAGTATGGCGCTGGTAGATATTGCAAGGCACAGAGGCTCACTCCGGCTACCAAGAGGCAAGCCAAGCACAGTCAGCAAAAACAAGAGAATGAATGCCAAAAACACCGGAAGATAGATGCACTTTAGTGCTGAATCATATTTTATCTTTATTTCTTTGATTAGGTTGAATAAGGCGATCTTTTGTTTATCAGAAAAAAATCTCCCTCTTTTCATGAGCCCGTGATACAGAAGAAACAAAATTATGGCTGCCAACGAAGGATAAATTACCCTGTTCAGCCAATCAAAAGAGGCATAGTCAAACATCTGAAGCGACCTATTTCTTGAAACTTTCCTCAATTATCTTTTTCTCCTTCTCAGTTATTCCATAAAGCTTGTACACATGCTCATCAATCTGTGCATCTGTTCTTTTGATTTCCTCCTCAAGCCTCTGGCGCTCAGTTGTTTTTACATCTCCCATCTCAATGAGCTTTTTGTTCATTTCCAGCATTTTATCAACAAGCTTTATGATTGGTTGCTGCTCGTGTTCTATCTTTTTGGGCACAGGCAACTCTTCAATTGCCCTGTTGTATATCTGTAATTTGTCACCAAGCTTTATCTTGAAGTAGTAGCTAATAAGTTTCGAATTTAAGAGACCGAGCAAGAATTTTAGGTCATATTTGCTTGCTATATTTAACTCTGATTCTTCAAATTGCAATTTTTTAGCCAGAGAGATTTTCATTAGACAGCATATTAGTGTGTTTTCAACGTAATAATTCTCATCGTCAAATGTTGTGGATATGCGTCCTCTCCCCATTATTCTTTTCATAAGTATTTTCTGGTTTTCAAAAAGCTCTGGAAATTTACTGCTACAATGTTTTTCAGGCTGGTAATCCAGATAGTTTCCATTCCAAGAAATGGCATATCTATCTGTTTCCTTTGCTTCTAAATATTTTTTATACCCGGCTTTTTTTGTGTGGTGGATGAACTCCTGTTTTGTTCTGCCACTATCTCTTTCGTATACCTCAACCCCTTTACTGATGTAAGCTATTTCTTTGAGTTGAAGTGATTCCTGTTGTATTTTTTGAATGAGTGGCTTTGACTCAGATGTAATCTCTAGCTTGAACATGTAATCACTGTTATTATAGAAGTCATCGGGTGCTATCTTCTCAGTTTTCTTTATTGCTCCGTCAACTATAGTGGATTTGAATGACTCCTGCTTTGATTTGCCTTTTCTACAAATAACTATGCAGTTTTTGACTTGTGCATCTTGAAAGACTTTGAACTCGGATAAGTCAACTATTTCTAGGATAGTACATTCATCAAGTATAATCTTTCTGAGTTTTGTTGCATATGGCTGATTAAGGAGAGAATACGGGACTATGAAAGCAAAAAAACCACCGGCCTTTAAAAGAGAAAGTGCCCTTTCGATAAACAAAATATAAATGTCAAAGGTTCTGTAAGCAGTCTGATAAATTTTGGAAAAGTATTCACGGTCGTCGCTTTCCAAATTTCTACTCCTGATGTAAGGAGGATTCCCAATGACAACGTCAAATCCTCCTGCATCCATGACTTCCTTGAACTCGTCCTCCCAGTTTAAGGGATGTTTCTTTTCCTTCCAATGGGGACCAAACAGCTTCTCCATCTCCTCTTCTGTGCCTGAAATCAGTGAGTTGCCCCTCTTTATGTTGTCAGAAAGAGGGGGCAGCAGGCCGCGCCTTGTGGCAGCGCGCAAAAGCAGATTCAAATAGACTATTTCAATTGCTTTTATATCGAGGTCAACGCCATGGATGTTCTTTGTGAGTATGTCATGCGCGTTTTTCGATACATTTTCCCCAAGCATCTGGTGGTCCCCGCTGTTCTTCTTGCTATAAGCCTCGCGCAGAACCTCAAATGCGCGTATCAGGAAAGAGCCTGAGCCGCAGGCAGGGTCAAGTATTTTTATCTTTTTCAAGTCCTCTGCCGTCTTTGCCTTTGCCACAAGCTCTCCCAGCGTGTTCTTCACTATGTAATCAACAATGTAGGTGGGGGTATAGTAGATGCCCATCTCCTTGCGCTTGCCATTCTTCTTGAGCATTCCTCCTCCTTCGCGCATTACAGTGGCAAGGTACTGCTCATAGACATTTCCAAGGACATCTGCATTTATGGCTGAAAAGTCGTACGTGTAAAGTCCAACAACTACCTCTTGCAAAACTTCTGCATCAAGGTAAAGTTCCCCTGCAAGGTGGGGGGAAAACAGGTCACTGTCATATATCTCATTGAACTCATCAGTGATGTCTCCAAGGTAACGGCTGAGCTTGCGCTTATTCTCCAACCGGAATGATCTGACTGCCTCCATAAGCCTCTGGTTTTCTATCCCCCTGTCTTCGCATGTTCTTATGAAAACAAGCCTGTTCAAGAGCCTCTGCACGCCCTCATCAATCTGCTCTTTGGAAAGCTTGTTCATGCGCGAGTGCTTGGCTATGTTGCGTGTCAGCGCCCCTCTCCATTCCCTGAGGTCTGCATACAGGGTCTTTGTGACAGGCTCGCGCGGTTTGCCCTTGCCAACTCTCTGTGCATAAGCGTCAAGTTTGCCCTTGAGGATGCTCTCTTTGGACAAATGCCAAAGCTCATCCATCCTGCTTGCATACTCATTAAACTCGAACTTCAGGAATCGTTGTTCTCCTTCCCTCCAGTCAGAGTTGTATATTATCAGCTGCCTGAAGTTGGTAAGCAGAACCCAAGGGACAGACTGGTAATAAGAGTAATCTATTGCCTGCTTGGTTTCCTTTTCCCCCAAAACCACTCCTGCTGCCTTTGCCTCAATGAAAAAGTGCACAACCCCACTTGTCTTGAACGAATAGTCAACCCTGCCTTTGGAAAGAGCGCTCTCCCTTGAAACTTCCTCAACCTCATGCATTTTCCAGCCAAGAGCCTCAAAAAGTGGCTCAATGAATATTGCCTTTGTATCGTTCTCACTAATCCTTGCCAGCCTCCCTTCCTTCTCATAACGGCTGAATTTTGCAATAAGCTCCTCAATTCTTAGCTTTGCCTCCTCTTTTTTCATCCTATCACAACTTTCTTCAGAGATTAAATAGATAAACCTTTCTCAAGCAGGGTGCCAGTGCTAGTCTTTTTCAAGTTTTATCTGCCTTACGCCAATTCCTGCCTCGCGCAATAGCTTCAAAGGCATTTCACCAAGCGGGTAATTGGAGTTGTATACTACTTCTTTTATCCCTGAATTGATTATCATTTTTGTGCACATGATGCATGGTGAAAAAGTCGTGTAAATGGTCGAATCCTTTATTGAAATCCCATGGTATGCTGCCTGGACAATTGCATTTTCCTCGCCATGTGAGCACACGCATTCCTCAAGCTTTGTGCCGCTTTGCGCAAAAGAGTTGCAGCGTGGGCATCCCCCTTCATTGCAATTCCTTATTCCCCTAGGGGTTCCATTGTAGCCTGTTGAAACAATCCTTTTGTCCTTTACAATGACTGCAGCAACATGCCTTTTCAGGCAGTTGCTCCTAGAAGCAACTACCTTGGCAATATTCATGAAATAAACATCCCAGTCAGGCCTTTTTGGCTTAAAGTCTGCTGAAAGCTCTGAGAGAATTTCATCAACTGCTGAATAAAGGTCCTTGAATGAGCCTGCATTTTCTATCTTTTTTGTTGCAAGAGGAAAAACCTCAACAAGCTTTTGGCCAAACTCATCCTTGCCATCCATTTCAACCTTGTCAATTATCCTGAATGCCTCATAGCTTCTGGGGTCTCCTTCCCTTTTCCTTTGCTTCATCCTTGAAAATCTTTTTTCTGGCGATGCAGTGACATAAACAAGTGTCATTTTGCCTGTGGCAAGAAGGGCCTTTGCCTCTGCAGGGTTTCTTATTGAGTCAATTACATAGTTCCTGTCATCCTGAAGCTTGTCAATTGTCCTTTTTGCCAAAATATCTGAGCCAAAGTTCTTTCTAAGCTCATTTCCCTTTGCAATAAGCGTCTCTCTTATTATTTCCTTTCCAGCTGAGGCAAGCTCTTCTCTTATCACATCTGACAAAGAGTAGTAGTAAAACCCCTTTTTCGCTAAGTAATCTGCAACTGTGCCTTTGCCAGCGCAGTTTTCCCCAGTTAAGCCAATAATGATACTCATTGCCACACACCAGGCTACAAATAGAAATGAAAAGAAATAAAATAGGTGGCTAATGCGTCTGGCGCTTTGTCTGGCTCTTTCCTGTTGCCCCAAGGCTAGTTTTGACTGAATCCTTGGTTATCTGCGTGCTGTCCTTTCTTGCTATTTCTTTCATGAGTTGGTACTTTTCATCATTTACAATAATTGTGCCTCTTTTGCTGACCTGCTTAGTGGCTGGTGGCTTTTCCTTTACTGGTGGCCGGTTTCCAGTCTCATTAGTTCCAAAAATATTGGTAAAACGTGCAAGCAAGGTCAAAGAGAGCATAACAAGGAAAGGGACAGAGGCCCAACGGATTATCTTGTGAACAGTTGGCTGCTCTTTTGCTTTATCTAATATATATTCAGCGACGTTCTTTTTACCCATTGTCCCACTCACTTCTGTGCATCAATTAGCTCAGCCAGCCTTTTAATATCTGCCACATTCACAACTGGCTTTCCAAAGCTTTCAGAGTCATCCCTTATCCTTGGGCACGCAGTATTTATGTAAGCCCCAATGCCTGTGAAATTGGAAATTGATGAGGGGCTAAGCTCATTTGCAACCAGCAAAACCACTTGTTTGCCCTTTTTCTCAAGCAGCTTTTTTGTGATTTTTGCTGCTTTCAAATTCATTTGCCCGCATTTTGTTGAGACAAGTATGCCGAATGAGCTTGCCTGCGAGGCTGCGAGAAGCGCGCCTTTTCTCCTTTTTTCAGCTTTTGCTATTTCCTCATTTATAAAGTAGCAGTCATTAATGTGCGGGTTTGCGCAAAGAACAGGCATATTTTTTGGCAGTGCAAGGGGGTGAAAGTTGCCCCCTCCAAAGTAAACAAGTGCATTAACTCCTGGCACCTTTGCTGCAGAAGAATCGCAGCCAAGCACTTGTCCCTTGTGCTGGGTGTGTTTTCCTCCTTTGCCAAGTTTCACAGAAATTCCACATTTCTCAAGCAGGTTTTGCACTTTTTGGGCATTTTTCGCATGCTGAACAGGAAAAACAAGGGAAACTTTTCCAGCCTTTTCCTTTTTCAGAAAGCTAGCCGCCTTTTTGAGCATTTTGCTGCAGGCTTTCCAGTCAACTTCAGAAAAGCACTCATTATATTCTATTTTGATTTTTCCCTTTACTTCCATGAATTTAGAGTGGCCAAAGTGGATTATTTTCTCTGCCCCAACTTTCCCAGCTTCATCAAGGCATAAGTCGCATGCCCCAAAGCACGAAGAAGCAGAAACATATACAACATGCCCCTGGCTTTCAAGCTCTTCTGCCTTTTCAGGGGCCTGTTTTTTCAGGCCTTCAGGGAACTGGAGCATTATTTTCAGAAAACCGCCCTACTTAGAAGCCTTGGCTATTTTTTTCATCTTTATTGTGAAAACAAGGGTTTTTCCTGCCAGCTCATGGTTAAAGTCAACAACAACAGTCTCATTTTTTATCTCAATGACTTTTCCCATTGCCCCGTTTTCTGCTGAAAGCATGCTTCCAACCTTTATATCTCCAGAATTGCCAATTCCCTTTACCGGTATTGAGATTATCCTGTCATCTGATTTTTGGCCATAAGCCTGTTCAGGAGCAAGTGTCACAGTCTTTTCATCACCCTCCTTCATTCCTATGATAGCATCGTCAAAGCCTGCAATCATCTGCCTTGCTCCTGCTGTAAATGTCAAAGCCTCATAGCTTGGCCTTAGGGGGAGATTTGCATTTTTTGCCTCAGACTCAATGCTCGTGTCAAATACTGTGCCGTCCTGCAGCTTTCCAATATAATCTACGCTTACTGTGTCTCCCCGTTCAACGGTCAACAGCCCTATTTCATTTTTCAAGTCATCACTCTCCTGTTTTACTTGTCCTATCCCTTTTTGAACATTTGTACAGCCTAAAAGCAAAAAGGCCAGCACCAAGGCAGCAAAGATGCGCATCAAATTACCCTAGTCATCAAAGCTACCCTTTTCCTCATCTGTTTCTTTGCTCAGCTTTGCCAGCCTTTTGAGAAGCACCTTCATTTCTGCGCTTGCAACAATCCTTTTTGTCCTCTCAATAGCATCAGGGTTGACTGACATGCTTGTAACTCCAAACTCAACAAGCCTTTCTGCAAAGTGCGGGTAAACTGAAGGGGCTTGGCCGCAAAGCGAGCAAGTAACTCCCTTCTCATTGCAGACTTTTACAACATGCTTGATTGCCCTAAGAACAGCTGCATTCCTTTCGTCAAACCCTTCTGCAAGGGTTGAGTTGTCCCTGTCAATGCCAAGTGTCAGCTGAGTAAGGTCATTGCTTCCAATGCTCACCCCGTCAATTCCCTCATTGCAGAATTGGTCAATCAGGAAAACTGTTGACGGCACTTCAACCATTATCCACAGCTTAAAGTCCCTTGTGTGATGTATTCCATGTGCCTTTAGCATCTCCTTTATTGCCCGAAGCTCTCCGACCCTTCTTACAAAGGGCAGCATTACCCACAGGTTTTTCATGCCAAACTCTTCGCGCACTTTTTTTATTGCTTTTAGCTCAAGCGAAAACACATCTGGCTCCATTATGTATCTTGCGCATCCCCGGTAGCCCATCATCGGGTTTGCTTCCTCAGGCTCAAACTCCTGGCCCCCATCCAAATTCCTGTACTCATTTGTCTTAAAGTCAGTTGTCCTATAAACAACAGGCCTTGGGTAAAACGCAGTTGCAAAAGTCCGCAGCTTGTCAGCAAGCTTTTCAATGAATTCCTTTTGCCTGCCTTGCTTGATTATCTTTTTTGGGTGTATTCCAATGTCTCCAATCATGAACTCTGCACGGAGTAAACCAACCCCGTCGCATGGAAGCTTTGACACTTTTGCAGCCAAATCAACTTCTGCAAGGTTCACATAGATTTTGGTCCCTGTAACAGGCACTGAAGAAGCTTGCGAGCCTGCAAGGCCTGGAAGCTCATGCTTTTGCTCTTCAAGCCCAACATCCCCATCATAAACTATGCCCCTGCTTGCGTCAACTGTGACAAGCTGGCCTTCTTTCAGCTTGTTCGTGCCATCCTTTGTACCAACAATGCATGGAATTCCCATTTCCCTGCTCACTATTGCGGCGTGGCAGGTCATTCCCCCAGAATTTGTGACAATTGCGCATGCCTTTTTCATTGCAGGAACAAAATCAGGGGTTGTCATCTGTGTCACAAGCACATCTCCTTTTTTCACTTTTGGGATTTCTTTTGGGCCTGCAAGCAATACAACTTTTCCTTTTGCCACTCCTGGCGAGGCTCCAAGCCCGCGTGTTACAATTTTGTCAGCTGTAGGTTCGTTTGCCACTTTTCCACCTCTTTTTTCCTCCTCCTTTTTTACTTCTGCTTTTATTTCCTGCTTTTGGGGAACTTTTTTCTTTTCCTCTTTTTCCTGTGAAATTGAAGGCACCCCAGAAAGAGGGCTTTCCACTTTTTTGAGGGTAGTAATTGGCCTTGACTGCACTATGTATATTTTTCCTTCTGCAAAAGCCCACTCAATGTCCTGTGGCTTGCCATAATGCTGCTCAATCCTTTTTCCAAACTTGGCAAGCTCAATTACTTGCTGGTCAGTTATTTTTTGCCTTGCCTGCATTTCTGCCCTTACATTCACTTTCTGGTTTTTCTCATTTACTTTTGCAATCATCCATGTCTGCTTTGCAACATCCTTTATGTCTATTTTCAGGGAATTCTTGTCAACAATAAACCTGTCAGGTGTGACTGAGCCTGAGACAACCACTTCTCCAAGCCCATATGCTGCCTCAATTGCAATCTTGTTTGCTTTTTGAGTCATTGGGTCAACAGTGAAAAGCACGCCTGCCTTTTCAGACTGGACCATCTGCTGCACAACTGCTGCAAGCCCTACTTTCAGATGGTCAAAGTTGTTGTTGACCCTGTAGTAAATGGAGCGCTTCTCAAACAATGAGGCCCAGCACTCTTTGACTGCCTGCACGCAGTTTTCAGCCCCTTTCACATTCAGGAAGGTTGACTGCTGGCCTGCAAAAGAGGCTTCTGGCAAATCTTCAGCAGTTGCAGAGCTTCTCACTGCAACAAAAGGCTCTTTTCCGCTTTTTTTTGCCATGCTCTTATAGGCGTTGAGTATGTCATCCCTAAGCGCTTTTGGTATTTCTCCGCCCAATATGCTGTTTTTGATTGTCTCAGAAGCCTTGCTGAGCTGGTCAGTTTTCTCAACATCCAGCCCGTCTGTCATCTCTTTTATCATTCTCTCTATTTTGTTGTGCCTTATGAATAGAAAATAAGCCCCTGAAGTAGTGACAAAGCCATCAGGCACAGGAAGGCCGGCAGCAGCCATTTCTCCTAAATTTGCCCCCTTTCCCCCTACTTGGGCAAGGCTAGTCTTCCTAATCTCTGAAAACCACATGATATTTTTCATAATCGCACCCCAAACACCAAAAGATGGCAAAATAACTCTCGCTAAGTATTAAAAGGTTATGAAACTCCAAAACCCAACGGGCTCGTAACTCAGCTTGGCCTAGAGTGTCTGGCTTTTAAGAACCCTTTTGTCTGCGGACAAAAGCGTTCACGGAAAACTGTGTTGTTTTCCGAAAAAGCACTGGCTCATGCGCGATTGTGCGCATTGCCTCTGAGGAAACCAGAAAGCCGTGGGTTCGGACCTTTTTTGGGATGCCTAAAAAGCTCCACCAAAAATCGTCGCCCAAAAATCCCACCGAGCCCGTTTATTTTCACAGTGGTTTTATGAAAGAGAAATTCCCAGGCGTTTATTTGCTCAATGAAAAGCTTGCAACCTGCTCTTTAGCCCCTGGCTTTCGGGTATATGGGGAAAAGCTTGTCAAAAAAGCAAACAAAGAGTACAGGCTTTGGGACATTTACAGGAGCAAATTGGCAGCAGCAATTCACAAGGGATTAAAGCAGATGCCAATAAAGCCAGGCTCAAAAGTCCTTTACCTCGGGGCAGCAACAGGCACAACAGCATCACATGTGTCAGACATAGTTAGGGAAAAAGGGGAAGTATTTTGCGTTGAATTTGCGCAGCGCTCAATGAGGGATTTGCTGAACACTTGCGAAAAAAGGCACAACATGCTGCCAATAATGGGGGATGCTCGCCAGCCAGAGACTTACAAAGATGACATAGGTAAAGTAGATATTATTTACCAGGATGTTGCCCAGCCAGACCAGGACGAAATATTCCTGAAAAACAGCCAAATGTTCCTCAAAAAGGGCGGCTGGGGGATGATTTGCATAAAGTCCCAAAGCATTGATGTGACGCGCCAGCCACAAAAGATATTTGATGAATTTGTGGAAAAAATCTCGTCAGAAATTGATGTTTCAGAAAAAATCGGGCTTGCTCCTTATGACCTTGAGCATCTTTTTGTTACAGGCAAGAAAAAGTAACTTATATAAACAACTGGCTTCAGATAATCAGCCACAGGTGCTAACCATGAAGGAAGATACAGGCAAAAACAGATTCTCATGCGTTAGCTTTGGCTTCTTCTTTACTCACTAGTTCTCGCCTGGGTGGCTTGGCAAGTGCTTGGGCGTTTGGAAAAAACCTTTAGCACAAGCCTTTTTTTCCTTGCTGCAGGGTTTGAAAAAAATAAAATGAGGTGTTCATATGAAAACAAAAGAATTGAAAAAAAAGAAGTTGACAAAAATTGGAAAAGGGCAGGAAAACGGGATTTCAAAAAAATACAAGGAGCTTCTCAAAGAGCCTGTTGGAAAAACGATGCTGAGAAGTCTGAAGAAGACAGGTGAAACCCTTTACAACGAAGATGACGGGATGAAAGAGTGCTTCTGAAGAGAGGGGAATTTAGATACAAACCTATAAAAGAGATTGCAGGCACAATGCATTCACAGGTGCTAACATGTGGCAGCAAGAACAAAATAAAGCCGTTGCAACATGGGTTAGCCTTGCTAATCTTATTTTTCCAAAGATGCACTGCTACAGGCAGTAGCTTCTGGCCTTTGTGATCTGGCAATTTGCTTTGGCCTCTTGAAAAAAAACCCATAGCAGATGCTTTTTTCCCTGCTTTTGCGGTTTGAAAAAACAAAAGAGGTGCTTATATGCAAAATGGGGGTTCAGAAGATGCACAGAAAAGAGGAAGGCCAAAAAGGCTCACAGGATCAGAGCTTAACCTTGCGCAAAGGCTCTACTTTGAGGAGGGCTTTTCAATGCGCGACGTTGCAGATGCTTTGTCTGTTTCGCACATGACAGTGTGGAGGGCAATATCAGAGGGCCAAACCTAATGAGCTGGCTGGCTTTAGCCAGTTTTCCTCTTTTTTCTTTTTGCAGCTTCTTCCTCCCACTTCCTTTTTTTGATTTCTTCCTTCATCTTAATCTCTGCTTCTATCCCTCTTATTCTCTTGAGAAGAAATTTGTGTATCCCGCTGCCATACTGCATTGCCTTTTTCTTCCTGTCAATTGCATCTTTTGGAACCCCTAATTCTTTAGCTATTTTCCTGAGAAGGGGCTTTTTGTCAGTCCTTGTGCCAAGCCTTTCCTTTAATGGCCTTGAGAGCACTGCTTTTGCAAAAGGCGGGTACAAGAAAGGATATGCTGCCCTCATGCCAAAGTTTTTTGCAACCAAATCCTGTGCATCACAATCGCCAGATGGCAGTTTCTTTATTTCCTTTTCAAGCATTTTTTCAAGCCTTTTTCCCTTGTACCTGAAATACCGGTCATAGCCAATGAAAAGCTCCTCAGCACCAGAGCCTGAGAGTATCATCCACTTGCCTGCCCTGGCAGCCACCCTGCAGCATGAGAAAACAGGGACCATGAGCTCAACCTTGAGAAGGTCCCCCTGCTTTATCTTGTAGCACTTTTTGTATACTCTTACTATTTCCTCCTCGCTTAGCACAACTTCCTGGTGGGGAAGGTCAAGCTCAGCTGCTATTCTTTTTGCAGCCTCAAGGTCAGAGCTTCCCTCAACGCCTGCAGTGACCAATAAGGGAGTGGAATAATGCTTTGCAACTGTGGCAATTGCAGCGCTGTCAAGCCCTCCTGAGAAAAGTATTGCAACCTCTCCCTGGCAGGTGTCCCTAACTCCGTCTCTGAACAATTGCGTAAGCTTTGAAACCATGTGTATCACATCGAGCATGAAGAATAAAAACTAATCTAATGGAAAGCGGGCCCGGAGAGATTTGTTCGACCTTTTTGGTGAAGCTTTTTGCGCCGAAGGCGGAAAAAGGTTCTTGAACTCTCGACCTTCACCTTTCTCCCAACAATCAGGGAAAAAGTCTAGTTTTCCGAGACACGCATTCCGCAAGCGGAATGGTGCGTCTTTCTGCGTTAGCAGAAAGGACGACGCTTTTCGATGCGTCGAAAAGGGTTCTAGGAGAGTGCCGCTCTATCCAAGCTGAGCTACGAGCCCGTGACAATAAATCGGGTAAATTATCTTTATAAGCATAAGGCATATAGCAAAAGCATGGGAAATTCAAGGGCACCATACATATTTTTTGTGCTTTTAATGCTGGTTTTCAATGGGCTTATTCTATTTACTCCTTATTTGGCAATGCAGCAAGA
>CAZOMB010000026.1:0-13134 GCA_964581105.1 Microcaldota archaeon
GGGAACTCTTTCAGAATATATAAAGGTTTGTGGAAAATAAGGGGAAACTGAAACAAAAGTATGCTGGATTTCATAAAATGTTTAGTAAAAAGATGGGGCCGCTGAGATTTGTCCGAACTCTTTTCCGTGAACGCTTTTCGATGCGTCGAAAAGGGTTCTTTTTGGTGGAGCTTTTTAGGCAGACCGAAAAGGCTCCTTTTCCGTGAACGCTTTTGTCCGCAGACAAAAGGGTTCCTTGAACTCAGATCGCCAGCTTTTCCACAAAACTACCTTTTGGGGAGGTAGTAGGAACCAGCCTTATGAAAAGCTAATGGTTCCTGCCCCGAAGCTGGTAGCATACCAGATTAGCCCACGGCCCCGTATTGCTTTGTATGTGCATAATGCCTTTTATACTTTGCACAAGAAGTACTCCCATGAGCGCAGACATAATTGCATTTGCAGTCACTGCCTTCATATCTGTTATTGCCATTATGAACCCTCTTTCTACTACTGGGCTTTTCATAACACTTACAAAAGGAGAAGGCAAAGCGCAAAAGCACAGGATAGCAATCAAAACCAGCAAAACCTCTTTTTTCATACTCATATTTTTTGCAATAACCGGCTTTCTGGTTTTCCAAATCTATTCAATTACTTTGGAGGCATTCAGGATAGCAGGAGGCATTGTACTTCTTGTGATTGGCATGCAGATGATGTTCCCAAGCCAGGAAAAGGAGGGAAGGCACTCTTTTGGCTCGCAAATATACCTTATCCCGCTTTCAATACCAATGTCAGCAGGTCCTGGGGCAATAACCACTGTAATTGTGCTTGCAAGCCAGACTATTGACTTTTGGCACCAGCTTGTCCTTTGGGTAGCAATTTTGTTTGCCTGCTCAGTGAATTTCTTTGTGCTTCGCTCTTCTGATGTGATAAACAGGAAGCTTGGGGCCCATGGAATTACTGCACTTGTGAAAATAATGGGGCTCCTGGTATGCGCTGTTGCAGTGCAGTTCATGATAGACGGGCTGAAAGCCACATTTGGTGTCCTTGCCTAAATAGCATCTTTTGCCATTTTTATGAAATCTTCAGCATGTCTCACATATGATTCTGCCCTCTCGCAACTAAAGAAGTCCTTGCCATAATCAGCCCCACTCTTGTCTTTCATCGCATTTGCAACAAGCTCCTTGAGCTTGCCTGAGCCTGTTGGAAGCTTCCCTTGCTTAAGCAGTTTTGCAAACGCTATTGCTGCATCATCATGCCTGGTCATCTTTATTCCTAAAAATCTTATGCACAAGGCATCATTTGCTCTTATTATTGCATGAATTGCCTGTGCACAGCATACGTTTGCAACTTCTGGATCCTTTTCTGCTGCTTTTAACCCATTTTTTGCAGAAATAAGCCATCTTTCTGCCTCCTTAATTGCCCTTTTTGGACTGTCTTCCATCATTTAAGCCTCACCTTTTCCTTGTTCACCATGAATGCTTCAAGTTCCTTGCTGGTTTTGAATACCAATGGGACAACTTTTGTCCCGTACTTGTTATAAACATCATATATGAGCTTGCTTTGGTCAAAATCTTCATCTGCCAAAAGGGCAATGTCTATGTCACTTCCCAGCTTTTCAGTTCCTTTTGCAACGCTCCCAAAAAGATATGCCTCCTCCACTTTTTTTTCTTTTGCAAAAAAGGATATGAGCTTATTGGCAGTAAAAGCTTGTGGGCTTGAACTGATACTAAGAAGATGCATAATTGACCTTAGGTAAGGGGTTTTGCGCAGTTTTACTGTGACGCACCTGCCAACCCTGCCAGTTTCTATCAGGCCTGCTGGCCCCCATAATTTTACAAGCCTCCATGCTGATGCAAAGGGAACGTTTGACTTTTTTGAAAGTTCGTTTATTGTAAATGACCTTCTTGGAAATTTAATAAGGGTTTCGAGCAATTTCCTTGAGCCTTTGTATTTTACAAGTGCTAATGACTCCATATGGCCACCACCCTATTATCCAAAAGTGAATAATATTATCCAGTTATGAATAAAAAGCTTTCCCCTGATCTCTAAATAGATGGCAGCCAGCCCACAGAATGCCTGCAAGCGCACTAATTATATAACTAGATAGCTAATGGTAGGCATATGTTCTTGGCGCTTAAGGAAAAGGTTGCAGCCTGTGTTGCAAAAGCAGCAGGAGTTCCCATTCATGAGGCTGAAATGTCAATAGAGCTTCCAAAGGGAGAGTTTGGGGATGTTGCAACCTCAATTTGTTTTGCCCTTGCAAAGAAGGAGAAGAAAAACCCCGCTGAAATTGCCAGCGAGGTTGCAAAAAAGGTCAAACTACCTTCCTGGATAAGCAGAGCAGAGGCAAAAGGGCCTTATGTGAACTTTTTCCTTTCAGATGCGTTTTATTCTTCTCTTTTGAAAGAGGCATCTGAAAAAAGCGATAAATTTGGCATGGGAAAGCCCTCAAAAGGCAAAATCATTGTTGAGTTTCCTTCAGTAAACCCTAACAAGCCATGGCATATTGGCCATTTGAGAAATGCTTTGCTTGGGGATTGTGTTTGCTCTGTTTTGGAGTTTTCCGGAAAAAAAGTTGAAAGAATGGACTATATTGACGATTTGGGGCTGCAGGTTGCGCAAAGCTTTTGGGGCTATGAAAATTTTGGGAAAGCCAAGGGAAAAAAGCTTGACCTTGAGCTTGGAAAGCAGTATGTTGAAGTTTCAAAAAAGTTTGAGTCTGACTCGGCTGTTCAAGAGAAGGTGCGAAAGCTTCTCAAAAAAATGGAGCAAGGCAAAAGCAAGGAGGCAAAGGATTGCAGGAAGCTTGTTGAAAAATGCGTTGCTGCCCAGTATGAGACTGCCTTTAAGTTTGGAATTTTCCATGATGTGCTTGTTTTTGAGTCAGACATAATGAGAACTATTTTTGACGATGGGATAAAAGTTCTCAAGAAAAGCAGGGCAATTGAAAGGGAAGCAGAAGGAAAAAACAAGGGGTGCTGGGTTGCAAAAATGAAATCAACTGAGTTTGCTGACATGGAAAACCCTGACAAGGTGCTGATAAGGGGGGATGGGACAGCCACATACACTGGCAAGGATGTGATTTTCCAGCTGTGGAAGTTTGGAATCCTCAAAAACCAGTTCAAATACTCAAAATTTTTGCTTCAGCCAAATAAAAAAGAGTGCTTTATGACCTCCTGCAAAGGGAAAAAAGGAAACTATGGAAAGGCCTCAGAAGTTGTGAATGTAATTGGAACTGAGCAGATTTACCCGCAAAAAGTGATTAAGGAAATATTGCTTTCAATGGACTACAAAAAAGAGGCGCAAAACTCTGTGCACCTTTCATATGAGCATGTTGGGCTTGCTGATGAGAAATTTTCAGGAAGGCAGGGCACATGGATTGGCTATACTGCTGATGAGCTTTATTCTGAGGGGCTCAAAAGGGCTGATGAGAAAATAAAAAAGGAAATAAAAGGAAAAGATAGGGAGAAAATTGGTGCAGCAATTGCCTCATCTGCAATAAGGTTCGCATTCATTAAAACAAGCCCTGAAAAGAGAATAACCTTTAAGTGGGACGAGGCGCTTTCGCTTGAAGGGGACAGCGCCCCTTATGCAATATATGCCCATGCAAGGGCGCACAAGATATTTGAAAAAGGAGGGAAAGGGAAGGCTGGCTTGACTGGGCTTGGAAAGGAGGAAAAAGAGCTTCTAAAGAAAATAATGCTTCTTGACTTTGCAATTAATGAGGCAGCAAAGCACTTAAGGCCCCATATAATTGCAGATTATTGCATTGAGCTTGCGTGCCTTTACAACAAGTTTTACAATGCCTGCCCTGTCATATCTTCCAAAAACAGGAAAGTTAAGGAAATGAGGCTTGCAATAAATTTTGCCGCTTTAACTGCAATGAAAAATGCACTTTCTGCAATTGGCATCAGTGCTCTTGAAAGGATGTAGCTAAACCAGGCGCAAAAGCTCGCTGAGCATAAACAAGAAAAGAATGAAGAATATTGCCCCTGAAATTAGATGTATGCGCCTTATGTACTTTTCCTTTGCCTCACCTATTTTCTCGACTGTTGTCCTGCCAAAGTAAATCGCAATTGTTATCAGGACCATTGGAAGCACGAAAATCAGGTTGTAAAGCACAAGGTAACCCAAAGTTTGAGCTGTCATTGACTTTGCCAGCATTCCAAGCACCATCAAATATGGGCCTGAAGAGCAGGGTATTAGGAAAAGTGAGCAGAAAACAGCCGCCAATACCACTCCAAGGGGCGATGTTGCTGCGCCTGTGACTTTTTTTGCATGGGGCCGCAGGAACATGGGCATTTCAACTGCCATAAAGCCGGGCTTGTAATTCAAATATGCATTGAACTCCATTAGGGAAAGCACCAGTGCGCCGAGTGTAACAATTGCAAAAAACAATGCTGTGAGTCCTGCAGTTGTGATCGCAGTAAATACTCCTAAGCCCATTATGAGGTACATTGCAAATATTGTTACAGAAAAAAGCAGGCCTGCGACCAAAGTCTGCCCTTTGCCTTTTTTCATTATTATTACGCCCAAAAGCATGACCATTACTGCAATTGTGCACGGGTTTATCGAGTCTGCAAGGGCTGCACCTATAAGGAATGGCACTGAAAAGCCTTCATCCTGACCGGTTGTGCTGATTTCCCCGTTTTCCTGTTTTTGGTTGCTGTCTTCCGCTCCAGAGGTTGCATTGGTTGTGTTTTGCTCTGGAAGCTTGCTGCTTATGTTTTCAAGAGGATTTGTCTGCGGCTCAGGCATCTGCCCAAGGTCAATGACTTTTCCAGCAGCAGTGTAAATTGCAGCAGGGCAGCCTGATTCCACGCATTTGTCCAATATCTCCTGCCAGTAAATATCATCCATGCTTCCAACAACTGCTGCCCTGTTGCCAACAAGCGTGAACGGAACCCCAAGCCCTGTTGGGTCAATATTGTGCTGCATTGCAACTGTAAAAAGCTCGTTTGCATTGTCCCTGTTTTGGTAAACCTCTTTTTGCACCACATTAAGGCCATACTGTTCGCTGAACTTTTCAAGCTGCACCAGTGTAATTGCACAGTGAGGGCATCCATTTGCATAGAAAAAAAGCACATCAATCGGAAAAACTGCGGGCATCAGCAGCAAAAGGAATGCTGCAATAGCCTGAATTTTTGCTTTCATATTACCCACTCTGATGGTGCTTGTGCTTTACTTTTTGCAGCAAAGATTTATACAAGTATCAGTTTTCATAAGGTGATTAGTTCCCCTGCTTTTTGGCAACAATAACATATTCCCCAATGCTTTTCCCTGAAAGCATGAGGGCAATGCACTTTAAGGAATAGAAAAAATGGCGCAAAAGCCTGCTTTTTGAGTAAAATGCAAAAAAGCCAATGAGCTTTTTCTTGTACTTTTTACGGGTCTTCATGTTTTTCTTGAAGAGCTTTTCAATGAGGGACCTGAAAATCCTTTCTGGAAAGCAGAAAAATTTCCACTCTAATGGCAAAAAGCCGTAATTTTGCAGGAGTATCATCATATTGCTCAAATTCCAGCAATGCACATGGCCCATTTGGTCATATATGGGCTTTTTTGGCTCAAACATTTGGTTTTCTGCAGGCAATGCAATTATGAGCTTGCCCCCCTTTTTCAGTTTTTTGTAAAATAGCTTCAAATACTTGTCTGTGTCAGCTATATGCTCAAGCACATGGGAAGCATATATGGCATCTGCGCTTGAGTCTTTTATTTTTTCAATGCTTGTGACATGTTTTATTTTGTTTTTTTTCATCCACTCTGTTGCAGTCCTGTCAACCTCAACAACAACCCTGTTTTTTATTTTCATTGTCCTTTCCCCAATCCTTCCCCCAAAGTCAATTACAAGCTTTCCTTGGTTTTTTTTGCCACCAAAATGCAAAGCAAGGGCCCTTGATGACTGGTATTCTATGTAATCCTGCATGTCATCAACACCTTTCAGGCTTTTCAGGAAATGGCCTTCATAGTTTTCTTCGTCTGATTTCATGTTAAACACCTTCTATCTTGCCATAAGCCGGCTGGCTTTATACTGCTACAAGCTTTCCTTGCTCAGCTATAAGTATTTTCCTCTGGTTTGGGTAAATTGCATGTATTGTTGCAGTAATATGGGCATCTTTTGCATATACATAATCTTTGTGAACAGAGGCTTTTACTTTTCCTGCAAAAGTATTCGGGGTGCCAAAGTGGTCATTTCTCCCATATGCAATGTGCGGGCCTGACTTTTCCCTTTCAAGCAATGGAACATGCTCATTGCTTCTTGCCTTGTCATTCAAGCCAAATGCAAGCTCTGCAATGTTCGCTGCATTTTCGTCTTTTGCAATGTCTTCAATTATTTTTTCTGCCTCTTCGCAATCCCCTTGCACTTTTACTATTCTGTTTTTGTCCACCTTTAGGAATGCCACCCTTGAGTCTTGATAAGAGTAAACCGGCCATACTCCTTTTGTGTGCGAGTTTCCATACCTTGCCCTGCCTTGCTCGCTTATTCCTTCATATGGGGGGGTGAAAAGCTCGCCAGAAGGGAAGTTGATAAAATCGCCTGGCTGGTGGCACATTCCAGAATCCAAAATCCAGTTGCTTGCCCTTGTGTCAATGTAAAGCTTTGTGCCCATTGGTATGTCCTGGCCTGAGAAAGTAAGCTCAAAACCAGATGCGTTCTGAAGCACTGCTAATAGCTTTCTTCCCCTTTCTGCAATTCTTGAATAGTCTGCAGACATAGCAGGCTCCATATCTGCTGTTATCCCTGGCATGCTTATTACCCTGAGGCTGTTTGCTTTTGCAGCAATGTTCTTTAGTGGGGCTGTTGCAGAATACTCGTTCATTGCAATAACAATATTTGTAGTTGAAACAAGCTCTGCAAGGTCGCTTATATGGCCCCCATCATGGGTAACTGCCCTTTGGGGAAGGTCTGAATTGTGCCTTCCAGTATCAGGGTATTTTGCAATTGGAAGAAGCCTGAAGCCTTTTTGCTGTGCCAATATATATGCTGCCTTGTACCAGCGTGAGACAATCTCTTGCCTTGCCTGCCTTTTTGCATCAAGTATATTGCCTTGCGGGTAGTCTGTGAGAAATAGCAGCCTTTCGCCCTTTTGAGGTGCAACTATTGTGCCAAGAAGGCCGGCTATTTGCTCTATGCTCATGCTAGGTGCCATAACTGTAATATTGGGGCAAAAGGTTTAACGTGCTTTTGCCTTTGCCGGCTTAGCTAGTGCTTTTTCCTTTGGGTGGAACTCGCTTTGCTTGTTCCACTGCAGGAAAAAACCCTTATGGTTTTTTCCTTCCTTTTGCCAGCAGGAAGTATACTGCCCCTATTACTATCAGGATTGCAAGCAGAATTACTGCCAGGCTTATTCCTGATAGTAAGCCAGTAGATTCCTCTTGCTCTGGTTCAGCAATTGCCGGCTCTTCTTTTGGAGTGATTTCTGGCTGCACTTCAGGCTCTTCTTCTGGCAATTCCTCTTCCTGCTCTTCTGTTTCCTCTTCAGGTATTTCTGGCACTGCTGCCTGCTCTTTCTTAGCAGTCATTGAGTAGGTTGTGAAATCTTCTACTCTTGAGGGAGGCACCCATGAGGAAACAGAGTAAGTGATTGTTTTTGATTCTCCTGAAGAGAATATTGGGAATGAGAATTGCACTTCCCTGCCTTCACTTAATGAATAGACAGGGCTGAATTCTATTTCTGACATCGGAGAAAAGCTTGTTGGTATTGTGTCTGCAAATACATAATCCTCTAGAGTGCAGTTTTCTTCTATGTTTTCAAGTGTTGTTGTCAATACTGAGAGCAAGTCAGTGCTTGCTATTTCTCTTTTTATTGACACAGTGCAATAGTTTCCATTGCCAATGTCAACCTCATACTCATCAGTTGTCTGTGTTGGAGGTGCTGAGCCGCCACCAGTGCTTCCTCCACCTGTATTAGAGCCTGTCGGCGTTACTGGGGTTGAGACCTGTAACTGCAATACCGCTGAGTGGTTTAAGCCAGTAATTGTAAGAGTAGTGCCTGACCTAGTACAAGTATAGCCGCTTGTTGCTGTGCCATCACAAGTAACTATTACTTCATTTGCCCCTGTGCATGCTGAAGAGATTTGGCTTACAGTTACATTTTCCTGGTCTTTTATGCAAACTGAGTTATAGTCAGAGCTTGTGCCATACAAGTATAGTGTTTTTGCCCCTATCATGCCCCCAGAAGGCAGGCTGCTGAATGTGAAGTAAGAGGCTCCGCCTGAAGTTCCATTAGTAATGTTGATTTGCGAGAAGTTTATGCTTGAGTTTGAGAAGTTGAAGTTAAAGTATACTAAAGTTGTATTGTTTGATGATATATTTACTGAGAGATTTCCTTCAAATGACTCGCCATTTATTGTTGTGTTGTTTGCAATTGACACTGTCAGGTTTCCAGTGCCGTTTGTTGATATGTTTGAGCCATTGCCAATTGCCCCTGCTATTACATATGGGTGATAATCCTGCCCTGGCCCTGTCCAATTTCCTGTTACTGTTGAGTTGTTAAATGGCCTGTCGCTTCCTGCATCAGCCCAATGGTCGCCATCTTCATCCCTAATGTCAAATATGTGCCAGCTGGGTGTGCTGTTGTTGAAATAATAGATATTGCCATGGGTTGAGTTGTTGAATACATTGCCTGTTCCTGAGTTGTCTACCCATTTAACACCTGAGATGTTGTTTGTAAGGAAGGTGTTGTTGCTTGAGCCTGAGTCTATGTATATTGCTGTGCTTGTGTTTGAGGTTAATGTTGAGTTTATAATGTTGGTTGAGTTGGAGCCTGAGCGGATGTAGATTGCATAATCTGTGTTTGACATGCCTGTGCAGTTTTCAATCGTATTGTTTGCAGCTGAGAACAGGTAAAATGCTTTGCCTGAGTTTGAGGTTACAGTCACGTTGACCAGGGTGTTGTATGAGCCAGAGATGACTACGGCCCTGCCTGCTGCTGTTACGGTAGCTGTGTAGTTGGTGATGTTGTTGTTTGAGCTTGATGAGAGTGCTAATCCAGAATTGCCCATTGAAAACCCTTGGCTGTTGATTACGTTGTTATAGTCTGCGCTATCGAGGAAGATTGCTACTCCTGGGTTGGAGTTGCCTGTGCAGTTTATAATGGTGTTGTAGTCCGAGTTTTGAATGCGCATGCTTTGAGTTGTAGAAGATGTTGCTGTTAAATTGACAAGGATGTTGTGGTTTGAGTTCGTTTCTAATGAAATCCCTCTGCTTTGAGTTGATGTCCCTCGACTGTTTCTTATGTTGTTATATTCTGCTCCGTTGTTTAAGTAGATCCCATAACTTGATGCCTTTGTTGTGGAGGAGTTGGTGTTTTCTATTGTGCCATAATCCAGAGTGTCGAAATAAATCCCATGTGAGAAGTTCAGAATGTTGCAGTTTGCTATTGTTGCGTTGAACTGGTTAGAGTAAATTCCATATGTATCTGATGTATTGTTTCCAGTTATTGTGTAGCCATTGCAGTCAAGGGTAATGTTTGTTGCCTGTATGTTAAAGCAGGTGGCACCAGTAATTGAGACATTTGAACCAAGGGTAATCGTATGGCCTGCTGTTGATACATTTATGCAAGTTGTCACTGTGTTTGTTGTTGTGTATGGCTTGTAATCTTCACCTGTTCCAGTCCAGTTGCCAGACACTGTGGAGTTGTTGAAAGGCCTGTCAGTTCCATAGTCAGCCCAGTTGTCACCAGTAAAGTCAATTATGTCAAATATGTGCCAGCTGGGCGTGCTGTTGTTAAGATAGTATATATTGCCAAGTGAGGAATTATTGAATACATTGCCTGTTCCTGAGTTGCTTATCCATACTGGCCCTGTGATGTTGTTTTCAAGCACTCTGGTTGTATTTGAGTTTTGCATCTGCACAGCTGTGCCTGTGGTTGCTGTTATTGTGTTTTTTGTGGCATTGTTGCCAACCCCTTCCCTCATATAAAGCGCTGCGCTTGAGCCTGATGCCTGCAAAATGTTGTCAATAATTGAACAGTTGTATGGATAAATGCTGTAAAGGGCATGGGATGAACTTGAAGTGAAAGTATTGTTCAAGACCTTTACCCCAATGCCTGTGCTGATGCTAAATGCAGTATTCAGGTTTGCTGTTGCTGTTGAGTTTGTTATGTTTGTGTAGTTTGACCCTGAAAATATAATGCCAACTCCTGTACTTGATGAAACAGTTGTCAGGTTAATTATGTTTATGTAAGAGCTGTCATAAATGCCCACTGAATGCCCTTCTGGCACAGAAACTGTTGAGTTTGCTATTGTATTGTGGCTTGAGTTTGCATATAGCCTTAATGAATTGCCTGTTGTTGAAAAGCCTACAAACCTTTCTATGGTATTGTAAAATGAATTAAAGTCAAGGTTTATTCCAGGAGTCGAGGTGGTGGTTGCTGTGCAGTTTGTTACATTGTTGTAGTTTGCGCTGCCATAAAGCATTATTCCTCTTCCCTGAACATCGTTTGAAAGCCCTGTATGGGTTATTGTCACAGTTGAGTTATTGATTGAGCCATAGTCTGTTCCATTGAAGAATATCCCTGTTGAAAAGCTTGACACTACGCAGTTTCTTATTATTGTCCTGTTGTTAGTTGAATATATTCCCCATGTGCTTGTTGCGTTATTGCCTGTTACTGAGTAGCCATTGCAGTTCAGGGTAATGTTTTCTGCTGATATGTTAAAGCAGGTGGCACCAGTGATTGAAACTGATTGGTTGAGTGTATAGCTTCTTCCTGCTATTGAGAGATTGGCACAAGCTGAAATATTTGCTGTGCTTGAATATATTGTAAAGTTGTGCTTTGTTGAGTGCAGGTTTCCAGGTGAGCTTCCCCCATAGTCCCTTGCAGTTGCATTTATGCTCCAATTTCCCTCTGCAAGGGAAACATTTATCTGGCAGGTTATGTTTTCACTGCCATTGGAAAGCTGCGAGCAGTTTGCAGTATTTGTTGTATTGCTGTATATGTAAGTATAGTTTGCAGTTGCATTTGTTATGTTAATTGAAAGATAGCTTATTTCTGTTCCTGTGCCGTTTGCAGATACATTGACTGTCAGTGTTGTGTCAGTTGTGTTTAATGCCTGTGTTGGGGTCAAAATTGAGATGTTTGGGGTGTTGTTATCAGATATATTGTAGCCTGAAAAGCCTGTCAAGTAAATTGTGAGGTTTCCTGTTGATGAGTTGTATGTTGAGTTAAATGGGCCTTGTGACCAGGTCATGTTTGTGATGTCAGAGCCATTGTCAGCAATCACTTGTGGAGCAGAGCCAAATGGCAAATCATACATTGTAACCACTGCTGAAGTATTCAAAGCAGAGAAGTTAGTAGTATTCACAAATATCCTTGAGGGCTGGAAGGAATGTGGTGGGGAAATCTGCATTTGTATCAGGTTGCCCATTGCACTCATTACTGCTGATGCTTTTGCCTCTGTGCTTATGTCAACTGAAGTAAAGTTCATTTTTCCTGCTTTTTTGAATGTGCTTCCCCAAGGGAGTGAGTGGTTCACTCCGGCAAACTGCATGTGGCATTCTGCGCTGCCGTTCAGCTCCATTGACTGTATGAGATTAACTGCATTGAAGTTTAATACCTGCGACATGTTGGTGCTGTCATTTGACTCTCTGAAGCAGTTGCTGATATTTCCTTGTTCTGGAGGGCCTTGGAAGCTGCCAAGGTCATGCAGCAAGACACCAATATTGTTATCTGGTCCAATGCTGGTATTTGTTGTGTTGTTTGTGTTTGTTGGGTAAATGTAAATGGTATATGCAATGACTGGGTTTGTCTGGTTCAGGGTTCCATTTGTTACAAGCTCTGCAAGGTATGAGGAGATGTTTATTGATGCGTTCCAGTGCGTGGTTGAGTTGTTATAAGTCATATTGATTGAGAATACTGTTGCATTGTCTGGCCAGGTTGTCATGTTTGCAGTTATATAGCTGATATCATACCCACTTGAGTTTGCAGTTGCATTGATGTTGATTACATCATTTCCTGAAAATGGAGAATAGAACTGGTCAGGGTCTGTGTAATTTGCATAGGTGATGAAAAGGCTTGCAGCACCTGGCTGTGAGGCAAGAGGTGCATAGTCAACTATTATTCCCAACAGCTTTTCCTGTGCTGTTGAGTTGTTGTATGGGTAGCCTGAGCCCCCTGTTCCAATATAAAGGCTTGGGAAGCCTGTTGAGTTGTTTGTGCCTGTTATGCTCACTGAGCCATTCATTACATTGTGCCATATATTGCCTTCATTGCTGCATATGCTTGAGTTGTAATAGTTGGTTCCATTGGAATCATTCACATAATAGCCAGAAGTATTTGTGAAATTATTCCAGCAGAATGTGTTTTCGCCGCCCTTTGTAGTTGTCAGTAATATTGCATCGCCGGTTGAAAACAGGGTATTGTTGTAAAATATATTGCCAGTGCATGGGGAGCCCAATGCATAGAACTCAATAGCCTCAACGTCTGTGCCTGTTATTGTGCTGTTTGCTATCACATTGTTGCTTGCTGCGTTGACAAGAATTGCAGCATAAGTTGAATCTGCTGAAAAGCTGCAGTTGTCAAATGAGTCATTTTCAGAATCATAAAGCCACAAGCCCGCCTTTCCCCCAATGCCTGTTGTATTCCTTATGGTATTGTTATTGGCTGCGTTAAGCATCAATGCATAGTTTGTTGCAGAAACAGAGCTTGAGTTCTCAATTGTGTTCAGGTTAGATGATGACAGGAAAATCCCATAGTTAGTGCTTGATGTGCCGGTCAGGTTGTTTATTGTGTTGCCTGTTCCTGAAGCAATGTAAATTCCGTGCGAAGTTGTTGATGCTGTAATTGAGTCTGATATGCTGTTGTCAGAGGATGACTGCATGATAATCCCATATGATGAAACTGAGGTTGCATTAAGGCCTGTTATTGTGGTATTGTCGCATGTGTCAAGCTCAAGCCCCCTTCCTGCTGTGCCTGTTCCAATTGCAGTTGAGCTTGATATGGTATTGTGCGAGCCTGTCACGCGCATTCCCCTTCCTGTGATTGTGCTTCCCTTTGAGTTGCTGATTGTATTGTAGTCTGAGCCAGTTATGTAAATCCCGTAGGCAGAGTCATAGGTAGTGCTGGCATTGGTGCTGCTTATTGTGCCATTGTCTGAGCCGCTGAAATAAATCGCATGCTGGAAGTTGCTTATTTCGCAGTTTGTTATTGTAGTATT
>CAZOMB010000027.1:0-11850 GCA_964581105.1 Microcaldota archaeon
TCTAAGGAAAAAGAAAAGGTAAAAAAGAGGAACATTTATTATTCCCATTTATCCCAATTTAGCCAGTATCTTTATGGAACAAATCAAGAAGAAAAATACTGGTAAGGCTCCTGTTTGCAGGAAGCCCAGGATATTCCAACGGTTCATGCTCCCTTCGCTTGCCATCTTTACTCTTCTCTCTTCTTATGCTATTGGACAGCAGCGTCTTCAAAATTTCAGCAAGCACAAAGACCCAGATGCTTATTACCTTATGCATGAAAGCCCTGTGATTTATGACAATGGAAAGATAAAAGTCACTTTGCAGATTGATAAGCAGCTGCAGGACAAAATCGTTGAAAAGATAGGCACAGAGCTCTTTGAAGAAAAAAAGGAAATAATAAAACAGCTTATTCCTGATTTTATAGAGGCAGCAAAAAGCCTTGGCTACGAGCCTCTTGCCGGTGAGCTGAAAATGCTGTTTGTCACTGGAAATGAGATAATCAGCCCAGGCGCTGCAGCAGAGTATTACAGGGGCAGCAATAAGGTGCATATTAACATGCTTTCAAAAAATTTGCACAACGTTGACAACCCAAACGTGTTCCAGCCAAGGAACAATATGACAAATTTTTCATGGCTTCTTATCCATGAGCTTGCCCACTGGGTAACTTACCAGGGCAAAATACAAGAATCGCCAGGCAAAACAGCTTGTTGGCTGTGCGAAGGAGCAAACCAGATTCTTACATATGAGATTGCAAAAAATTTGTTTAACAAAGGCAAGCTTCCTGGCTATGAGAATGTAACAGAGTTTACTCCCAGCATGATTTATGATTCTGAAAAAAAGTCCGCTTCTTTTGTTGGTTTTGCAGTTGGAGGGCAGGACAGCCTCATAAGATTGTGTGCAATGGGGACAGCCCCCATAGAAATGAGATTTTGTGAAAAGTATGGCATAGGCAAAGAAGAATTCAAGGAATTGATTGGCAACAGGCAGACAATGTTCTGGAATGTCTCAAGCTTTGTCATAGAAAGGGAGAGCCCTGATTTAATGGCAGCTTTCATTAATGGAAATAACATGCTCAGGCAGGATGAAAAACAAGAGCTTATTACCAAGAATAGCCTGTTTTTGGATTCTAATGTATTAGCAGAACTTGAAAACATGAAAAAATTGGCTTCCTCCTTAGATAACAAAAAGATAAAGAAAATGCTTGAACAGCTCAAGACAGGTGAGGTTAATGAGGAAATTTACAAAACCATGTCATTATTTGGCTACTGGCTTGCTCTGAAAGTTGGCATACCTGAAGACAGGCCCCTTGAGCTTCTTTCATTTTCTTGCAATACAACATTTCTGCCAAATAATTTAACATCCGAGGGCTTTAAGCCGCCTCTTTATTTGCAGGCATATTTGGGAAAGCTACAGGCTATAGTAGAGACATTTGGGCTTACCTATGATGGTGGAGCCCTGTATTTTTCAAAATAATTCACAAAAAAGCGCCGTTATTTTAATCTTATAGCCTGAAATCTTGTCAATAAAGGGGTATTTATGAAGCTTTTGACACCAGGGCCTGTTGCCCTTACAGATGAAATAAGAAAGTCTCAAAGCAGGCAGATGATATACCACCGGGGACCTGAGATAAAGGAGCTTATTACTGGTATTGTCCCTATTCTGAAAAAAGACTTTAATGCAGACCATGTTTTTCTGGTAACAGGCTCAGGAACAGCTGGAATTGAGATGGCCTGGGCATGCTTAACACAGCCTGAAGACAAGGCACTGGTTCTTACAAACGGCAATTTTGGTGACAAGTTTGCTGCATGCGCAAAAGTCTATTGCAATGTTCAGCATGAGAGCCTTGAGCTTGGCAAAGGCTGGTCTTTAGAGCGGGCAAAAGAGCTTATTGACCAGTCTGGAGCAAAAATATTTGGCATGGTTTACAATGAGACTTCAACAGGGGTTCTGAACCATGCAAAAGACATATGCAAATATGCCAAAAGCAAGGGAATGACAACAATACTTGACGCTGTTTCAGCATGGGCAGCTTCTCCTTTGGACATAAAGGAATTTGGGGTTGACTTTGCAGCAACAGGGACTCAGAAGGCAATAGGCGCAGCTCCAGGGATAGCAATAGTTGCATTAACAGAAGAAACAATGCAAAAAGCAGAAGGAATAACTGCAAGAAGCTACTACTTAGACATGAAAAAATACAAGAAAAACATGGAAAAAGGCCAAACCCCAAATACTCCTGCAATTTCTGTGCTTTACTCACTTAAGGCGGCACTTGACAATGTTGAGGGGGAAGGCGGGTTTAAAGCACACAGGAAAAGGCATGAAAAAGCAGCAGAAAAGTCACGCAAATTTGTAAAAGAAATTGGCTACAAAGTATTTTCAGAAAAAGGATTTGAGTCCCCTACAATAACCGGCTTTGTAATTGAAAATGCAGATGAAATAAGAAAAAGGCTGTATGATGAGCACCAGCTTGTGACTGCCAGGGATTTTGGCAAGCTAAAGGGAAAGTTTTTCAGGATTTGCCACATAGGGAATTTTGATGATTCTCATCTTGATTATGCGTTTGACGCAATAAGAAAGGTCATTAACGAGTGATTTTATGGAAATAATAATTGCAGACAAAATGGAAAGCGCGGTAATTGAAGAGATAAAAAAGCTTGGCAATACTATAGTTACTCCTACTGATTTGAAAGAGGCAGTTGCAAATGCAGATGTGCTTATTGTAAGAAGCGCAACAAAAGTAACAAAAGAGCTCCTGATTGCAGCAAAAAACCTCAAGCTGGTTGCAAGGGCAGGCGTAGGCACTGACAACATTGACAAGAAGGAATGCGAAAAAAGAGGAATAAAAGTCGTAAATACTCCGGGAGCATCCTCAAATGCAGTTGCAGAGCTTGCTCTTGGCCTTATGCTCTGTTTTGCAAGGAAAATACCAAAAGCTGACAAGGGGATGAAAGCAAAAGAGTGGCTGAAAAAACAGCTTACAGGAACAGAAATAAGGGACAAAACACTGGGAATAGTGGGCTTGGGAAGGATTGGCTCTCTTTTGGCAATAAAGGCAAAGTCTGTTGGCATGAAAATAGTTTATTTTGACCCTCATAACACAACTTCCACATTAGGAAAAAGCGTTAACATGGATGAGCTTTTGGCAAGCTCTGATTACATAAGCCTTCATATGCCTGCAAATGAAAAAACAAAAGGCATTATTGGCTCAAAGGCAATTTCAAAGATGAAGCCAACAGCTGTTCTTGTGAACACTGCAAGAGGCTCTTTAATTGATGAACAGGCGCTTTACTCAGCATTAGAAGAAAGGAAGATAGCAGGCGCTGCTCTTGATGTTTACCCTCAAGAGCCTTACTCGGGAAAGCTCTGCGAGCTTGAAAACATTATCTTAACTCCACACATAGCAGGAAGCACAAAAGAGGCGCAGATGAGAATAGGAATAGAGCTCATTGAAAAAATAAGGCAAGAGGTAAGCTGATGCTCTCATTAAAGCTTATACGTGAAAAACCAGAGCTTCTTCGTGATTCGCTCAAAAAAAGGCAGGAAGATACAGTGCCTGTTGCAGAGCTTGTTGGGCTTGACAAAAAATGGAGGCAGGCAAAGAAAAAGGCAGACGACCTAAAATCAGACAGGAACATTGCCTCAAAACAAATAGCAGAGCAAAAGAAAAAGGGAAAACAACCAAGCGCACTTCTCAAAAAGACAAAAGAGCTTTCCAAAAACATAGCTTCTTTTGATGAAGAGGCAACTGGGCTTGAAAAGAAAATGGATGAAATCCTCCTCACACTGCCAAACATGCCTGACAAAACAGTGCCAGCAGGAAAAAGCGAGAAAGACAACAAGGAAATAAGAAAATGGGGGAAAACAGGCAAAAAGAGCACCAATACAAAGGCGCACTATGAGGTTGCCAACAAAAAATTGATAGATTTTGAAAGAGGGGCAAAGCTTGCAGGCCACAGGTTTGTTGTTCTCAAGGGGTTGGCAGCAAGGCTTGAGCGCTCCTTGGCAAATTTCATGCTTGACCTTCAGGTAATGAACGGCTACACAGAGCTTTTGCCTCCATTCATGGTAAACCAAAAGACAATGACAGGCACAGGCCAGCTGCCGAAATTTGCAGAAGACCTGTACAAGTGCACTGAAGACGAGCTGTACCTTGTTCCAACAGCAGAAGTACCGCTGATAAACATGTTTGCAGGCGAAATTCTGCCTGAAGAGAAGCTCCCAGTGAATTTCTGTGCCTATACTCCTTGCTTTAGAAGGGAAGCTGGCAATTACCAAAAGGACATAAAAGGAATACTTCGGCAGCACCAGTTTGACAAGGTTGAGCTGGTAAAATTCACAAAGCCTGAAAACTCATTCACAGAGCTTGAAAAAATAACAAAAGATGCAGAGTCTGTTCTCAAAAAGCTTGAGCTTCCTTACAGGGTAGTTGAGCTTTGCACAGCAGACCTGGGGTTTGCATCTGCAAAAACCTATGACATTGAAGTGTGGATACCCTCACAGGACAAGTATAGAGAGATTTCCTCATGCTCAAACTGCACTGATTTTCAGGCAAGAAGGGCAGACATCCGCTACAGAAAATCAGGCAAATTAGAATTTGTGCATACTTTGAATGGCAGCGGAATAGCAGTTGGCAGAACAATGGTTGCAATAATGGAAAACTTCCAGGATGAAAACGGGTTTAGCGTGCCAAAAGCCCTGCGCGACTACATGAGGGAAGACAGGGTCGAGTTTTAGCCTTCTTTTTCAATTTCCTCGATTATTTGCTGCAAAAAGGTGCCTTCAACAAGAGACTCAAATACTTTTTCAGGGTCACCCAAATTGTAATCTGTCCCATCAAGCTTTTTCCTTAAAATTGCCATTCCCTGCTCTTTTGCGCTTAGTTTTTTCTCCCTTGCAAGCTTTATCTGCTCTATCCTGTGCCTCAGGTTTTCAGAATTAAGGCTGTTGTCTATGAAAGTATTCCTATCAAATTCCCCAATTCCAATGTCTGATGAGTGAAAGCCTTTTGCAATTGTCCCTTTTACGACTATTCTTACAATAGGCTCATTTTCTTTTGCTTGCAGCCTTTTTGCCTCTTTAGCCACCCTTTCCCTTATCTCCTCTGGCGTTGCCCCATTAAAATCAAGCACTGAAAAGAAAAACGGCCTTGAGTTAATTGGCATGAACTGCGGCTTTTTTTCCGTTGTATCATAAAGCAGCCAGCCCCTTTTGCTGGCCTCATCCTCCCTAAGCTGTGTTACAACAGTGCTTCCAGGGTTAAGCACTTTGCCAGAAAGCAAAGGCTTGTGCGCATGGCCGCACAAGTACAAGTCATAGCCAGGGGGAAGGTCGTCATGGCTTATCCATTCGTCATTTTTCCCAATGCCAAGCTCCTGGAATGACTGGTGCACTACAAATACATTGAATGCCCCTGGAACAGGCGAGCATTCCAGCTTTTTGAGGGCCTCTGCTGCCAGGTCATCAGGAACATTTCCCATTCCTGAAATTGCAATTTTCTCCCCTCCCTTTTCATAAACAATGGTTTTGTTGTGGAACAATTCCAAAAACCCGCCTTTTGCCAAAAGCTCGGTTGGGTGAACATAGCCTTTTGCCCTTCTCTCATGGTTGCCATGTATTGCAAAAATTGCGTTTTTTATGCCCCTTGAGGCAAAAATCCCATTCGCTTCAATAAGAATGCCAGTAACCTCTGCCAAAGTTTCCATTTTCGGGAGAGGAGAGTCAAAATTGTCCCCCCCTAAAATCAGCACATCTGCCTGCTTTGCAGCTTCAAGAATGGCCTCTTTTCCCTGCTTGTAAGAATCAGCCTCAAACCTGCGGTACCCAAAATGAGTATCTGTGACAAATGCAATTTTCATGGACAAATTAATCCTGAAAGGTTTATAAAAAGGCAAAGCCAAATGAGTTGCATGGTCGACAGGCTCATATTCACAGCAGTCGTAATTGCAGCCATTGTGGTTATTGTTTACTTTCTCTCAAGGTAGGCTCCTCCCCGTCGGAGGACAGAAAAGTTTATAAACTCTTCTATATATAACGATTTCACAACTTTTTAAAACCTACCTATAAGCCAATGGCTCTCTTAGAGGTGAAATTATGACAGTTGACAAGTGCCCTGAATGCAAAAGCAAAAAACTTACCCGTGACTATGAAAAAGGGGAAGTAGTGTGCACGCAGTGCGGCCTTATTGTCGCAGAAAGCCTTGAAGACCACAGGCCAGAATGGCGCGCATTTGACGCAGAGCAAAGGGAAAAAAGGGCTCGCGGAGGCGCCCCAATCAAGTACATGAGGCCAAACAAGGGCCTTGTCACAGAGATAGACCAGTACAACAGGGACATTCGCGGGGCAAAAATATCCCCAAAAAAGCAAGCACAGCTTTACAGGATGAGAAAATGGCACAAAAGGGCATCGATTGCCTCTTCAATGGAAAGGAATCTGGCAATAGCTCTCTCTGAGCTTGACAGGATAGCCTCATATTTGGGGCTTCCTGACTCAATCAGGGAGTCTGCTGCGCTTCTTTACAGGAAGTGCATTAAGGCAGAGCTTATTCGGGGAAGGCTCATTGAAAGCGTGGTATCAGCTGTTTTGTATGCCACATGCAGAGTACAGGGAATACCCCGCACATTGGATGAGATTTCCAGGGTATCAGGCGTAGAGAAAAAGGAGATAGGCAGGGCTTATCGCTTCATAAGGCGCGAGCTTGACCTTGATGTCCCTCTGACTGACCCAGCGCACTATGTGCCAAAGTTCACTGCTGCCCTAAAGCTTTCAGGCCATGTGCAGGAACGGGCGATTTCCCTTCTCAAAAAGGCAATTACCAAGGGGCTTATCTCAGGAAGAGGTCCAACAGGCGTTGCTGCAGCAGCAGTATACATAGCATCTGCAATGTATGGCGAAAGAAGGACACAAAAAGAAGTTGCGGACGTTGCAGGGGTAACAGAAGTGACTATAAGAAACCGCTACAGGGAACTGAAAAAAGAGCTGAATCTGAAAGTAACCCTCTAAGGTGAAACCATGGGAAAGCAAATTCAAAAGGCAAAACCTAGTACTGGTTTTAACTCAAGTGCAGCTAAGGCTCTGATTAAAATTTATAGCAAAAATCCTGATGCCCTTAATGGTGCAATGAAAGTTGCAGTTAAGATTGAGAAAAACAAGCATGGAGAGATTGACAGGCCCTTCAGGAAGCCCTGATTCTCTTTTTTCACTTTTTCCCCAAATACAAATAGGCTGAATAAACCGCCTCAACAGCCTCGCCAACCCCTATTATTGCCTGCTTGAAGCGCGTGTCAGTAACATCTCCTGCAGCATAAAAGCCTGGCACATTTGTTTCTGAATCCCTGTTTATTTTCAAATATCCCTTTTCATTCACTTCTGCTCCTGCCTGTTTTGCCAATAAAGAGGCAGGCACATGGCCAATTGCAACAAAAACAGCATCAAGTGGGAGAGAGGTTGAGCCATTGTAATCCTTGTCCAGCACAACACCAGTTGCTTTCTTTTCTCCTTTTATCTCCTTAACATTTGTATTGTTAATTATCTCTATTTTCTTGTTTTCCATTACTCGCTTGTAATTAATTGGCTCTGCCCTTATTTTCCCTTTCCTGTAAACAATATAGACTTTTTTTGCCCATTGAGTCAAAACAAGCGCATCTTTTGCAGCAGAGTCGCTTCCTCCTATCACTGCAACTGCCTTTTCCTTGTAAAATGCCCCGTCACAAAGCGCGCAATAATGCACTCCCTTGTTCGCAAATTCCTCCTCACCTGGCACGCCAAGCTTTTTCCACTCTGTGCCAGTTGCATAAAGCACGGTTTTTGCCTCATATTCCCCTGCCTCTGATTTCACTTTAAATTTGTTATCTTGCTTCTCTATTTTCACAACTTTTTCATCTTTTATTTCAACTGTTTTGTAGTCTTTTGCATGTTCTTCAAGTTTTTGAGCCAAATCAATGCCTGAAATTGACTTAAAGCCAGGATAATTCTCCACAATGTCAGTAGTTGTGATAGTGCCCCCCCTAAGTGCCCCTAGCACAAGCACTTTCATGCCAAGCCTTCCAGCATACATGGCACCAGCCAGGCCTGAGCAGCCTGATCCAATTATCAACATGTCATATTCCATGAAATCAGCTCTGCATTCTTGCGCACTAAGCGTTTTTATTGATATGCACCCAACCTAAGAGCATGAGATGCCCATTTTGCACGCATACAGAAAGCGATGTTATTGATACAAGGGACACAGATGACGGCAGGATAAGAAGGAGAAGGGAATGCTCAAAGTGCAAAAGGCGCTTTACTACATATGAAGGAGTTGAAAAGCAGGACCTTTTTGTAATAAAAAAAGACGGAAGAAGGGAAAAGTTTGACAGAAGAAAGCTGCTGTCAGGCATACAAAAGGCATGCGAAAAAAGGCCTGTGCCTGTTGAGCAGATTGAGACAATAGCAAACCGGGTTGAGGCAAAGCTAAGAAAAGAGGACAAGCAGGAAGTCAAGTCAGATGAAATAGGAGAACTGGTAATTGAGAGGTTAAGAAAGGTCGATGAGATTGCATATATAAGGTTTGCATCTGTTTACCGCTCGTTTGCAGACCTTGAGTCATTTGAGGAAGCGTTAAAAAAACTGAAGAAAAAAAAGTGAGCAAATGAAACCCTATACCCAGGTTGCATTGTTTTTTGCAATAACGCAGATTATTGGCATATACTCTGGCATGGTGCTTGTCACAGGCGCAGCAGAATCTGAGGAAATACAGGCATTTTCAATTGCCCCAATGCCGGAAAATGACCCCCTGAACGCAGTGTGCTTTATTGGCTATATCCTGTTCGGTGCAGTGATGATAATCCTGGTTGCGCGCTTTTACAAAGGGGTTGTGCTTTTCAAATTGCTTGAGCTTGTTGTAATAGTCTCAGCATCAACAATAGTGTTTTTCACAATAGGAATTTCTCTTCTTTCACTCGGGTTTGTAAAATCAATCCTATTTGGCGCAGCAGCAGGAATTGCAGTTGGGGCTGCAAAGTTTTTCACAGCAAGGGCAAAAAATACAGCTGCAATAATCTCAAGCGCAGGGGTTGGAGCATTATTCGGCTTTTCGCTTGGTTTTCTTCCCACAGTTTTATTTGTAATCCTTCTCTCAATTTATGATTACATAGCAGTATTCAAGACAAAGCACATGATTGAAATGGCACGCGAGCTTTCAACAAGGCAGCTTTCCTTTGCAGTCACAGCAAAAAGCCTCCCAAAAAGAAAGCCAAAGGAGAAAAGGGAGCAATATGTTGACAGGGCAATGCAAGAGGGAGAAAGGCTGGACTTGGGCACAGGCGACCTTTCTGTGCCTGTGATGATATCTGTGTCAGCATTTTCACTTGGGGCAAGCGGGCTTGTTTACTCGCTTGCAGTTGCAGCAGGCTCAACATTGGCAATTTACATGCTTTTGAGGTTTGTTTCAAAGCAAAAGGTATTCCTGCCTGCGCTTCCCCCTATTTGCTTGGGGGGCATGCTTGCTCTTTTGCTGGTTCTTGTTGCAGGCTTTTAGCAATCCCTATTAAAGGTTTTACCCCATATTCACTGAATAAGAAAAGTGGTTTGATGGACGAATACAAAAACATGCTTGACAGGGCGCACAATGCGCTTCCTGAGAAAACCCACAAATTTGAAAGGTTTGAGGTTCCAGCAATACAGTCATTCTTTCAGGGCAACAAGACAATAATAAAAAACTTTGACCTGATAGTGCAGAAAACAAGGAGAAAGCCCCAGACACTTGCAAAATACTTTTCACACGAGCTTGCTGTTCCTGTGACAGTTCAAGGCAGCAAGCTGGTTTTGAATGGGAAATTTTATGAGAGGAACCTTAAGGACAAGCTACAGCAGTTTGTTGACTCTGCAGTAATTTGCAGGGAATGCAAAAGGCCTGACACAAAAATAGTTGACCAGGCAGGGGTAAAGATGCTTGTTTGCGAGGCATGCGGAGCGCGCTCTCCTCTCAAGCTTTAGGTGTTTTGAATGGCAAGAAGAAGACCACCACCAATCCAGCCAATTACCTCAGTGAAACTGCCAAAAGAAGGGGAAATGCTGGGAATTGTGATTAGCAACATGGGAGGCGGAAGGCTGCTGGTCGAGTGCAAGGACGGCAAGGAAAGGATGTGCAGAATACCTGGGAAAATAAGAAGGTTCATCTGGGTAAGGGACGGAGACATAGTAATAATTGTCCCCTGGAAAATCGGGGGAGACAAAAAAGGAGACATAGTCTGGAGATACAACCGCTACCAGGCACAGTGGCTTCGTGACAAAGGCTACATAAAGTAAAACTCTTCTCCCCATACATATATTTATATAACTTAAAACACATAAGGCAAAAGGGAGAAATATGCTGAAAGCAAATGACTCAATGAAAAATATTAAGCTTAGCAAAAGTGATAAGATAGTTTCTGGAATATCACAAGGGGAATTGAAATACAAGGTTCTTACAGGCCAATCAATCGGATCTAAATATAAAATTGAATACAAAAACCGGATGCTGCTAAACTTGTTCTCAAAAAATCGAGAAGAACAATTTTTGTGGATTAATTTAAGTGGTATAAAAGCATTTACAAATGCAGCTCTAACGAGGGGCATAGGTATTGCAAATGCTGGAGACCCTTTAGGTGTGTTTTCTCCGCACTTAACAAATAGCGTTTTAAAATCTTTGAACAAGTTCTTTCTAAGAACTGACTCAAAAAAATAGGTTGCAAAGCCCATATTAGCAAAGGCGACAGCCCATTCTTAATACATATATTTATATACCCTAACACACATAATGAGAGGTATTGTGTGTGGTATTATGGGAACCCTAGAATTGCAAAAGAAGGAAGGCATAACTCAAAGAAACAACGCTCTGGATAAGGCAAAAAAGGCTGAATTGCGCAGTGTCAGGCTCAAATATTTGGCAAAAATGGGCCTGAAAGTAGGGGCATATAATGAGTGTAGGGAATTGACTAAATATGGCCTTAGCGAGCATGAGCTTGAGAATATTGCCTATGGCATTGGCGAAAAATACGCTGAGAACTGTTCATTCACAGAGCTTGGCAAACTTGTTGAAAGTGGATTTTTGAGCAAGACGAGTTTCTTAAAGATGTTTCTTGGGCAGGGGACTGATTTCCATTATGACTATTTCAAAGACATAGTAGAAACAGGCGCATTCGGGGTAACAGAGAAGGAAGGGAACAGGGCAATGTTTTTCACGCTTGCGGATATGGCTTTGAGAGGCGACAAAGAAGGCGTGAAAAAGCTGATAAAGAAAGACATTGCCAATTATTGCGATGTTGAAAAGGCTTATGATATTGTGGAGAAGGCAAAACAAATGTAAGGAAAGCAGAGCAAGTACATTAAAGAGGCGGCAATATGCACCCATACATTTTAAGGAGCAATAATGAAAAGAACAAAAGAGTGCCAAAAAGCCCTATTTTGGCAAATGAGTTTTTCAACCTGAAAAAATACAGCCCTGCAAAGAGGCTAAAGTTGGATACAAAAATCGCATTTGAGCACAATGATAAGCAAAAAGCAGCTAAATTTGCAAAAAAGCTGGCAGCCTTGCATATTAAATGCAAAAACTATCATGGTATTAAAAAAATGATCGATGAAGGCATTTTGCACCCCCGCACCTTTTTGAGGGCAGAGCTTTCCCTTGGCAATTATGAGAATTTCAAGCAGTTTGTTGAGCAAGATCTTTTTGGAACAAGAATATACAAAGATTTAGCTGTTGAAGATGAGCTTGAAGTTCACATTAGGGAAAAACATGATGGTAAAATCTATGACCTGATGATTGAAGGGATTGCAACTGGTGAAAACTATAAACGGGCATTAGAAAATATAGATGCTCAGGAGAGAAAAGAACTGATTTTAGGCAGGTCTCA
>CAZOMB010000028.1:0-11274 GCA_964581105.1 Microcaldota archaeon
TTTATTGACAATCTCATGGCATCTGCTGCACTCCTTTGTTGTTCCTCTTGGGTCTACAAACACTATCTTGCACCCAGCACTCTCAGCCTTGTATGCAAGCATGTCTGCAAACATATTCCATGAAGCATCATTGATATGCTTGCCGAATTGTTTTTCTGACATCTCTTTTGAGGCAAGTTTTTCAAGAGCTATGAGGGAATAATTGTTGATGAATTGAGTTGATAGTTTGTGAAGGAAGTCTTTTCTTGTGTTTGATACTTTTTCATGGATTCTTGCAACCTTTAGTTTTGCTTTTTTCCTGTTTTTGCTCTTTTTCTTTTTTCTTGAGAATAGTTTTTGGCACCATGCAAGTTTGTTCTCATATTTTTTTAGGTGTTTTGGATTTTTGATTAATTGCCCATTGTTTGTTTTCGGAATTTGTTTTTCCCGCTCTGAGCAAAATATTGCAAACCATTTCCCAGAAGGCTCTCTTTTTAGAGTCATTGTTTTTACTTTGCTCTTTATCTTCCTGTGGCATACAATTGCAATTTCTCCAAAAGGAGTAACTTTGAGCTTTTTGTTCAGAGAGAACCCTTTTTGTGGATAATGTAGACTTCTCATGCTGTCAATTGATTTGAAGCGTGGAAAGCCGCATTTTATGCCTTTTTTCCTCAGTTTGAATACTCTCATAATTGCATCACGAAGCCTGTGTGAAACCTCTTGTGCCGTTTGGGAGAATAAGCCAGTGTTTTTGACCATTAGCTGTAAAGTGTTTTTTGTTGGGAAGAGATCAAAATCATCGTAGGTTTGCTTGCTGTGCTCAAGAAGCTCATTCCACAGGTTTTTAGCTATCCATAAATGCTGCATTATTTGCTTTTCCTGGTTTTTTGATGGATATACTCTAAATTTGTATGACCTCATTTCAACCTTTTCAGAAGAGGAATTTAGAGGATATAAACATTTGCAGACCTCAATGCCGGTGTGATTACCATTTATTGCCACATTATACGGAGAAGTTCCTATTCTATTTAGCCCCCACCAACTATCATTAAAAATATTAACACTGGATTAATAGGTTAGACAAGGCGATCTGAAAAGGAGAATGATGATGGGCATAGGATTAGGAAAAGCAAGACATACGCCAAGCGCAAATAAGGCAATTTTTCTCATTTTTGCCCTTTTTCTGATGAATGGAATGGCATATGCTATTTGCCCTGGCACAATAACAGAAGACTATAATATGACATCAAGCGAAAGCTCAACAAGCACCTGCTTTGTCATAGGCACTGAGAATGTCACTCTTGACTGCAAAGGTTATAGTGTTACACTTACAGGCGGAGGAAATGTCCCTGCAGTAGACTTGAATGCAAGGAATATTACAATAAAAAACTGCAATATAGTTGAGAACAGCGGCACAAACCGCTACATGGGTGCATTATACCTTCGCTCAAGTGCAAACAATACCCTGATTGTTGACACCAATGTAAGCTCAGTTGGCCATTATTCCCTGTATGTTGCGTCAGGCTACAATAATTTCACAAATGTAAGGGCAAGCACAACCACTTCAAACAGGTATACTGCTTATTTTGAGTCAAGCTCATACAATACACTTACAAATATGGTAATAAACAAAACAACAACTGCAAGCACATATTCGGTTTACTGGAATGGCGGCGAAAACAATACCTTCAGGAATGTGACTGTTGGAACCAGGATTGGCGGCTCAACAAGGATATATGGCGCATATCTTTCTGGCTTTAGCTATGGAAATATACAGGACAGCTTTTTCCAGGGAAGCTATACATATAGCAGCCTTCTCTTTGTAGGCGGGTCTGTTGGCAATACTGTGAATAACTCTGTTGTAAGGGGAAGCACCTCAACCTCTTGCTCTGGAATATACCTCGATGTATCCAGCTCAAACAGCATATACAACAGCGACATATCTGTTGCCGGAGTCGGGATTTATGTTGTGTCAAGCTCAGGAAGCACTCATCTTGAGAATTTGACTGTCACTTCAACTGGAAGCTCAGGCATCTACATAAACCCTGGAACGCCTTCACACAGCAATATAATAAACAATGTCAGCGTGGTTGCCCCAGGCTATGCACTGTTCTTTAGCCCAAGCTCATACAATACCATTGAAAATTCAACCTTTAACAGCACTACAAACTATGCCTTTTACAGTGACACTGGCACTGACAACAACAGGTTTTTCAACAACAGCTTTGTAAGCAGGCCTTCTGGTGGATATTCCCACTGCATGTATTTTGCACAAAGCTCTTCAAATAACATAATCCTGAACAATACCATCAACTCGCCCACTTATTATGGGATTTATTTTGCAGAGTCTGCAAGCAATTACAATGTGATACAGAACAACACGATAATCGCCTCAGGAAACTATGGGAGTCATTATGGCTATGGTATAGTATTTGGCACAACCCCGTCAAACTACAACAACATAACCGGAAACTACATAAGGGCAGTAAGAACCGGCTTGCAGATATATGGGGACTATAACAAAGTTGATTACAATATCATAAGCGTAGACCAGTATGGCTATGGGATTTACCTTGCCTCATCTGGCCAGGGCACAGTCATTGGCAATGAGATAAACAGCACCTATTACTATCCATTCTATGGTTATTATGCTGAGAACAATTTGATTGCAAACAACTCAATAAACTGCAATGGCACGCATGGCAGCTACAGCATAGGCATGTACCTCTACCTCTCAAGCAGCAATACAATTGAGAATAACACTGTAATAACTTCTGGAAGCGATGCATTGCGGATTACATCCTCCGCAAGCGAAAATGTATTCAGAAACAACAGCTTTCGCACAAATGCCACCAATTACTATGGGGTACAGGTGAGCACCAACTGCCAGAACAACAAGTTTTATGACAATAACTTCACCTCTGAAAGGGGCTATGGGTTATACATAGTATCAAACTCAAAGCACAATGTTTTCACAGGCGGATATGTTGACGCATATACCCAAAGGGGCATGACCGTGATTTCAGCAAGCTACAACAACTTCTCAAACATGAGTGTAAGGACAGGAATCAACAACCCTGGCTCGCAGGCACTTTACCTTGACAGCGCGTCAAGCAACCATTTTGAGAATGTGAGCTTTTTGAGCAATGCAAGCTATGCCGCCTACTTCTACTCAGGAGTATATGACAATGACTTTTCCAATGTTTCCTTTTATTCAAATTATTCATACGGAATTTATATGAGGACAAGCACTTATGCAAACACTTTCAGGAACTTTTCCATAAGGGCAAACAACACCTATGCGCTTTATATGTACGGAATTGCGCCTGTCTATGACAATGCTTTTTATGACGGGGTGATTGAAAGCAATTACAGCGGAGGCTATGCTGTTTACCTTTACCTTGCAAATTACAATAACTTTACCAATGTCAATATAACTAACACCAAATACCGTGCGCTGCGCCTTTTGACTTCAACAAACAACATGTTCAATGGAGTGAGGATAAATGCAGGCAATGTTGCAAATGCAATAGGAGTGCTTGCACAGACTTTGGCAACAGAAAATGTCATTGCAAACTCAACAATCAATGCATCTGCATTTTCAGGCGCCTATGATGTGTATATAGGGAACAGCGCAGTGCAGCCATCCAGCCTTACCCTCCTTAATTCAAGCTATAACAATGACTTTTACTTTGGGGATGTAAATTCCTACATCAATATAAGCTGGTATTTGAGGGTAAATCTTACTGACCTGGCAGGGACAACCGGGATAGAGGGCGCAACAATAAACTTTACTGATTCTTACAGCACACAGGTTGCATCAGAAACAACTGATGAGAACGGGCTGACTTCGTTTGTCGAGGTACAGGAATACCAGTGGAAGAGCACTGGCTCAGGAACCCCATTCAGGCCATATGACTTGAATGCATCAGTTGGCTCAGTGACTGCAAGCAAGCAGTCAAACCCAACCTCAGTTGGCCCTGAGACTGAGAACATGAACATCAATGCAACAACATGCAAGGCGCTTGCAGAGGATTATGTGCTTACAAACAATGTTTATGGGTTTTCAAACTGCTTTACTGCTTCTGCAAATGATATTACCCTTGATTGCGCTGGCTATTCAGTCAATTACTCAAGGGCATCTTCTGGCTGCGGCTTTAATGCGTCTGGCTTTACAGGAATAACAATGAAAGGCTGCGGCTTTGCGCAAGGAAACTACAATTCATCCTCATCTGGTGCAGTATGCCTCTCTTCAAATGCACAAATTATTGCAGCAAACTCAAGCATAAGCTCTCTTGGAGGCTCAGATGGGTATGACTTTGTTGTCTCTTCATCCAATGCAACTGCTGTTAACGTGAGCACAAGCGTGTCAAATGCCAATATAACGGGCAATGGCACTTTGCTCAGGACTTGGTACACCAGCTTTAACTTGACTGACCTTTCTGGAAACCAGATTTTATACTCAAACCTGAATATAACCAACAGGCTCAATGAGACTGTTTCCTCGCTTTTGCTTGACACTGGTTTTGTAAGCATGCAAGAGCTTTCAGAATATCTGCAAAATTCAAGTGGCCCTACATATTACAGCAATTATACCTTGTTTGCCTGGACAGGGGTTGCGAACAATACAACTTATCTGAACTTGACAACCAATACTGATGTTGTCATAGAAATGAATGCATCTACTTGCAGGGCTTTCACAAGCTCAATGACACTTAAGAACAACCTTTATTCTGATGCAACCTGCCTTGTTGCAGGGGCAGATGGCCTTTCACTTGACTGTGCTGGCTATTATGTGAACTACTCAAGGGCAGGCGACGGGTATTATGGCATTGACACTGCAAGCTATGACAATTTGATTCTCAGGAACTGCCACTTTGTAATGGGAAACACCGGTGCAAACTATTCTTATGCAGTGCTTAACAACAATTCCTCAGCATTTACGCTTGCAAACTCAACAATAACCGGCAATGCTGCATATATTAATCTGACAACAAATGCGCAGTTCATAAACACAAGCTTTGAGAATAGCACTGTTTCATTTGGAGAGGCCCAAAGCAACCTTACTGCAAAGCAATATGCACTTATTCATGCAATAGGCCTTGCTGGGGAGGATGTCAATGGCTCAGAAGTGAATGCAACTGATGTCTATGGCACTGTTGTTCAGAGCGGAACAACTGACGGGAACGGGACGCTGACAATGCTTGTGAGCCAGTTTGTGCAAAACCAGTCTGGCCTTGTTGCTTATGACCCGTATAACTTTACTGCAATACATCCAGAAACCAGTAACCTGAATTTCACCTATACCCCGATGAATGAGAGCAAGAATGTGACAATTGGGCTGATTTCCGCTGTAATAGAGGTAATTTCACCAAATGAAAGCCAGGTATTTATACAAGGAGATCCTGTAGAAGGCGGACCTGTCAATATATTAGTAAATGAGACGCTTGGCCAGGACTGGATAGTGAATGTCACTGCATGGGTGACAAATGACATATATAACCAGACTTACCAGGCCTATGAGACATACAATGGAAGCAATTTGTGGGAATACAATTATTCAATAGGGCTAAGCCAGCCGGCAGCCACCATAACAATAGTTGCACGCGGCTATAATGGAGATGCATATGTGCAGGCAACAAGGAACTTTGTAGTCACCCGCTCTTCTGGCGCAGGGGTTGCAGACCCAATAATCACTTACTTCTGCCCCGACTATACATATGTTGCTGCAAACCAGACAACAAACATAACTGTTGCAGCTGACCTTGACACAGTGCTGCACAACATAACCCTGACTGTGACTTACCCAAACAATACTTCAATTATACTGCAGGAAAATTCATCCTCATCAGGCTCAAATTACACATATAACAAGACATGGGCAATAGAAACAAACCAGACAGGAACCCACATATTGTTCGCGCAGGCAGTGGATGTAAACTCAAATATTGTGAACAGCACTAAGCACATGTATGTTGTGCCTTCAAATGAAACGATAAACCTGACGCTTTCTGGCATTGACACTTTGCAGCTCAATGATGTTTGCAGTGGCATTACCATTGCCTCTGGAACAGAACTTAATGGCATTTCTGTTGCTCCAGGAAACTATAGCATAATCGGGGAAGACACAAACAGGACCTTGCTGACATTCAACCAGTTTAATGTTACAAGCTTTAATGGCACATTTGCAACCTACTCAGAGGAATCTGCAACCAGCCTTGTTCCCCCTGAAAACAGGAGAAATATCTTTTTGCTGCAAGGACAAGTGAATGGTGGTTCTTTTGGCTCAATAGGAATGAGAATAAATTACACGGAGGATGAGGGCACTTTGGTTGCAGAAAACAGCCTTGACATGTACCGGTGCAACTCGTTTGTAAGCTGCACATGGGAGGCACTAAACTACACTCTTAATACAACTTCAAACCTGATTAATACAACGATTGCAAACATGAGCGGGCTTTACGGGGTATTTGAGCCTGCTTACCCAACTCCAGAAGTGCAGACAATTACCCAGTACCAAAGCTCAACCCAATATGTTGATGTTGAGGTTCCTGTGAATGTGACGGTAACTGAAGTTGTTGAAGTACCTACAGAAGTTCCTGTAGAGGTGCCGACATACACCGCAATAAGGCTTATTGATGACCCTGGCCTGATTGAGCTTTACCCGCGTGAAACAATAGGTGTAGAGATTTCTTTGACAAATAGCATGGGCATTGACCTTGGCACAGTTACCCTTGGAGTGGTTTCTGACTCTGGTATAGATGCCTCGCTTTCGCAAACCTCATTTGAAATGCCAGCAGGCTCAAGCCATGATGCAACCCTAGTGGTGACTTCAAGGGAAAAATCAGGCAACTTCAAGCTTACTTTGACTGCAAAATCAGCCTCTGCAGATATTAAGGATGAGCTTATTGTACCAGTAATTGTATCAGAGGACTTGGAAAAGGACAAGCTTTCTGCAAAAGAGAAAATCAATTTTGCAAAGCAGCTTTTGGATGACAATCCAGAATGCCTTGATTTGGAGGAAATGCTCACAAGCGCATCATTGTACCTTGAGAACGGCAATTATATAGAGGCAAGTGACAATGCCCAAAAGGCAATATCTGGCTGCAGTGGGATAATGGCACTGAGAGGAAAACCTGTTGTGCAAAAAGAGGTGGTTCCGCAGGTTGACTGGGCAGTTTCGCTTGTTGTGCCAATAGCATTTGCAGGGGCAACTGCTGCTGTTGCCCTTATTACATACATGTTCATGAGGAGGTTTGGAGGCAGGAAAAAGAGTCCGGAGGGACAACAGGGGCGGTTATAATGGCTAAAACAAAGGAAAAGGGGGAAGGGCATCTTGACAAAAAGATTGTGCAAAAATATGCTGAGAAGTTCTCCAAGGTGAGGGATGGAATGAAAAAGGCAGTCATAGGCCAGGGAGAGGCTGTTGACTCAATACTAAAAGGAATGCTCACAAATGGCCATGTCCTCATCGAGGGATACCCGGGCGTTGCAAAGACGCTTATTATGATGAGCATGGCAACCCTGACTGGGTGCAAGTACAAGAGAATACAGTTTACCCCAGACATGCTTCCTTCTGACATAACAGGAATAACCTCATACAAGCCTGACAAGGGATTTTATACCATTAAGGGGCCTGTTTTCACAAACTTTGTGCTTGCAGATGAAATAAACAGGGCGCCTGCAAAAGTTCAGTCTGCTCTTCTTGAGGCAATGCAGGAAAAGAAAGTGACAATAGGAACATCAACATATGACCTTGAAGAGCCGTTCATTGTTCTTGCAACGCAGAATAATATTGAGTCATTGGGAGTGTATCCATTGCCTGCTGCGCAGCTTGACAGGTTCATGTTCAAGATAAATATGGGCTACCCTGATGAGGATGATGAGAGGGAAGTGCTGCGGCACAACATAACTTCAGCAACTTTTGACTCGCTTGGCATAAAGCCTGTCATAAGCCCAAAGGAAATAACTGAAATGCAAAAGGACATTCACAAAATATATTGCACTGAAGATATAGAAGCTTACATTGTGTCGCTTGTGAATGCTACAAGGGACCATAAAAAGGCAGGAATTGAGCTTGGCAAGTATGTTGAGTATGGAGGAAGCCCCCGTGCATCCATTTCCTTGTACATAGGCGCAAAGGCAAATGCAATTATCAAAGGAAGGACATTTGTGACACCGCAGGATGTCAAGGATGTTGCGCATGATGTTTTCAGGCACAGGGTGATATTCAACTATGAGGGCCAGGCTGAGCAGGTAAAGGTTGATGACCTGGTCAAAGAAATACTTGAAAAAGTGTCAGTTCCATGAATTGCTCTAACAGGGCTGGTGCAAAAAATGCTAAAACTGGATGTTGACCCAAAGCCAAAGATTGAGTACCTTGAGATAGCTTCCCACAGGCTTGTTACCACAAATTTTATGGGGGATTACCAAAGCGTTTTCAAGGGAAAGGGGATAATTTTTGAAAGCTACAGGCAATACACAGATTCAGACGATGCATCTGAAATAGACTGGAAGGCAACTGTCAGGTCTGGAAAGCCAATGGTAAAAGAATACATACAGGAAAGGAACCTTGATGTTTTTTTCCTTATTGACGCTTCCTATACAATGGTATTTGGATCGCAAAAAAGGCTTAAGCACGAGTATGCCGCTGAAATGGTTGCATCAATGGCATTTGCAATCCTTGAAAGGGGCGATTCTGTCGGGGTCGGGCTTTTTACAGACAAGCTCAATGGCTTTTTGATGCCAGAAAGAGGCATTGTCCAGTACCGGAGAATCTTAAAGCAGCTGACAAAGCCTGAGAATTATGACGGGCCCTGCCGCTTTGAAGTTGCTGTTAAAGAATGCCTGCAAAGGCTCAGGCCGCAGACTCTCCTTATACTCATAAGCGATGGAGTGCAGCTTGATGGAAACTGGCTTGTTCCACTGAAAGTTGCAAACAAGAAGTTTGAGATTGTAATAATGCTTGTGCGCGACCCAAGGGATGATGAGCTCCCTTCAGGAGTTGGCCAGGTAATGGTGCAAAACCCTTACAATGAAAAGCAGTTTTTGGTTGACACAGGAAACGTGGCATCAGATTATGAGAGATATTCAAAGGAAGTGCTGCAAAACAACCTGAAGATGTTCATGCACAGCGGCATAGCAGATGTGCCTGTAATCAGGACTGACACAGAATTTGCAAAGCATGTGATAAAGTTTTTTGAGAGGAGGAAAAGGAGGATGAGGTGAAGGGGCATGGAAATAACTTTTGAGCACCCGATTTATTTGCTGTTCCTTGTGCTTATACCTCTTCTTGCTGCAATACACTTTTACAGCCTGCATTATGTTAGGCAAAAGGCAATGAGGTTTGCCAATTTTGAGGCACTTGAAAAAATAGTGCAGACAAGGTCCATTGTGCCAAAAAACTATCTTCTTTTGGCAATGAGGATACTGACCCTTGTTGGCTTTACCCTTGCTGCTGCAGGCATGATTGCGCATTATCAAACTCCTGCCTCTGCCTATGACTATGTTGTTGCGTTTGACACGTCAAACAGCATGCTTGCAGGAGACTTTTCGCCAACAAGGATAGAAGTGGCAAAAAGCTCTGTTGAGAATTGGATAACTTCACTTCCTGCTGGCTCACATGTTGGCATTCTTACCTTTTCATCACAAGCATCTCTTTTGCTTGAGCCGACTGGCGACCTGGCAAATGCTGCCTTGAAAACAAGGGAGATTACCCCTGACAAGAGCGGAGGAACAGCAATATGCGAGGCATTGAAGGCTGGGACAAACTGGCTTTCAGGTTCTTTTAATCCAAAAGCCATTGTAATGGTATCAGACGGCCAGAACAATGCAGGCTGCCTTCTTGATGAGGGAATAGACTATGCGAAAGAGAATGGAGTAACTGTATTTGCTGTCGGCGTCGGCAGCCAGGCTGGAGGAAGGATAGCAGGTGTCAGTGATGTTGTTTTCAAGCTTGATGAGGCAGACCTGAGAAGGGCTGCAACAAATACTGGTGGCCAGTACTTTAGGGCAAAAAGCCCTTCAGAAATGAGTGAAGTATTTGACCAGCTCAAGCACCCTGGCATGAGAAAAGTAACTCTTCCCCTGGCAATCCCTCTGATGATGTTTTCCTTTCTTTTTGTTTTCATAGACTGGGGCCTTTCAATAACAAGGTACAGGACAATACCATAGCCATATTGCGATGGAAAATTATTTGCCTCTTGCAGCCCTTTATGGGCTTGTTGCTGCAATAGAGCTAGGGGTTGCCTTCCTTTTTTTCAGACTTAACTCAATAAGGCAAAGCCTGCTTTTCTGGGTGCTTATTGCAAATTTTGTCTCAGCAGCCCTTATTATGCTGGTTCAAACAGGCCTTGCAGGACTTTTGGTCAACCTTTACCTTGCAACAATAATTGCCTGGGCTGGTGCTGTTGTTATTGAAGCACTTGTGCTGCACTTTCCAAACCATAAGCAAATAAGCCTCAACCAGTCCTTTGCTTTGTCACTCATAGCAAATCTTGCAAGCCTTGTGCTTGTGCTTTCATTCCTTTACCAGGGGCTTGGGCTTTGAAAATCAGAATATCCTATGGAGCATTGGCTTAAAGCGCTCAAGCATTCGCACCAAAAATTCCCTCTCATTATGAGGTATATTTTCTGCTACCAGCCTTGTGATCTTTTTCTTGGTCTTGCTTTTTATGTGGTCCCCTTCATGCTCCATTTCTGCTATGTATTTGTGAAGCAGCTTTTCCTGCTCATGCCTCTTTTTTTCCAGCAAATCCTTGAATTCGACGTATCCGTATTCCATCATTGCAAGGTCCTCAAGAAAGGCATTTACTTCTGCCCTTATTGACGCTGAAAAGTGCTTTTTGTCGCTTATTATCTCCTGTATTTCCTGGAAGGTAACCTCGTACTTTATTTCAAGAGAATCCCTGAAAGCCCCTTTGACAAGTGCATAAAACTCGCGTGCTTTTTGCCTGACATTCTTGTCTGTTATTGTTTCACTGAGGCTGGAAAGCTTTGCAGAAATCTTGTGCACCTGGTCGCGCTTCTTGCTCTGCACAGGGCTTGCCTCCTTCTTCTTGTGGCGCTTTGTTCCTTTGACCATATCAAGGATTATGTCCAGCATACTAACCACTCGCCCATTGGCTATCTTATTCTGTGAGAAAGAATTAATTAAATATGTGCCTTTTTAGGCTTATCTGAAGGGCCGGGCATTTCTCCTGAGCCTGAGCATTGACGGGCTTTTGCCAAGCCTTGAGAAAAGCCGGCCATATGCCCTTTCAAACTCCTGTGAATCCATGGCAGCCCGCAAGTCTG
>CAZOMB010000029.1:0-11122 GCA_964581105.1 Microcaldota archaeon
CAACAGTTGAAGGGCTGCTAATGCCCTTCATCCCTGGTTAAAGTTACACTACCGCTCTACGCCCTTCAGTCAAGCTTTTATTCTTCTCCCCTGAACAAGTGTGCAGTGGGAAGGCTGATAGAATGAAAAAAGTGCTGTTTGGGGAGCTTACCTCAAAGGAAATCGCAAAAATTTCAAAAAGCAGGAAAAAGCCAGTGCTAATACTGCCAATGGGGGCAACAGAGGCTCATGCAGAGCACCTCCCAGTGTGGACTGATTCAATAACCCCATATGAGCTTGCCAAAAGGGTGGCAGCAAAATCAAACGCGCTGGTACTTCCTCCGCTGAACTATGGGTTTTGCTATACCTTAAGGCCTTGGTCAGGCACAGTTTCATTAAAGTCAGCAACCTTTGCAGCAAATGTACGGGACATAACAGCAGAGCTTGTGAGAAACGGGTTTGACAGGATACTTTTTATGAACGGGCACGGGGCAAATGCAACAATTGCAGGCCATGTTCTCAAAGAGCTTGCAGATGAGCTAAAGTTCACTTCATGCGTTGTTTCATGGTGGTACATAAAAGAGCTTGAAAAAGTATGCGGGAAAGCTGCCGGCCATGCTGATGAAAATGAGGAGTCAATAGTAATGGCTTTAACAGGCTGGAAAAGGCGCAAGGCAAAACAGGCAAAAAGCACAAACTATTTTGGCAGGGTAATACCAATGCCAAAAAACCAGTTCACAAAATACGGGTATTGCGGCAATGTTAAAAATGGCTCTGCCAAAAGGGGCAGGAAGATGGAAAAGATAATTGTTGCAAAGCTGGTTAAGCTGGTAAAAGCAGGCTTGCTTTTAGAGGAGGGATAAAATGCTTCCAGGAATGGACCCAAAAAACATGCAGAAAATGATGAAGCAAATGGGCATAAAGAGCAATGAGATAGACTCAACCAAAGTCACAATTGAGCTAAAAGACGGCGGAAGGCTCGTTGTATTTGAGCCTCAGGTAATACAGATTGAAATGCAGGGCCAAAAAACCTTCCAAGTATCAGGCAAAGTCTCAGAGGAACAAGAAGCTGGGGAAGATGACATAAAAATGGTCATGGAGTCAGCAGGCTGCTCAAGAGAAGAGGCAATAAACGCACTCAAGGAAACAAACGGAGATATTGCTGAGGCAATCCTGAAACTGAAAGAGCAGTAGCAGCCATATATAAGCTTTTTTGGAATAAACTGCCTGCTTCTTAACAGAAGCGTGGGAGGTGAGATGGAGCCTTCGGGTGCACCATCTCCCTCTGTTATTTTATTTCTAATTTTCACAAACAAAGCAAAGCCTTATATTTCTTATTTCCGAAAACAAATTCGGAAAACCGAAAGGTGGCAACATGTACCTTGAGAGGATAATTGGGACAAGCACGAAAGTTGCTGCACTTAATGTGCTTTTGAGAGAGCCAGAAACAAAGTTTTTGGAATCTGAGCTTGCTGCAAAGGCAGGCTCTGCAGTTTCAGAGATAAACAGGCAAATGCCGGCATTAGTGAAGGCAGGCATTGTAAGGATGGAAAGGGTTGGCAAGGGCAAGCTATATCAGGTAAACAACAGGCATTTTCTTGCCCATTCGCTTAAGAAAGTCTTTGAAGACCTTGACAATATATACAGAAAAGCTGCAAGAAAGATATCAAAGTTTGCAGTTTGCTCATCAAAAGGCCTGAAGGCGGTCATACTTGTTGGAAGCGCTTCAAAAGGCAAGATTAGAAGCGATTTAATTGATTCCCCAAGCGACATTGACATTGTTTTTATTGTAGGCAGGGGGAATGAAAAGCAGCCTCTTTTCTCAAAATTGGTTTCATACATTAATTCAGAAACTGCAGAAGAATATGGGATAATATGCTATCCAGTCGTTTTGAGCGCTAAAGAGTATCTGGATGCGCTTAAAGACAAGGATAGGTTTATACTGGAAGTGCATACAGGGGGGGTGGAGCTTTATGGAAAAAAACCAAGAAGCTTTAGTTGACTGGGCACTGAAAAAAGCAGAGCAATACTCTTATTCAGCAAAGCAAAATGTCGAGGAAGACAGGCTTTTTGTTGCAGCAGAAGAGGCATTTAGGGCAATTGAAAACTCCCTTGAGGCACTCTTGTATTTGCGGGGCATAACAAAGATTGCTTATCCTGGAAAAGCAAAGGAATTCACAGGAAGGCTCGCATTGCAGTTCCTTGTCAGGGACAACCTTCTTGATAAAAAGATTATTTCAAGGCAGGATTATGACAAATACCTTGCATATGCAGCAAGGCTGCACCAAGCAGGGTACAGGTATGGTTCTTTTGAGGCAAAGGAAGTAAGACACGCTCTTGAGTATGCTGAGAATTTATTCTACAAAGCATCTTCCATGGCAAAATCAAGGTAATAGAGAAAGGTGTTCTCATGCTCTCAAAAACAGCAAAAACAGCCCCAAATTCCCCAGGAGTATACCTTTTCAAAGCCAAAGCTGGCACTGTGCTCTATATAGGCAAGGCAAAAAACCTGCGCGCAAGGGTAAAGAGCTATTTTTCAAAGGAAGTGCCGGAACAGACAAGGCAAATGCTCTCCCAAGCCCAATCAATTGACTACATAATAACAGACAATGAGTCAGAGGCCCTGCTTTTGGAAAGTCAATTAATCAAAAAACATTTTCCAAAGTATAATGTCATGCTAAAGGACAATGAAAAATTCACATATATTGTGATAACTGATGAAAAATTCCCAAGAATGCTGCTTGCAAGGAGGAACAGGGGGGGTAAAATAAAGGCAAAAGGAAAAATATATGGCCCTTTTACATCTGGCTCTGCACATGTATTGGTTGCCTCTACTTTAAGAAAAGCATTTGGGCTTAGGATTTGCAGCACATTCCCAAAAAAAGCCTGCCTCCAATACCATCTAGGCTTTTGCACTGCCCCTTGTGTGGGATTTGTGAACCAAGAGCAATATGCAAAACAGGTTCAAAAGCTCAGGTCAATTTTGTCAGGAGGAAAAAAGCTTGGCAAAATTCTCAAGCAAATGGAAAAGGAAATGAAAAAAGCCTCAAAGCAAAAAAGGTTTGAGCAGGCGCTTGAGCTGAAAAAGTCAATCCTTTCCCTTTCCTCTCTTCTTGAAAGGCAGAAAATTGAAGGGCCTGGCAAGGGTGATGAGGATTTTATTTGCATTGTCAAGCACAAGGGAAAATGCTATTCCCAAGTATTCAGGCAATCTGAAGGGGTGATAAGGGACAGGAAAAAGTATGAGTTTGAGCCAATCTCAGACGCGCTTTCAGAATTCCTGCCCCGATTTTATGAGGCAGGAAAAATTCCTAGCAGGATTTATTTAGAAAACGAGCCAGAGTCAAAAAATGCGCTTGAAAAATATCTGGAAAAGAAAAAAGGGGGCAAAGTAAAAATAATAGCTCCAAAAAAGGGAGACAAGAAAAAGCTTCTTGACCTGCTTTACAAAAACATAATGCTTGAGATAGGGGGAAAGGCAGACCCTGCTTTGATTGAGCTGCAGCACAAACTAGCTCTTCCAGCAATACCAAGGATAATGGAGTGCTTTGATGTTTCCAATTTGTTTGGCTCTTCAATAGTGGGCTCAATGGTGCAGTTTTTGAATGCAAGGCCAAACAAGTCAAATTACAGGCGCTTTAAAATCAGGACAGTTGAGGGGCAGGATGACTTTGCCTCAATGAAAGAAATAGTCTTCAGAAGGTATGCCAGGTTAAAAGGTGACAAGGCACAAATGCCAGACCTGGTATTAATTGATGGAGGAACAGCACAGCTTAATGCCGCGTTGTCAGCTTTGCAGGAGCTCAACCTTTCCATTCCCTGTGTTTCTTTGGCAAAAGAATTTGAGGAAATTTATCACCCGGAAAAAGAAAAGCCAGTCCGCCTGCCGCGCTCCTCTTCTGCCCTTAAGGTGCTCCAGTTTGCAAGGGATGAAGCGCACAGGTTTTGTATTTCATACCATAGGCTTTTAAGGAAGAAAAGGATGGAAAAGGACGGGCAGTAGCTGGTTATTATTAGTTTAAGGAGCATACTTCTTTTATGGCAATAGAACTGATATACGCAATCTCGCTTTTTGCCAACTATGCAGCAATTGCAATAAATTCTCTCCTCAACTTCTTCAACCCGAAAAAGCTTGTAGGGTCTGCCAGTGAGTTCAATTCGTATATTTTGTTAATAGCATTAGTAGGTATGGCAATGCTGGTTTTCAGCTCTGGCTTGGCTGGCTTAGGCAAGATGGTGCAGGATATCTGTTTTGGCCCAATATGCATTACAGTATTCCTTCTTGCTCTTCTTTATGTGTTCATGTTCAGCAAAAACAACCAGTTCCAGTCATTGCTGTTTGTTGCTTCTATTGTGCAGCAGTTTGCCCTGTTTGCAACTTCGACAGCCTTTAACAGCATGCCAATGCTTGCCTCATTTTACATTGGCGGGCTGGTTTTCACCCTCATTGGGGGAGTAGGAATAGGAAAGCTTCTTGCCTGGCGCTTTCCTGTAGCAGACGCAAGACAGGAGGCTCTTGCCAACAAGATTCTCAACAACCTCAACCCCAACGCACCTGGCGGGGTTCATAACCTAAGAGTGAACATGATTGCAAATGCCAATAATGTATTCAAAAACAGACCACGGGACATAGCAGGTGGCCTTATTGCCTACTCAATTTGGATGAGCTTCATGACCTTGCTCCTGCTTCTCGTATGAAAAGGTTGTAGACATAAGAATAGTATCAATCTGCTTTTTGGATTATTTTTTGGCCGTATGTAATTACAATTGCGCCGACTGCAATGATCAGCACTGTTCCAAAGCAGCAGGCGCTTTCAAGATTTAGCCCTATGCCTGATTCTGGTTTCACGAACAACACTGCAAGCGCGCCTGCTGCTATTATCACAAACCCAAGTACCAGGAAGCCAAAGCCGCTTATTTTTTCCTTGAAGTATCTCCAAAAGCCCATAAACACACCTCACAATGCTTTCTTCAGGTAGTTGCCAGTATAGCTTTTCCTGTCTTTTGCAATTTTTTCAGGGGTTCCGTATGCAACTACACTCCCCCCATCATCGCCTCCTTCTGGCCCTAAGTCAATGACATAATCAGCTGTTTTTATTACATCCAAATTGTGCTCTATTACCAAAACAGTGTTTCCCCTGTCAACCAGCCTTTGAAGAACTGCCAAAAGCTTTGAGACATCTGCAAAGTGCAAACCAGTGGTTGGCTCATCAAGTATGTAAAAGGTTGAACCAGTGTCTCTTTTGGAAAGCTCAGAGGCCAGCTTTATCCTTTGTGCTTCTCCACCTGACAATGTAGTTGCAGGCTGCCCCAGGTGAATATAGCCAAGCCCAACATCATTCATTGTTTCCAGCTTTTTCTTGATTTGCGGAATGTTCTGGAAAAATGAAAGAGCCTGCTCAACGCTCATCTCAAGAATGTCTGATATGTTTTTTCCCTTGTACCTTATTTGCAGGGTTTCAGCCTCATACCTTTTGCCATTGCACTCTTCGCAGGTAACATAAACATCCGGCAAAAACTGCATTTCAATCTTTTTTACCCCGTCCCCTTCGCATGCCTGGCACCTTCCTTTTGCAACATTAAATGAAAACTGGCCAGGCTCATAGCCCCTTGCCCTTGCATCAGGGACGCCTGCAAACAATTCACGGATGGGGGTAAATGCCCCAATGTAAGTTGCAGGGTTTGACCTTGGTGTCCTGCCAATTGGAGACTGGTCAATTGCAATAACATTTGTCAAATTGTTTATTCCCTCAAGCCTTTCAAACTTTCCAGGCTCTTTTCTTGAATTGTGAAAATGCCTCATCAGTGCCTTGTAAAGTATTTCATTCACAAGAGTTGATTTTCCTGAGCCAGATACGCCGGTAATGCACGTGAAAAGGCCAAGCGGGATTGGAACATTGATTTTCTTGAGGTTGTTTTCCCTTGCTTTTTTCACAACCAGCCAGTTTGTTGGCTGCCTTCTTATTTTTGGCACAGGTATTACCAGTTCCCTTCTCAAATAAGCCCCTGTAAGCGACTTTTTGCTCTTTTCAATATCTTTTGGCAGCCCTATTGCCATTATCCTGCCGCCATGCAAGCCTGCGCCTGGCCCTAAGTCAACCATAAAGTCAGAATTTCTCATTGTTTCCTCATCATGCTCAACAACTATCAAAGTATTTCCTAAGTCTCTGAGGGACTTAAGGGTTGAAATGAGCTTTCCATTGTCCCGCTGGTGCAGGCCAATTGAAGGCTCATCAAGTACATAGAGAACCCCTGTCAAATTTGAGCCTATCTGGGTTGCCAGCCTTATTCTCTGCGCCTCGCCACCTGAAAGAGTTCCGGTTATTCTTGAAAGGGAAAGATAGCCAACCCCAACATTAAGAAGAAAATCAAGCCTTGACTGAATCTCGCGCAATATTGGCTTTGCAATTGTTTCATGGCTTTTGCCAAGCTTTAATGAGCTGAAAAACCCATAAGCAGAGTCAATTGAAAGCTTTGTTGCCTCTATTATGTTTTTCCTGTTTATCTTGACCGCCAAAACTTCAGGTATAAGCCGGTTCCCTTTGCAGGACGGGCAGGAAAGCTCTCTCATGTATTTTTCCATTTCCTGCCTTCTTGCCTGTGACTGTGTTTGCCTGTAAAGCCTTTCTAAATTAGGTATTACACCCTCAAACCTTGACGAGCCCTCATGAGTATATTCCCCGTTTTTTGACTGCAGCTTAAACGGGATTTTTTCATCTGTTCCATAAAGTATTGCATGCTGCGCCTCTTTTGCAAGCAAATTAAACTGGGTTTCAAGGGAAAATCCGTGTTTGTTCGCCAACCCTTTCAAAAGCTGCATATAATAGCTGCCCATTACAGCAGATTTCCATGGGGCAATCGCTCCTTCTGACAGCCTTTTTTTCCTGTCAGGCACTACCAAATCAACATCAAACTCTATTTTTACGCCCAAGCCATGGCATTCTGGGCATGCCCCATAGGGTGAATTGAAGGAAAACATCCTTGGCTGAAGCTGCCCAACTGAAACTCCGCAATCAGGGCAGGAATTTTTCTGGGAAAAAAGAAGTTCTTTTCTTTCAATTGCAGCTATTACTAACCCATCACTGCTTTCCCTTATCCCAGCTTTTAATGCCTCCAAAAGCCGCTGCCTGTTTTGCGCAACTGCAGAGAATTTGTCCACCATCAGCTCAATAGTGTGCCTTTTGTTCTTGTCAAGCTTTGGTATCTTTGAGTCAAGCTGCATTATGCTTCCATTAAGCCTTATCCTGGAATAGCCCTTTTGTTGAAACTCATCAAACAGCTTTTCATACCTTCCCTTTTTTCCCCTTATCACAGGAGAAATGATTTGCACAGTTTTCCCGGCTCCCTGCGCAATGATTGCATTTGCTATCTGCTCAGTTGTCTGCGAGCTTATCCTTTTGTTGCACTTGTGACAATGCGGAATCCCAATCCTTGCAAAAAGCAGCCGCATATAATCATATATTTCAGTTGCAGTCCCAACAGTTGAGCGGGGATTTCTTGATGTGGTTTTCTGCTCAATTGAGATTGCAGGGGAAAGCCCTTCAATTGAGTCAACATCAGGCTTGTTCATAAGCCCCAAAAACTGCCTTGCATATGCTGAAAGCGACTCAACATACCTTCTTTGCCCCTCTGCATAAATGGTATTAAATGCCAAAGTCGACTTTCCTGAGCCAGAAAGCCCTGTTATTACGCTAAGCGTGTTCCTTGGTATTTCTAAGGAGATGTTCTTCAAGTTGTGCTGCCTTGCTCCCTTTATTGTTATTTTGTCCTGCATTTTGCCACCAAAGTGCGCCTGATTGCTCAATTAACCTTTAAATCTCTGAGTACCCAGCCTTTCAGCCAGGGGGCATCACTTTTCCTAGGAAAAGCAGGACGGGTCTATTTTTCTGCTAATTCTCTTGCAATTTTCATTCCGTACCCATCAAAAATATGGTTCCCTGATGCCATCTTCAAGACCGCTTTGGCAAGCGAGGCTGCCCCATCAAAAGCAGAAAGGCATACATATAGGATTTTCCGCTGGAAAGAAAGGTGCGTTTTCCATTTTAGAAGATAGGTTTTCCTTTTTCCAGTATCGTTTATCTGGCAGGAGTCTGCGATTAGAATTAATAGTGGCAAAGATTCTGATGATTGCAAATGAGTTTTGAAAATAGAAGTCAAAAATTTCTTGATAATAGGCCAGTCAAGTTTCACTGCAACTTGCGGCTCAAGTTTACGGGCTTTTTCTATCTCTCTGATTCTTGTACAAGGCTCTTCCCAGCTGGCAATTTCAAACCTCATTTTCCTTGCCTTTTGTCTGTATTTTTTCAGCTGTGGCATCCTGAATTCGTAAAGCTTTTGGACAAGCTCAACAGCAAAAAAATACCAGGCCAGTACAAGGGCAAAATTTGAGATTTTGTTCTTGAGGCTGCCTGCAGCCAGCTGGAGTCGGCTAAGGAATATTTGCGGCATGTTATAAACTGAAAGAAGATTTTGATAGTGATATGTATTGTCAACCCTCCCTTTTTCAAGCAGCCTGAAGAGCTTTAGATGTGGGAAATAGGTTCTAAATATCATATTGTCAAGTACATTACATTTCAAGTCCGCCTTTTTCAGCCTGTAATAAAACTCAGCCTCATCACAGCCCATGTAAAGGGGAAGCGGATAAAGCCCGGTTTTCAGCAAAGTACTTGTCCTTATAAGGCTCCAGATAAATTCCCAGTGCCACTGCGGAAATATGGGCTTTTTTAGCTTGAGTAGGTGGTCTGGTTGGTAGAGAACACCCTCAAACATGAACCTTCCCCCAACATAATCTGCCTTGTTTTTCTCTGCTGATGAATAAAGCAGTTTTAGCGAGTCTTTTGAGAACGGGTATTTGTCAACATCTGTTGCTAAATAATATTTATAGCCGTATTTCAAGGCAAAAAGCTGGCCCAGATAAACAGCGCCAGCATAGCCAAGGTCTTTTTTCCTCTTGACATGAATTATTGAGAGCCTACTGTTTTTGATGAATTTGTCATCTTTTGCATATATGGCTGCAATGTCAAATTTCTTGAAATTCTGCTTTGACAGCTCCTTGAACATTTTGGATAGGCGTCTCTTGTCATGGAAAGAGGGAATTATAAGAAGCACTTCACCTTTTAGTTCCCTTCGCATGTCTTTAGTTGGGCCCTGCAGCTCCTCAAGCTTTGGCGGCTTGTGAAAATATTTTGTGATATCCTGAAATTCTATTTTCATTTGCTCTTTCTCCTTTTGCCCTTTCCCCTAATTTTGCCCTTTATTTCTGAGAGCTGGTCCCTTATCTGGATTGCCTTTTCAAAGTCAAGCTCTTCTGCTGCCTTTTTCATTTCCATCTCCAAATTGATTGCAAATGCGCGGAGTTCACTTTTTTGGGCTTTTTTGCCTGCCTTTTTCTCAAGCTGCGACTTCTCAATTCTCTTTTCTATTGTTTTTGGGGTTATCTTGTGCTTTTTATTGTACTCTTGCTGAACAGCTCTTCTCCTTTGGGTTTCAGCAACAGCAGAGTCTATTGCTTCTGTCCTTTTGTCGCAATAAAGGATCACTGTGCCGTTCAGGTTGCGCGATGCCCTGCCCATTGTCTGTATAAGCGAGGTCTCATTCCTCAAAAAGCCCTCCTTGTCAGCATCAAGTATTGCAACAAGCGACACTTCAGGGATATCAAGCCCTTCACGAAGCAGGTTTATTCCAACAAGGCAGTCAAACTCCCCAAGCCGCAATCTCCTGATTATTTCTGTCCTTTGCATTGTTTCAATTTCAGAGTGCAAATACCTGACCCTGATTCCATGCTGCGTAAGAAAATCTGTCAAATCCTCTGCCATTCTTTTTGTTAAGGTAGTGACAAGGGTCCTTTCGTTTTTCTTTGCCCTTTTCTGCACTTCTTTCATCAGGTCAGCAACTTGGCCTTTGGTTTTCCTTACCTCAACTTTTGGGTCCAGAAGGCCAGTTGGCCTTACAAGCTGCTCAACAATCTGCTTTGATGCGCCCCGCTCATATTCTTTGGGCGTTGCAGAGACAAATATCACATTTTTCAAATACTTTTCAAATTCCTCAAATTTCAATGGCCTGTTGTCATAAGCAGAAGGCAGCCTAAACCCATAGTCAATCAAATTCTTTTTCCTTGTCCTGTCGCCCTTATTCATGCCATGAAGCTGGGGAATTGTGACATGCGACTCATCAATCACTATTATTGAGCCTTTTGGAAGAAAGTCCATCAAAGTATAGGGGGGCTGGCCTGGCGACCTTCCGTCAAAATGCCTTGAATAATTTTCAATGCCTTTGCAATAGCCTAATTCCTCAATAAGCTCCAAATCATAATTTGTCCGGGTTTTTATCCTATGGGCCTCAAGGTCATTAAGCTCAGGAAGGCGCTGCTCAAGCTCAACTCTTATCTGCTTTAATGCCCTTTGCCTGTGCGTTTCCGGCACAAGGTAATGCTTTGCAGGGAATATTCTCACTTCATTCATTTCTTCCAGCTTTGAGCATGAAACAGGCTCTAAAAGCAGTATTTTCTCAATTTTGTCATTATTCAGAACAACTCTTATTATCTCCCTCTGGTAGCCTGGCACAATGTCAACAGTATCTCCCTTTGCCCTGAAAATGCCGGGCTTTATCTCAAAATCATTCCTTTCATACTGGATTGAAATCAGTGAGGCAAGTAATGTTGAGCGGCCAACAGCGCTTCCCTTTTTTATTTCAAAGGACATGTTCAGCCATTCTTTTGGAGAGCCAAGCCCATAAATGCATGAAACAGTTGAGACAATGACTGCAGGGCCATCTGACAGCAGCTGTGCAGTTGACTGCAGCCTCAGCCTTTCTATTTTCTCATTTATCTGAGCATCCTTTTCAATATAGGTGTCAGTCTGTGGTATATAGCTTTCTGGCTGGTAATAATCATAATAAGAAACAAAGTAGCCTACCTTGTTTTTAGGGAAAAACTGCCTGAACTCTGAGTAAAGCTGCGCTGCCAAAGTCTTGTTGTGCGAAATAACAAGTGCTGTTTTGCCTGTTTTTGCTATTACATTTGCTATTGTAAACGTCTTTCCAGAGCCAGTTACACCTAGCAAAGTCTGAAGCCCGCCTTGCTTGACTCCTTTAACCAGCTTTTCAATTGCCTGAGGCTGGTCTCCAGAAGGCTCAAAGCCAGCTG
>CAZOMB010000030.1:0-7924 GCA_964581105.1 Microcaldota archaeon
CCCCAAGGCTGAATATGTCATGCCTTAGGCGCTTTTCCTTCAAAAGCTCTTTGTGCATCTGGCTGCAGAGCAGCTCCTTTACTCTCATGTATGCCTTGCGCCCCACTTCAACATTGCCAATTGCATAACGCAGGTCCTTGGCATTGAAGCAGAACATACACTCCTGCAAATTCTCGCAGTTATGGCAAAAATGACAGCCGCTGCATGAGAATGAATCATTGACCTCAAAGCAGCGCTGAAGCTTGGTGGAGCTGTGGCACTTGAGGCAGTGGCTGGAAAGCACTAAGTTAGAACAGCCAAAAACACTGTCGCATTCCCGGTTCCAGAAGCTGTATGCCACCTTTTTGCTCCAGAAGCAAAATGCTGTTTTGTAACAGTGCTGGGTCATGCCAAAGCATGCAGCCCCTTCTGTGTCAAAATTCTCTCCAAATATTATTTCAGGGCTGGTGGTACAGATTTTTTGCAGGAGCTTTGGGGCATTTTCCACAGTAAGCTCCTCTACTTCCTGCTCAGATAGGCTGCGCTTTGCCATTTCCACAGTTTCATTAAGGGTCACCACATTGTTTCCCATAAGCCTGAAAAAATCAATTGAAACTACATGCACATCTTGGCCTGAAAGCTTGGATTTTTTCTTGATGACCTTTGCATTTTTCACTTTCTCTTTCAGCCAAGCGCCATAGTTATCAACCCCTGAAAGGGGCTTTCCGAAAATCACCAATGTGGCGCTTTCAAATGCTTTTTCTATTTCCCTCATGGGCATCCACCCCCTATTATGCCAGGCAGCGAAGCCAGGTCATGCTTTGCCTCCAAAGTCTGGGCAATGTCCTCTTGCAGCTTCTTTTTCAGGGATGCATATCTGTCAGCAGCAAGCTGCAGGTTTCCTATGCACCTGTTTTTGTTCCTCAGGTTGAATGAGAACATGCAGTCGTGGCAGTTGTCCATAGCAGCGCAAAAGGTGCAGTCAGAAGAATGGTAGATTCTAATTCCCTCAAACACGCGCTGGCTTTCATAAATTTCAAACCCCTTTATTGTGAAGAACGCATGAAAACCAACCGATTCTCCTCCATAGCCATGCTCGCTATACTTTACAATGTGGCAATAGGCTATGTTCTTGCTGAATATCACCTCATGCGAGCACAAGATATCAGTTGAGTCAAGCACCTTGTTTGACTGTTCTATATTTCCGGATTTTCCGAAAATGTCATTGCCAGAATAGCACAAAACCTCGCCAAGCGAGCTTATGACCGAGTCAATATCCTTTACGGAATTAATGTCAAGCTTTGCTCTTTTTGTTATTTCTGCGTACTGCAGCACCTCATCGCCAGAAATGAAGCGAGTGCCCTTTTCAAACTCCTTGCCCACTGCAACACTCTTGCCTGAAATTACTGACTTTTCCGTTCCAAAAGGCTCAACATGCTTGGAAAGGTATTTCTTGTAATCTGAAAGCTGGCCTATTTTGCGCCCCAAGAGCACTTTGCAGGTGCTTTGCCATCCTTTTTCAACATCCATACAAACACCTCCTGTTGTTCTGTGTTATTCTTTGTGGTTATTGTTGTTTAATATACTTTTTAGTAAAAAACCTGTCAAACAACAAGTCTTATAAGCTTTTTTTGCTCAAAGAGAAAATATGGAACTGGATGCACTTGATAGGAAGATACTAATAGTTCTGGGCAGGAATGGGCGCGCGGGAATAAAGCATATTGCACGCAAAGTCCGCTCCTCGCCAGAAGTCGTGCGCTACCGGCTCGCTCGGCTTGAAAAGCAAGGCGTGATTCGCAGGCACATGGCTCTGGTGAATTTTTCCGAGCTGGGCTTTATCGGCTATGGGGTTTTTTGCTGCTTTGAGTCTGAAGAGGGCAGAAAGGCAGCGCTGGAATTCCTGAAGGCGCACCAGCGAGTTTATTGGATGGCTGACTTTGGCGGCAGGTTTGACCTTGCTTTTGCAGTGATGGCGCGAAATGACTTTGAGTTTTATTCAATTTTCAGCCAGATTAAGGAAAAGGCGCGAGGAGCGCTTGGCGGCTGGGAAGTTGCAATCAGGATGGAGCTATCCCAACTTCCAAGGGATTATTTGGTTGGAGGCGCGCGCAAAACCAATGCCCAGACACCGTACTTTGGCAGGGAATTGGGCAAACAGTCTCTTGATAAGGCGGATTTTTCCATACTCAAAACAATTTCACAGAATGCACGCGCTGAAACAGTGGCAATTGCAAAAAAAGTCAGCATGCCTGCAAGCACAGTGGCTTTTAGGCTAAAAAAGCTGAAGGAACGAGGAATACTGCAAGGCGCAACTCCGCAGGTCGAGTGCCAGAAGTATGGCTATCAATGCTTTCAATTTTTCCTTGAGGTTAAAGGGATGGATGAGAACAGGCGCAGGAAAGTCTGTGCCTATGCGCAGGCAAATCCAAACGTGGTTTTCCTGGTTGAGACTCTTGGAAGCTGGAATTTTGAGATGATTTGCGAGGTGCACAACCAAAAGGATTTCCAGCGCCAGATGGCAGCGCTGCGCTCAGCATTTCCTTGGCTTAGGAAAATTGAGAGTGCAATAATTTTCGACCACAATGTGAAGTACAATCTATTTCCACTTGAAAAAAAGGATAAACAAATAAATGAAATGCGGGGGGGGGCAACTCTAGAATGATGCTTGGGTCTGACCAGGCATCAGCATACACTTCAATAAGCCTATTGTCAACATTTTTATATTCTTTGCAACACATCAAGCATATATGCTCGTCAAGGTCAAGAATACACAAATATACCGCTGCGAGAAGAAACTTTGCGGCCCTTGCCTGTTGCGGGAAAAAGATTTGACTTCTATTAGGGCTATTCCAAGCGGTAAAACACTCGATGAGGGACTAATGTGCCTCAGGACCCAGTTAATCCGATTTAAGGAAAAGAGCGGCGAAGACCTCTGGAATGTCGACAGCACAAGGCTGTCCAAATATGCCAAACCACTTAACTTCAATGTTTTGGACCACATTCTTAATTTAACTGACAATGCACGGAAACAGGGTAATAAGTTTAATCTGCTTGAAGTGGGGACTGGTAGTGGGGATTACATTCTTTCTTTTCTGAATTTCAACAAGGATGCTTTTTCATACAAGGGCACTGTGCTTGCAAAGGAGAAAGCGAGGCCAGAACTTCGCAGTTACCTTACAGAAGTTGATGCCGCCCATCTGGAAAAGGTTTACAAGAAATCAAGTTTCCATATGATTCTGAGCCATTTTGGAGGGCATGGCCAGTGGCGTGCATTAGTCAAAAGCGCTGAAAATCTCCTCAAGATAGGCGGCGAACTGATTATCTCAAGCCAAGATTTGGGAGGAGTGAACAGCAAGTGGGTCGCCTCAAATTGCCCTACATTCAGGGATTTGCCTCATGAATTGAATCCTAATTCTGATCTTAAGGATGAAGAAGCGATGCACCTGAAAAAAATCGCCTAAACCAACTACCCCGGTGCGTGTCGAGGTCTAGCGGTACATCTATAGAATCATACAAAATGCAGGGGGAGCAACCCAAGGATGATGCTTGAGTCTGACCACTCGCTGCACCTGTGGTGTCGCTTAACAGCTAGCTTTCAAGAGCTGCTTTTTCGAAGAAGCGGAACTTGTGCTCGTTATACACGTTCAGCGCAGAATAGTCTGACACAACATCTGGAAATTTCTCCAAAAAGCCCCGCATCAGCTCTCGGAACTCATCTGCACCTTCCGTTTCCACGTCCATTTCAAACTGCCACGGGCCTATCGTGCTCACTGCATAGACAATATTCGGGTGCTGCCGGAAATACGCAAGAAGAGTCTTCTCATTTTTGGCGTCAAGGCTCCGAAGCGTGAGAAGCACCTTGTGGTATGCACCCACCAGTTTGTTGGCATTTGGCCAGATGGTATAATGGCTAATCACGCCTTCTCTCTCCATCTGTCTGATTCGCTTCAGCACAGCGTCGGGGGACATTGATGCGGCTTTTGCAATTTCCACCGAAGTGGCGCGTGGATTCTCAGAGAGCTTTTCCAATATCAGAAGGTTTTTTCCATCTATTTTTTGTGCAACCCCGCTTGACTTCCATTTTATTTCCCGTTCGGTGGCACCCTCCTTTCCAACAAGATAATCGCGGTAATAGTGGTGCGCCTCCACAATGGAGGCAATGTCCTGGCTCATGAAGCACTGCCAATACTCTCTGTTTATTTTGCGCAGTATGTCGCTTAGTTGCTGGGGTGAGCGCGCCTTCACCCCGAAAACAAGAGAATATTTGCCGTCGCAGCTTGCCACCCAGCTTATGTGTGGGTTGGCGCAGAGGGAGGCAATGAGCGTGTCCTCCATTTCCTTTCCTATATTGTGCAACCTCACGAACACTTTGTGGTGGGAAAAGCCGAACTTGCCCATATCAATAACTGCCAAAAATCTGCGGATGGTGCCCTGGCGCAGATAGCCACGGAGGCGGTAGAGAACTGCCTCGCGCGAAAGGTGAACCTTTTTCGCAATGCGCGACAGGGGTATTCTTGCATCGCAGTCAAGTTCATAGAGAATTGCCTTGTCTTTCTGATCCAGCATTGCCATCATTTTTTATGTTTAACTGTATTTCTTTTTAATATTATCGGTTTTCATGAAAAAAATTTGAGTAAGTTTAATATTCATCTAAACCATAAACAAACAACAAAGACAACGAAAGAGGTGGTGATGGTGAACAAAAGTATGCAGAAACCAGAGATTTTGGCAAATAAAGGAAGAGTCCTCGCACTGCTCCCTATTACCGATAGGCTTCTTGTAGATGTTAAAATTGCTAACAAGCTTGGCGGGGGGCGAACTGCAAAGCTCAGAGACATCGCCAAAAAGGTAATTTCTGAACGAATAGGAGGAATTTGGGCAGATAGCAACGCACAGGTTGCTTCAGCCTATGGGATAGACATAGCAAAAGAGCTCCCTGCAGCATATTTGAAGACTGTTGAGGAGACAGTCTGGGCAGCACAATACCCGTTTGAGAAACTCTCGCCGTTTATCGACATTTCAAAATACAATGTATCTGGTAACCCTGAGATTAAGGCTATTGTCGAAAACACATTGCACAAGGAATATGATGAAACCATGCTCAAGATATCAAACAATGATTATTCGAAACTATATGATTACAAGTATGCATCAGAAATACTTTGTAATCTTGAAGGAAAAATGAGAGTGATGGGAAATGTTGATGAGGCGAGGCAAGCGGCAAAGAAAGCCATTTACTACATGATAATTGGTGGTGAAGTTGCACCTAATACCAAAGATTTCCTGCTAAACCCTGATGAAAAAAGGGAGGCGACTAGAGAAGGAATCAAAGAGGTTGAACGCCTCTTGGATACAAATAAACGAAATATCTTCACAGACCATGAACGCAAAGAGGTTGCCAAGAATCTTATCTCAGTAGCGAGCCTGTTTCAGATGCCAGAGGTTGTGTGCACTGCAGTAAAGCGTCTAGTTCAAATGAATGCAGACAAATATGAGATAGATAATGCAATCAAAAAAATACTTGACTTGGAGATGGCTGGCGAGCTAAAAAATGACAAAACAACGCTGAAATGCGCTAGGAAGGTAGCTTCGAAGTGGGAGCACGTACATGCTGCAAATCTTCTATTCGCGATCGGCGATTATGAAAAAGGGATGGCTAGATTTGTTGAAGTGCTCCCTAAGCTTGCTGGCGAGTATAGTCCACTCAAGGATTATCATGCCAGAACTGCTCGGTATATAGAAAAAAAATATGATCTTCACTTGGATAATGACTTGAAAAAGGCAATCGAGAAGGCAGTGATGCAGATAATATACGAAGATATTAAACACTATAACTATGACTCCGCGAAAAAGCTCGCCCAAGAGTTCGGATTCGAAGAAATTGCAGCACAGATGTCAGCAATACAGATGTTGCTTGGGAAGCTTGGGCATTAGAATGTAATACCTGTGAAAACAGGGGCAAACATTTGTTGTGTGTCAATAAAAAAATCCTCCTGAAACGCCATTTGCGCTTAAACGCCCGTTCTGGTTGTCAATTGCGCTTAATTTGAACGAATTGCTTCCCGAGAATAGTTGTCTGCGCCCTCGCTTATTTTCAATTGAGCGTAAACTTGGGCGTAATTTCTGGCTGCGCAAAAATTCCAGAGAGCTTAGCAAAAATTGAGCGTAATACAGAGCGTAAACGTTCGTTCTGGCGGCTAGAACAGCCTACTTCGTTGGTTTATGTTTCTGAGAGTATAGTCTGCCTTCTGCTCAATGTGACTGATTCGTTGAGCAGCTATTGGGCAGCTGCGCAGCACTGATATACTGGAGGTAAAAACTGCTCAAAGAACGGCGTTTTGATAGCGATTATTGCGTGAGATACGGCGTTTTAGCTGCTCAAAGTTCTTTATAAACGATTGAGCAGCTCTGGACTTTGCCGCAGCTTTGCGCAGCTCCGCAGGTAGTATATATTGGAGCCGAAAGCTGCGCAAAGAATGAAAGTTTGGATAGACATTTCCAAGCAAGAATCAACGTTTGAGCTGCGGCAAGAAGTTTATATACGATTGCGCAGCTCCGCCTAGCTGCGCAACTCAAAAAAAAAGAAATTACTCCAGCAATTCCTTGTCCAGTCCCATTTCAAGCATTTTCTTCACCAAAAGGGACTTCACTTCCGGATCTTGAATTAAAATGTTCAGCAGCCCGTTTGCCTGCCTGTTGGGGTCATTGATGACAAGCCTCTCGTCAAAGGGGTTGCCGCACTTGCCGCAGAAAGATTGAGTGGGCGAATTCCTTTCCTTGCAGCGGGAGCAGATTTTGAGGTCAAGCTTGGGCTCTTTCTCAACTGGTTTGTCTTTCATTGAATACATTTGAAGGAGAGTCGAATCAACGTCCCTGCCGGACAGATGTACGTAAGTGGCAGCCATCTCGCTGCCCTGCGTCCAGCCGAAATATTCTTTCATTTGTGCTTCAGTAAGTTTTGAAGCCAGAGAAGTTGCCCGGCTGTGCCTGAACAGGTGTGGGTAAATTCTCTTCTTTATACCGCTTGCCTTGCTTGCCCGCCTCAGCATGGCGAGTATTGAAGGGTAGGAGCAAGGAACTGGCTGGTATCTTGCTAATCTTGCAGGCCACAAAGGCGCGTCAGGGTTGTTTTTATCCGGGTGCTCCTGAAGCCACTGGCCCAATACCTGAGCACTTGCGATTATACGAACCCTGCGGCTGCCAGTCTTGCCATTCACTATCAACACGACACCATAATTGTCGAACTGGACGTTTTTCAGCTTGAGGTAGAGCAATTCACCTATGCGGCAGCCTGACTCGTATAATGCCAAAATAAGCGCCTTGTCACGCGAATTGGTGGTGCTGTTGGCGAGCTTTTGTGCCTCTTCAACTGTCAGCAATTCCTCTGGGAGTTTGTGCTTTTCATTTTTCAGCCTTGGCTTGAGCCATTTTATGACCTTTGGGAAGTCTTCATCGTTGCCTTTGAGCCATTTGTAGAACATTTTGAGCACAATTTTGAAGTCGTAGCGCGTGTACTCGGAATAGTTTTTGGAGTCAATCTCGGTAACCAAGCGTATGAGGTCGGTCTTTGTCGCCTTGGAAAAGTCCTTGTTGAGCCACTGCGCCAGAAAACGAATGCAATACATGCACTTAACAACCCGTAGTTTGCCTGAGCCCTTGGCAAGCCGCATCCTTGCAAAATTCTCAATTTGCTTTTTTGTTTTCGCGGCAAGGGGCGAAGCCTTCAGTATGGCTATCGCTTTCTCGAAGTTGGTTTGGGATTTGTACATCACGAATTCGTTCATGGATCCCTGTCCTGCTCTGAGTAGTATTTATAGTTAGCCGAGACGCTTGACGAGTGGAAGTCAGGTGCGTGACGAAAGTTAGCGGTAAGACTAGTGTATCATACAAAATGCAGGGGGAGGGATTTTTGGGCAAGAACCTTTTCCAGTTTTTGGTGAAGCTT
>CAZOMB010000031.1:0-6955 GCA_964581105.1 Microcaldota archaeon
TTTCCAAATGCCACTCCAATGACAATTCCAACTGCCATGTCAATAGCATTTCCTTTTACTGCGAATTTCTTGAATTCAGATACCATTCCCACAAAACCACTCCACCCATTGTAGCCTGATTTTACTGCAAAGTTTTATATTTTTAGGGCTTTTCCAGCCTTGCAAACCTGTGTTTTGGTTTTTTATAGGTGCGCTGCGAATCCTCCCCTATGGCAGCAAAAAAAGCAAAAACCCAAAAACCTGCACCAGAGCCTGTTTCAAGCAGGATGATTGACAAAAGCAGCTTTGTTTTTGGAATTCTTGTTGGCACAATCATCATCATCCTGCTGGTATTTGCCAGTCTTCTCATACAGCCAATCCAGGTTCTTCTTTCCCCTGCCTCAACAGAGCAGGAAGCTCCATCAGGTGTTGAAGTGCTTGGAGACAGCAGGCTTCCAAACACATTCCAGCTTGTCCTAAAGAATTATGAGCAAAACCCTGTGACAATAACAGGCCTTGAGATAGGAAACCAGAGCTATAACTTTACACTTGACATGCAGCCAGTGGAAGTAAGGCTGATTACAATAGCTCCCCCGGAATGCTCAGAAGAAGAGCCATACAATTGCCCTGTTGTAATAAGGTATGTTGAGCAGGAGCAAAACCAGACATCGTCAGGAGGCGGCAACCAATCAACCCCAACTGAGCCGCTTGCAATTGCCACAGTTGAGCTTCTCACAGGGAAAAGGGATGTTGATTATTCTTACCAGCTTTCTGCAACAGGCGGCACAGGCGTTTACGCATGGTCTGCCTCGGGCCTTCCAAATGACCTTTCAATTACTACAACAGGCCTGGTATCAGGGGTTGCGCTTGAAGGGGGGACGTTTACAGTAAGGGTTGCAGTCAGTGACGGGCTTTCATCAGCTTCTGTTGACATGCTCCTTGAGCTTGAGGAGTAGCCAAGTAAAATCACTCTATATAAACATTTTGGCGACTAACTATCCTTTATCCCGCCATAGCTCAACTTGGTAGAGCGCCTGGCTGTAGAAGGACCTTTTTCGGGATGCCTAAAAAGCTCCACCAAAAAGAGGTTCTGCAGAAAAAATAAACGGCACGGCGGTCAGCGATTGTGCTGGCAGTTATCAGGATGTTGTGTGTTCAAGGAACCTTTTTTGGGGTGCTGTTCTGCTTCGCAGAACAACCGTCACAAACCTTTGGTTTGCAAGCTTCGCTTGCAAATATTGCAACGATACGTCGTTGCAATGGTTTGTGTCGTGCCTAAAAAGCTTCACCAAAAAGGTGTTGAATAAATCACACTGGCGGGATATTTAGCCTCGATGGTGTAGTGGTTAGCATTCGAGATTGTCGAAGAACCCTTTTCCGCCTGCGGGCGCAAAAGCGTTCACGGAAAAGGGTTCACCAAAAACTGCAAAAATCTCGCGACCCGGGTCCGAAGCAGGAACCATCCGCTTTTCATAAGGTGGGTTCCTACTACCTCCCCTAGTTGGGAAGTAGCGTGCGGATTTCCCGGTCGGGGCGTAAAACTGCTAGTGGAACGCACGAAGGAGAATTACCGTTGAACATGGATGGGATGGGAGGTGTTCGCCTCCTTGATAAGTGTCCATTTGACTTCAGCGATTGGAAAAACCCCATAGAAATGTTTTTCATAGAAACCTGGGAACCTGTTGATTATGAGGAAGATGGGGTATATTGCCATTTTGTAGGGAATTTTCACTATGTCCAGCCACCACATGCTCCTGGTTCTTGTTTTGTTCCAATAATGGGGATTTAACTGTGTATGAATAACTTTTAAGATTGGTTTTTTTGTCTCATTTATTTTTCCATTGATGGTTATCATTCCACTCGCGATTTCAATATATGGATGGACTGTGCAGGAGGTGAAATTGTGCTTATGCACGGGGGTTGTGATTGCGGGCAGGCATGAGGCACCTTGATTATTATCTTTCCGCTTGGCTTGATTATCCTGGCAAACTCACGAAGTGTCTTCTCTGGCTTCTTCAGATGCTCAATCACATGTGAGCAATATATCAGGTCGGCATGATTGTCGCCTAATGGGTATGGGTAATTGTCCATGTCCCACTTGACATCTCCCTCTTTGCCCAGGTATCTCTCAGATATGTCTATTGCCGTTGCGTTGGGATACCTGTCAGTCCCGCATCCAAAATCTAAGATGATTGGTTTTTTCATTTTATCACTTCCAGCCCTGCTGATTTGAATGGAGTGTTCATCCATTTCCTTACTACTTATGATACTAAGTATTTACTATTAATAGAAAGTATATAAATTTAGAGGCATGGACGCCAAAAAAGAAGTTCTGACCATGAACGTCAAGAAAGTCATTCCCTGGGCAACTGGTCTTGCTTTGTTTATTACAAAGGAAGCCAGAGCTCTTAGCTGGACTGACAAAGACAGGGTAATCATCACTGCTTTCAGAGATAAAAAAGGGGAAGGAATTGAAATTAGGAGAGCGCCGATAGACAGAAAATAACTAAAGTCTGCCAGTGAACTCTGGCGGTTTTCCATTAGCTTTTAAATAATCCCCCCACTAACCATTTGGTGCATTTGGTGGAAAAGCCAAAAGTTTCAGTTGTCATACCTGCTTATAATGAGGAAAAGTACATTGGCACAACCCTGTTCCACCTGGTAAAGCAAAAGCCATATGAAATCATCATAGCAGACTCGCACTCAGATGACAATACATCAAAAATTTCAAGGGAATATGGCGCAAAAGTCGTTCAGTCAAAAAAGCCAGGGCCTGCTGCAGCAAGGAATCTTGGGGGAAGAGCCGCAAAAGGGAGCATAGTCCTTTTCCTTGACGCCGACTCAATAGTTTTCCCAAACCTTCTTGACACAATAAGGTATGACTTTGCAAACAAAAGAAAAGTAATGGGATGGACATGTAGCATATATGGCTTTTCGCCAAGCTGGAAAGAGCAGGTAATTTACAACATGAGCAACAACTTGGTTGAATTTCTCACAAAACACGTCCAGCCCCATGCGCCAGGCATAGTAATTGCCGTAAGGAAAAGGATATTTGACAAGACAAAGGGGTTTGACGAAAAATTAAGGGTAATGGAAGACCATGATTTTGCAATGAGGGTCGGAAAGCATGGGAAGTTTATGTTCTCAAAAGACACATGCGTTTTCACTTCAACAAGAAGGATGGACAAATGGGGAGGCTGGGGATTGATAAAAAAGTACGCAAAAATCTATGTCAAGTATTTCCTGAGCAAGAGCGAGTTCAAGAAGAAGATAGATGAAATAGAGTATGAGGCAATAAGGTAGTCACTTTTTGGATCGCAGCCAGATTCTCCTGAAATAAGGCAAAGAAAGAGTTGAAAGCACAAAGGCAGCAGTTGGCACAATAGAATTGACAAAAGGCTCTGGAAGATTGGCAAATATGAAAAACAGGACAAGCACAATATAGGTAAGGACAGCTATTATCACTTTTCTTGCAAAACTGGTCTCCCATGCCTTGTCAAGCTCAACCCTTTTGTTTCTGCTTTCAATTGCACAAACCCTTTTCTCAAGCTTGCTTATGCTTCCCATATTCATCTTTTCCTTCTGAAGAAAACAAAGCCAGCAGCAATGCCTATCAGGGCTGTTGGCATGCAGCAGCATGAAAGCGACTTTAACCCTGTGGTGCCTTCTTCAACTGTTTGCTCTTCTTCAAAAGAGTTTCCCCCTTCAAGAAGCTCAGAGCCGCCAATTGTGGCTGCGCCAGTGCTGCACCTTTTTCCAACTATGGTCTGCCCGCTTGGGCAGCCGCACTTTTCTGCATTGTCAAGAAGATAGCCATTAACGCATTCTTTTGGAAGAGTATCAGAGCACTCTCCCTCTCCTGTTCCGTCAGAGCAGACTATCCCGCAAACCTCGCCGTCAGCAACCTGCCCGCTTGGGCAGCCGCACTCAGAAGCCTTGTCAACAAGCTCTCCTCCGACGCACTTTTTCCCTCTTTTCGGCGAGCAGGTGCCTTCAGGCACGCTTACCCCCCCGTCATCGCAGGGAATGAATTCGCACTTAAGCTGGTTTGCAGCAATTCTCTTTCCTTCCGGGCACCCGCATTTTGTTGCATTGTCAACAAGAACGCCATTTAAGCAGTCCTTTGGCTTTTCAGCAGAGCACTCACCTGCTTCTGTCCCGTCAGAGCACTTGGCAAGAACGCAGGTTGCTGTGTCACCTGTGCCTTCCTGCACATAGCCAGGGAATTGGTCGCACGGGCACTGCTGAACATAAAGAACAAGGCCAGAGGGGCCGCATAAATAACCAGGGCTTTTAGTTGAGCAATCAAAATAAGCGGTACCGTCAGAGCAGTCAGATGTCAATGCAAATGACAAGCCTGACAAGGCTATAAGAAAACCTGCAAAAACTAATAACTGTGCACAAAGCCTCATACGATCGCCTCTTTTCCAAATACCACTCTAAATAATAAAAACCTTTTCCCAGCTCAAGCAATCCTTGCAAAGAAATAATCTGCCAAAAATTTCAGGTATTTCTCCCGTATAATAAGCTTTCCTTCAAGAATCTCGCATTTTTTCAGCTCCTTTTGCATTGCTTTTGGAATGCCCAATCCATCTTGCCTTTTGCAGGCGTTTGCAATCGCCTTTTTTGCATCGGTAATTTCCCTTTTTTCAACAGCAACAATCCTGTCATGCTCAATGTGCAGGTTAAGGCTGTTTTTGTGCTTTTTTACGAATGCGTCAACGTCAGATGAAAAGCCTATTGCAGGCCCAACAGCCTTTCTTACACAAGGAAGCAGCCATCTTTCAAGCTCAAAAAGAATAATGCACTCCTTGCCATTGCTCCAGTGATAATAGCCAAAAACCCCAAAGCCAAGCCCCTCTAGGTTCCTGACAAGTGCTTGTGCTGTTTTCTTGAGCTGTGGCCAAAGAACGTCTGGTACAACATTTGGCGCTGCAAACTCCACTGCAATGCACCTACTTTCCCTTTGTTTCATTGCCCTTGCTATTTCCTTTACGCTGCTTTTCCTTTTTTGTGAAAAGAAGAATTTCATTGACGGGCTTTTCAGGAACCTTCTGCACTCAAAAATGAACCTTGAAAGGGAAGTCTGCGCAACAACTGCAGCAACATTCCTTTTTTCATCAACCGGGTCAAGCACAACCAATGGAGAATAGAATTTTTCCCTAATCTTTTCCTTGTTCATCTTGCCTTTCAAATCCAAAGCAGGCTCTTTCCAGGATGCTGCGCTTTTCATGAGATTGAAAAGAGAGCCATAATAAATTATAAGAAGCTCGCAAAGATAGCCAGAAAACCCCTCAATGCGAAGCTCTGCACCATAAATCCCAAAGTTTTTCATGAACCTTTTCAGGAGCCTGACATCATCCTTTTCCTTGGCACCAATGCTTGAATTCACATATTCTGTGTGAAGCTGGGAGCGGTCAACAGACGAGCCCTTTTGCTTTATTTCATCTATCTTGTAGGCAGGCACAATATCAGCATGGTAATTGCCTGAAAACACCTGCAAATAAGGGTGCTCAGCATAGCGGGCCTCTGTCCTCATTCCTGCAAATGCCTTTCTTGCATATTCAAGGCCAAGCATGCTCATGTCATGGTGCGGATAATGCCTTGGGAAGAGCAGAAAAATGTCAAACTCATTGTTGCCTGACAGGTTTGTCCCTTTTGCCAAAGAACCTGCAAGCCTGATTTCAACTGACTTCGGAACGGTTTCTTCAAGCTTTTTAATAAGCCTGCCTGCAGCCTCAAAATTCCGGAGAGCCTCTTGTTTTTTTGGCTTTATCTTGCTAAGGGCAGATGAAAACACGGATTTTGCCCTCTTGCTTCCCAGTGTTTGCATGAGAGGCTATTTCATCCTCTATTTTAAAAAATGCATGTGCGAAAGGGCATTTATGACCAAAAGCCACAAAAAAGGTCCTCCAGAGGCCGCCATCTTTCTTGCAGGCGCCCTTTTTCTCCTGCTGCTCTTCTTCTACGTTCTTTCATCGCTGTTTCCTGCACCCTCTCCTGACCGTGAAATTTCCGCGTCCTCATCATATTGGAGGAATACAGCCCCATTTGCTCTTCTTCATTATGATGTGACTCAGGATGGCAATGCAACGCTAGTGGTTCTAAATGTGGATGGAAACTTCTCCCATCTAACAATAACGCGCATTGACATCGGAACAAGCAGCTACGCAAAGCCAATCATGCTTACCCATGGAAATTTCACAACCGTTGAGATGAAGGTCAATATTGTGCGTGGCTGGTTTCACGACAAGAAGTTGCGCCTGAACGTCAACATCACATATCAAAATCCAGATGGCACATCTTCTGTTCAAGTGGGAAAAAATCCCCTGGTTACCTATGATCTTCCCCGGCTGAAAAAGCTCACTTGATTGCCTTTTTTGCTGCATTGTAGTCCTCAACGAATTTTGCTATTCCCTTGTCAGTCAATGGGTGCATGAACATTTTCTCAAGAACTGCTGGCGGCACTGTTGCTATGTCAGCGCCAGCAAGCGCAGCCTGCACAACATGCTCCTGGCTTCTTATGCTTGCTGCCAATACCTTGGTTTTGAAATCATAATTCTTATAGACTGCAATAATTTTCTTGAGAAGAACAATGCTGTCCTCGCCTATGTCATCCAACCTCCCTAAAAATGGCGAAACAAAAGTTGCCCCTGCCTTTGCTGCCAAAAGAGCCTGCTCAGTAGAGAAAACAAGCGTAACATTGGTTTTGATTCCCTTTTTTGAGAGCATTCCAACTGCCTTTAGCCCTTCTTTGGTCATTGGCACTTTTATGACAACATTCTTTGCCCAGGCAGCCATCATTTGCCCGTCCTTTGCCATGCCTTCAGAGGTCTCCTCAATTCCTTCGGATGACACAGGGCCGTGGATGATTTTGCAAATTTCCTTTATTGCCTTTTCCTGGTTTCTTCCTGCCCGAAGGATAATTGTCGGGTTTGTGGTTATTCCGTCAACAAGCCCCATGGCAGCAAATTTT
>CAZOMB010000032.1:0-6939 GCA_964581105.1 Microcaldota archaeon
AATGCAGGGGGAGGGATTTTTGGGCAAGAACCTTTTCCAGTTTTTGGTGAAGCTTTTTGCGCCCGAAGGCGGAAAAAGGTTCTTCGAACCCACGAACGGCTGACCGACAGGCTTTTCCCAAGCTCTTTTGGTTTTTGGTGAAGCTTTTTAGGCATCGCAAAGTTCCGCAGAACTTTGTGAGGTGATGCTCGCAAGCATCGCATCCCAAAAAAGCTTCTCTGAAGCCTGCGCCTTTGACCATGCTTGGCTACCCCTGCATGCGGCACAAATAAGGGATAATCACTTTAAAACCCCTAAGCCCTGAAGGCCTCAACAGGAAGCATCTTGGCAGCGCGCCTTGCAGGGAAATAACCTGAGCCAATGCCAACAAAAACAGCAAAAACTATGCCAAATACTGCGATGCCAATATCTATTCTTGCAGGCATTCCAAACAGGCTGACAAGATAAACTATGAAAAGCCCAAGCAAAGTGCCTATCACCCCGCCTATGCCTCCAATGGTTCCGCTTTCAAAAAGGAAAATATTCTGGATGTCATGCTGGTTTGCGCCAACCGCTTTCAGTATCCCTATCTCCTTTGTCCTTTCAACAACACTGGTATACATGCTTGTTGCGATTGCCAGGCCGCCTACAACAAGGGAAATTGCTGCAACTGCGCCAATGAAAAGAGTAGCAAGGCCAAGAACTGTGCCTATTGCCTCCTGCATTGTCTCAAGTGTAATTACCCCATAATCCCTTTCATCTTCCCTTACCTTGTGCGAATTGTCCATCTCAAGCTCAATCCTTTCAACAACATCGTCCATGTCTGCCCCTTCCTGCACAGTCATGGCAATATAGCCAACCTCATTTTCAGCCATTGACTCGTCAAATACTTCTCTTGCATCCTCAAAGTGTATGAACACAACATCATCCATGGCAGCTCCAATGCTTGAGCCGGCAGGCTTAAGCACTCCGACAACCCTGTACTTTGCCCCTCCTATGTAAATGTAGTTGTTTGTCCTTACCTGCATGTTCTTGCCAAATGCATCATCAGCAAAGCTTGCGCCAACAACAGCAACCCTTCTGTCAGTGCCCACAAGAAACCTTCCGGATTCAATCTCAACTGAAGTGAATTTCTCAAATATTCCTGGCTCAACGCCTTCAATATAGCCTGCCACTTCCTTGTCCTTGAACCGGACTGTGGCCCTGTCCTCAATAAGCCTTGAAATCTCAGTAATCTCAGGTATTTTCTTCAGCCTTTCAAGGTCTTTTTCAAAAAGCTTGCCAGCAGTCGGGGGAAGGGTCGGGCCAGCTGAGTACATCTGCTCCATTGTCATTGGCATAACATAAATAACATTATAGCCAAAACCTGAAAGCTCCTCATTAATTTGCGCATTGAATGCTATGCCTATTGTAAGAAGAGATACAACTGAGGCTATGCCTATCACAATTCCCAAAATAGTCAGCCATGAGCGAAGCTTCCTGTGCTGCAGGTTTTTGAACGAATATTTTGCTATGTCTGAGAATTTCATATCACTCATACCTCAATGATTCAACTGGTGACATTGCTGCTGCCCTTTTTGCAGGGAAATAGCCTGAAAGCATGCCAACAATAAAAGCAAATGCAATGCCAAAAAATGCAATTCCGATATCTATCCTTGCAGGAAGGCCTGCAAGGCTTCCAATGAGTACAATTAGGATTCCTATCACAGTGCCTGCAATCCCTCCAACCCCTCCAACCAATCCGCTTTCAAAAAGGAAAATATTCAATATATCATGCTGGTTTGCGCCAACTGCCTTCAATACCCCGATTTCATGCGTGCGCTCCATTACGCTTGTGAACATGCTGTTTGCAATTGCAAGCCCGCCCACCAAAAGGGAAATAGAGGCTATTGCTGCAAGGAAAACTGTAACAATCCCCAAGACCTCACCAATTGATTCCTGGACTTTGCTTGGGTTTACAACTGAATAATCCCTTTCATCCTCCTTTACCTTGTGCGAGGCATCAAGCTCAAGCTCAACCCTTTCAACAACAGCATCAGCATCAGCGCCGTCCTGCATGAGCGCGGCAATTGCAGCAACCTCGTTTTCTGCCATTATGTCTACAAACATCTGCCTTGCATCCTCAAAATGCACAAATATGCCTGTGTCAAGCCTTGCAGAGGGGCCAAAGCCTGTGCCTGCCTTTTCAATCAGGCCTACTACCCTGTACTTTGCGCCGTTTATTATGAGGTAGCTGTTCACCCCTACTTGATCATCATCCCCAAATGTTTCCTCTGCAATTGTAGTGCCTATTACCACAACATGCCGGTCATCATCATCAAGCATTCTCCCCTGCCCAATGCCAACAGGGCTTATTTTTTCAAATACCCCTGGCTCAATGCCAGTGACAGTTGCAGTTATTTCATTGTCCCTAAAGCCCACAGATGCCCTGCCGTACATTATCCTGGTTATGTCAGTAATTTCAGGTATTTTTTTCAGCCTGTCAACATCTTTTTGGTAAAGCTTTCCTGAGCTTAGCCCCATTTCAGGCGCAAACGCAGCTGCTCCTGACGCGCCTGCGGTTGGCGTTATGAACAGGACATTTGCGCTCAGCGTTGAAAGCTGCTCGCGTATTGCCTCATTAAACCCCTGGCCGATTGTAAGCAAAGAAACAACTGCAGCTATGCCTATTACAATTCCAAGGATAGTGAGCCATGAGCGCATTTGCCTGTGCCTAAGGCTCACCATTGAGTATGTTACTATGCTGGCAAGCTTCATGGAATAACCCCTTTGCAGCCTTGGCCAGAAGCGCAGTTACTTTTTTGCTTTTTCCTTGCGCTTCCTGTACCACCAGTAGCCTCCTGCAGCAACGACTATGATGAGCAGGAACAGGAAGGTGTTGTCACCCTCGCCACCAGCCCCAGCAGCTTCTGCAGACATGATGTTCAGGTATATGACATTCTTTTTGTCAACCCATACGCCTGACTGGTCCTTGTACCTGACATTTACTGTTACTGGGTGGGAGCTAGGCTCAATTGCATTAAGCCTGACCTTGTACTGCACAGTTGAAAAGTCATCAGACTCAAGCCCGCCAATGTACTGGGACCTTTGTGCATTGAATATTTCAAATGCATCATTGTCCTCAAGTGACACTTCCACGTTCTGTATCTTGTATGAGCCCACATTTGAAACAAGGATGGCTAAAGTGTGCTCGCCTCCTGAAATAATCGGGGTCGGCTTTGCGTCAATGAATATTGCTGCGTCAGCATCAGAGTTGACCACAATGGGTACAGTTGTGCTTTCCTCTTTTTCAACATCATCCTCAACCCACTTGAGTGTCAGCTCAGTGCTCCTTACTCCTGGCTCTGCATCAACAAAAACCAGTACTGAGATTTCCTTTTCTTCGCCTGCAGCAAAATCACCAAGCTTTATCTGCTTTGACTCTTTTGCCTTTATCTCTTCGTCCTCAACATATACTTCAAAGTCCTCAAGCGCCCTGCCTGTATTTTTCACCTTGAGCAAAAGAAAATTATCCTGCGAAGTCACTATTGGCCCATCCTGCGTGAATACCACATCTGCCTTTTCCTTTTTCACGGCAATTGCAAGCTTTTTTGTCTCATTCACGCTTGAGCCGCCTTCCTCTTGGTAACTGAGCACAAATGGTATGCTGCTGACTCCCTCATCAACATTCCTTGAGTCAATCTGCGCACTGACAGCAGCTGATTCTGAGCCCTCAATATCTCCAACATAAACCTGTGTTGTGCCTATGAAAGAAAAGTTGCTGTCATCTGTCAGCTTTAGTATTACCCTGTTTGCATCTCCTCCATTGTTTGTTATTGTCAAATTCAAAGTATCAGTGCTGAGTATTGTCTGCTTGTCAGAGCCCATTGTAAGGATTGGCGGGTTGACAACTGTGATAATCGCATTCACTGTCTTCAGGCCAGTCTCACCCTTTGCAGAAATGTAAAAGCTTGCTGTTACGACTCCTCCCTTTGCAGTTGGCAGTATTTTGATAGGTATTGAAACAAGGGCAGAGCCGCCGCTTGATATAGTGCCTACTGAAAACGGGCTTTTTGCCTTGAATTCAACCCCTTCAGAGCCGGAAAAGTATACAGAAACATCCTCAAGAGGGTCAACCGTTGTAACAGAGCTTGAGGGAAGCACATTGCTTATAGTAAATGTGACTGAGCCCTCTTCCCCTGGTTTCAAAGTTGTTGGGCTCACAGTATATGAGCCAACAGATATTGCTGCAGACACCATGCCTGCAAGAACAATCAATGCCAAAATCAACATTTTCCTCATATTCTCACCTCGCAATTTTACCGTCAACTATCCTTATTGTCCTGTCAGTTATCTTGGTAATCCTCTTGTCATGCGTGACTATCATCAAAGTTTTCCCCTTTTTATGAAATTCCCTGAACATGTTAAGAACATCATTTCCTGTTTTTGTGTCCAAATTGCCAGTTGGCTCGTCAGCAAGTATTATCTCGGGGTCATTGATAAGCGCCCTTGCAATTGCAGCCCGCTGCCTTTGGCCTCCTGACAGCTGGTTTGGGTAATGGTGCGAACGCTCCTTCATGTCTATTTCCTCAAGTATTTTCATTGCCTTTTTCTTTGCCTCTTCCTCATCTTCCTCATATATTATTGCAGGCAATGCCACATTCTCAAGCACAGTAAGGCTTGGAATCAAATTGAACATCTGGAATATGAATCCTATCTTCTTTCCCCTCAAGTAAGCAATGTCCTGACCCTTCATCAGGGTGGTGTCCATTCCATCAAGCAAAATTTTCCCTTTTGTTGGCCTGTCCAAAAGCCCAAGCATGTGAAGCAGGGTCGATTTTCCGCTGCCAGACGGGCCAAGTATGCTGATAAAGTCATTGCTGCATATTTTAAGGTCAACATTGTCCAGGGCATATACCTTTTCCTCCCCGTTCACATAAATCTTGTAAAGCCCAGCAAGCTTCATTATTTCCTTTTTCTTTTTTGCCATAAATATCACTGTGCCTCTTTTTTCATCATCTGAGCAATTCCCTCATACATTTTTTCAAATCTCATGACGCTTTTGTAGTATTCCTCAATTATTGCAAGCTTTTTTGTTTCATTTTCAGAAAGCTTTTTTGCCTTGTATTTTGTTATAAGGGCAGGAAGCTTTTCCTTTGCAAATGCAAATTTCTTTTTCTGAGCCTCCAAAACATGGCTGGTTATGAGCTTTACAAACTCCTTTTCCGTATATGCAAATATCCTGTTTGTGTGCGGCTTTCTTTTTTTTGTCACAAGCCCCATCTTTTCCAGCAGGTTCACCTTTGTGCTTACTGATGAGGGGCTGTAGCCAGAAAGCCTTGCAAGCTCTTCAAGCGAGATTTCCTCTGGCTCCATGTAAACAAGAGCAAATATTTCTGCCAATGCCCGGTCCATGCCAGACATCTCGGCCATTTGCTGCAAAACCCCTACAAAATCCTCCTGCATATGGCTCATTTTTTTGACCACCTTCTGCTTATTCTGAACTTTCAGGATATTCTAAAAGACTAAAAATATATAAATGCATATGCAATTTCGCAAAACTCCGTTATAATTAACAGCTCCCTCTTACACAAATCTCCCCCACATTTTCCACAAACCTTTTTATACTCAGGGTTCGTTTCCTAATACCAATGATACTAATGAGGTGGTTCTCTTGTTTCTGAAGCAAACAAACCCCCACTATAAGCTCTTTCTCTTCTTGGCAGCATTTCTGGCATTATCTGGAATAGCGTCAGCTGACACAAACCTCTCAGCATGTGCCAACCTCTCAACAGCAAACGAAAACTACACTCTGAACACATCAGTATCAATAAACGGCTCAACCTGCTTTAACATCTCAGCAGAGAATGTAACCATTAACTGCGCAGGATATTCAATAACTGGGAACAACACATCAAATACATATGGAATTTACTCAAACCAGAACAACACAACTATCCAAAACTGCGTTGTATCTGACTTTGACATCTCAATAGACTTCGACAGTGCGATAAATGGGACTGTTAGCAATACCACTGCAAGCAGCGCTATCCACAATGGAAGGGGCATCTGTCTTGAAAGCGGTTCGAACTCAAATACGGTCTTTAACTCTACTGTAACTGCGGGCAGCGGAATAGGTATTTTGATATATGGTCAAAACAACAATATCAACCAACTTGTGGCTTCAGGTGGTTATGAGGCCATCTACATTTCCGCAAACAATAATACAGTAGCCAACAGCACTGCAACTGGTCTCGGTGGAATAGGAATAATACTGGCTTCGAGCTACAACAACATTCACAATGTCACAGCAACTTCGAACAGTGACAAGGGGCTCCAGATTTCATCCTACACTTCCAACACCATCACCAACTCGACATTAATCTCCACCTCAAGCTATGCTTTGTACCTATACCGAAGCAGCTCCAGCATGATAGCCAATTGCACTATCAGGTCTAACAACACCGCTATTTATATTGATCTAGATCCTTCTGTTGGAATAGGCTCAACCAGGAACACAATCTACAATAATACGCTCATATCTGGAAGTGGTGCGTCCAACATGCTTTATGTATCTGCCAATTCCACGAATAACACATTTTACTGGAACAACTTTTCTGCCACAACCGGCATTTATGTGAATGACACAAACGGCTCAAACTATTACAACACCACCCTAAATTCAAGTGGAGCAGGAAACATTTGGGCAAATGTTATCAACCAAAGCGTGCAAGTGCTTGGAAATCTCACCTCTCCTTTCACTAGCCTTAACTATGGTTCTGCTGGTTCTGGCTACCCATACAACAACTCAACTTCAGATGGCAAGCTCATTGGCAATGTTGTTGACAATGGCCCTTTAACCCCGCAGGTTATTGCCAGCTGCACAGATCTCTCCTCTTCTGGGCAGACATATGTAGTGACATCAAACCTTGCAGTAAACGGCTCAACCTGCTTTAATGTCACAGCAGAAAACATAACTAT
>CAZOMB010000033.1:0-5114 GCA_964581105.1 Microcaldota archaeon
CCTCAATAAGCATTTTTGAGGTTATCTCCTCATTGAACTTTGAAACAACTATTCCTAAGTTTATCATTTTTACACCTTGTTTATTGAGCCTGCGTCAGCTCTTCCTTGCCTTTTTCCTTTTCCTGCGAATTTTTGCAATTCCTCTGGCGCAGTGGCAAGAAGAACCGCGTTCACTGCATGCTTTCTTGTCCTGTCCTCAAAAATTGAATATAAATCAGCTTCGTCTTTCCCCTCATCCTCATGCACAAATACTTCTATTATGTGCTTTTTGAGCTTTATTTTTGCCATCTGTATTCCTAAAGATGCCTCGTGCCCGCATGTCTTGTCAACTTGAGCGCTTCCAACCATTCCAAGTGCCATGTAAATGTCGCAGTCTTCCTTTTTGTCAAGCAATAAGCAGCCGATTGCCAAATCCTTTACCCCTGGCACTGTGCTCCTGACAATTTCTGTGCCTGGGAATTTCTTTTGTATTTCATCTGCTGCAAATGATGCCATGTCTGCCCTTGCAAACATTGTGTCAACTATTCCCAGTTTTATTTTTTCCATGTCAATCCCTTATGATATCTTTTCCTTCTAAAAATGGGAAGTTGTTTTTCCTTGCATAAGCTATTGCCTCTTTTTTGGTTGCTGCTTTTCCTGTGTTTGAGAGCATTTCGCAAAGAACCACTGCTTGTGTTGCTTTTGCAATTCTGGCAAGCTCAACTGAAAGCTCTGTGTGGCCTCTCCTTTTTCCAATGCCGCTGCTGGTCAGAAGAAATACATGGCCAATTGCCCTGAAGTTTTTCTTAAAGTCGCTTTTGTTCCCTTTTTTGGCAATGAGCTTTCCAAACTCCTTGATTGTTTTTGCCCTGTCATTGTCAGTTATGCCTGTAAAGGTGGAAAGGTGGTTTATTGAAATTGTGAATGCTGGCTTGTCGCCATATTTCATGATTTTGCTGCCCATGGAAAATAGAAGAGGGTTTCCTGCTTTTTTGAGCATGTCAACTGCAAAAGGGAGAGAAAGCCTTTTGCTTGAAGCAGAGTCAATTGCAAGGCAGATTAAGCCGCCTGCCTCTTTTCTCATCTTCCTAACCTTGGCAGGAGTTGTTTTCTCAGCCAGGCAGATTAAGTCAGACTCGTCCTCCCTGCCTTTTGCGTCATGAAGCACTATGAAGCTGCCTCTTTTCAGGGTAGAAATTGCACTTCCCAAGCCTCCCATGGCTGAGAGTTTGAAAAATAAAGAATAAAAGGCAGGCTACCCAAATTTACTTGCTCTTCTTTTTGCCTTTTTTGCCTTTTCCTGCAAAATTCTTGTATGCATAGTATGCTATTCCAAGTATAATCAGAGCAATTACTGCATATGCAACAAGAAGCAGGTTGCCTTTCTCAGCTATTGTCTGCTGTTCATCAGGAGTTGGAGGTGAGTTAGGCCCTTTTGGCACTTTTCCAATGTCAGGGGTTGGTATTACTTCCTGCTCAGGCGCCTGGGGAGGCGGTGACTCTGGGTCGCCTCCGCATTTTTCTGGGCATGTTATTGGCGTTTCTCCAATTGATTCATCACACTCAGGCTTGTCTGTGCAGGGGACATCAATCAAAAGGCTGTTTGAGTAAAACTTTGCTCCTGGCACTGTAACAACTGTTGGGCCAATTGAAAGCTCTCCAACTGTTGCAGCCTTTATTGTGTATGTAAATGTTTTGCTTGTATCTGGAGCAAGGGGCGATGACCAGGTGAGAGATGGTGGAACCGCTGCATGGTAGTCTTGGTCAACTGTGTCAAAAAGCTCTGGCTTTGGGGAAATTGGCGTTGCCACAACTGCCTCAACTACGTAGATTTCTGTTGGGGTGCTTCCTGTATTTGTGACTTTTATGGTTATGTCAAACTGTTCTTCAATTGTCACAGCCTCTGGCCCGGTTTTCACTACTTCAAGAGAGCCAGTAAATGGCTCTGGAGGTGTTGTGGTTTCTGATGCCACTGTTTCTGCAAAGCAAAAGCCTGCCAAAAGCACCAGTGCCACAAGCATGTATGAAAGTTTGTTTTGTTTTTTCATATTCAGCACCCCCACATATTGCTCTTTGACGGGCAGCTTCTCATGCCCCAGTCATTTGAGCACTTGTTTGAATTGTAGTCACAGTGGTCATAGTGGTCCCCGCCAGAAGTCCAGTCCCAGCCAGGGCCAGTGAAAAAGTCTCCCCCATTATTGCCCACTGTGTCAATGAACGAATACTTTGTGTCGCCAGGCAGCCACACTGCATTGTAAACATGGCCTGGCGTTCTGATTGCCATGACTTCATTTTTGCTGTATCCTGCTTTTCTCAACGCAGTTGCAACAACAAACCCATAGTCAACGCATGTTCCTGTGTTAAGCCTGTTCACTGTTGCATGCGCTGGGTTGTCTGCCAAAGCATTGTTATTGCTCTCAGGGTTTGTGTCACTGTGGTACCACCCGTCCTTTGGGGACTTTCCAAATATCCACCAGTCATAATAATAGCACCAAAGCTCATTGAAGTGTATGTTGCTCTGCGGCCATGGACCTGCCTGGTAATGCGGGTGTGAGTCGCAGATTGATGCTGCCTTGCAGCAGCACTCCCCGATATAATAGTCTTTTACATAAACTGCCTGCGAGCCTATCCCATATGTAAGGTAGGCTGCCTTGCAAAGTTTCATTGTTGATGAGGCTGTTAGTGAAGTTAATGGGCCAGATGTCCTGGCCTTGTCCCTTGCTGCATCGCATGTGTTTTGCTTGCTGTAGCCATACCCATGGTTTTGAGGCGGGTTTGAGGAAAATGAGTTTTTGCCATTGCAGCAGTTCTCAGCATCTTCAATCATATAGTCAAGCCCGTCATCGCATACTTCAAATGCATGGCACGCGCCTATCCCATTGTTATAGTCAACTGTTGAGCCTCCGCTGTCTGGCCAGTCATTTGTGCAAGGCGTGTCTGTTGGGTAGTATTTTGTTGAGGTCCCTGTGCATGCTGCTTTTGGGTTGACTGTCACAACTACGCCCATTGAAGATGAAAGGCCAAAGCTGTCTGTTACCTCAAAAGTCAGTGTGTGCGAGCCTGTATTGTCAAATGTTATGCTTGCCAATGCCTTTTCTGAAAGCGTGTGTGGAAGGATTGAGTCTGCGTCACCACCAAACTTTGGAACAAGCGATTTTGTGCCTCCGTCATTCCATGAAAGAGAGGCATCTGTTATTGTTCCTCCTGGGTTGTAGCTAAATGCCCTCATTGTAACTGTTGTGCTGCTCCCGTGGTTGACATTTGTCGGGTATGTGCTCATTGCAATGTATGGGGGATACAAGGTAAGCTCTGTCTTGAATGTGTATATTGATGAGTTTGTGCACAAGTCTGCGCATGAGGATGCCTTGTACTGGTATGTTGTGTCATCCTCAAGGCCTGAAAGCAGCACTGCATGGCTTTGCTGTATTATCAGGTCCATTATTGCCGTGTCAACTACTGCATTGTCCAAAAATTGGCTGTTAACATTGTAATTGTATTCAAACTCAGCATCAGCAGGGCTTTGTATTTCAGCAGAGTAATAGGGAAGAGGGCCGCCTGCAAAGCTTATTGTTCCTGTTTCGCTAAATCCATAGGGGGAAAAGCTTACAACTTTTGAAGGCATTGAAAGCAACCCCTTGTTTTGTATGATGCTGATGTCAGGAAGCTTTGCAGGTATTCCCCCTGTAATTGGCTGGCCTATTATCTCTACCACCTGCTCAGGGTCTTCTGGAGGTATAAAATCAAAAATAAGGTATTGCATAAGGGTTTCATAGTCATATACTTGTGGAGGCGGCACCTGTATCCATTCTGTTGTGCCAAGCTTCCTGTAAAAAACAGTTGAGTCAGAAAATACGTCAGTGTTCCAGATAACTGTTGCAGTCTCGTCAGTGATTATTGTTGTTCTAACATCTGTTATCACTGGTATTACTGGCAATGTCTTGAAATGCTGCTCCTCGCTTTGCACGCAGCTGTTTTCAGTGCATGCCTCTATATAGTAATAGTAATTAGTGTATGATTTCAGGCCTGTTATTGTGTCAGACTGTTCTGTGTTAAAGTCAGACTCTTTTGCTGTCTTGTAAACAGAGCCTCCGCTTGTTTTTGAAAGGAAAATTGTCCCGTTTGCAGATACATTTGTTTCCCATTCAATGTCAACCTTGAACTTGTCAGGGGTTTCTGATACAGAGGTAATTTCAACATCAATTATTGGCTCTGGCTCAGGCTCTGGCACTGGCCCGCTTGCTGATGCTACTGTTGTCACTGCATATGGCACAACTATGTATGCAGTTGCGCTGTATATTCTGTAGCCAAGCTCATCAGCAGTTACAGTGACATTTTCTGAGCCTTCAAGAACAGATGCTGTGTGGCTCTCTCCTTGCTCAAGGGTGGGGTTTGCAACTGGGGAGCCATTAAAGCTTATTTGGTAGACTGCGCTTTGCACAACAACTTCCTGCCTCTGGCCATAATACCAGGTTATGTTTTCAACTTCAACCAAAAAGCCGTTTGAGGATTCTACTGTGTCTGAGATATTAAGTTCATAAGTTCCATCGCCAGAATGGGAAGTTGCAAAAGAAAAAGATGCAAGAAAAGAGAATATTGAAACTGCAAATGCTAACTTGTTCAAACCTGCCATATTATCCCCCCTTACCCCTTGAAAAGGCAATGTTTATAATGGCTTTTTTACCTTTGCCTGCCTTTTATCTTCATGAAAGTCCTGGTATTTGGAAACCCGCTTGTTGAAATTGATTCTGCTGCTTTGAAGATAGCCAATGAACTTGATGGAAAATTAGATGGAATTGAATTCAAGAGGTTTGACACTGCAGAGGATTTGGAAAAAGAGGGAAAAGAGCTGGTAATACTTGACTCTGTAGTGGGACTGGAAAAACCAAGGCTTGTGACCATTGATGAGCTTGAAGTACAAAAGGCATACTCATTGCATGACTTTGACTTGGGATGGAACTTGCTTCTTTTGAAAAAAATAGGGAAGCTGGAAAAAGCAGTAATAATTGGGGTTCCTGCCAAAAAGCCAGTTAAAGAGAGCTTGGGAGAAGTGAGTAAGCTTTTACTTTCCCTTTGACTTTGTCTCTTTCCATTTTATTTTCAAAAAATGCGTGGCGCAGCTCATGCAAGGGTCATAT
>CAZOMB010000034.1:0-4833 GCA_964581105.1 Microcaldota archaeon
AGACCCAAGAGGAACAACAAAGGAGTGCAGCAGATGCCATGAGATTGTCAATAAATCTCTGAAAGAAAGGGCCCATAACTGTCCTTTTTGTGGCTTGTCAATCGATAGAGATATTAACGCTGCACACAACATACTCATTCGAGCTACGGCAGGGATTGCCGGAAGTAACGCTTGTGGAGACGAAGAAAAAACTTTGTCATTGAAGCAAGAAACTGGTACCTTTAGGTGCTGGTGATTCACATTATATATAACTATCCATAGTAATTATCTCAGTTAGGAGGGGTCTTATGAAAGGGATAGGAAGGCCTGTTGAAGAGGGAAAGGAATATGAAGTGACAATTGACGCAAAGGGCTCAAAAGGGGACGGAATAGCCCATTATGAGGGCTTTGTGGTCTTTGTTGCAAATGCAGAGGTAGGGGAAAAGGCAAAAGTAAGAATAACCTCTATGAAAAGGACATTTGCAATAGGCGAAAAGGTTTAGAACTCTTGCAGATAGACCCTAATTGGGAATTTTCATGTGCGGCATAATAGGTTACATTGGATGCCAGGAGGCTTCAAAGATAATACTCTCAGGATTAAGGAAGCTCGAATACAGGGGCTATGACTCTGCAGGCATAGCAACCCTTGACAAAAAAATATCAGTAATAAAAGACATTGGAAGGATTGACCAAATACACGGCAAAAAGGACTTTTTGCAGCTTAAGGGGACAATGGGAATAGGCCACACAAGGTGGGCAACCCATGGCAAGGTCACACAGCAAAATGCGCATCCTCACAGCGACTCAGCAGGCAGCATATATTTGGTTCACAACGGCGTAATTGAGAACTTTGACCAGCTGAAAGAAGAACTTGTCAAAAAAGGGCACAAATTCTCATCTGAAACAGACACAGAGGCAATAGCCCATCTTATTGGGGATGAATCAGAAAAAGAGCCTGACTTTGGAAAGGCATTTGAAAAAGCAGTCTCAAGGCTTTCAGGCTCCTGGTCATTGGTTGTAATAAGGGAAGGGGAAAGGGCAATACATGTCTCAAGGAACGGCCCCCCTCTTGTGATTGGCATAGGGAAAAATGAGATGTTTGTTGCATCAGATGTCCCTGCTTTGCTTGAGCATACGAAAAAGGTTGTTTATTTGGAGGATAATGACAGGGCTAAAATAACAGAAAAAGGCTATGAAATTTACGCAGGGGCGAAAAAAGTGCAAAGAAAAGAGCACACAGTCACTTGGAGCGCGCAAATGGCTGAAAAGCAGGGTTTTGAGTACTTTATGCTAAAGGAAATAGTTGAGCAGGAAGGCAAAATCCGCGAAGCTCTCTCAACAGATGTGTCAAGGGCAGTCTCTATTCTCAAAAATGAAAACCAGGCAACAGTAATTGCCTGCGGAACCTCTTATTACGCAGGGCTTGTATTCAAGTATCTCCTCCAATCACAGCTCTCACTTCCATGCGATGTAATGCTTGGCTCAGAATTCTCATACACCAGGACAGGAAATGAAAAAGTGGCAATTGCAATAAGCCAGTCAGGGGAAACAGCGGATACTTTGTCAGCTGTTCGGCTTGCAAAAAAATCAGGGGCAAAAATAATAGCAGTGACCAATGTTGTCGGAAGCTCGCTTTACCGGGAAGCTGATGCAAACGTAATAATAGGCGCAGGGCCAGAGCTTGCAGTAGTTGCAACAAAGTCATTCACCTGCCAGCTGGCAGCACTCACAAAAATCGTGCTTTCCCTTGCAGGAGAGCAGAAAAAGGCAAAAGAGCTCTTTTCCCTGTCAGAGGAAATTGAAAAAATCCTCTCGCGCTCAAAGGAAATAGAAAAAATCGCTGACAAGCTGGTAAGCCACAGGGACTTTTTCTTTATAGGCAGGGCCCTTTCATTCCCGGCAGCCCTTGAAGGGGCCCTTAAGCTCAAAGAGATAACCTACCTTCACGCAGAAGCATATGCAGCAGGGGAGCTAAAGCACGGCCCCCTGTCTTTGCTTGAAAAGGACGTGGTGGTATTGGCACTTGCCCCATCAGACAGGTCATTGCCAAAAACAATTTCCAATATACAGGAGTGCAAGGCAAGAAATGCAATGCTGGTGGTCCTGTCTGACTCAGAGGAGGCCCTTTCAAAATCAACACTCTCTTTCAAAATGCCAAAAATAGACGAAGTAGCAATCCCAATTTTATACTCAATCCCGCTGCAGCTTCTTGCCTATTACATGGCAGTAAAACTCAAGAAAGATCCAGATAGACCAAGAAATCTCGCAAAGAGTTGCACAGTGGAATAAATTTATAAATTTTCTCATCGTCTTTATTATATGATCTTCGAATTCAAAAGTATCGTGAAAAAGGGAAATGGTTCTGGAACGGGTTTTGCCAAATTACCATCCTCATCCATGCTAAAATTAGGTGAAAAAATCAAAGTTTCATTTAGCACAGATAAAAGTGAGCAGATATTTTTTGCAAAAGTCGTAAAATTGGATGGCGCAGAAGGATTATACATCCCTTCAAATCTCTCAAAAAAATATGACTTATTTGGAAAGATAATCGCCTTGCGAATTGAGAGGCTGTCGGGTTTTGGCACAAAAGCTGGAGACGATGGGCGAATATATTTTCCAATCGAATATGGAAAAAACTTCTCCCTTGAAACTGGCGACATCGTTCTCACAGATATCATCTGTGATAGTAAGAAACAATCTCTTCTTTTAAAAATAATCAAGAGAAAAAGAAAGCATACTGTAGAATTTATGAGTATCCTTGGCAAGGGGTATTCGAATAAATATCTGCAAATTCAACTCAAAAGGAAATTGGAAAAAAGAATAGAATCAAAAGCTGGAGGTATAGATCTAAAAGAGTTATTTGGCAACACACTATTCAAAATCAATGAAAAAGAATTGACAATTTTTGATGGAAAGAAAAAATCCATAGTAATCCCCACACATATCTCATATGAAGAAATTGCGTTATATTTCGGTGCTTATTTTGCTGATGGAACAAAAAAAGGGAACAGTTGGGGGATATGCGCTTCGACTCAAGAGCAGGCGCATTATTACTTGAAAATGCACAGGTACTTAATCAAGAATACGAAGCTTGCTTTTGAACTCAGTTATACTCTTATGAATAGCAAATTTGAATCTTCAAAACTGGTCAAAAAATGGCAAAAAGCATCTAGTTCAGATCTAACCGGGATAAAAATCAGGATGCATCACTCACTTACTGGCCATGCCACAAAATATAACGAAGCAGGCACTTTGGTGATAAAAGAACATCGGCTGGCAGTTTTAAAATTTTACAATGTTCTTTTATCCTCATTGATTCAATGTATCCTTTCCACTAAAAATCGGAAACTAGCCATAGATTTTATCTGTGGTGTTCTGGAAGGTGATGGTACTGTTAATGCTAAGCAGAGGGCACACATCCAAATAGCTACTAATAGGAAGGATTGCCCAATTTTGGAGAGAATATTGAAAGTGACCGGTCTGCGATTCAGGGCTGTCAAGGAACAAAACAACAAATTCTACATACGCATAGGCGCAATGGAAATATTAAATAATCTACCTTTATTAAAAAATAAGATATTCAAGTTTTACCCTAAGAGAAGAAAACGCCTGTTTTCCAGGATATCTAAAATAGGGGGGGTAAGGTTCTTGTTTGGGCAACAACCTTCCGCCGCCTCCTGGGTAAAAAGTTCTTTCCGAAAAATGGGCATACTCAATCGTGATTATACGCTGACTAAATTTGGCAAAACAATCAAAGATGATTTGTATGACTGTATTCAAAATGCAAATTCGGCCACTTTCGATTATGCTTGCGGTACAAAAAGGTGAAAAAATATGAGCGCTCCAAAATGCGTTAACTGCAAGACAAAGATGAAAAAAGTTTCAGGCATGAGCAAAGTCTTCAAAAGAAAGTACGTAGTTTCAGACATCACCTCATGTGTCTGCCAAAAATGCGGGGAAGAATACCTGACTCCAAAAGAGTATGAAATGATAAGAAAAAATAGACTCTATTGAACAAAAGGCCAGAATACCTGCGGTTCCGGCAATGATTGCAAAGGCAAAATTCCTGGTTCTTTAGCTAAAACCAATAACAGTAGAATAACCATTATTAACTACATCTTCGAATCTGCCATTGGTGATATGATGGTTATGCTCAAAAAGTACATTCCCTGCAAATGCGGGGCAAACAATTCATTTGAATTTTCCTCAGACCTGACAGTAGAAGATTTGACCTTGTCAGCACGCTGCCCAACCTGCAATGCAGCAGTGTCAATCAGCATTTCATCCCTTCTGTCATCCCCTTCCCAGCAAGAACAGCCAGTGCAAGAAGAGACGCAGATAACTCAAGAGGAAATGGACACAGAGACAAAGGAAAATGTTGAGCAGGCAGTCAGGGACTTATTCAAGTCCTAAGCCTCGCCAATTTTCCCACCTATTTTTTCTTCTTATCGACTTATTTCTTCAACTGTGAAGTGCAGTTAGGGCACCTTGTTGCCTTTATTGGAACCTTTGACATGCAATACTGGCAATCCTTTGTGCTCGGGGCAGCCGGCTCCTTTTCCTTCATCTTGTTGATCTGCTTTACTACCAAGAAGATGGCAAATGCGATTATGACAAACTCTATAATTGTATTGATGAACAGCCCATAATTGAGCGTTGCTGCACCTGCTTCCTGGGCAGCTGCAAGGGTTGCATAGCCTTTGCCAGACAGGTCTATGAACAGCTCTGAGAAGTCAACTCCTCCCAAAAGAAGGCCGATTGGAGGCATTATGACATCTTTGACAAGGGATGAAATTATCTTTCCAAATGCCACTCCAATGACAATTCCAACTGCCATGTCAATAGCATTTCCTT
>CAZOMB010000035.1:0-4326 GCA_964581105.1 Microcaldota archaeon
CCGAGGAGGTGGGAAACTGGAGCCCGGATGGTTTCTCAGTAAGCTGGAGCAGGATGTTGGTAAGCTTGGATGAGCCCTCAAGAAATTAAGCAGTAACCAATATATTCAGCTTCTTCTGAAATAATGGCATGGCAAGAAAGCTCTCCAAGAGGAAAAGGCCGAAAAGGGAAAAGAAAGTTGCAAAGGCAGAGCACAGGCTGGAAGAGGATGTATTTGACAGGCAAACCCTTTTTGCAATAACAAAGCTGCGAAAGCTTGGGCTTTTTGATACCCTTGATTACCCAATTGCAAAAGGAAAAGAGGCAAACGTATTTTGCGCAACAAAGGAAAATGGGGAAAAAGTGGCAGTAAAGATTTACAGGATAGAAACCTCTAACTTCATAAGAATGCACCAGTATTTGGATGGCGACCCCCGCTTTTCAAATACTTCAAAAAAGAGGTATGAGACAATAATTGCATGGGCAAGAAAGGAGTTTTCAAACCTAAAGACATTTTACAAAGGCAAAGTTGCTGTTCCAAGGCCTCTTGGCTTTTTGCGAAACATAGTGGTAATGGAGTTTTTCGGGGAAAAGAGCATAGCATTTTCAGAGCTTTCAAGAATTGGCAGCGAAAATCCTCAAAAAGACTTTCAGTTCCTTTTGGAGCAGGTGAAAAAAATCTACCAGCTGGGTTTTGTGCACTCTGACATAAGCCAGTACAATGTATTGGTAACTGATGACGGGCTAAAACTGCTTGACTGTGCCCAGGCTGTCCTTTTGGCCCACCCAAGGGCAGAAGATTTCCTGCGAAGAGACGTGCAAAACCTTGTGAGCTACTTCAAAAAGCAGGGGGCAGAAACTGATTTTGAAAAAGCAATGGAATTTGTAAAAGACGGCAAGCCTGTTCTGCGAGGATTAGAGGCTTTGTGAATTTTTCCTGCAGCCAATATTGTATATGTCAGTGGCAAACCTTTTTTCTGCCTCAAGCCTTGCTAAAAGCTTCCCAAGCAAGAGCCCCTTTATTCTCGTGAATTCTTGCTTTCCAACCTCCACATTTCCAATCGCATATTTTTTGTTTTTTACATTAAAGCAGAACATGCAGTTTTGCAAATTCTCGCAATTGTGGCAATAATAGCAGTCTGAGCAGCTAAAGCACGAGTCCATTTCAAATGAGCGGGAAATATTGTTTGAGTTGTAGCAGTTTATGCACAAGGTGCAGCCATATGACAGGGTCGAGCCAAACATATAGTCTGAATTCCTTGCAAAGTGCGAAAATGCAGAATACTTTGTATTTGAGAAAATCCCCCCCCAATAGCAGTTGTGCGCCTTGTAGCCAAGAAACGTTCTAAGCAGGTTAAAGTTTTCCCCAAGCCTGATTTCTGATGCAAAGTAAGCTATTTTCCCTATTGACTTGTGGATATTTTCAATTGAGCATTCTTCAGCCTCCTTCTCGCTTATTTTGAGGATGTGGCCTGCAACATCACCTTCTTCCATTGTGAGCAGCCTGTCTTTTGGGAACAGGGTAAATGGGGTAAATTCCCCAAGCAGGGTCTTTTTGTCGCTTATTGCAGAGCTTGCTTCTTTGCATGCTTTCACGTGCTGCAAAAGCCATGGGCCATAATCATCTATAGGGCCAAGCTTTTTTCCGAATATTACTTCACTTGCCTTTGCAAAAGCATTTTCAATCGGCTTTTTTGAGGATTTTTCTTCAGGCCTTTTTCCCCTTGCTGCAATGGCTTTTCTTTCTTCAGGCGTGCATTTGCCATCAGCTTTTGCGACTATTTCAATAAGAGAGGGCAGCTTTTTGTCCTTTTCAAGCATTTGGCGCATTTCAGAAACCAGCTTTTTCTTTATTCCAAGGTATTTGCCCTTTTCAAGCTCAAGGTTGCCTATTGCATTTCTTTTGCCCCTTAAGTTAAAGCAAAACATGCAGTCATGGCAGTTTTCGCAGCGAAGCAGGTAATATGCGTCAGAGCAAAGGTAAGTTGACCATATCTCAAGAGCCCTGTTATTGTTGTAAGTGTCAGACCCCCTGACAAGGAACTTTGAGTAGTCCTCAAGGGTTGTGCCAAATATAAACTCAGAATTCTTTATTATGGATGAATAGGCAACGCACTTTGATTCGCTTACCATATTTGAGCCAAGCACATAAAATGAATCAATCACTGAGGATGAGCCTGATATGAATTTTGAGTTGCCAAGCACTATGTTGCCTGCATAGCAGGCCCTGTCCTGTATTGCCTCAAGAAGAGAGTCAATATCCTTGATCTCATTCATTGAAAGGGAAAACTTCTTTCCAAAGTCTATCTCTTCAAAGCCAATGCCTTTTGCTCCAGGGCAATAGTCAGGAACAGCATATTCAACCGGCTTTCCTGAAACAACAGAGCTTCCCCTGCCCTGCTTTTCCTTTAGGGATGAAAGCCAGGGCTCATACAGGCTAAGCTCGCCTACTTCTCCTCCAAGAAGCATTGAGCAGGCTGCTTTCCACTGCCTGTCAAGCTCATTGTATGCAATATCATGAGTTGTTGTTTTTGCCATGCTGTGTTATGGTTGGGCATATATTTAATATAATGTGGTATTATAGCAATACCACTAAAGGTAGATTGCATGGGTGTGCTTCAGAAGCTTGGGTTTTCAGAAGGCGAAAGCAGGGTTTATGATGCAATACTGAATTCTGATTCTGCTACCTTGCAGCAAATACATGAGAATACAGGGCTTGAGAGGCGCAATGTATATGATATCATAAACAAGCTCATAAGCAAGGGGCTTGTTTCCTATTGCAATGAAAACAAGCACAAAATATACAGGGCAGCAGACCCAAAGGCACTAATGGAATATTTTGATGACCAGCAAAAGCAAATACAGGAAAAAAAGGCAGAGCTTAAGAGTGAGCTTCCTCTTCTTTTGAAAAAATACAGGTCATCCAAGCCTGAATTTGATGTCCGCATTTACAGGGGAAAAGAGGGCGTAAAGTCGCTTTTCAATGCAATGCTCGAATATAAGGACCATTATTACATAGGCGGGAACTGGGGAATAGTAAAATATGTTGGCAAGCAATGGTGGAGCCGGTACACTGAAAAAAGAATTGCCCGGAAAATAATGATGCACGACATAGTTACAGTCCCGAAAAAATTCCTTTCAAATTATGACACCCCAAAGGAGTATTATGAGGTAAAAACGCTTCCCCCAGAGTTTGGCTCTCCAAATGTAATTGCGATTTTTGGCAATTGCGTTGCAAACCTCTTTTGGGCTGAAAGCCTGTTTGCATTTGTCATTGAGGGCAAGGAGATAGCAAAAAATTACAAGGATCACTTTGAGTATTTGTGGAAAACATTGAGATAGGGCTTTTGTGACATATGTTTATATGCTATCCCCCACACTATTAGCCAAGTGAAAATTAAGACAGAAACTGGTTGTAACGGGTCTGCAATATACTACAAAAATACAAGCATTGGAACAAAACAAGGAACAGAAAGGGAAGATATAAGGGAAAAAATCGATTTGCAGTGCCTTTTTAATAAGGAATACAGGCAAAAGGAGCTTCATCAGCTCAAATCAAAACACCCTTTTAGAAAAAAAAGCGGCAACTATCATCTCCATGATGCAAATTATGAATATATTGAAAAGCACGGAGTTCATGTTGAATTTTTGGATGGAAAGGTCGTGGATTTTCACTATCACACAGACCATGATGAGCAGGTGAAATGCCTTCTTGGTTTTGTTAACCGTAAGCTGATTGGAAAAGCGCATATGGATGTAAAGCGCTTTACAGAATACACAAAAAAAGGAACGATTTATGTTTTTGTTTTCGAACTTTTCCAAAGGAACAAGGCAGGGGCAGTGATTGCAAGCATGGGAAAAGAATCAGATAAAGATGCTCTCAAAGCAGCACAAGAGCTTCTTAATCAGGGCTTCAAAAGGGTTGATCTTGTTTTCTCGCATTTTTTTGGTCTGTCAAAAAAAAGTAGGTAGGTTTTAAACTTGCTTCTTCTATCTCATTGTGCGGGCTTTTCAGGAGGCTTAACTATGTCAGAGTGCAAATCAAGGAAAAAGTTAATGGTAATTGCAAAGGCAAAGCTCCCTACCCGCTATGGCAGGTTCACTGTTTTTGCGTTTTGCAATGAAATCGATGGCAAGGAGCATATCGCAGTTGTAAAGGGAAATGTAAGGGGCAAGTCACAAGTCCCCCTTCGAATACATTCAGAATGCCTTACAGGCGACGTATTCCGTTCTCTTCGCTGCGACTGCTGTGCTCAGCTTGAGGCTGCACTTAAGAAAATAGGAAAGCTAAAGCAAGGTGTAGTTCTTTACATGAGGCAGGAAGGAAGAGGCATAGGGCTTACAAACA
>CAZOMB010000036.1:0-2169 GCA_964581105.1 Microcaldota archaeon
TGAGTTTACCTGGGAAAAAACAGACAAGGCTGAAAAGCTCAAAAAAGACTCAGGAACTTAGTTTACCCCTATTTTTCCTTCTTTTTTTCAGCAATTGAGTAGATGTCAATGCCAAGCCCATTTTCTTTTTCAAGCCTTGAGTTTATCCAGTCAAGCAGTATTTTTTTTGCCTGAAGGTATTTTTCCCTCCCTACCACTACATTTCCTATTGCATAGCTTTTGTTTTTTGTGTTAAAGCAGAACATGCAGTTTTGAAGGTTTTCAACATTGTGGCAAAAGTAGCAGTCTGTGCAGTTGTTTGAGCTGTCTACCTCAAAGCAGCGCATTATCTTTGTTGAAAAATGCGAGTTTATGCAAAATGAGGTGTGCCTTCCCTCCTTGCAGCCAAATGAGTAGTCGCAGCTTCTTGGGCAGAAACAAAATGCGCAAAGCTCTGACTTCAAGTAAAGGATGCCATGGTAGCAGTCAACAGCATCAATGCATAATGGGGAATCAATGTTGTTTTTCAGCTTTCCTGAAAGCCATGATGGGGAGAAAAATGCTATTTTTGAGAGCTTGTCCTGTGTGTTTTTCATTGAAAGCTCTGCAGCATCTTGCTCTGAAATAGACAGGTGCTCACCTACAAAGTCTGCCTCATCCTGAGAAAGCAGCCTGTCTTCAGGGTATTTGATAAAGCTTGCATAGTCAGGAAGGATCAAGGGGACCCCTGATGCGCAGGATTTTGCCTTTTTCAGGGTGATTGTTGAGTTTTTTTCCAGCCATTTTGAGTATTTGTCAATAGGCCCATGTGACTTTCCGAATAAAAGCTTGGTTGTTCGCGAAAAGGCATTTTCTATCCTGGTTTTGTCTTTGTTTTCCTGTTTCCACGCGCCAAACCCTGGCTTTTTCATGGCTTTTTTGAGTTCAGAGTAATCAGGCTTTGATAAAGAGACAAGCCCAGCAAGTGATGGGAGGCGCTTGTCTTTTATGAGCTGGCCTCGCATTTCTGAGATAAGCTTTTTCTTGAGCTGCAGGTATTTTTCTTTTGCAAGCTGCAGGTTGCCAATTGAGGTTTTCTGATTTTTCAGGTTAAAGCAGAACATGCAGTCTGAGCAATTGGAAAGCCCGTGCGAGTAATAGCAGTCATTTGAAAAGTCAACCTTTGTTGTTGAAAAGCAGCGGGTTATCTCCCAGCCTCCTTTTGCCCTTATGCAAAAGTGCACTGGACCAAACCCATAGCAGCCAAATACATAGTCGCTGTAGCCCCCTCTTGTTGAATAGGCAGCATATTTTGTGTATGCTGTCCTTTCTGAGCCAAGAACATAGAAGCAATCTGTTATTGTGGTGCTTGCCTCAACGAATTTTGAGTTTCCCAGGACCATGTTCCCTGCATAAACTGCCCTTTCTGAAACAGCCTCAAAGAGCGAGTCAATGTCCTTTATTTCGTTTATTGAAAGCGGGGGATATTTTTTGTCCATGTCAACCTCGTCAAAGCTCGCCCATTTTGACTTGCCTGAGTAGTTTTTGCTGGCATAAACCACTTCTTTTCCTGAAATATCTGACTTTTTGATTAGCCTTGGCCCGTTTTCTTCATACAGCCAGGAAGAGTATTGCGAAAGCTCGCCCACTTCTCCCCCCAAAAGAAGCTTGCAGACTGACTTCCAGTGCCTGTTAAGGTGCAAATATGCCTCTGTTTTTGTGTCTTTGACTGCCATGCTGCCTTTTTCCATTTGTAATTTATAAAAAGCCACCAAAGGCTCAGGCTTTTATTCCTATTGCTTCTAATCTCGTCACAAAAAGGTGAATATGAATGCTCAAAAGGTGCACAAGCTGTGGAAAGCAGACCAGGAATTATTCTGAATTCCCTTGCCCTGAATGCGGCTCAAAAATAGTCAGGTGCGCTCATTGCAGGCAGATTTCAACTCCTTACATATGCAAATCATGCTCAAGGCAGGGGCCATAAGGTGCTTTTATGGGGCAAGTAGCAGTCACAATGAGAATAATGCCTGAAAGTGCGGAAGGCTTTGAGGAAATGAAAAAGGAGTTTGCAGAAAAGCTCAAGCCGCACAAGGTTGAGGATGTTGAAATAGCATTTGGCTTAAAGGCACTAAAAGTAGTGTTCATTATTCCTGATGGCGAGGGCGGGGCTGACAAGCTTGAGGAAGAATGCAAGAAAATCAAGGGCGTTGG
>CAZOMB010000037.1:0-1917 GCA_964581105.1 Microcaldota archaeon
TTGAGAGGTTTGTTGAGTTAGTTGTGTTAGCTGTTTGGTTTGAGAGGTTCTGGGACTGATTTGTGGATGTGTTTGTTGTCTGGTTTGTCAGGTTTGTGAAATTTGTAGTGTTCAGGGAAATGTTCTGGGTTGTGTTCAGGGAAAGGTTGGCTTCAAAGGGCGTGCAGTTTGTTGAGTTTTCGTCGCACATGGGTGGGCCTGTTGCAGAGGGGAAAAGAAGCAGCAATATTGCGAATAATAGGTAAATTCTCACTTAATCCACAACCTCTGAAAAAAGGCTCAAGTAAAGTATATAAAGAGTTTGCTGGTATTGGCCATGTGCTCACACCTATGAAAACACAAGATTTTCATAGTGCTCATCAAGTGCCAGGAAAAAGCTTGCAGGTATTCTCTTGCTCTTAAGGTCCAGCTCATTTTTTGTCAGGGCAAGTCCTTCAAAGCCCCTTGGAACCTTGCCCTTTTCCTTCCATTTTACTTCAACATAGCCAATGCTGTCGCCGCGCTTTACCACAAAATCTATTTCCTTGCCCCTCTTTGTCCTAAAGTAAAATACTCTGTTCTTATAGTCAAATATGTTGCTAATGCTTGCTTTTGCCTCATGGGAAACGAGGTGGTTAAGCACAACCCCTTCAATAACCTTTGAAAGCTTTTCCTCATCCTTTAAGTTTGACTTTTCAAACATGCCTGAAAGACCAAAGGACCATTTTTCCATTGCAGTATATATGAATGGGTCAACAAAGTATATTTTTTTGTTTTTCCTGAAAAGTGGCATTGAGCCTGAGGGGTCAAAAGGATATATGAATTGGATCAAAAACATTTTTTCAAGCATTTGCACATAGCCTGACACTGTATGGTGGCTTTCAATGTCTGTTGCTGCCCTTATGCTGCTCCAGTTTATGCGTGTCACATAGCTCTCTATTATCTTCCTTATTATTTGGATGCTGCTATTTTCCTCCCTTTTCCATTTGCCCACTTCGCCCCTTATCCAGCTTATGTACAGGTCATATATGTCGTCATCTATCTTTTTGTTCATCAGGTACTCGTTAATGACCCTTGGAAATCCGCCAGTTATTGCATAGACCCTAAGCAGGCTGTTCAGCTTGTCTGTATATAGTTCGCATTTTTTCAGGGATTTGGCAAGGCTTTTGGAACGGATGTCATTTGCTATTTTTTTGTCTGCAAGCCTAATGAATGTTGAAAAAGACATTGGGAAGAATACAAAATGCCTCTTTCCTTTGCCAAGCCTTCCTGGAAGCTGCTCAATGTTGCCTTTCATATCAAGGGAATTTGAGCCTGTAACAAGCACAACCTTTTCTTTCAATGCCCCGGCATCAGCCAAGTGCTTTATTGCAAGCTGCCAATCCTCAACATACGCAATTTCATCCAAGAAGAGATACTTGCCTTTTGGGTTCCACTTAAGGTAGCTTTCGACCAGATCCACTATCTGCTCCTTTTGCTTCATCAGGTCGCATGAGTAAAAAAATATGTCCTCTTTCTTCTCCTTTTCCAGCAAATCCCTTATTTTTGTCTTAATCCAAGTTGTCTTGCCGACCTGCCTTGGGCCCCTCAGAGTGTATATCCCTTCATCAAAAGAGCCTATTATTTCAGGCTTCCAGACTATGGCAAGCCTTGAAAGCTCAGACAAGTGCCTGTCAGCCTGCATATTGTAATCGCTTTGCCACCAGCGATTTTGCTTAATAAGCTCAGAGACTTGCATATGCTGGCTTAGGAAGGAAATGTTTATAAATATGTTTCCATATTGGCATTCGTACTGCCAATAAAGGGCTACTTTTTGGCATTGGGTATGCCATTATTGTCCAATTCACCAGCTTGCAAAAATCCATATTTTCTCCATACTAAGCATATATAAAGCAATAATGCATAGTTGTTTCCCTGTTTTTTGGGTGTTTGGGATGA